>JAUXWQ010000031.1 GCA_030680235.1 Coxiellaceae bacterium
TTTGACGATCTTGAACGATAATTTGTTTCGAAAATGCTCATGGACTTCGTGACCACTGCGCTTTTCTCAACAAATTATCGTTCAACCTCGCCTAAAATCTGAAAATTAGCGGTTTTTCAGACATTCGCCGGGAACTACTGAAGCTTTGTATTGCAACCGCTCAATGATCTCTGCATTTGCGGGTAAAAATGAATAATCCTTCAATGCATCAGACGACACAAAACGAACTTCTTGATTTTCACAGCCCACAGGAATGCCACTAAATTCATGGATATGAAATACATTTAATACCAATATTTTATCGGGATAGGCTTTTTCGATTTTTAAAAAAAATGTGACTTGCGTAACATCAATACCAACTTCTTCACGAAACTCACGAATCAAAGCATTTTCTAAAGTTTCGTTAAGTTCTACTTTTCCACCAGGGAACTCCCAAAAACCAGGGGAAACTACTTGAGGTGGACGCAACGCAATTAAAATTTCTTTTTTTTCATTACATAAAATGCCCACAACAACATGTAAATAAGCTGGAGGCGTTTTATCATTCATATTACTATTCTCGCTATCTACACAGCCTTCCAGGCTGCGCTACTGAAAGGTCTTCGAAAAAATGTGCTTCCTCAACTTTTATAACTGCCCATGGCACGCTTTGAATTTTTTACCAGAGCCACAATGACAAGGATCATTACGACCCACTTTTACACCATCACGGACAATAGGCTGTGCTGCAGCGTCGGCGCCGTCACCTTCACCCATCGCTTGTGATAAATCTTGGTGTGTGAAATGCAGTTGTGGCGCAGGCATCGCGGCATGCTCCATCATTTCTGGCGTTGCTGCTTCTAGCTTAGAAATTGTTGAAATAAAAGCATATTTAATATTTTCCAATAAATCTTTAAACATATTAAATGATTCGCGTTTGAATTCTTGCGTAGGATTTTTTTGTGCATAACCACGCAATTGAATGCCCTTACGCATTAAATCCATCGCTGATAAATGATCTTTCCAATGCGAATCAAACGTTTGCAACATGATACCTTTTTCTGCTTCACGTAGTGCCTCAACCCCTATCGTTTTTTCTTTCTCTATATAATGTGCCTCTAGTGCCTCTAAGATTTTTGCTTTTAAATTTTCTTCATGCAATTCACTATCTTTTTCTAACCATTCACGAAGCGGCAAAACCACTAAGAAATCTTGCGCCAACTGTTTTTCAAGACCTGAAATATCCCATTGCTCTTCCATACTGCCCGCAGGAACAAATTGATGAAACAAACGATCCACTACTTCGGCACGCAATTCAATCACCGACTGCAACACGTTTTCCGCATGCAATAATTCAAGACGCTGTTGATAAATCACTTTACGCTGATCATTGGCCACATCATCATAATCCAATAAATGTTTACGAATATCGAAGTTATGCCCTTCCACACGATGCTGCGCTTTCTCAATGGCGCGTGAAATCATAGGATGTTGAATCACCTCACCTTTTTGAACACCCAATTTACGCATCATTAACAACAAGCGATCACCGCCAAAAATACGCAATAAATTATCTTCCATCGACAAATAAAATTGTGATGTGCCAGGATCACCTTGACGACCTGAACGACCACGCAACTGATTGTCAATACGACGTGATTCATGACGCTCACTACCCAGTACATATAATCCACCGGCTTGTAAAACAGCATCATGACGTTTTTGCCAATCCACTTTTAATGCTTCAATTTGCACATCGCTGGGATTAACTAATTCGGCAATTTCCAATTTAACATTACCACCTAACACAATATCCGTACCGCGCCCTGCCATGTTGGTCGCAATCGTCACAGCCCCTGGGCGCCCTGCTTCTGCAATAATAGTCGCTTCACGTTCATGTTGTTTTGCGTTTAACACTTGATGCGGAATTTTATTTTTTTTCAAACGGCTCGATAATAACTCTGATGTTTCAATCGATGCTGTACCCACTAAAATTGGCTGACCAAGCGCACGCACCCGATTAATTTCTTCAATAATGGCATCAAATTTTTCATCTTGCGTTAAATAAATTTTATCGGCTTCATCTTTCCGAACCATGGGTTTATTCGTCGGAATAACAACAACTTCAAGACCATAAATTTTTTGGAACTCATACGCTTCTGTATCTGCTGTTCCCGTCATGCCTGATAGTTTTTCATACATGCGAAAATAGTTTTGGAAAGTGATCGTAGCGAGCGTTTGATTTTCTAACTGGATTTGCACACCCTCTTTTGCTTCAACCGCTTGATGCAATCCATCAGACCAACGACGACCATCCATCAATCGGCCTGTATGTTCATCGACGATAATCACTTCGCCGTTTTTCACAACATAATCCACATCGCGGTGATACAAAGCATGCGCACGCAAGGATGCATAAAAATAATGCATTAACTGAATATTGGAATAATCGTAAAGACTCTCACCTTCTTTTAACAACCCTTCTTGGATCATCAGGTCTTCAACTTTTTGATGGCCTTGTTCTGTTAAAAATGCCTGGCGGTTTTTTTCATCTAATTTATAATCCCCACGACGCGCTTCTGGCACATCTTCATCTTTTTCATCTTCTTTCATTTTTTGCACGATCAAATGCGGAATCAGCTTATTTACTTTTCCGTATAATTCAGAAGATTCTTCTGCTTGTCCTGAAATAATTAAAGGTGTGCGCGCTTCATCAATTAAAATAGAATCGACTTCGTCAATAATGGCAAAATGCAAAGGACGTTGTACATGCTCCTCTAATTCATACACCATATTGTCGCGCAAATAATCAAAACCAAATTCATTATTGGTGCCATAGGTAATATCTTTTGCGTAGGCTTCTTGTTTGTCATTATGTGACATTTGCGTCAAATTAATGCCTACTGTTAATCCTAAAAAAGTGTAAAGGGGCAACATCCATTCTGCATCGCGCTTCGCTAAATAATCATTGACGGTAATCACATGCACACCACGCTCAGCCAACGCATTTAAATAAGCTGCTAAGGTGCCCATTAAAGTTTTACCTTCACCCGTGCGCATTTCGGAAATTTTGCCATCATGCAAAACCATACCGCCAATTAATTGCACATCGAAATGGCGCATACCCATCACACGCCTTGAGGCTTCACGCACAACAGCAAATGCTTCGGGCAATAGGTCATTTAACGACATGCCTTGTGCCAATCGCGCGCGAAATTCAGGTGTTTTCGATTGTAATTCTGCGTCAGACAGCTTTTGCAGCACGGGCTCAAACGCATTGACTTTTTCAACCAATTTACGATAGTGACGCAATAGACGATCGTTACGTGTGCCAAAGACTTTTTTTAACAAGCTGAACATAATGTGACTTCTCTTAATTTTCGCGAGGCAATAAAATAAATTGCTTCTCCACATAACCTCGCAATACTGTATAATAAGCGTCATGGAAACGCTATACCGTGAAATACCTACCGCTGTCGACGCCTGTATAGGCACGTCGCTCAATAAAATTATTCAAAAAGCGCACTTTTTGTTAGCGCTCGACCATTATACACAAACCATTTTGCCTGACACGCTAAAATCGTACTGTCATGTCATGAATGTTCAAAATGGGGTTTTAATTTTGGGCATTTCAAGCGCATCCATTGCCATGCGCATTAAAATGATGTCATCAAACATTATGCGGGACGTACGAAAAGATAGACGATTTGCAGCAATTTGTGATTTGAAATGTACAGTGTGTGCGAAGACGGTGCGATATTGATTTTGAAAAAGAGATTAAAGTGTGAGTGTCAGTATATATACTGGCACTGATCCCTGACACTTTAGCAGATAAAACGTAACTACTGAGTTTGCTACTTTTTTACATCGTAACGAAGCCACACCCATCTGAACAGTTACCATTAAGCATAACAACTTGGTGCATCTTCCGCATGTTCAAAGGTCACCATTTCCCACGCACTTTCATCAGCTAATAATTTTTTTAATAAGGCACTGTTTACGGCATGACCCGATTTATAGCCACTAAAAGCACCAATAATATTGTGTCCCACCAAATATAAGTCCCCAATCGCATCCAGAATTTTATGCTTCACAAATTCATCGGGATAACGCAGCCCATCCGGGTTTATCACACGATCCGCATCCAACACAACCGTATTATCTAAACTTGAACCCATTGCTAATTTTTTTGCAAGCATCATTTCATAATCTGCTAAAAACCCAAAAGTACGCGCAGAAGAAACGTATTCAATATAATTTGTCTCGGAAAAATCAAAGGTAACAGCCTGCTCACTCCGCAGAATAACTGGGTGATTAAAAGCAATTTCAAAAGCAACACGAAACCCATCATAGGGCTCAAATCGCGCCCATTTATCATTTTGCGTTACTTCTATTGTTTTTTTAATGCGGATAAACTTTTTGAGTGCGACCTGTTCCTCAATGCCCGCCGATAAAATTAATTCAACAAAGGGTTTTGAACTGCCATCTAAAATGGGTAATTCTGGGTAAGATAAATCGACATAGAGATTATCAATCTGTAATGCTGACAGGGCAGATAATAAATGCTCCACCGTCGCAATCATGACAGAATCTTTAATAAGACACGTGCACATATCCGTATTCCCAATACACGCAATGCGCGCTGGAATTTCAACCACTGGATCCAAATCCGTTCTACGAAAAAGAACACCCGTATCACTCGGTGCTGGCTGCAAGGTTAACGAAACAGGTCCACCAGAATGCACGCCAATACCTGTTATATGAACACTATTCTTAAGGGTGCGCTGCTTGATCATATTCATATAAGGCCTTTGATGGGTGGGTTTATATAAACGGGGCAGTTTAACAGAGTTAGAGCAAGGCGAAAAGCGATGTTGAGAATCCTCAGCAATTCCCCGCGAATGCCTGAAAAACCGCTAATTTTCAGACATTCGCCGGGAACTACTGAGGTGTCAGCGGTTTATACGTCATTTCATCCCATTTTCAGACTTGTGTAGATACACATACTTTTCAAAAGGAGTACCCATAATGCAAAAATTTATTCTTCGCGTTTACGCAAAAAAGCCGGAATATCAAGCAATTCCATGTCTTTTTCACGTGGCTCATCAGCAGTAACTGCCGCTTTCGCGGGTGTTTCTTGCTGGTTACGCAGATAGGCAGGGCGATCAAGCTGATGGTAATCCATTGTGCCATCTATGCGCACCGCTGCCTTAGAAGGACGCAATGAAGATAAGGTAGACGACCCAACTACTGTCCCAGCGCCTTTGTGCGTAACACCTAAGCCCGTTACCACAACTGTTACACGCAACTCATCCGTTAACTCAGGATCAATCACTGTACCCACAACAACCGTTGCTGATTCAGAGGCAAAGGCTTTAATCGCTTCACCAACCACTTCAAATTCACCAATCGACATATCCATACCAGCGGTGATATTAACCAATACGCCTTTTGCACCCTGAAAATCAATGTCTTCTAACAACGGACTTGCAATCGCCGCTTCTGCCGCTTCACGCGCACGATTTTCACCCGTCGCAACACCCGTACCCATCATTGCCATACCCATTTCAGACATCACAGTACGCACATCTGCAAAGTCGACGTTAATCAAACCAGGGCGGGTAATCAAATCTGCAATACCTTGAACAGCACCATACAACACGTTATTCGCGGCTTTAAATGCATTCAATAAAGAAATATTTTTACCCAGTACGCTCAATAATTTGTTATTGGGAATGGTAATTAATGAGTCGACATATTTTGTCAGCGCTTTAATGCCTTCATCCGCTACTTCCATGCGTTTGCGACCTTCAAATACGAAAGGTTTCGTTACAACCGCAACCGTGAGAATACCCAGCTCTCTTGCCACTTCAGCAAAAATTGGTGCAGCACCCGTACCGGTACCACCACCCATACCCGCTGTGATAAATACCATGTCTGTACCGGTCAATAATTCACGAATGTGATTGCGATTTTCTTCAGCCGCTTGACGACCCACGTCCGGATTAGCACCAGCGCCCAAACCTTTTGTGATTTCTTCACCCAAATGCAAGACGGTGCGTGCACTCGACTTATTCAAGGCTTGCGCATCCGTATTCGCACAGATAAATTCAACGCCTTCAATTTTTTCCGCCATCATATGTTCAATGGCGTTACCACCACCACCACCGATACCGACTACTTTGATTTTTGCATTGTGAGATGTGTTGTCACTGAGTTCGAACATGGTTTGATCCTCCATTTTATTGTCACTAATAGCGGGAGTGGGCGTATGAGTGGGAGTATCAGAGGCATAACTGAATGCCAATCAAAAACTTTTTATGTCGCTATTAAAAGTTTGTATTGGATTTAACCTCAGACACTCACACTCCCACTCACCCTCCCACTTCAAAAATTCCCCTGAAACCAGCTCCGCATCCGCGACCATAATCCCGGCAAGCTGCGATTGAGCACGGTTGATTGTGGAGACTCCTGCTGTTGCAATCCATAAAGCAACAAACCTACTCCTGTAGAATACGTAGGATCTTCACGAACATCAATTAATCCACTGACATGCTGCGGAAAACCAATACGCACTGGCATTTGAAAAACAGTTTCTGCTAGTAACGCAGCACCTTCAACATTCGCAGCACCCCCAGTCAATACAATACCAGCGGCAATCACTTCTTCAAATCCACTGCGACGCAATTCATTCGCAACCAGTGAAAATATTTCTTCATAACGTGCACGCACCACTTGTGCCAATGCACGACGCTGCACTTGTTGCACAGGGCGTTGCGCCACACTCGGCACGGCAATAATTTCTGCTGGATCTATCAAATGCTCTGAAACAGATGCATATTGACGCTTCACTTGCTCTGCATTCTGCGTTGGTGTGCGAAGTGCAACCGCAATATCGTTAGTAACATGATCACCCGCACACGGTATGACTGCGGTATGACGAATCGCACCATCAACAAATATAGCGATATCCGTCGTGCCACCGCCGATATCAATCATACAAACGCCCAATTCTTTTTCATCTTCTGTGAGCACAGCACAGCTGGAAGCCAAAGGTTCAAGAATAATATCGGTGACTTGCAACCCACAACGACGCACACATTTTGCGATATTTTGCGCAGCACTCACCGCCCCCGACACAATATGCACACGCGCCTCTAATCGAACGCCCGACATACCAATCGGTTCACGCACACCTTCTTGTGAATCAATAATAAATTGCTGCGGTAAAATATGGAGAATTTTTTGATCTGCAGGAATAGCAACTGCTTTTGCAGCATCAATGACACGATCAATATCGGATTGATTCACTTCACGATCGCGGATGGCAACAATGCCATGCGAATTTAAACTGGCAATATGACTACCTGCAATACCTGTATAAACAGAATGAATTTCACAGCCAGCCATTAATTCTGCGTCTTCAATTGCACGCTGAATGGATTGAACAGTTGCTTCAATATTCACAACAACACCACGCTTTAATCCACGTGAAGGATGAACGCCAAACCCTATGATTTCAATCGTATGATCAGCGGTAATTTCGCCAACGAGTGCGGCAATTTTGTTGGTGCCAATATCTAGCGCAACAATTAAATCCTTGTCCGTTTTTTTACGCATGTGAAACTCCGTGTATAGGGAGCATGAGGGTACACACGCACACGCACACTCA
The DNA here is from genome assembly GCA_030680235.1 of Coxiellaceae bacterium. Classification (GTDB taxonomy): domain Bacteria; phylum Pseudomonadota; class Gammaproteobacteria; order Coxiellales; family Coxiellaceae; genus 2-02-FULL-42-43. Next base: position 7,652 of record JAUXWQ010000031.1, read on the forward strand.
CACTTACTCACATCAGTATATTCGAAGACAAGCAATTGCTCTACAAAAAAATACGGGAAAATACTTATTTTTTCAGTGTTTTTAAAGTAGATGAGAACCGTACAGCAAAGCCATCTGGGTAACGTAAATCAACAGAAACCAGCGTTTCTTTCGAAGAGGCAACGATTTTTGGATAAATCGCAACAAAACGTTTAAAACGATTCAAGACATCTTGTCGACCCATTTTTACGATCACTTCATTACTCAACTGCAAAACCCACCCATGCTGTGGATCCATACTTAAAAAATGAATGGTTAACCCAATGAATTTTGCGAGCACCGTTGCATTTTGATAAAAGGCTGTAAGAGAAGCCGCTTCATCAACAGGCCCTTCTAATAAAGGCAAATCAGCAGGGATTGTTTTTGAGTCAGGATAAAAGACATGTCCCGCGATGTTTAATACCCCTGTCACGCCAAAGCGCGCAAGGGGTTTTTGCTCTTCTAAGCGAACACGCAATGTATCAGGCCACACACGCCGAAAAGAAACAGATTCTATCCACGGATAAACCAAAACAGCCGTTTTGATCGCCTCTAAATTTAATGAAAAAAAGCCGCCGGTTAATTGAGACGTAATGGTTTTTTCCAAAGCTTGTGGCGTAATGTGTGTCAATTCTCCCTGCACGACAACATGCGAAATAGGAAATGACGTTGGTTTTTGCATCCAACGCCACGCAAAAACACCACCCACGACTAAAGCGACCAATAAACATGCAAGCAAAATCGGTAGAAAAAATGCGCGTGAACGCGAAGATTGATGTCGATGATTGGGTTGCGTAGTCATCCATGCCTACTTATTTTCAGTCAATACTGTAGCCATTGTCACAATATTGCCAGCACCTTGCAATATAATCACATCATTTGCTTGTAACATTGCTTTCAATTTTTCCGGCAATTGCGATAATTCTGGCACAAAAACACAATTTTCCATACCAGTCTTTTTCACAGCATCAAACAAGGCCTTTCCATCCGCTCCTTCAATACAGGCTTCACTTGCTGCATAAACTTCCATTAACACAAGGCAATCTGCCATTTTTAACACGTCGACAAATTCCCGCATCAAATCGCGTGTTCGGGTATAACGATGCGGTTGAAACACTAGCACGATACGACGATCAGGAAACGCCGCTTTTGCTGCCTTCAAAGTCACTTCCAACTCAACAGGATGATGACCATAATCATCAAAAACAAGCGCTGCACCATTTTTAAGGCGCATTTCACCACGCGGATGCATTCGTCGACGCATACCCGGAAAGGTTTTTAATGCGCTTTCTACCGCATTTTTCGGCAAATGATATTCATCTGCCACAATAATCACAGACAATGCATTGAGCGCATTATGCTTTCCGCCTAAATTGACAGTGATTTCACGTCCATTGACTGTAAAAGTACTTTGCAATCCGTTTTGCTCAAAGTTTTTAAGTTGATAATCGGCATCTATGCTTTCACCATAGGTAATCACACGGGCTTTTATTTTTGGCAATAACTCACACAATACGGGATTATCAATACACAGCACGACGAAACCATCATCAGGAATAGCTGAAACAAACTGTAAAAAACTGTCTTTCAACTTTTCAAAATTGTGCTCATAGGTTTCCATATGATCTGCATCAATATTGGTAATCACAGCTGCAGTTGGCGATAACAGCAAAAATGACGCATCACTTTCATCAGACTCAGCAATAAAAAATCTGGATTGGCCCGCACGCATCGTGGAATCACGATCACGCAATACACCCCCTACAATAAAAGTAGGGTCTTGCTCTGCCTGCTCAAAAACCCAAGACATCAAGCCGGAAGTCGTCGTTTTACCATGCGTACCTGCAATTAAAATAGTCTGATAAGTATCGGAACAATTTGCCAATAATTGACCACGCGTGATTTGCAAGATTCCCCTTTTTTTTCCAGCAACACGCTCCGGATTGTTTTTTGAAACCGCACTGGAATAAACAATAAGATCAGCATCAGTAATGTTACTTTCAGCGTGCTCATGAAAAATAGTAATGCCCAAGGATTTAAGGCGACTCGTCAATGCATTCGGTGTAGGATCCGACCCAGACACTTTAATACCCTGGTGATGCAGTAATTCTGCCAAACCACTAACCCCGATCCCCCCAATACCAATACAAAAAACATGTTTCGCAGAAATAGTCGACACAGCACGTCCTTAGAAAATAGGCCAAAAAATGAGCGGGTTAAGCGATGGCTGAATAGTTACAAAAGATGATTATACGGATTAAGGGGAGTGAGTCTAGGGCTTTACTATAGTAGGTAACATGTTACCTACTATATATACTGCAAAATGTCTGCCACCGCCTCTCGCGCTGCACAGGTCTTTGCATGAGACGACATTTTTTGGAGTTTTTCTGCAGAAAAAAACGATTCCTGTAAACAGATACGCAATTTTTCAGCTGTTAATTCTGACTCACGAAAAATCTTTGCACCCTGGTTTTTTTCAATAAAAAAGGCATTGTGATACTGATGATCATCCACCGCTAGTGGAAAAGGAATAAAAATAGCCGGCAGCCCCACCATCGTCACTTCCGCTACCGTCAATGCACCGGAACGCGCAATAATCATATCTGCCCACGCATACGCTTCATCCATGCTGTCAATAAAAGGTGAAACACGATAGACATTATTAGTAGACGCCGCATACGCTGTATTCACCACATCAAACTCTTTTCTTCCTGTTTGATGCCATACTAAAAAATCATCTGTGTGATTTTCTTTTAAAAAATCCATCATCAATTGATTAATAAAATGCGCGCCTTGACTACCCCCTAAAATGAGTATCTTCCAAGGTTTTCCACGCGTTTGATAATAATCATCGGGACGCGTTATTTTTTGAATTGCAGTTCGCACAGGATTACCAACCGTCATTGCCTTTTTAGAAAAAGTATTAGGGAAAGCCTGCAACACCGTAGTTGCAACCCTCGATAGCACTTTATTGGTTAATCCAGGAAACGCATTTTGCTCATGAATAACCAGTGGAATTCCCAATAATTTTGCAGCGATGCCGCCAGGCCCACTCGCATAACCACCCATACCCAAAATGACATCAGGTTTTATTTTTTTAATATGTTGATACGCTAAAATAACGGATTTTATAATGCGAAAAGGTGTTTTTAATTGTTCAAGCACACTTTTTCCACGCATGCCTTTTACAGGCAATAAATACAGCGGGTATTGATTACCCACTAAATTTTTTTCCATACCCACTTCAGCACCCATCCAATACACAGCAATACCCTGTTGTTTTAAATGGTCTGCAATGGTTAACGCAGGAAAAATATGGCCGCCAGTGCCGCCTGCAATGATAAGGACGGTTTTCATGGGTATTATGACACCCTCTGGCGCATACGTGACACGGCATTCACTTCCATCGATTGCACTTCATAAGAAATACGCAATAAAATCCCGATAGCAGCACAGCACACCAACAAACTACTACCGCCATAGCTAATCAGCGGGAGCGTTAATCCTTTCGTTGGCAGTACACCAATATTCACACCAATGTTAATAATGACTTGAAAACTCAACCACAAGCCAATACCCCATGCCGCATAACCCGCAAAATATTGAGCTTGCTTTAAAGCCAATTGCGCAATTTGGACAACACGCACAATAAGTATCACAAACAAGGCTAGCAACAATAGCTCGCCCACAAACCCTAGCTCTTCACCAATGACTGCAAAAATAAAATCCGTATGGGCTTCCGGCAAATAAAACAATTTCTGCACACTGTTACCTAACCCTACACCAAACAAACCACCCCGCCCAAACGCAATTAATGATTGGGTTAATTGATAACCAGAACCATAAGCATGCAACCAAGGATTTAAAAAAGTTGTCAAACGCTGCATGCGATACGGCGTTGTGATTGCCAAAAGCGCCATACCCCCTACACACAACCCAACCAACAATAAAAACGGCAACAACCGTGCACCTGCAATAAATAACAATGCCAACATCGTCATCATAATGACACTGGTTGCCCCAAAATCAGGCTCCATCAACAAAAAAAGCGCCATAATACCGAAAAAAGCCATCGGTTTAATAAACCCCGATAAGCGCGTTTGCACTTCTTCTAAGTGACGTTGTAAAAAACCTGCCATATACAAAATAGCCATCAGTTTTACCGCTTCTGAAACCTGCAAGGACAAAAAGCCAAGGTGTATCCAGCGACGCGATCCATTAATCACACTCCCAATACCTGGAATTAATACCGCTGCCAATAGCGCAAAACAAAGTAATAACAACATAAAACCCGCTTCTTCCCAAAAAGAAAGCGGAATACGGGTAATAATCCATGCCACAAAAAAACCACCCAGTAAATAAATCAACTGCCGTAACAAATAATAAAAAGGTTCATGATACATCTGATCAGAAACTACCATAGAGGCAGACGACACCATCAACAACCCAAAACAAATCAAAGTAAGCGCGATTGCTAAAATCCAACGATCATAAAAGAAGGGGTTGTCATTCAACATTTTCAGATGACGCATGCGTTAATTCCCTATTGCGATACGACTATGCACAGACCCTTAGCATATCATTAGAAACAGCAGCAATTCCCGGTGAATAAAAAATTTTCATCTTTTGACGATCTTGAACGATAATTTGTTTCGAAAATGCTCATGGACTTCGTGTACACTGCGCTTTTCTCAACAAATTATCGTTCAACCTCGCCTAAAATCTGAAAATT
>JAUXWQ010000070.1 GCA_030680235.1 Coxiellaceae bacterium
AATTTTCAGATTTTAGGCGAGGTTGAACGATAATTTGTTGAGAAAAGCGCAGTGGTCACGAAGTCCATGAGCATTTTCGAAACAAATTATCGTTCAAGATCGTCAAAAGATGAAAATTTTTTATTCACCGGGAATTGCTGATGGCTGAGAGGAGAGTGAGAATGTGAGTGTGGGTGTGAGTGTCGGAGGTTTAATCTAATGCAAACTAAAAATAAAACTATCTGCAATAAGATTCTTTTAATTTGGGTTTTCATTAAATTGTGCCTCGGACACTCACCCCCGCACTCATACTCCCACTAAAACCAATGAAAAACACTTACACCAAAAATGAAGCAACACAGTGGCCCATTCCCAATTATTGGGATGCGTTGGCGCTCGTATTGATCTTGGCGGTTATTGTTGTTTTTGCGGTGGGTGCGAAAGAAATGTCGCAGCAGTACCAGCTCGGGGAAATTATTCCGATTTCCTTAAACCCTGTGCATTTGCCGTATTATGCAATGCGTAGTGTGATACGTATTTTAATTGCCTTGTGTTGCTCGCTTATTTTTACTTTTACGATTGGTACGCTTGCTGCAAAAAATAAAAATGCAGAACGTATTTTAATTCCGATGATTGATATTTTGCAGTCTGTGCCTGTGCTCGGTTACTTATCGTTTACGGTCATTGGATTTTTAGCGTTATTTCATGGCAGCATGATGGGCCCAGAATGTGCGGCAATTTTTGTTATTTTCACTGCACAAGTTTGGAATATCACGTTAAGCTTTTATCAGAGTTTGCGTAGTGTTCCTGAAGATCTAAAAGAAGCAACGGCGATGTTTCATTTATCCGCATGGCAAAAATTTTGGAAATTGGAAGTGCCCTTTGCAATGCCAGGATTGCTCTGGAATGCAATGTTATCGATGTCAGGCAGTTGGGTTTTTCTTGTGGCATCTGAAGCTATCACCGTGGCTAATCAAAATATTACCTTGCCTGGGTTGGGTTCTTACATTGCTTTGGCTATTTCACACGCCGATAAAACGGCGATTTTATACGTGATTATCGCGATGTTTGTTGTGATTTTTTTATATGACCAGCTCTTATTTCGACCTTTGGTTGCCTGGGCTGAGAAATTTAAAGCCGAAGAAAATGCAAGTGAAGTTGTGCCGCAATCATGGGTGCTCGATTTATTTCAGCGTGCTGATTTTTTTCAATATATAGGGGAGCATTTATCACAATTCGGCGATGCGTTTGTCAATCTTAAGTATTTTCGTCGACGTAAAAAAATCAGCGTGGTGCAAACCATCACTTTATGGAAAAAAATATGGACCATTGCTTGGAATATTGTTTTGTATGGGACCCTTGTAGTGGCTATTTTCATTTTGTTTAATTTTATTTTCAGAGAAGTACCGGCAGCACAAATTTGGCAGGTGATTGGTTTGGGTTTTGTCACGGCTTGTCGTGTGATTGCTATGATTTTATTGAGTTCGATTATTTGGGTGCCTATTGGGGTTTGGATTGGATTGAATCCACGCGCTTCCCAAATTGTGCAGCCCATAGCACAATTTCTGGCGGCATTTCCAGCGAACTTATTATTTCCTGTCGCTGCTATTTTAATTGTGCGTTACCATTTAAATGCCAATATTTGGACATCTCCTTTGATGATTTTGGGTACGCAATGGTATATTTTATTTAATGTGATTGCGGGTACATCTGCTTTGCCGAATAATTTAAAAATGGCAGTGAGTACATTGAATGTCCGTGGTTGGTTATGGTGGAAACGTTTTATTTTGCCTGGTATTTTCCCGTATTTTATTACAGGAGTGATTACAGCGGCGGGTGGCGCGTGGAATATTAGTATTATTTCAGAAGCGGTCACATGGGGATCTATTCAGTTGCATGCTGTGGGGTTAGGTGCTTATATTTCTGAAGTGACACAAAGTGGAAATTTTTTAGATATCGCGCTTGGTATTACGGTGATGTCGCTGTATGTATTGTTGGTGAATCGCTGTATTTGGCGCCCGTTGTATAATTTAGCGGAAGAACGATATCAGATACGGTAGTAGGAGTGTGAGTGTGCGTGTCAGAGGTACAATTTAATTAAAATGATAATCTTAGAAAGTCTGTAAATTTTAAGATTTGTCTTTAGTTAAATTGTACCTCTGACACGCACACTCCCACTCATACTCACACGCACACTCCCACGCAACTTTGAGGAACAACAATGTCATCCCCATCATCCCCCATTCTTTCCGTTCGCGGGATTAAAAAATCATTTAAGAAAAAAGGCACTAATGAATTACTGGTGCTGGATCATGTGGACTTCGAGGTAAAAGAAGGTGAGATCATTGCGATCCTTGGAAAATCGGGTTCTGGAAAATCGACTTTATTGCGTATTTTAGCAGGATTAGTGCATGCAACAGCCGGTGTTGCGCTTTATCATGATCAACCCATTATTGAGCCTGTTGATGGCTTAACGATGGTGTTTCAACATTTTGCATTATTGCCATGGTTAACCGTTTTAGAAAATGTGGAATTAGGGTTGGAAGCACGAGGCGTGTCTAAAAAAGAACGTCGCGAACGTGCATTGCATGCGATTGACATTGTTGGGCTTGATGGATTTGAATCAGCGTATCCCAAAGAATTATCGGGGGGTATGTCTCAGCGTGTTGGCTTAGCGCGTGCATTGGTGGTTGATCCTGAAGTCCTGTTGATGGACGAACCTTTTTCAGCATTAGATGTTTTAACGGCAGATAATTTGCGCAATGATTTAATTGATATTTGGCAATCGCATAAAACCAATATTAAATCGGTAATTATTGTGACGCATAACATTGAAGAAGCGGCGTTTATGGCGGACCGTATTTTTATTTTTGCGAACAATCCTGGTTTTATTAGAAGCGTATTGGAAGTGAAAATACCCCATCCGCGTAATGCGCAAGACCCTGCTTTTCGCGATATTGTTGATCAAATTTATACGGTAATGACAACGCCAATTGGTGCGCCTATCACCTCATTTTCACCAAAATTTAAAACAATTGATGTCGATTATCGTATTCCTGATGTGGGGGTTTCTGAATTAACAGGGTTTATTGAAACGTTATTTTCACCAGAATATGCAAATAAAAAAGCGGGTTTGCAGGAATTGGCTGAAGCTTTACACTTTGAAATTGATGACTTGTTTCCCATTACTGAAGTACTTGAAATTCTACGTTTTGCGCATGTTTCTCAGGGCGATATTGAATTAACGATAACCGGAAAAATATTTGCGGATGCCGATATTTTGGCGCGTAAAAAAATATTTGCAGATCATTTAATTCAGTTTGTGCCGATTGTACGGTTTATTCGTAATTATCTAGATGAAGAGACGGATCATCGTGTTATGGAAACTGTTTTCTTAAAAGAGCTTGAGAAAAAACTCAGTAAAGAAGCAGCAGAAGAAGTGTTAAAGGTTGTGATTGCGTGGGGGCGTTACGCAGAAATATTTGCGTATGATTATGACACCGGCGTGCTTAGTCTTGAAAATCCCTAGTTGATTGCTTAGCAATTCCCATGAGCAAAAAATTTTCATCTTTTGGCGATCTTGAACGATAATCTGTCTCGAAAATGCTCAGGTACTTCGTGTACCTTCCGCTTTTCTCAACAAATTATCGTTCAACTTCGCCTAAAATCTGAAAATTAGCGGTTTTTCAGACATTCGCGGGGAATTGCTGTTGATTGCTAGTGAAATCCCCCCCCGACGTTGCGCGTCGGAAGTTTTTTATAATGCTAATTTCTCATTGCGCCGCAGTCGGTGTACTAACCGGCGTTACATCTTTGCCCGTTGTCATTTCTTCTGCTTTTGGCATTTGAATGGCAGGCCCTATTGTGCTGACTGCATGCTGATACGTTTTATGATGTTTTTTTACTGGATGGCACGCTTTTTTATGTGCTTTGACTCTTTTAATGCAGGCGTTGCGTGTGTGACCTTTTTTCAGAGTGTTGCAGTGTTTACGTTCCATTTTAAGAGATTGCTGATGACAACCTGAGGTAACCGTTGCGAAGGCTGCTGATGCACTCAAAGCAATTGTTATAAGCAAAACAATGCGTTTCATAAAGCAATTCCTTTGGAAGATAGAAGCACACTTTTTAAGCGTGTGCTTCTATAGGAGCTGTGCAAAAATAACTTACCCTTTTTAGCATCACATTGTAACGGCATCTTAAAACGTTCTTCATTCGAAAATGCTCGAAATACTTACGAGTATTCCTTCACATTTTCTCAATCAGAACGTTTTAATCTACCGTCAC
>JAUXWQ010000036.1 GCA_030680235.1 Coxiellaceae bacterium
ATAAAGTGCGAGGCTATCAAGAAATTAATCAGGTCATCGCTAATATCGATTTAGAATTCGCTGCTGAAACTGAAATTTTCCAAAAGGCAGCATAATGAAAAAGCCACTTAAGAAAATTTCAACGGAAAACTGGACAAGCTCCAATCTGCAGGGTGAGATTATCCTGCAGGAAACCCTTGAATTCGCAAGGTCCTGCTTTAAAGAAAAGCTGATTGCTTGTTATGCGCTAGGAAGTTTGGCGCATGGTGGATTTTGTCCGTTGGTAAGTGACGTGGATATCGCCATTATTATTGATGACCAAAACGTCCAAGATGTTATTTCAGTGATTCAAAATAAGGTGAAAGAAACGGGATTATCTTTATCAGAACGTTTGTCTATTTTTTGGGGCTCAGTGAATTCCTTGCAAAATAACAATGGTGGTCGATTCCCTGCATTGGATAAATTAGATTTAATTGAAAATGGCAGATTATTATTTGGTAAGGATATTCGCTCATTTTTGCCAAAACCAACACAGCTGGATTTAATAATAACTGGTGCACAATTCGCATTAGATTATCTTGCAACACCTGAAAAAATAAATGACATTAAAAATCCAGAATTGCTGTTTAGTAGAGGTGTTCGTCATTTAACAAAAATGGTTTTATTCCCGGTGCGATTTTTATATACAGCAAAAACAGGGAAGATGGGACATAACGAAGATGCTGTCAATTATTATTTGAAATATAATGATACCCAATCATCTGAGCTTGTAAAAGCCGCATTCCAATGGCGATTTGAAGCACCTCATGACAAAAAATACGTTGTTACCTTGTTAAAAAAATATTTGCTTGAAATTTACAATCAATTTATCGATTTATACGTTCTGAAGATGTCTAATCTTGGCGAAGTAAAATTGGTCAGTGATTTAAAAAAATGGAAACAGTGCTTGAATGCAAATTTTAACTAATTTTTTATACCAAATTGTGGAGGATGAAAATGTCGCGTACTTTTGACTTTAGTTATGAAGGGTTAACAAGGGATGCTCCTTATGAAGCAATATTTGTGGATTATAAACATTCAGATTTTAATTTTACTGTAAAAAAAACAGATACTGGTTATTTAGCCACTTGCTTTTTTTGCGATGCCATTCTCATTGATGCTTTAGAATTCCCATTCTTTTATAGTTTAAGTGAAACTGACCAGGCTCTTGCGCGTGTTTTTATTCGTGAGAAAAATGAGTACATGAAGAGTCATGAATTTAAAAAAGTGATGTATCAATATCAAATTGATCTAGAACAACAGCTCAAGGAAGACCGGGTAGCAACACCTCTTGGTGGAACATCACCGAGACTATTTGTGACCGCTCCAGAAAATGTCACTCAAACTGCAGAGGCAGAATTGCTTCTTGAAAAGCCACCACATGAGGATACGCCTTTCAAAGCGCAATAAGGCCGAAGTGTGTTCAAGCGGGTAATCTAATTATTGAAGTCTATGTTCAAATAGCGCAAAATTAATGCAAGAAACTGTTACTTACCATCCTTTCAAGCGAATCAATATGCCAAATCATTTAACAGCATTTATATGGTACTTCATGCGAAAACACCTGGCATCCATCATTGGGTTTCTGATAATTACTGTGATAGCTTCGCTTGAGATTGCATTAAGTCCCTATGTGTTAAAAATTATTATTGATACAGCAACACAGTATGCTGACAATGCAACGATGTTTTTTCATGCTGTAGCATATTCTGCTATTTTTTATGTTTTACTGACAATAATCCATAATTGTGCCATGCGGGCATATCATTATATTTGTTTGAGATTATTTCCCAAGCTTAGAACAGAAATAAGTGTCGCTTTGTTTGATCATTTGACTAAACACTCAGTATCCTTTTTTCAGCGGAATTTTTCTGGTGACCTTGCTAATAAGGTTCAGAATGTCTCAGATGGTGTTGAATCAATTATTCAAAATGTGAATCGTTATGTTCTGGGAAATTTATTTACTTTATTGATCGCACTCATTTTATTGACCACTATTCACCTATTCTTTTCAATAGTGTTGTTACTATGGGGGATTGCATATGTGTTTAATGGTTATTATATGGCGAAGAAAACGGCGCACATTGCACATGATTTCTCACATGCAAATAGTCATTTAACTGGGCAGTTAGTCGATAGTATTACGAACATTCTTAGCGCTAAGATATTTTCAAATGTTTCGTTTGAGACAAACCGCATTGACGGGGCAGTCAGCGCTGTCGGAGAGCAAGATAAGCGCCTGCAAAAACAAATTATGTGGACTGACTTCTATCAAAATATGATTTTCACTGTGCTTATTGCCTTTTTAATGGCGGGATTAATTTATGGCAGAGTGCATGGCTCAATTACCGTGGGTGATTTTGCTTTTATCCTTGGTCTATCTATCACAATTGCTACGATGGTCAATGGCCTGACAAAAGCCATGCCGGATTTAGCTAAACAAATTGGAAAATGTCAGCAGGCTCTGAATGCGATTATTGTCCCGCATGATATTCAAGATGTTGACGGTGCTTCTGCATTACAAATTTCTCGTGGCGAAATTAATTTTAGTAAGGTCAATTTCAGTTACGATAAAAATACATTATTTGAAAACTTTACTCTCAACATACAAGCAAAACAGAAAGTTGGCTTGGTAGGTTATTCTGGTGCAGGCAAGACAACGTTGATTAACCTGCTTTTACGTCTTTATGAAATTCAAAGTGGTGAGATTGCCATTGATGGACAAAATATTAATTCCGTCAGCCGTGAAAGTCTGACTAGAGGTATCGCGCTTATTCCCCAGCAACCAGAATTATTTAATCGTAGCTTGATGGACAACATCAGATATGGCGATACTGCAGCCACTGACGAGGCTGTATATAAAGCTGCTCAGCTTGCGAAATGTCATGACTTTATCTGCCAGATTCCTGAAGGGTATCAGTCCATGGTCGGTGAAAAAGGGATTAAGCTCTCTGGCGGTCAGAGGCAACGCATTGCCATCGCTCGGGCTATTCTGAAAAATGCACCAATTTTAATTTTGGATGAGGCTACTTCTTCACTAGATTCTGCTACTGAAAGGGAAATTCAGGATGCGTTACAAGCTGTCATGGCAGATAAAACAGTGATCGTTATTGCTCATCGACTATCAACTATTATGGCGATGGACAGGATCTTATTTTTTAATGCCGGTAAAATTGTAGAAGATGGCACGGTTGCTGAATTACAAGCGAAAAACGGCTATTTTGCTCGATTGCTTGCGATGCAAAAAGTGGAGTAGGAACGCAGGGCACATAATAGGGGAAGCTAGATACGTGCGCAGAAAATACCCCCTACATTTTTATTCCTACACCAACTGAATTGCAGTCTTCCTTTTACTGAGATAATTATTTTAGAAATAATGTGGTGTTTATTAATTTTAAAAATAAGACGATTTCAAGTTATCCCATTTTAAAAATACATTTCCGCTATCATGCTTAAATGTACGTAAATTTCCCATATCAGCGCTTGTTTTTTCTTGCCCTGTAAAATTTTTTATCATATTATCTGCTATAGAATTTAATGCAGCCTTAAGGGAACGCCTAGGGTTTGAGCGTTGAAGTTGAATCGCGCTAATGTTAAGTGTCAATTGGATTGCTTGGTTTTTTGCATAAATGTATTTTACAGGAGTTAAATATTGTTCATGGAAAATAGAGTTGAATCACAAACAGTCGCGAAGGCGGCGGGATTGCTACTTAATGAAACCTATTTCTACACAATATTTGATGACGACTTTCAGGGAAAAGATAGAAAAAGAAAAAATTATCAGCGTTGATCTTGCGTACATTTCACCGGTGATTGATTCTTGGTGGACAGATGTAAAAAAAGATATTCCAATTCATTTTCTCAAATTCAAATTAATTTCAATTTTATTAGACGCTCTTGCCAAAAAAGATTTAAATTATTTTGACAAAATTGGTTGTGGCGATATCGCAGGAATTTGTATTACAAATATTTTTAATATTGCCTCCCCTGAACTTGCTTTAGTTGTTCATGAAGCGTTATCTGATTTGTTCCATTTGACCGATCTGCATTATCCTTATGAGGAACACAAGGTTTTATATTTAAAACCGACGGGAAATCAGTATAAAGATTGGGGTAATGGTTATGGGGAAATTTTGCCCCATTCTGATGATTTATATGAAGACCTGGACACTGATTATCTTTCTTTGACTATATGTAAAGATTTTACAAAGACACCAACCTTACTTTTTTTATTAAAAGATATTTTGAAGGATTTTAGTGATTTGGAATTGATGAGATTATTTGGCGTGCGGGCAAAATTTATTTCAGGAAAAAATGTCAACATTCTCAAAACAAGAGAACGAAAAATAATAGAATATTTTCCTGAAGTTGGATTTAAGTTTTATTTAGATTTTAGAAAGGATGTTCATGGCGGCGATAGAATGATTTTTGATAGCCAGGATGATAAATCACTCATTGATAAAATAAAACATAATATGATGGTTTTAAAACCACATGAGTCTATATCAAAAACTGGTACATTTCTTATGATTGCTAATCATAAAGTTTTACATGCACGCGGACAATTAAATTTGGATATAAAGGTTGCTACTAAACTGGCTAAAACCCTAGATTTTAGAGATGCACAGCGATTGTTATATCGGAGCAAAGGCCAAAGGAAGAATTACAATTAACTTTATATTAATAAATTATGCGGAACTATGAAAATGTCAAACAGAAATGCGATTATAGTACTTGGCTACAATAATACTAGAATAAATGATGTTAAAAAAATAAGAGAAAAAGCGAATAAATTTTTTAATGCCATTACAATTTTATGTAAAAAATATCCAACAGCGGAAGATGAAAAAGCGGTTGATGGCGTCATTGATTCTGGACTTGATGGTACTGACGAAAATATCAATGTGATTGCCGAAAAAATAAAAGATTTGTCACTGAATGTAATCGCTTTTCTTCCTTTTTCGGATCAAGGCACGCAATTGGCAGGCGCTTTATCCAAAAAATTTCTCGATCTTCGATTACCAAATGCTGAAAAAATAAAAGCAGCGTTAGATAAGCATTTTTTTAGAGAATGTGAGCAACGCTCTCAAAATACGCCGACTGGTTATCTCAAAATACGATCACAAAAAATAACAGAATATGAACAATTAAAGGCGCTACATGCTGAATTAAATGGCCGAGTTTTTTTGAAGCCTTCAAAAGAAGGAAATAGTCGTGGCTGTTTCAACCTAATGGGCACAACAGATTTAAAAAATTGTTGGCAGCAGATCGAGCAATATATTGCTAATGGCGTTGTGGCTGAAGAACTGGTATTGGACGCCGTAGAATACAGCTGGGATCATGTTAATGACTCTTCATGGATTACAGAGAAGAAAACCAGCAATAATCAATATAGAACGGAATTTCAACACATAGTGCCAGCGCCACTTAATGAAGTCACAGCCAATTCTATTGTGAATGCGGGAAAATTTATCGCTGAACTGGCGGGGTATAACGGCGGTGCATGCCATAATGAAATTTTCTATTTTCCTGCTTCTGGAAATGTTGCCGCAGTTGAGCCTAATTTGCGACCAGCGGGTGGCAGAATATGGGATTTAGCAAGCTTGGCTTTTGATGATTTTGATCCTTGGAAGGAATGGATGACATGGGCATCTGGTTTTGAAAATTCAGGCAAGAAAGCATTGCAACAAAACTATTATGCAGGCATAAGAAAAATTCAGTCGCTAGCAAAAGGTATTTTAAATTTTATTCCTGAGAAAAACTTGAATAACTTGTTAGGTGATGACGTTGAAATTATGGATTTGGTGTGGACAAAAAAATTGGGAGACGTTGTAACCGATATTCCAAAAGATAATTCGGACTATATTGGGTATGTCATTGGTAGATCAAAAAATTACAATACGCTTTCAAGTTGGTTGGAAAATACTTGCGCGAGCTTACAAAGCGCTATCACGATAGATGTTGGTACCGTATGAGCTCAACAAAGATAGGGTATTTTGCCGGCATTGGATATATTGTAACAACATTATTTTCCATGTTTTATGTTGAAACGGTAATTTCACATCTTCAAAATAAATTTGTTGCTCTATTTATCGCCTGTGTAATCAGCGCAATTTTTTTTACTATTATCAACATTAGAAAAATGGATAAGGTTTTTTTAAGTGTTGTTAATTCATGGCGCCTATATTTATTATTATCTCTATTGATAGGCGCTAATTGGTTGTGCTCAATATTTGGTGTAATAAACGGAAATGCTTTTTTATATGCGCTTGGCTATTTTCTTTTTTCAGCATCTCTTGCGCATTTTAATAGCTTCATATCCACTAAAAATAAGCAATCCTATTATTTATGCATTGCCTCATGGGTAGTAATTGCAATTGCTTTTGCTATAAATGAAAAGTTTTATTTTGGATTGTTGATAGCACTTTTAGGTGGTGCGACGGGATATTGTTATCGTAGAATTACCTTTTCTTTTTCTAGTAAAGAAAATTTATCTCCAGGCCAAATTATAAGTGTCAGATTTTATCCGTTAATTATTCTTCTACCATCAAAATTTACATTTTTGGATTTTTCTAAAATAATGCAACATCATTTGTTGTTGATACTTATATTTGCGGTTGTTTCATTCATCATCCCAAATTACTTAAATCAAGTTGCCATTATAAAAATTGGAGCAAATAAATCCACCATATTGGCAGCGCTACTTTTTCCCGCCAGTTGGTTTATCGAAGAAATCATGCATCATACTGTCATGATTAATGCTAATTTTATTCTTGCAGCTTGCGCCATGTTAATAATATTAACACCGTTTTTAATGAAGAAAATATCACGAGCTCCTATTTATGCAAATTAAAAGCATTTCTGTTGATGAAATTCAAATTCCATTGTTAAAGCCCTATGTTTCAGCTTTGCGTCGTGTAGATAATATTAAAGATATTGTCGTAACAATTCGAACAAGTAATGGACTTGTGGGTTATGGCAGTGCTACTGCTACACCAGCAATTACTGGTGATACCTATGAATCTATTATTTCTGCGATAATTAATGCCATTTCTCCAAAGATCTTGGGTAGAAATTTACTTGAATTTGAGAATGTAATTAATCTTACTTATTCCTCTATAGAAAAAAACTTTTCCGCAAAAGCTGCGGTTGATATCGCTTTGCATGATTTGATGGCGAAATATTACAATGTTCCCCTATATCAATTTTTAGGCGGTAGTGTAAATAGAATAACAACAGATATGACAATTGGCTTAAACACAATTGATGAAATGGTTGATAATGCTAAAAATCTAGTATCTAACGGAGTCAAAACCTTAAAAATAAAAGCAGGCATGGCTGCTCAAGATGATCTTGCTGCGATTCAGGCTATACGTAACGCTGTAGGTGAAAATATTCGATTATGCATTGACGTGAATCAACAATGGAATGTCGCGGATGCTGTAAAAATTATCCATGAAATAGAAAAATTAAATCTAAATATCTGTATGATTGAACAACCAACTGCTGCTGGTGACTTAGTGGGGCTAAAATATGTCAGGGATCATGTTGATAGTACCATTTTTGCAGACGAATCTTGTTTTTCACCCGATGATGCAATGAATATCATTTCTAATGATATGGCAGATGGGATAGTTGTTAAACTGATGAAATCTGGTGGTCTTTATGCGGCTAATACGATATATCAAATAGCAAAAAAACATGATTTTCCATGCATGGTTGGTTGTATGCTTGAATCTCCAATTAGTATTGCAGCAATGGCTAGTTTTTCCGTTAGCAAAAAAGACATTGCTTTTGTGGACCTTGGGACACTCGTTAGGCTTAAATATAATCCGATAGTAGGCGGTATGCAATTAAGCAAATCTGAATTAATTTTATCAGATCAACCTGGCTTAGGAATTGATAGTTTAGGCGAAATAAAAATGTTGCATGAAATTAAATGTGATTAGAAATCAAAAAGCATGAGGTGCTATTAAATGAAACGTTTATTATTTATTGGTGGAACAGCATTTTTTGGTAAGCTGGCATTAAAAAAACTGATTGATTCCGGAAAGTATAATATTACAGTAGTAACTAGGGGTAATGTTTTTCCAGAAGAGTTTCAAGGCTGCGTTCGATTTATTATTTGCAACAGATCTGAAAAGGAAGCGCTTGCTTTGGCGCTAAAAGAAGAGCAATTCGACATTATCGTTGATAATATCGCTCGCACCGCTTTAGATGTGACGAACATTTTAGATATTTTTAGAGGAAAAATAGAGCATTACTTATTGTGTTCATCAGGTGGCGTTTATCCGGAATATTGCCCACATGAATGGGTGGAAAATGAAGCTGTTCTTGTGCCTATCCCTGGGCGACGACCATATGATAATAATAAACGAGAGGCTGAATCCGTTTTAATGACTTATCGCGATGTTTCATACACTATCTATCGTCCGACCGTTGTTGAAGGACCGGATGATAGTATGAAGCGCACTTTGTATTTTGTAAGAAAAATAAACCAGCAAGAACAATTTAATATTCCAGAAGGGGTGATATTTAAACATGTTTACTCAGATGATCTTGCAAGCGCGATCGTTGAGTTAATTGCTTTGCATCCAATGAATAGAGCTTATAATATTTGCGGTGATGATAAGGTCACCTTGGATGAGTACTGTCATATGATTGCTGGAATTTTAGGAAAAAAGCCATGCCATCAGGTGGTTTCCACTGAAAAATTTTCTAATTCCGATCATGCGGATTTTCCAAGTTCGTATGACCGTACGCTGATATTGTCTAATGAGCTGCTTAAAAAAACGATTCATTATCATCCGACTGCTATTCAAGCATGGTTACCGGTAACTGTTCGAAGTGATTTTGAAAATATGTTAGATCGGGTAGCGCCATCACCCATTTCACGATTATAGATTATTTAATTGAGGTGGTGCATGTCTGAGATTATAAGAAGCGATGAAAAATTAAAACAATATAAATATTTATTGCCGCTCGCGATGCTTTTTATAACCATCATGCTAACTTGCGCGGTTCTAATTTATAAGCCAGTTAAAATGTGGTTTGGATATGCCTCAGGTGCAACTTTATTTTTTCCTTGCTGGTTTGTATTGTCTGATATTATTGCTGAAGTTTATGGATTAAAAGTTTCAAAGAAAATTCTTTTGACAGCTTTTTTCTGCCAACTTTTATTTAGTCTTATTTGTATGTTAATCGTTAAACTTCCAGGTCCAGTAGGGTGGCAATATCAGCCTGCTTTTAATTTAATCCTAGGTCATTTATTTAGAATAACGTTATGTACAATTTTTACGTTAAGTATCGCTGGTTATATAAATATGTATCTTGTGACCAGATGGAAAATACCGCTCAAAGGAAAATATTTTTGGATGCGAAGTTCTGGTGCTGCCATACTTGGGGAAGGGATTTACTCTGTTATTGCGGTTTTTTTAATGCAGTATGGTGTGGTGCCGTTAGCAGATATTCCGATGATAATACTGTGGGCTTATCTTTCAAAAATATGCACCACCATTATTCTAACACTGCCTGCGAGTGTGTTGTGTGCTTTCATTAAAATTAGCGAGAAAGTTGACGTTTATGATAATAGTGGTTTAAACCCATTTAAATAAAGTGCGTATATTTTAAGTACGTTAAAATATTATGAAAAATTTTAAAAATAAACTTCTGGTATTGCTGGAAAAATTTCGAAGGGCTTATCGGCTTTCGAAATTTTTGCAGCAAACTCCATGCCGCTTAGAAGAAATTGATCTGAAAAATAATAAAGTCATTATTCATTGCTATGTATCGCGTACCGAAATGAATCTGTCGACAAAAGATGCAATCAGTGAAGCTAAACTTATAAATAGCTTGCCTTCACTCCAAGCTTGTTGGCTGGGCTATTACTATGGTAAATCTTTGCGTGAAGGAAAAATGTCGAATAAAAAGTTTAGCAAACATGAAAATAAACACTTATTACTGCGTTCTTCTAAAAAACGTTACAGTATTGTTGGGCTGGAACATCGAAATTTTATGATTGCTTATATCGATCTTAAAACGCGGATTGAGCACACAAAGCCAGCTATTGAGTTAGCGCAAGACAATTATTTTTTAGAGAATATTGGTCCCAGTCAAGCTTGTTACATTGGCATATGGAGTGGAATAGCTGTTGCAAAGCATGGTTCTGGTATATTGCACAATGAAGAACCTCAGAGAATAGCGCCTTATTTACGCGTTGTTAAGTGAGCTTTGCTTAGTAATCAATATCAAGCCGAGAATGAATGACGGTTCCTATTATTTTAATGCCACTTGTTAGCTTTTCTTTTTCGCCATAATTATTGATGGGCAAAAGTAGTTTTGTTGGCCCGTCAATAGCCAGTTCGCGTAATGTCGCTTCCTCTGTATTCGGATATTGCACTATTACAAGATCACCATCCCTAGGAATATTTTTTGGATCAACGATAAAAACTGTTCCTGCGGGGAATTGCAATGCCATCGATGTTTTGCTATTTAGGGCGTACAAGCCTTTTTTAATATTTCCTACCACTAACCACTTTTTCCAGTTTGTTGCGTTTAGGTTTTCGATGAACCTTGTTTCTTTTAAACAATCAGCCCAGGAGATGATTGGAATTGGCTGCATTTCAATTTTATGCTGCTTGGTTTTGATGATATCGGGTATATAAAGCTCATCCACAGTCATGTTAAAAGCAGTTGCAATCGATTGTAGGGTGGATATTCTGGGGTCCTCAGTGCTTCCCGCTAATATTTTATGTAGGGTGGGTTTGGGGATATTTGCCTGGCGTGCAAGCTCTGCCTCATTCATCTTATGCATTGCAAGCAAATCACGGACATTATCAATTAATGCCTGCTCTGGGGAATAGTTTTTGTCTTTATTTGCTAACTTTAGGTTCATTGATGTTCCGATAAGCCTCTAATGTGGCAAAATTCATAAGAAATTATTTATTTACTTTTTGAAATATAGCACTTCACAATTAGAAGCGCAACTCGCCATCATTTTACATTCAAATAACTGTAATTTATTCAATGAGTTGCAGATCATAATTTATAGTTAACAAATAGGGTTGACAAAGTATTTATATTGGGTATTATTGGAAATTATAAGTTTCAAATAAGAAACTTTAGGTTTCTCAAAGCAATTAGCTTCCAGTTACCATGAAAGAAAGTATTTTTGATTTTACATTTAAAAAGAGGAGACAACCAGCATGGCAATAACGAAAACAAGCAGTTTATTTTGTGGCACCCGCAAAAATTCTATCAGCGATCAATATGCCATGGATTGTCAGCCTTGCATTAAACCAATTGCATGGTTTTCTCAAATGACACGCGATGAAAACCTCAGTGTGGATGCGGTCAATGATGCGTTAAACAAGATGGAAGATTTTTTAGATCAGAAAGAATATGAAAAAGAGGAACTTGTTGCAGAATTGCAACTTGCCCACGCGTTTCAAGATGTGCTTGAAGAAAGACGAGTTGAATTAATTGTTTCAGCGAGATTTAGAAATGAAAAAGGATTTATAAAGAATTAACTTGCTTTGAAAATATAATTTTCTTGCAGTTGATAGGGGGCAAAGGAGTAAAGCTTTGCAGGGACTAAATAAAATAAGGAGTGAAATCATGCAATTTGATTTAACTATTGTTGAAGAAAGTAAAGCAGTATGTGAAGTACTGTGTAACAGCACTGGCTGCCCATAAGCAGTAAAAGAGGGTCATTTTTATGGCCCTCTTTATTTAACAAATAAGATTTTATTGAGAAGAATTTAATATGGAAATTAACAATCAAAAATCAGCATCTATCCAAACTATTATGGCAATGTTGATCACCAATAAACGTTATGTATTGAAGGCGCTTGAAAATCCCAAAAAATTTATTAATCAGTATCAAGTTTCGGAAAAAACATCTGATGAATTTATTACGTTTATCAATAATTACGGATCAAAATTTATCAGCTCGGCATTACTGTTAAACAAAAAAAGGTTTGATAGCGTTATTTCAGCGTTAACAGTTATCAATAAATTATTTTCTATCAGCCAACTTGAAATGATATGGGAAAGATATTTAACTACCATTGAAATAGATGAAGAAGTTCCAAAAAATCCGCTTTTGGAGTCAATACGATTTTGTCAGTATGTTAATGATTTTGAAAAAATAGACGAAATACAAAGAAACCTTATTGAATATGAAACAATAAGAAACCAAGTA
This sequence comes from Coxiellaceae bacterium, assembly GCA_030680235.1. GTDB lineage: Bacteria > Pseudomonadota > Gammaproteobacteria > Coxiellales > Coxiellaceae > 2-02-FULL-42-43. The sequence goes on from JAUXWQ010000036.1 coordinate 12,221, forward strand.
ATTATTGATCATAGCTTGCATAACGTAGGATACAGTCAACTATCAGCGGAATTTAATACAGCCATTCCAGAAGAAGCCAAAAAAATAAAAGGCTTTATTCATCCTTGCGCTCAAATAAAAGAGTTTAGCTGTAATATATCTGAATTGATCCAGGCGCTAGCCAATGATTCTAGTAAAGAGGACTTGAAAAGAGTATACAAAGGATCAAATGAAAAAATGCTTTTTTGCAAAAATTGGATTAAAGGCGGTATATTATCCGTAAAAATATCCGAAGTTATTTTAAATGCAATTGCTATTTTACATTCTTCCAAAACATTGCCTGACTTCATAACGCTGCTATCCGAAAAATTAAGTATCAATTCAATTGACGCAAATACATTAATAAAAATGCTCATTCAATCTGGAATTATGATTGTTATTCCCGTTAACAACTTAAGTGAGAAAAAATATGTTTAGAAAGACTGACTGTTTTTATGGTGTTGGTGTTAACTATCGATCAGAAATTAGCAAGGATATATTAGAAAACATAGATAAAATTGATCTTATCGAGGTTTTCACTGAAAAATTTTTCATTAAAGACGATGATAAAGTTTTAAATGAAATTACATCACGTGTTCCAACTATTTTACATGGTCTTGATATGTCGATTGGCTCTTCAGATATGCTGGATCAAGAATATTTATCAAATTTGAAAATCGCATTAAATTCGACAAATTTTGAGTGGTTTAGTGATCATATTTCTCTGACAAAACAAGACAATATTGAACTAGGGCATTTAATGCCAGTTCAGTTCTCTGAAGAATCAGTTGATAACATCGTAAAAAAAGCGAGATACGTTGCTGAGTTAACAAAAAAACCATTCTTACTGGAAAATATCACATATTATTATTCAATCCCCGGCAGTGCGCTAAACGAAGATGATTTTATAAAAGAAATCTTAGAAAAATCAGATTGTGGAATGTTATTGGATGTGAATAATCTTTATATCAATTCAGTGAATCATGGATATGATCCAAAAACATTTCTAAAAAATATACCCCTTGATCGCGTTGTTGAGATACACATGGCCGGTGGGTCATACAAATACAATATGTTAATTGACACGCATGCAAATGCCATTGCAAAAGAAGTGTGGGACCTTTTTGATTATGTTGTTTCAATTACACCTGTAAATGGGGTGATTATAGAACGAGACTCCAATTTACCCAGTTACAGTGACTTGCTTAGTGAAGTTGAAATTGCAAAAAATATTTTAAGAAAAAATAAAAAAATAACTAGAAAAGCTGCGTAATATGAAATTTCTGATAGTTGCACATCCTGATGATGAAATACTTTGGTTTAATCCAAATTACTTCGATCATATATTCATTATTTTTAATGATCGTAAGGATAAAGAATATATGGGCAGTGCGCGCCATGCTGTAATGAACGAACATCCATGCAAACAAAAAATAAGTCTAATGAATTTTGATGAGCCAGGCTATTGGAAAGATAAAACAAAAAAATTAGCATATAAAGAAGCAAAAACTGCAATATTAAATGCACTTAGAAAAATTTTATTAAGCCATAAAATAACCTGTATTTTTACGCATAACCACGTTGGTGAGTATGGACACTCAGATCATGTTCTTGTAAATAAATGTGTTGAATTAGTTTTTAGAAAAAAACATCCGATCTGGGCTCCTGATATCAATCTAACGCAACATGAAAATAAAAGAATTACGAGCACCAAGTGTAGTCTAAAAACCAATTTTTTGGATTATCAATTGATCAAAGAACTGTATATTTCACATAAAGCGTGGACATGGAATCCAAATTATATACCAAATGAAACTCAAGAGTATTATTGCATGAATGAAGGTGTTTTATGATAAAAGAACCAGTGATAGCATCTTTAGCGTCAATTCCAGAAAGAGAAAATTTTCTGCAGCAAACCATTGATTCAGTTATTGATCAAGTCGATATTCTAAATGTCTATTTAAATGAGTATAAAAAGATACCCCATTTTCTACTCAAAAAAAAGATTCGATATTTTTTAAGCAGTGAAAAAGGCGATTTTGGAGATGCAGGAAAATTTTTTCCGCTTCAATATCATAGCGGATTTTTATTCACACTCGATGATGATCTATATTACCCATCTGACTATGTCAGCACAATGATCAAAAAAGTAAATTTATATGAAAGATCTTCATTTATTTGTGTTCATGGTAACTTGCTGCCAAAAAATAAAATAAACTCTTATTACAAAGACAAGACTGGAATTCACTTTTCAAAATTAACGTCAGCAGATCAAGAGGTTGATGTTCCTGGCACTGGTACACTTGCGTTTCATTCGTCTTTGTATAACGTAAAAATACAAGATTTTCCTATTCCAAATATGTCCGATATATGGCTATTTAAGATCGCACAAAAAAGAAACATCCCTGTTATTTCCATTGCGAGAAAAAATTTATGGATAAAATCACTTATTGTCGGAGACGACAAGCATTCAATTTATTCAAAATTCTCAAATAATGATTCGTTGGTCACTCAAATTATCAATTCAACTGTGCGAGAAATTAATAATGAGCCAGTATAATTTTGAAATTATAAGAGAAAGCATAAAATTACATGGTTATTACTTACTAGAAGATTTTTTATCTTATAGTGAGTTTGAAAAGTGTAGAAAAATGGCTGATGAATTACAGGTTTTGCCAGAAAAAGCAAATGGCCCAATGAAGTATTTTGAAATTTCAGAAAAAAACAAAACCGAAATTCTAAATAGAGTTGAAAATTTTGCTGAATCAAAATTGGATTTATGTAGTCAATTATTTTATAAAAAAATACCAAGTTTTTTAAAAAATGTTTTTGGCAATAATTTTTTTCTACTCAAAGAAAAAATAAATTTCAAAATGCCAGGCGGAGAGGGATTCAGAGCACATCAGGATGCGCCTGCATTCACACGATTCATAAAAAATGAAATGCTTACATTCATGATACCAGTACAATCGACAAATAGAGAAAACGGCTGTCTTCAAATTTCAGGCAATTATTTTAAAAATGAAATAATCACGCATGAGAATGGCACTATATCTAATGATATTTTTAACAAAATTATTTGGAAAGAAATTCCGATGAATGAGCGAGATATGCTTGTATTTAGCTCGATGTTATTACATCGATCCGAGTCAAATAAAAGCAATAGTCCTCGAAGATCCTATTTTATAACTTATAACCAAGAAATCGATGGTGATTTAAGAAGGGAATATTTTAAATATAAACGTGAAAAGTTCCCACCTAGGATTGAGCGTGATAATAGCATAAACATTGAAGAATTGAACAAAAATATAGCAAAAAAGGTATTTTAAATTATGTTTTCTAAGAAAGATGAAATAACAAATATACCTAATACTATATTTAAATTTTTTGTTTATTTTATTGGGAAAAATAGTATTTCATTTTTAGTTTTGGCATTAACATCCTTGGTTTGGGCAATTAATCAAAATGTGTTCCCGTATTTTATTAAAATAGTTGTTAATACTGTTTATATGTCAAAGAACGATGTTTCGCTAATGGGTAACTTACATGGACCGCTCATGTTGTTATGCGGAGAGTTGTTATTTATGCTGTTATCAATGAGAATTCAGGGCCTTCTAATTACAAAAATTATGCCAAAATTCTCAGAAAGCATAAAAAATGAAATCATTCATACTATATCGACATACCATATGAATTACTATATCAAAAACCAATCCGGAGTCATTACAAGCAAGCTTTTAAATCTAGCTTCCAGCTCAGAAAAAATAATACAAATATTGTTATTTAATTTTTTATCAACTATTTCTTCATTAATAATTTCTATAATGCTAATCAGTGCGGTATCAAAACCTGTCTCAGTAATTATTCTGACATGGTCAGCTCTTCATATGGCCATATCCATTTTATTTATTAAACGCTTTCAAGAAAAACTAAATCAGACAGCAACATCGAGTTCGACTACTAGCAATATGGTCAATGATTTTGTTTCAAATATTATCAATATAATCACTTTTTCAAATGAAAAAAATGAGCTCACCCGATTACAAAGCACATTTAAAAATGAAAAAGTATGCTTTAAAAAAATATTAACAAGTCTGGAAATGATGAAATTGTCTTTGGCATTTCTAGGGACAATTTTTATTTTAGGAATTGTTTTTTTTATGATTCATTTGATTGGAGAAAAACTGATTACAGCAGGTGATTTTGCAATGATTTTAATGCTTTCATTTACAATGCTTACTTTTATTTGGCAATTATCGTTTCATATTGGAAATTTTGTTAGGGAGCTTTCGGTTGTCAAGTCATCCATTCTTATTTTAAATAAAAATTTTCAGAATAATATTGAAACTTCAAAAAATGAAATAAAAATTCATGGCGGAAAAATTGAATTTATAAATGTAAGTTGCTCATATAATGAAAATAAAGAGATTTTTAAAGATCTCAGTATGACAATTAACCCAGGTGAAAAAATAAGAATAAAGGGAGAGTCTGGTTGTGGTAAAACAACGCTTATAAATCTGTTAGTACGTCTTATCGATTTAAATAAAGGTGATATTTTAGTTGATGGACAGAGTATTTATAAAATATCCTCGGAGTCACTGCGGCTAAATATTGCATTTGTATCGCAAGAACCCATCCTTTTTCATAGAACAATATTTGAAAATATACAATTTGGTAATATGATCTGCACTGATGATGAAGTTTATCAGGCTGCCAAAACCGCTTGTTGTCATGATTTTATTCTCGAGCTTTCTGATGGATATAATTCAAGGGTTGGTGAAGGCAGCATAAAATTATCTGGTGGGCAGCGGCAACGGATACTAATTGCGCGAGCTGTGTTGAAGAATAGCCCAATTCTCATTTTAGACGAACCAACCTCATCTTTAGATGAGAATACTGAAAATGAAATATATAAAAATATATTTTCAAAAAACACAAAACAAACCATTATTCTTATTTCACACAATGAACGCGCTAATAATTACATGGATAAAATATGGGTTATTGAAAGTGGTTCACATAAAAAAATAATTGATAGTGTAACGGAAATGAAAATCCCTGTTTACATACAACAACCAATAAATGAAGCTAATATGGGGGTTGTTAATGCCTAAAATGCTTGAACACTTCAGAAGTGAGATTTTGGATATTCCAAATCATTATAAAAAAATTGATCCAAATTCTGTTAAGCTAAATTTAATGGAATCTCCGTTTACTATTCCAGATGAATTACAAAATATAATAAAAAAGAAATTATGTTTTTCAGACATTAATCGATATCCTGACCCGGAATGTACGTCATTAACAAAAAAAATTATATCTTCCTTTTCCATTAAGGACGGAGAAATATTGCTTGGAAACGGTCTTATGGAATTAATTCAACTAATTTGTTGGGCATTTTCAAAGCCGGGTGAGTACGTAATGATTCCATCACCATCGTTCTTTATTTTTAGACGGTATATTCGTCAAGCCCACATGCAAATTATCGAGGCACCCTTAACGGAAAATTTTAATCTTGATATTAAAAAATGTTTAGAAATTATAAAAAATTACAATCCACGCATTATTTTTATAGATTATCCAAACAACCCAACAGGAAATTTGTTTAATATAAATGATATATTACTAATACTTTCCACATCTGATGGAATTGTCGTTGTTGATGAAGCCTATTTTCCGCACTCTAATTCGACTCTAATGTCATATTTAAATAAATATGAAAATCTTATTATATTGCGTAGTTTTTCAAAAATGGGTTTTGCAGCACTCAGACTTGGTTTCATTGCCGCAAATAAAGAAATTATACAATATATTAAAAAAGCACAGTATCCTTTTGCAATCAACTCATACATACAAATTATTGCTGAAGTTGTTTTAGAGCATATGGCAACAATAAATGAAAAAATCCATGAGATAGCTAATTTAAAGAAAAAAATGCATTTTTCACTGTCAAAGATAAGGGAAATAAGTCAGTTCCCTAGCTTTGCAAATTTTATTCTTTTTAAGACTGATAGAAATTCAGATCACATTAATGAACATTTAATAAAAAACAATATATTAATTAATTCGCTTAATGGGACTAACCCACTATTAAAAAATTGTTTGCGTGTTGCAATTGGGTCTGAAAAAGATAATGAAATATTTTTAGAAGGATTGTTTGACGCCTTAGATTGTACAGAGTAACAAATTAATATTTAAATATGAGGAATCTGATGTATTACTTATTTGGGTATAAAAAATTAATAGAACTTGTTAAAAAAGCCTCGGCAAGCAAGTTACCTGTCGATGATATCAAACTGCTGGGTGATGATTATAAAAACTACCTGAACAGTGTTTCAGTATTTGAAAATGATATTAACTGGGATGAAATTCGTTTGATTGATTATCCGTCGCTACATGTGTATGCCAACAATCATGCTGAAAAAATTAAAGTGCACATAAAGGAAAATAGTGAAATTCTTAAAAATAGATTGCGAGATGGCTTTTTTCAAGAAGCATTAACTAAACTTGAAGAAAGCAATTTTGAAATTTTTAATCTTGCTAAATTGGTCATCAAAATGGTGTTGATTAACAATTTGAATTCTTATACCAACGGCACAACAGCTGACACCATTGGACTTGCTTCAATGGATTTTAAAGATCATTTCAATCAACAAGATTTTATTGAATTAGTTGTTCATCAAATGACGCATATGTATTTATTTATGGATGATAAAGTTTTTAACCACTGTGATGAAGAAAAAAAGGAAATAATGATTGAAACATATGATATTAAATTTATATTGGGTGGAACGCAGTTCCCACTTTATTTGGCTTACCACAGCTATATTGTTGGTGTAGAAGTTTTGTGCTTTCGTGAAGAAACATATGGAATAAATGGTGATGGGAATTACCACGGAAAAACATCGAGAATATTTAAAATATGTGAATTATTTCAAAAAGCACTTATTTTAAATACGCATCATTTTTCAAAACGAGGTTTGGGCATTTTTGAAAAATCAGTCAATCTTTTTGAATCGAAAAAGAAAAAATATCCAATTTTTGCTAACGAATTATAGGAATAGTGTAGCGATGAGAGCCATAGACAGTGATTACTTTGAGAAAATCAGACATTTTGTTAATCAGGATAGCTACAGTAACGCCGATAAAAAAACCGATTATACAAATTTGATTGATTGCAATGATTATTCAAATGAAAAAATTAAGCATGATATTTTCGAACACCTCAAAAATTTTGGGCATTGTGTATTACAACTTAATAAAGAAATTGAATATACAATAGAAGACATCACTGCTTTTTTATCAAGTCAATTTGGCGAACCAATGAACGATAGAAATAGAAAAAAACTTGCTTATACTCAGATTAAATCAGAACGTAATCCTGAAGCCTATGTAACGTCAAATTGGACGCAGCCAATGCATACTGATGAGGGTCATACGAGCATCTATCCAGAAATCATAGGAATGTACTGTTATAAACCGGCAAAATTAGGTGGTGTAAGTATACTGGTTGAGTTTGAGCGACTTTATTTAGCACTTGTAGAAAAATTTGGCGAACAGATTGATTGTCTTTTTGATAAAAAATGCCTGGATGTTTTTAGTGCTTATGGTAGAGAATTCAAGCCATTGCTTTTTAGAAAAGACGAAAATAAAATTGGTATTAGTTATTCTCCAATTTTAGGTAAAATGTATTGTACGGATACTGTATTTGAAATGTATGACTTTATCACAAAATATCTTCATAATCCTGGCAATCAGCTTCGATTTAAGCTTGCTGAAAAGCAAATATTGATTTTAGATAATTGTCGGGTTTTGCATGCAAGAACTGCATTTTCACCACAATGTGATAGATTATTGTACCGGTATTGGTTTTCTCGTAATGACTTACATGGTTAGTGAAAAATGACATTTGAACGCATTCAATTGATAGAAAGACAAAATTACCTGAATACTATTTCAGTATTATTCATGCCGCGCCTACACCATTATATGTTGATAATGAAAGCCGCCTTGATTCGTTACAAGCAGGGCATTGTCATCTTGTTTGCCTTGCTAGCACCAACATTGCTGGGAATTAATTATTTTTTGACTGCACCAATATTATCCTTTATTTCAAACAACGGCCTTTCAAGCATCTTTTTAGATGGAAGTGTTGTTTATGCGATATATATATCTTGGATTTTACTGCAGAAACCTGCAGTAAAACCTGTTGATGCGAATACTTATATTTCTACGTTGCCTATATCTAATTTTACTAATAGATTTATTGATATTTTAATGTTGCTTGTTGCAAATAATGTTTTTCTGATTCCTTTTATATTAGTGATACCGCATTTAAATTTCTCCGACTGGTCTATTTTAAAACTGCTATTTTTGGTGATCAGTGTACTGTCATTTCAGGTTAATTTTGTAAAGTTTAGTATCGTTAATATATTTTTTCTGGTTATTGCAAATTCTTTATATTTTTATTCTTGCGTTATTCAGTATGTGTCGCTTGAATTTTCCTTGATTATTTTTTGTAATGCGATAGCTTTACAAACGTTATTGATACCGTTACCAAATTATAATTTTTTTAATCTATTGCATAGGTCGAAAAGGAATTCTGCATTTAAGAATATTAATTTACGTGCTGCACTTCTGTGTCGAACAAAAATATTGGCAACCCTTTTTAGATTGGCGCTTTCAATGCTAGTCATTTTGACCGGTATATTGCTTGTGACAAAAACAAAACTATCGAGCAATGTTTTTGTTGTTTCAATTGTCATACTTGGCATATGTTCCTTTGTATTAAGCGGAATTCTCACCTTTTTTTACAATGAAAGAAAATTGTATGCTGGTTATTTGAATAGCTACCCACGCTCCAATCTGTGGTGGATATCTGATGATATTTTTTTTGTTTCCATTGTTCAGCTACTCATTAGCTTAATTTATTTTTTTGGGATTTTGTTTTATTTTAATATGGGTTTTTATGAAATCTCACTTATTCTTTTTTATCAAGTAATATTGTTGAGCATGCTTTATTATTTTAGAACACAATTTCAGATTTTTGGAATGTTTGTGAGCCTATTAATAACGTGTTTATGGGTTTTAGTTCCAACAATAATAAAAGGTATTTTATGACAGAACAATGCGATTTGAGAAACACGCTTTCAATTGAAAATATATCGAAATCATATTCATCGAATAAGATTGTTTCGAATTTTTCTTGCCAATTTTTAACTGGTTGCCACGCTTTAATTGGAGAAAATGGTTCTGGAAAATCTACATTGTTAAAAATGATATGCGGTGCGGAAATATATGATGGCGGAAACATCTTATTTGATGGCATATCGCTAAAAGAAAGCAAAATAGATTATAAAAAAAATATTGGTTATGCCCCTGATAAATTAATGATATACCCATTTCTTACGGGGAGCGAATTTATCAGAATGATTTTTTCCATAAAAGGTATTACCGATAAGGGTGTTTTTTCTGACATTCTTGATGGATTTAATATTCGTAAATATCTTCAGTATCGCCTTGATGAAATGTCATTAGGAAATCAAAAAAAATTTATGTTGGCAGCTGCTTTTATTGGTGATCCAGGCCTCCTTGTTCTTGATGAGCCAACAAATGAAATTGATATTGAATCAAAAAACTATCTTATTAGCTGTCTTTTGGAAATGAAAAAAGATAAAGTTATTATTTTTTCAACACACGATGATAATTTTATTTCAGCTTTAGATGCAAAAAAATATAATCTATCGGATATGTGGCGAAACTAGCTATTTAGTGTTGCCTCATACGTTTTTATAAAAGTAGAAACCATGTTTTTTTGAAGACTTTTTTCATTGCTTGTTTTGATAATTTGAGTATATAGATTTGTAGCAATATCGGCACATTTTTTTTCGTCCAGCTTATATTTTAATTTGAGCTTAATAACTTCTTCTAGAATTGTTGTTAATAGCTCAGAATTAAGCATGAGATCAGTTTGATATTTGCTAATTTCATGTGCAAAAGCATCTTCAATTTTTTTATTTTTTGATCCTTTATGATTGGCCGTTGGATGGCCTTCACCTGTCACGAGCCATTTTTCTGTTACCCCAAAAGATTTACTATATAACTGCAGAAAGCTTGTTGTTGGAGTGCGGCGGCCTCGCACATGTTGAGCAAAGGTTAAATAGGGGATGCTATATTTTTCACAAAATTCCTTTGCTGTGGCAAAACCAGCGGCTTTCATTGCAGCTTTAATTCGGGCACCCAGCGCATAATCTTTCTTCATAAGTCCTTATCCTCATTATTTGTCCGTACATTGACTGTAAACAGATTATATGACATAATTATGTCAATTGCAATGTACTTTTATGTCATAGTGGAGGCAGTGATGACCTATCTTATTGATTTATTAAGCACTAAAAAGCGTCTTATGCAATGGGGTAACTGGTGTTACCAAATTACGACGATGGGATTAGGATATTCGCACAAATCGTTAATAGCAAAGCTCCAGGAAGAAGGGGGTATCGTTATTTCAGCGACGGCCAAGGTATTGGTACCTAGCAATGAGCAGGCAGAAGAGATGGATACTTTGATTGAACGGTTGGCTGAACAAAAACCACAGGGTGCTGGAAAACCAGAATGGGCGAAAACTATTCGCATTCATTACACGATGCAACATAAAGATATTGCAGAGCGTATTCAATCTGCTTCTTTACCAAGAGCAACATATTATCGCTATCTGCAGGATGCTCAAGAGTGGCTGTCGCAATATCTGAGTATCCATTAACCCACGTTTGTAAAACTCCATGATAAAAAACAGGAGCACATAATTAACCTTATGTGCTTTTTTTGAAAATTATTCTAAGAGCTAAACGTTTTGTTTATTAAAAATAAGAAAACTTAAAAAGATTTCAGGTTTTGTAAAACAACTTCAAAAAAAATCAAAAGTAGTCTCACTTTGAAAAAATATTTCCAACAGAAAAATTAAAACTACTTAAAACCCCTTAAAACAGCTTAAAAAAACTTCAAACAAAAAAGAATTAAAAATACTTTTTGTAAAATAATGCTTGCATATTTATTTATTTTTTTGTAACATACCTAAGTAAATTCGAAAACGTTTACACAAAGCCCCGCTAGATTCTCATCCACCGGGGCTTTTTTATTGCCTATAAAAATCTAATTCATTTTTCTTTTTTCTAATTCATAAAAATTAAATTAACCGAGGATTGCTTATGAAAAAGCATGCGCAACTCAAAACTTATGTTTTGAGTGGTTTGCTGTGCCTGTCAGTTTTTGCGACAGCCACATCATGTTTTGCTAATAACGTTATTGTTGGACGTTATTTATCAGTAGCTGCAACACCTGCCGCTGATCAGAAAAATTTATTGCAACAGCAAATACAAATTAAATTCCCACAAAATATTTTAACAATTAAGCAAGCTGTAAAATTTATTTTGCAATTTAGTGGTTATCGCTTATGTAACGAGAATGAACTTGATAAACCTGCAAAGAAAATGTTGAGTCAGCCATTACCTGAAGTTGATAGAACTTTTGGGCCGATGACATTAAAGCAAGGATTACAAACTTTGGCGGGCAATATGTTTTATCTATTGCTTGATCCCATCGATCGCTTGGTTGGTTTTGAAATCAAACCTGATTATCGACATTTATATGAAAACACAGCAATTAACAAATCAGCAGAACAAGAAGCGGATTAAATCATGACAGAAATGACAGAAATAAATATTAATGCAAAATTAATACCAAAATTTGCCCCAGGTTTAAATAATTTAGAAGAGTATGTTGGCTACGATATGATGCTCTATATTCTACGTTATCTTTATAATTTGGTACTTAAATCAAGAAAATTTGGATATAGCAAGCAGCATTTGCAGCGTCAGATTCAAAAATTTGAAGAACAATCAAAACTGCCGGGATTTTTATCTGCTCTACCAATAGATGAATTGTTAGAACAGTTAGAAGATGCGCAATTTTTTTATCCTATACGTAAGCGTGAAGTCAGTTTTCCAAAATTTCATTAATCAATACACATTTTTTTAAACAGGGTACATTGACTATGAACAACTTAATTAATCGGGATACTTTATTAAACATAAAGTATCAGGCAGTAGAAAAAATACGAAATTATTATACATTTATTAAACTGCAAGCTCAAAATTTGAATAAACGTCAGCGTGTTGTATTATTTTCATGCGTTGGATTAATTATTTTACTTGTTTTAGTGTTTTCATTTATTTATTCATCTCATCATGTTAAATCAAAAACCAATTATCCGGTGCATTTTGAAACACTGCAGAAAACAATACAAAAACCAAAAATCGCAACGCAGCCTGTATCTTCCGTTGTTAATAGTGTTGAAAAAAACAATGATGATAAATTGCAAGTAGGACTAAACAAGCTAGAAACATCTTCGAATAAGCAGATGCAAGCATTGCAGATAGAATTGCAAATTATGCAATCCAGACTGACATCACTTGCCTCGCAAGATGATATACAAAAATTACAACAAACAGTTTCAAAACCAAATCAAATGCTACTAGGTAAGATGAATAGTCTACAAAATTCTGTTCAAAAAGTTGTTGCGCAAACCGCGAAAAAAACCTGGGTTGATCCAGTTACAGTACAAAAATATTTTCATCTGGTAGCTGTTCAGGGTTTTAGTGATGGCATGCGAACTATCATCGATGTAGATGGAAATCAAACAGCATTAAGTAAGAATGAAATTTGTCCTGTATGTCGTGGATGGGTATTGCAACACATGAATTTTTCAAATCAAAGTGCTGTGTTTAGTAAACAAAGCGCTCAACAAACTTTATATGTGAAATTACAAACCAACTAATGAGGTGTCCTATGCGATTTTTTCCATTTAGTAGAGGACATATCAAGCTAGCTGGTTTGATTTGTCTTGTGTTAGTGACAAGTGCTTTTTTATCAAGCTGTGCAGGCATGATGAATCAGTTAGGGTATGTTCCTATTGAAAAACAGCAAGCAAAAGCGTGCTCTGCTGCTCCTGTATTAATAACTAATTTAACGCTCAATCCTCATCATAGAAAATATCAATTACCAAATGGCAAAATTTGCCCTGGAGTCAATTATTATGAGCAAGATAAATTGCAATCTGAAAATATGGACATGGGCGATTATATTTTATAAGCCATTTATTATGCCTATTTTTTTATTTTTGTTTTTAAGTTTTACGGTGATACCCGCTTTTTCTGACACGATACAACCGATTAATCCACAACAAACAGAAAATAAAATTACAGAGACAGTTACAAATCAAGAAGAGGGAATAAAAGATCAGGCAGCGATGTGGGGTTTGAGTGCTGATAATTTTCAACACTATCTTTGGTTGATGAAAAACACACCCAGCGGTCATTGGTATAAAAATCTAGATCCGCCAGAAGTATTAGCCCTTAATACAAAGAATTCTAATGAAATGATGCAGTATGCAAAAATTCAAGCACAAAACATGCATAGTCGTGTAACACGCGAGCTGACATTCGATGAGATGTATTCGCAAGCGTATAAACAATTATACCCAAATGAAAAAGCCATTACGTCACCAAATCAATCAACTCAAGATGCTGCGCTGAAGTCAGGTGATCGAGTGTGGTTATTTGTGGGTGTTGGTACACCATTAGGTAGTTTTGCTTATCAGCACTTAAACAAAATGGTGGAAGCAACGTCTGATACTGTATTGGATATTTATTTTATTGGTAAGCATGTTACACAAACAAGCATTCAACGTTGGGCTGCGAGTATGGCTATTGCACCCAATCTTGTGAACAAGAAGATTACGCTAAATTTTGGTAATGATCGTTTTGACTCTCTCACAAAAGGGAAGAAAGTTAATCTGCCATTTGTTGGTATTGTGCATGACAATCATTTTCAGCCGATTACGCTTTCATCGGTCTTATAACGAGAATAATAATGCGAGGTCTTATTATGACTAGCAATCTGCCTGTTGCAGCAGTTGTTACAGTGTTGGCAATAAGTATTTTAGCCAGTGAATCTGCCTTTGCGGCACCCAGTGTCAAAAACTTAATGTCAAGGGTGCCGGTTATTCAAAAAATTGAACAAGATAATCCACAATTGAGTCCGCAAGTTTTATTTGCCGGTTTACGTGCATATGATCACCTGCGAACCGAGGGGCTTGATAATCGGCATCTATTAACCATTGTTGATTTTAATCGACCCTCTAATAAAAGACGTTTGTGGATATTGAATGTAAAAAATGGTGATACACAATATTTTACTTATGTGGCTCAAGGACAAAACACTGGCATAAATGTTGCAAAGCATTTTTCAAACCAATTTGGTAGTCATGAAAGCAGTATCGGTGTTTATTTGACTGGCAAAATATATTACGGGGTAGATGGACAATCAATGCGAATATATGGCTTGGACGATGGCTTTAATAGCAACGTTTATCAGCGCGACGTCGTGATGCATCCAGCTTGGTATGTATCACACAGTTTTGCACAAAAATATAATCGCATTGGAAATACATACGGCTGTTTTGGTTTAAATAAAAAATTAGCACCCAAAATTATCTCAGAAATTGAGGATGGTACGGTCATGGTAGCCTACTACCCAAATAAGAAATGGTTAGCAACATCGGCATATGAACAGCTTATGCTAACTTAATATTTATCAATTTTATTTTTAATAAAAAAGGTTTACGCGTTGCATGTGTTTTTCAAAATATAAAAGCAATAAAAGGTCACATTTGAAACGACAACTTATTTTAATTAATTTGGCTATTTTTTCCTTCGTTGTGGCCATAGCAGCTGATGCACAAAATTCAGCTGTTTTACCCGTTGTCGTTCAATCAACACATGCAACGCACCTTATTCAACAATATTTGCAAAATAATCCAGAAAAAATTGCAACAATTGAGCAGATGCAAGATGATATAAAAACCAAGCTTTACGGCTTGCAAAAAATCTCTAAAACACAATTAGCTGAAAGAATTAGTGCTGTAAAACCAGAAGAAACGGTCTTATTAAATATTTATCCAATACGCTCTCACCTGTTAACGCCAGAAAAAGTTAAAAAAAGAAGTATTAATATGGCATTGCCACAGCCAATTTTTATTGTCGGCGATGATGCAATCTCAAAAAAGTGGTTAATGCGATATCAAACCCGTTTGACAACACTTCATGCAAAAGGATTTGTTGTTAATGTTGATTCACAAGAATCAATGCGGTCTTTACAGCAAACATTCCCAGGTTTGCCGCTTATGGCAATGAACGGAGATGCGTTAGCAAAATGGTTGCAGCTAGCACATTATCCTGTGTTGATTTCAGATAAATTAATTGAGCAATAAAATTGTTATGAAAAACTATCCATTAGAAAGTTTGCTTCGCTCTCCTGTTGAATGGTGGTCAAGTTTATTATGCGTAATTGTAGCAGTGTTTGTTTATGTAAAATCCAGTTCCTTATTATTGGATGCAAAATGGGGTTTTATTATCGCGGGGATTTTGTTTTTGACGGGCGCTATTCGATTTTTACAAGGTTACACAGTTTTCAAATATTGTCATAATTTAAAACGATTATCGTTTTATGCATTAAGCTCAGATGAATTACCCGTGAGCCGTCACAAACTTTTTTTGGGTAAAGGTTTTAAGTGGGAAGCAAAGCACACGCAGCGTTTGCGTGATTTAAAACAAAGTGGTCGTGCGCGTTATTTGAAGCCGGGGAGAAGCTACCTTTGGGCAAGACAATTTGAATTAAAGCATGAACATTCATTAAGGCTAAAGCCGATTGTTGATTTTCTATCAAGCCAAAGCCGTTTTAATCTACTTCGGCCACTGCCGCCTGTAGGTGGTAATTCAGCAATACATGGTATTGAACCTAATGAAAGTGATGTTTTTTTAACGCTTTCTGAACGCGTTGGTCACACAATGATTTTGGGAACAACGCGCGTTGGTAAAACCCGATTACTTGAATTGATGATAGCAAGTGATGTCAGGCGCAATGATTCAGCGGTGATTGTGTTTGACCCTAAGGGAGACGTGGATTTATTAAAACGAATTTGTCATGAGGCAAAGCAGGCGGGACGCGCAAATGATGTCATTGTCTTTCATTTAGGATATCCAAGCAATTCCGCACGCTATAACCCCATTGGCAATTTTTCAAGAATTACAGAGGTAGCTAACCGTGTAGCTAATCAGCTACCTAGCAGTGGTGAGTCAGCGGCTTTTAAAGAGTTTGCTTGGCGTTTTGTCAATATTATTGCTAGTGCATTAGAAGCGCTAGGAAAAAAGCCCAGTTACAAAGATATGGATAAGTATATTTTGAATATTGATCCATTAATGCTGCGCTATTGCGAACAATGGTTACCTAATATTGATCCAAACTGGAGGCAAGCGGTAGAGGGCCAAGTAAAAACAATAGACATTAAAAACCTACCGCTTCATTTAAAAGCGCGTAGTCCCTTTATGATAGCACTTGCGAATTACGTCGATAGTTTAAAATTAGATAATCCAGTTTATGATGGGCTAAGAGCAATCTTTAATTATGACCAAACGTATTTTCAAAAAATTACCGCATCATTGTCTCCTTTGTTTTCAAAGTTAACCACTGGGCGAATTGCAGAACTCATTTCGCCAAATTATGCTGATTTGAATGATGAGCGTGTCATTTTTGATTGGCTGCAAGTAATTAGAGGTAAAAAAATTGTTTATGTGGGATTGGATGCACTATCGGATAGTACAGTGAGTTCCGCTGTAGGAAACAGCATGTTTGCAGATTTGTGTTCAACGGTCGGTCAGATCTATAAATTTGGTGTACAAGAGGGCATTGCCGATAATCTCCATAAAAAAACATTTAATAAAGTTAATTTGTATAGTGATGAGTTCAACGAATTAGTTGGGGATGAGTTTATTCCGCTGGCAAACAAAGGTGGTGGTGCGGGTTTGCAATTAACCGTTGCAACCCAAACCGGTTCTGATGTTCTAGCGCGATTGGGAAGCATTGCAAAAGCCAATCAGGTATTTGGTAATTTTAATAATTTAATTTGCCTGCGGGTATTGGAAGAAAGCACTGCAAGATTATTGACAGACAAACTGCCACAGCGTGTGCAGGTTAGGGATATTATTCAGGCGTCTTCAACCAATGATGCTCCCACATTATTAGAGGCCACACACTTTTCAAGTCATACAGAAGATCGTATTACCACAACAGAAGTTCCTTTGATCTCATCGGACGATTTAATGCAATTACCTAAGGGTCAAGCATTTTGTCTGCTGGATGGTGGTCAGTTGTATAAGGTGAGATTTCCACTACCAAAAAATGATATGGCTTTGATGTCAGAAAGTGTTGAATTAATTGTGGAAGAATTGCGTTTTGCATAAATTAAATCAAGAAAGCGTAATTTTGTGAGCAATAAAAAATGCAAAAAATACAACAATCACACAAAACACAAAGACCGCCAACACTTTTGCAATTATGGATTTGGTTAGTAACACGCTTTATTTGTTGGACAATTTTTGGATGTATCGGCTGTGTTATTGTCGAGATTATGCTGGTTGCGTTATATGGAGCATCAGCTTTAATGATTTTGCAAACGCTGTTGCAAAAAGACTATCAAACACTGGTTTTTTTGGCACATCCAAATACATTATCACTCATAAATCATTGGATTGATGCAATACCTAACACCGTTTATTTGGATAACTTGACTCATTTTTCAAAATTGCCATTACCTTTAATTAGCGAGAAGTCACAACATGATTTTTTATTGCATTTAAAGCCAATTATTATTGCTGCGTTACTTTCTGCAAAGCTTGTCATTATCCGATTGTATTTATTGATGTGTTGGTGTCGGCTTTTTTTGGCTTTCGGATTGGTTGGTTTAATAGATGGTTTAATGCAACGTCATATTCGAAGATTAGCGGCGGGGCGCGAAAGTGCTCTGATTTATCACAATGTAAAATCTCTAATTATGATGAGCTTAATTACGGGTGTTTTCATCGATTTGGTACTGCCAATTTCATTTAACCTAGATGAGTGGATATTAATTATTTCAACAATGTTGTTTGGTATTGCCATTCAAATAACTGCTAAATCATTCAAAAAATATCTTTAAATTTAAAAAACAACATGGGGTGAATGTTTATGAAATCAATTAAACAATTGAGTATTATTGCCACTGTACTGACACTGCTTATTTGCAACAGTGTGGCGTTTGCAAATACAGCACAGATGAACGCAACACTTGTTAGAATCAGCACGATTTTGAGTCAAATTAATCCCTTAATTAATTTGGCTCAAAAGCAACAAAACCCGAATGCACGAGTTCAATTTCAATTTGATGCACTGCGAAGTGATATTGGAAATATTCAAGCGGGCATTGCGCAAGCTGTGAATCACGTATCAATTCAACCTCGAATGGTTGAGCCATTATTAGGCGATTATTTACCTGTTTTTACACCATCATTTCAAAATAAAAATCCCGTAAAAAATGAGGATGCATCATCATGACACCAGGACAACATGAAGCTTTTTTGATGGGTAGCGGTATTCACGCTAGCAGTTTAAATTTTTTGCTGCGCTTAAGTGCAGGATTGCTTATTACTGTAGTTGGTTTATTCATTGTGATCGGTCTTATTAAGTTGCTTGAAAACGGACAAATACAAGATCACATGCGATTTATGCTGTATCTGTTTAGTTTAGCAACAATCTTGATGATTTTTTTCACCTTTGTTACCGCTTAGATTACTTTTACTTAAATTTCTAATTTTAATTTTCTTTCTGTAATTAAAGCGCTTTTAGCGTCAGCTTTACGCATTTAACTTATCCCAATAGTGAGGATTTTTTATCATGAAAATAAAAATAATTTCATTTATTAAAAAGAGAGGCCGCTTTTTAATCGGCTTTTTTAGCTATTTAGCGACCTCATCTGTTTTTGCTGGCAGTCCTGGTTCTGGTGCTGACCCGTTTCCCACAATTGATGTTGGTAATGGGGACGTGGTAACAGCCATTGGAACACACATGGAAACCAGTATGCAATATGCCATGATCGGCGGCGGTATCGTCATGCTGTTAGTTGGTATGGGTGTCATTATGCATCGCTTACGCGAAGACTCTGCAAATAAAGACACTGGATCATTTTTAACAACATTAATTGTCTCAGGATTGGCTATCACAGTTGGCATTATTTTAATTACAATTGGTTGGGCTGCTGCAGGGTATCAACCTGGTTCTTAATGAATCCGCGAGGAAATGAACATGTATGAAGATGTGCCTGATATTTTAGCGTCAAGATTGAATTTTGATGTAATCGTTTTTCGAGGAAATACCAGAAAAGAAATGATTGTAATAGCCTTGGTCAGTCTTGGTTTTAGCGTGCTGGTTCTTGGCATGTTAGCAAAAATGTTAATCGGTATGTTTATGGTGGGGGTAGGTTTAAGTTTTCCTGCAGCTATTCCTGTGGGTTGGATGTTTGCAACTGTTATGCAAAAGCTCAAAGACGGAAGACCCAAAGGTTATGTTAAGCAACAGTTTCAACTCTGGCTGGATGATCAAGGTATTAAACCTTCTCCTTTTGTTCGGTATTCCGGTAAGTGGTCAGTTAGGAGGTTTTTATAATGAGATTTTTAAATGCTTTAGATGAGTCAAAGCAATTAATTAAATATTTATTGTTAATTATTTTATTTTTGTCTTTATCCAATATCGCAACAGAATTTTTTTGGCATCATTCACAAAATAGCATGAGAGTATACATTCCACCTAAAATACCAAGCAGTGGTTTAACGACCAGTAGTAATTCTATACCGCGATCAACTGTTTATGGTTTTTCATTTTATGTTTGGCAAAGCGTTAATCATTGGTCAAAAGACGGTATGCAAAATTATAAACAACAAATTACAAAATATTCACCGTACTTTACGCCAGCTTTTAAAAATAGCTTGGTAGAAAATTATAATAATTTGTTGAATCAAGGAGAGTTGCAGGATCGTATCCGAATCATGCAGGGTATGGCGGGAAGTGATTATTCACCAAATGACGTAACATACATCGGTCATGACACATGGATAGTGCATTTAAAAATGCGATTAACTGAAATGATGAATAGCAATGGAAAAATTGTTAAAGATGTTCAGATGTATTACACACTTAAAATCGTTCGTTTCGATGTTGATCCAAATACTAATCACTGGGGATTGGCGATTGCGGGTTTTGCTGAAAATCCCGCGCGTATTAAAACCATTGTGTAATCTAAGTCAAAAAAAACACCCCTTTTATTTTTTCTAAATCATGAAGTTTTGTGAGGTCAAGTTATGACAAATCATATTGTAAAATATTTTTGTTTTGCTGGATTAATTGCTGTTGGTTTAAGTGTGGTTGGCGTTTCGTATGCATTATCACCAGATTCCGCAGTATTTTCAAATATCAGCAATCATTCTGATGAACATATTGTGTGGAAACGCGCACCCATTAAAATTACTTTGCCAGTTGGAAAAGAGCGTTTTGTTACTTTTCCGAAAGAAGTGCAGTTTGGTTACAATACTAATTTACTGCCATCTTCAATATTGCATGTAGAGAACGATAATCAAACATTATACCTCTATGCAAAAAAATCATTTGCGACACAACGAACTGAAGCAAAATTGTCAAATGGTGAAATTGTTTTATTGGATATTAATGCAAAAAATAAAGCAGATGATAATCCCATTGATATTGTACTGCCAAAAGCTGTGAAAACAGTTGATGGCGGTGTTAGCCAAGACGTTGGTCAATCCAGTGTTAATTATGTCACTTTAACGCGTTTTGCGGTGCAGAAATTGTATGCGCCACAAAGATTATTAAAAGAATCAATGAGTATTACGCGATTCCCCATGAACACAAAACACTCAGTTGCTCTTTTTTATGACGGTAGTGTTTCTGCCATGCCTTTGGCCAGTTGGCGTGGAGGAGATTATTACGTTACAGCATTGTTGATTAAGAATCTTCTTAACCAACCTTTGCGACTTGATCCACGCCTGTTGTGTGGGGATTGGAAAACAGCAACTTTTTATCCGCAAACGACATTAGCAGCACGTGCTACGCCCATTAATCAAGATACCTCAACGCTGTTTTTGGTCTCCAATCGGCCATTTTCACAGGCAATTCAATTTTGCTTGAAATAAATGAATCAAAAATTGGGATTTAAATATGTTTAAAAATTTGAGCAAAACAACAAAATTGTTCGCTGTATTAATCCTAGGTGTGATCGTAATTATGATTATTATGATCTCAATTTCGGGTAATAAAGTCTCAACAAGGCAGCAAACGCAGTATGTTAACGATAATGCATCAGCTGACAATAAGGTCGAAGCTTTAAAAACAATGACCGCTGATTTGGTTAATGTTGAAAATAAAAATAAGCAGCTTCAAGAAAATATTACGCAATTACAGACAGAGAATAAAAATTCTATTAGTGATTTAAAGAAAACTGTTTCTGTTGAAATGAAGCAAGCGTTAGCAACAATTCAGAGTCAAAATCAGCAACAGAAAATATTGGATGTTCAATCTGCAAAAAAAACAAAAACACAAAGTTACCCAATTAACGGAAGTAATGATGTTTCTGATGGTAATGCGTTTGTTTGGGTTTCAGATTTATCAACTGCAGATGATACAAATATTAATAGCAAAACAGGAGGTGGGTTATTAAATTTTGCAAATCATAATAGTAGCGATAGTGATTCCTTGTTGCATGATAAAAACAATTTACTACTTCAAAACAATTCAAATAATAAAAAAGATTTGGTGACACCTGCTTATACTATTCCCGTTAATGCAACACTCACGGGTGCAACATTAATGAGTCCTTTGGTTGGACGTATTCCCATTGATGGGCAATTGCCGTCTCCTTACAATTTTAAATTAGTGCTCTCGAGCAGTAATTTAACAGCCAATGGTTATCCTATGCCAGGGGTCAAAGGTGCTGTGTTGAGCGGTATTGCCAGTGGCGATTTGTTAGGTAGTTGTGCTCGCGGTGACATACACAGTATTACTTTTATTTTTAATGATGGCACGATTAGCACGACGCAAACAAGCGGGGATGATAAGAGATTAGGCTATATTTCGAGTCAAACAGGTAACCCCTGTATTCCTGGAACATTTCATAGTGACGCTGCCATTTTCTTAGGTGCACAAATGGCCTTTGCTGGTGCGCAAGGTTATGCAAATGCGATTAGCGATTCACAATACATGACATCGAACACTCCCGATAATGGAGGCAGTATTCGTACTTTAATTGGTAGTGCGAATAAAGCTGCCATTGGTCAAGGTGGCTCAGCAGCAGCGCAAGCCGCACAAACCTGGTGGAATCGCCGCGTACAGAATTCATTTGATTATGTGTATGTATCCAATGTTAATTCCAAAACTGGGCATTCAATGAAAGTGGTGGTGAATATCACCAAACAAATTCCGATTAATCATGATTCAAATGCGAGGAAGGTGAACTATGAAAATTCATTGCAAACTAATCACAATCAGCTTGATTAGTATACTTGGCGTAGTTAATTTAAATGGTTGCTCAAGCCTGATGTCGAGCAAAATGCCAGCTGGCAGTATATCCATGCAGCAATCGTATAATAATGCTATTGATGGCACTGATGGTTCAAATGGAAGTGGCTCACTTAATCAAGTGCGAAATAAAGTGGATACGTTAAGAGCGCGCAACGCAAATTATAGTGGATATACTCGTAGTCAAGAAAATGAAATTAACAATCAATTTCCACAATTACCTAATCCAAACGTTGTGATGTATGTGTATCCACATGAAGCAGGTACAGGCTATAACTTAACGCCTGTGCCTGGTTATTCAACTGTATTTCCATTGTACCAGCATGTGTATTACGCGATGCCTGGTGAAGTTGATACACAATAAAAATCTCTCTTTATTTTAATTCCCATAAAAAATTTTCAATCAATATTGAATTTGAGGCATGTATATGTCCGTAAAAAAAGAAATAAATTCAGAAAAACAAAAAAATGATAATAGATTGACAATTGAATCAGCAAAAAAGAATTATCAATTGCCTACTTCAATATTAAAGCATTTACCCTGGGTCGAATTTGACGAAAAAACGCAAAGTGTTTTATTGCAAGATACAACTGTGGGTGCCGTTTTTGAATTGAGTTTAGTGCCAAGTGAAGCTAAATCTGAAGATTATCTCGCACAATTGCGCGATGGATTGCAAGGCATTTTTCAAGATACGTTTCCTCAATATGGTGATGAAGAATCTCCGTGGATTTTGCAGTTCTATGTGCAAGATCAGTTGAGTATGGCTTATTTATATCGTGCAATTTCTGACTACATTCAGCCCACAGCACAAAATAGCCCATTTAAAGAAACCTATTTAAATACCATGAAAGAATATTGTGAATGGTTATCTCGGGCTGGCGGTATTTTTTATGACGATAAAGTCACTGACAGTAATTTTCATGGTGGACAACGTAAAGTGCGTGTGGCTATTTATCGTCAGTACACTAAGAAAATGTCATTAAGACGTGGTAGAACAGCGCTGCAAGATTTGACTCAAGTGGCAATCAGTCTTATTTCAAAATTAAAAGGGGTTGGTATTGAAGCAAAACGTCTGGATGGCAAAGCTTTTCGCAACTGGTTGATTCGTTGGTTTAATCCAAAACCAAAAATTACCAAAAATAATGTCGATCAATTATTGGATTTAATCCCTTATTCTAAAAATGAAAATGATCGCCCATTTGCTTATGACTTTAGTGAGCAATTATTTTATTCAGTGCCAGAGTCAAATGACGATGATGGTGTCTGGTATTTTGATGGTTTGCCGCATCGTTATGTGACAATTCAGCATTTGAGCAAAGTACCTGATGTGGGTCATTTAACGCGAGATCGTGCGTTTGGCAGTTTTCGTTATGGTTTATTTGATAATTTTCCTGAAGGTGCAAGCTTTGTTTTAACCGTTGTAATTCAGTCTCAAGAAATAGTAAAAAATCATTTAGATCGAATTGAGGAAGGGGCTCGCAAAAGTAACACTACGGCAGCCACCGTTACCTTTGAAGATTGTCAAATTGCGAAACGTGCCATTGAAAAAGGAAATTATTTATTCCCAGCAACAATGGGTGTTTATTTGCGAGGTGATAATTTAGAAGATTTAGCTGAAAAAGAAAATGATTTGGAATCATTGTTAATTAATAATGGTTTTCATGTTCTAAAAAGTGATCATGATCTTGTGCCAATACACAGCTATCTTAATAATTTGCCTTTTTGTTATAGCTATCATTTTGACAGGCAAAATCTTTATCGTAGTGGTTATGTTTTCGCAAAACAATTGGCTAATTTAATTCCGCTTTACGGTCGCGAACGCGGTACAGGTCATCCGCTGTTGCAGTTTTTAAATCGAGGCGGTGAGAGCTTTACCATTGATCCCTTTAATCCAAAAGATAAAGATCAGAATAGCCATTTATTACTTTTAGGCTCCACTGGTTCTGGAAAGTCCGCAACCAGCACCGATCTTTTAATTAAAATTATGGGAATCTATCGACCTTATTTGGTGATGGTGGATGCAGGAAATTCTTTTCATCTATTGAAAGATTATTTTTCTGAAAATGGTTTATCAGTTCATCACGTTGCAGTAACGCTAGATAATCCACCTATTCTTAATCCGTTTGTTGATAGCGAAAAAATGTTGAATCAAGTTGATTCAATGATGAAGGAGCAAGTTAAGGATCAAGTCTTAGTAAAGCTAGAAAATCGTTTAGAAAAAGATTTTACAGATGCTGATCATCACAACGCAGTTATTGATGATGAAAGTGAAATATCGCGTGATTATATGGGTGAGATGGCGCTCTCCGCACAACTCATGATTACGGGCGGTGAGCAAAAAGAGCAGGAAAACATGACGCGCCAAGATCGTATGTTGATTTTAGATGCGTTGGTCAGGGCTGCACGTGCGGCCAAATCTGCAGGGTTTGATCAAATGATTCCGCAAGATATTGTGAACGCATTACGCGAGATGGCGGGTGAATTAGAATCACAACAAAAAGAGCGTGAGAAACAAGCCAAACTTCGTTTAATGGCGGATAGCATGGCATTTTTTACCAAGGACACTATTGCCAATCTTGTGTTTAATAGACGCGGTAAAACATGGCCCAATGCGGATATTACGCTTTTTGAACAAGGCTTATTTAAAGATGAAGGATACGAAGCACATAATGCACTGGCTTTTATGGGATTGATGTCTCGCACGATGGCAAAAGCCGAAGAGCGACAATTTGAAGAGCGTTTTACACTGTTTTTTGGCGATGAAATTCACACCATTACTAAAAATTTATTAACCGTTGTCTATTTAACAAAATGCGCCAAGATGTCGCGTAAATTTGGTTTGTGGTTATGGCTTGCAACACAAAACGTATCTGACTTTCCTAAAGAAGCCAGAAAAATTCTCTCGATGATGGAATTTTGGATTTGTCTTGGTATGAGTGAGGTTGAGATGAAAGCAGTTGAAGAATTTAGAAAATTAACGGATGAAGAGCGTGAGTTATTTCGATCTGTGCGTAAATCATCTAAAAAATATGTTGAAGGCGTGCTTCTCTCAAGTCGTATTAAGGCCTTATTTCGTAATGTACCACCACGTTTGAGCTTGGCTTTAGCTATGACAGAAAAACACGAAAAAGCAGAGCGTAGAAAACTGATGGATCAATATAAAATTTCAGAACTTGAAGCAGCAAAGAGGGTTGCTGCAAGCATGCAGTGATCCTGCAATATTTAAAAAAATCCGAAACATTCTAATCTCAAACATTAACTATTCGACAATTAAATAAACATCTTATTTTATTTGGTTAAATTAATCGATAGAAAAAGAATATTGCTTTGATTGTCGAATTATTTTTCGTGAATTCATTTCTATGAAAAAAAATAAAATAAAAATATTTTTATTTGGCAGTATGCTGAGTCTTATTTTTTTATTACCTCTGCATAACACGTATGCTGATAGCAACATTAGTTCAGTTGATATTGCGGAGGATACATTTAAAGGGATTCCAAAATGCATGCACTACCACATTACTGGCATGTGTTTTTGGATGCAATGTTCAATCACGGGATGTTATGTCAAAACAACATTAAAAGTAGATCAGTATGTGCCGGATGCAGTCGTGAGTGTTTACACACATCACGATAATAATCCATGGGGATTTGTGAAAGACATTGAAGACCCCGTTTTTTATAAAGCAGGGCAAGCTGAAATGAGCCATTTTACTCATTTTAATTTAGGTGCTGGAGGGGATGAGAATGATAATTCACATAAAGATATTAATAATAAATTTCATGAAGTGGATATTATTGGTAATCCCGCGTTAATTGTTTTAAATGGCATTAATATTTTAATGCCCAGCACTGCAAAGCCTTTTGTCCCCTATTACTCATCTTTGGCGGATGCCTATGCTTGGCGATTTCCAGCGCTTGAACGTTTTTATCCAGGTAGCATTATTCCAGGTTTAGACGATGTGGGAGTAATTATATTGCATGATTGGGGATCAGTTTATCCAAGAAATGGATATGTGAACCAACCCGATGATGCAAAAGCAGGTGCCGTTGCAGCCGTGAGAGCATCCACAATTATTACTGGAATTGGACAGCCGCATGTGTATATGCCGCTATCAAATAATTGTGGTGATCATTGCAAGGCATACCCCATAAAAGCAAATAGTGCAGATACACAGTTTCAAATGATTTATCCCAAAGAAAAGAATCAATGTATCGTTTTTGGCGGCAGCGATATTACAAATCTTACTCCTTGGGAGGCTAATGCAGCAGTTAAGGGACATGATCGTTATGTGTGGATTTTATGGCGTCATTATCATGGCTGTATTCCTAAACCAGGTGCTGCGTATTTAGGTTCTGTCAGTTTCTAGCATTTCAATACATCCAAAAATTCGAAAATTCAAATTTTATTCTCGCAAAAACACAAAAATAAATTGTAGCGCGCTCGCGCGTCAAAAATATTTTTATCGCATTAAAAATTAAAAATTAAAAAATAATTATTAGGAGTTTTTCCTATGACGGCAAAATTAATTCAACTGGCATTTTTAATCAGCATTGTTATCTGTGGTTTTTCAGGCTCTATTGCCTATGCAGATGATGAGGGATTAATCCCCGCTATCGGCAGCGGTTTTTATTATAAGATGGGAGGTGGAAATGATGTGCCTGTTCCTGCTTTTTATAATACCGCTTATATTCCCTTAACAGTGGACGGCAGTGTTGGGCTCGGTTTTGATTGCGGTGTTTTTAATCCAGCATCTTCTATCAGCAATTCTCTCAATGCAATTAAAGATAGCGCTATGAATGTTGAGCAAGAAGTGTTGAGTGCTGCAACCGGTGCTGTTACTGAATTTCCCCTTTATGAACTCTCACGTGCTGACCCTAATCTTTATAATTTAATTACCAATGCCATGAGTGAGGCAGAAGAAAATATTGCACTTTCTACGAAAAGCTGTGAAGTAATGCAGTCTGAAATCGGTTCTGGTGAAAACCCTTATGCCCATTGGGGACAAATTTCTTTGGGGAACCGTTGGCAGCAAGATATTGGAACAGCAGAATTATCCGGCAATGGCGATATTAATCAAGCAAGACAAGATGTCTCACAAAATGCAGGTCAAGCGGGTGTGCCCTGGGTGAATCCAGATTCAAGTTATTCATCACTTAAATTAAGCAGTGTTCAAACGACTTATGCAGGTGGTGTGAATCAACCGCTCATTCATGTCATTCACGACACAGCGATGGCAGGCTATAACGTTATCGTAAATGACGTGCAATCTAGCTTTAAAAATAGTCTTTTGGGTGATTCTCAGTCAGAAATTGTAAAAGTTTTTCCAACGGCGCAGAGTGCCGCAGACTGGATTACCAATGTCGTAGGAGATCAAATCATCACGACCTACAATGGGGGACAAAAAAGTTCTCAACCGGGTGCTGGACTTTATTCTGATATTCAATATCAAACGCAGCAAGTATTGCCAAATCTAGAAGCGTTTGTGACGGGTCAAACACCGTTATCTGATAGGGATGCATTAAAAGCACTTGGATCAAGCGGTACTGCTATTTCGCCTGAAGTCATAGAGGCCATACAAAAACAACCGAAAGTGATTCAAGCAATTATTGTCAATAAATTGGCACAAAACATTGCAGCATCCATCGTGTTTAATGAGGCACGATTATCGATGCAAATATTGCAATCGGGTAGTCGCGTTCCGGCTATTTATGCAAATAAAGCGGCAGAGAAAACGATCCAATCTGGAATTTCTGAATTACAGGAAGATATGCAGAACATTTTAATGTTTGTAAAAGCACGGCAAACATTGATGTCGAGTATGTTATCTACTGTGATGCAAGCGGGTGATGCAACAGAAGCCAGCAATACAGAAATTGCAATGCCAAGTTCTAACGGCGCAATTATTGAAAATGGCGCCATTAAAGCAGCACCTTCTAATGGTCCTTGAGTTTCATTTTTTAATTCAAAAACGCTCAGTAATGGGCGTTTTTTATAAATGAGAAACCGTTCCCAATTTTATTTGAGGTTAAGTGTTATGAGTGTGACAGGCTATCTTGCTTTATATACCACCTTGATTGGTTGGCAACAGTATCAAAATTTATGGGCTGTTATGGTGGGAACAGGACTTGTTTTTATTCCTTTTATTGGAATTGTGCTGAGATGTTTTTTAGAACCCTTTGAATCTCAAGAACCAAAAAGTGCAGCAGTTATTACCTTGCGTCGTTTGATGATTCAAATTGTTGGAGCATTGTTAATAATTGAATTTTGCTGTGTACCTGCTGTGCCACTTGAGCCCACCGTATTGCACTATGAGCCTGCTTGTGTGGCAAATGCTAAGGTAGCAACACCAGGAAATACAGGAACTACTTATGATAACGAATATAAAGCAGCTACAGGCGTTGAAGTGCCAGTCCTTTGGTATTTGGTTATGAGTGTTTCAAATGGCTTTACGCACGCTGCAACAGAAGGTATTTCGTGTCAGCCAATTAATTACAGACAATTGCAAAGCTCGCTGGATATGACACACATCACCAATCCTAAATTAAAAAAAGAAACGGTTGAGTTTTACAACGATTGTTATGTGCCTGCCTATTCAAAATATATGTCGAATGTAAGTCACGCACAAAAAACAGAAATTAAACAATTACAAAAACAATATGGTCACAATGATTTAGGCTGGATTGGCTCTGTTGCTTTTCTAAATACACCAGGATTTTATGATTCCTTATCAGCACAAAAACCCGTTAAGGGATTTTTATTTGATCCCACCCGCGATCAATATGAAGGGCAGGTAAGTGATCACAGCAAATGGGGAGAGCCAAGTTGTCAGGCATGGTGGTCTGATCCAGAAAATGGCCTTCACGCTAAATTAGAAAAAGCATTGCCTCCGAGTTTTTTAACAACCATAACGCAAATTGGCGGCAACAGCGGTCAGCTAGCTGATGCAGGTATACGCAATTTAATTCAACATTCATTTGATCACGGAATGTCATTGGGTGAAATTGCGCGAGGCTATGAATCGCTGGATCAAGAAACAACGGGAAATTGGGCAAGTGAAGTCGGCAGTAAAGTAGGTGTGTCAGTAGAAGGGATGTCCTATTTTCCAAAGTTAACATTGCTGGTTAATGCACTACCCGTTATTCAAGCGTTATTGCTCATGACAATCTACGCTTTACTGGCATTAGCCATTCCATTTTCCAGTTATCGGTTGCATTTTATTGTGACAGGAAGTAGCGCAATTTTTGCAATTACTTTTTGGAGTTACTTGTGGCATTGGGTGTTGTATCTCGATAACACTTTAATTCCAGCGCTTTATACACGACCTGATTTTACGATGAAATTAGAGGCAGTCTTAGCCGGCAGTATTAATGATCAGGTATTTGTCGATTATATTATTGGCACGCTTTATGTAGTCCTCCCGATGCTGTTTTTAATGATAATGACCTGGAGTGGTTTAAAAGTGGGAAACAGTATGATGAGCGCATTATCAGAAATGAAAGCTCCTGGGGATGCTGCGGGAAATAAAGTGGGTACCTTGGCTAATTATCTTATAAGGCCTGGAATTAGTGCCATTGTAAAAAAATAAAGGGTGATTTATTATGAAAACATTACTTCGTTTGTCTTTATTTGTTGTGATAGCATGTCTAGGCTTATTTTTTATAAGCCATTATTTATTTTTTTTAAGCTCAAAACATGCGCTATCACAACCATTGACCAATTATCATTATATTTTAATGCTGTGGCGATATTCATTTTACGCGCTATTATTTTTTTTATGGCCTTATTTTATAGCGCATCTTGGTGAGCGG
Source organism: Coxiellaceae bacterium (assembly GCA_030680235.1). GTDB lineage: Bacteria > Pseudomonadota > Gammaproteobacteria > Coxiellales > Coxiellaceae > 2-02-FULL-42-43. The sequence goes on from JAUXWQ010000036.1 coordinate 42,567, forward strand.
CAACATTGGTCGCCTGAAACGATTGTCTATTTATCTAATCAAAGATTGAAATTACTAGCGCTATTTTTGATTTTTGAAATTTTTTTCGTATTTAATATACTGGGAAAATTATTGGGCTATTTATAAATAATCCAATTTCTTTTTAGATCTTATTTTTAATACAGATAGCTATCGTAATATTCTCGTAACATCCAAGCACTTAAAAAATTAATAACAACCCCATGGTGAATTCTATGAAATTATTTATTTGCGAAAAACCCGCACAAGCGCGAGATATTGCGCGTAATTTAAATGCCACAAATAAACGTGATGGTTATCTTGAAGGCAATGGTTATCAAGTAACGTGGTGTATTGGCCATCTTTTAGAATTAGCACCACCAGAATATTACAAGTCAGATATTAAACCATGGCGTATAGAAAAACTGCCAGTGATACCAGTCAAATGGGAATCATCAATTACAGCAAGAGGAAAAAAACAATTTAATATTATAAAGGCACTTTTAAAAAAGACGGATCATGTAGTTATTGCTACTGATCCAGATCGCGAAGGACAAGCCATTGCTGAAGAAGTATTAGAGAAATGCAATTATAAAGGCAAAGTTGAGAGATTATGGCTTTCAGCACTGGACGATACTTCCATTCAAAAAGCATTAAAAAATATTCGTCCCAATAGCGAAATGGCAGGTCTATATCAAGCAGCACGTGCCAGAGCTCAAGCTGATTGGTTATTAGGCATGAATAACACGATGGGAGTGACTGCATTGTATGGTTCAGATGGCGTGTTATCAGTAGGTAGGGTTCAAACACCGACGTTAAAATTGGTGGTTGATCAAGATTATGTAATTGAAAATTTTAAATCCAAAGATTATTTTGTATTAAAAGTGTTATTTTCAAATGATAAAAAATCAGATTTTTGGACAACTTGGAGGGCGCCTGATTCTGTTTTAGATGATAATGGTCATTGCTTAGATAAGAAGATTCTTGAAAGTATTGCTATTAAAATTAATGATAAGCCGGGTGTAATACACAGCGTTAAAGAAACTCAGAAAAAGAAAACAGCACCTTTATGTTTTTCTTTATCTGCTTTGCAAAAGAAATCTTCCAGTGTGTTTGGCTATTCAGCAAAACAAGTATTGGATATTGCCCAATCACTTTATGAAACACATAAAGCAACTACCTATCCGCGAACTGACTGTGATTATTTGCCCGAGGAACAACAAGGTGAAATTAAAAACGTATTAAAAGCGATGACTCAGATTGATAATGATATTACGCCTTTGGTAAAATCATGCGACCTGGATTTTAAATCATCTGTTTGGAATAACAAAAAAATCACTGCTCATCATGCCATTATTCCAACATTAAATGAAAATGTATCTATTGCAAAAATGTCGCAAGCTGAATTCAATATTTATGATTTAATTCGAAGGCAATATATAGCGCAGTTTTTAGGAGATTACACCTATTTGCAAGTGTATGTTGAGGTAATCTGTTCTGGCGAATTATTTATTGCTACAGGTAACGCGCCGATAAAAATGGGTTGGAAGCAAGCCTTTAATCGTCATTTATTAAATGACGATGATGATGGAATTGCCATTAATGAAAAACTTTCTACATTGATGCAAGGTGATGTTGTTGAAAATAAAGAAACGATTGTTGAAAAAAAACAAACAAAACCACCAGCACACTTTACAGACGGCAGCCTAATTGATGCGATGAAAACAGTTGGCAAGTTTGTTGAGGATGAAAAATTTAAAAAGATTTTAAAAGACAGTAGTGGGATTGGTACTGAAGCCACTCGTGCATCAATTTTAGAAACGCTATTTAAACGGGGTTATTTAGAGCGAAAATCTAAACAGGTTTTTTCAACTAAAAAGGGCCGTGCGTTAATTGATATTTTACCTGATGCGATAAAAAATCCTGTATTAAGTGCACAATGGGAAGAGCAACTTGAGAAAATGACAAAAGGTGAAGGTGATTTTGATGCTTTTATTGATTCACAAAAAAAGCTGTTGCATCAGGTATTGGATCAACTAAGAGCGGATTATAAAACAAAACACAAACTGGACCTAGAGACGGGCATGCCGTTATTTGGGCACTGGTAATAAAGGGTTTATCTTATGGGAAGTATTGTGTTTAAGATATTATTTGCAGTGGGATTTATTTTTTACATTAATGTTGGTTTTTCTGAAACGATAGCCAAAAACTCCAATAGAGATGTGACCCTGGTGGAATATTACGATTATGAATGTCCACACTGTAGACGAATGGAACCTGTAATTGAAAGTTTAGAAGCGCAATATCCAAATTTGCATGTGGTTTATCGTGTGACACCATTATTAACACCAGCTTCCCGTGTTATTGCCAGTGTTGCATTAGCAGTTGCAGCGCAAAATAAAAAAAGTGGGGCTGAGATTCATAGTCAGTTGATGCAGCTTAACGCTACGCCAACTATGAATGATGCTTTGTATATTGCAAATACATTAGGTTTTAGCTCTAACGCTTTATTAAATTCGATGCAAAATCAAAGAATACAGAACCAAATTAATCAAAACATCACATCGGCAAAAACTCGCGCGATTAATGGCGCTATTTATTTGCCAATTTTGGTATTTACGCAATCCAATGGTCAAGGTCAGTCTATCGTTTTAACTGGTGAACAACCTCCTGTACTGCTATCAGCTATTGTCAAACAGTTAGGTGATTACGATGTTCAAATGGTTAAAAATAAAAAAGAGGCAGGATAATCAAGCTAATAATGCCAATAATCTTGTATCGCCTAATTTAACAAACGAAATAAAAAAGCGTTTTCTTAACCAGATTCAAACTTTATCAGGTGTAACGCAAAATGATTTTCTATCGCTTTATGTGACCTCAGTAAATAACTTTGAAAATTATCTTGTTTCGCAAAATCAAGCTGATGTGTTAACAGCTGTACTGACTGATGTCGTGTTGACATTAAAAAAACGTCAGGGTTATTTGTTGCCTGTGGGTGCTGATAGTGAAGCATCATTTCGTGAGCGAGAAGAGTGGACGTTTGCTGTTTTCGCAGGCGCACTATTCAAAGAAGTTGATCAGAGTAACCGATTAGGTGTTGCAGAGTCTATTCTGCCGACTCAGGCATTTTCTTGGTTGAGGCGAAATAAAAAATTATTTGAGTTGCTGCAAGCTTACTTGAATGCCGACAAAAATATTTTTAATGAAATTATTGTGACAAACAAGTTTATATCTTCACAAGAAAAAAAGGAATTTTCGCTAGAGTCATTATTAATCACCACCGATGTAGTCAGTGATAAAAATGATTTATTATCTGCTGAGCCTGAAGTAAAAAATATTGCCGAAAATAAAGTGCAAATGCCAGTATTTGATGATCAAGATTTCTGGCTATGGTTGAAGCAAGCATTAGAAAATCAAATATTATCGATTAATCAGCTTGACAGTGTTGTGCATGGTATTGAATTAGGGTTGTTGCTAGTACTTCCAAAAATTATTGATGAATTTTGTTGTTATCAACTTAAAAATTTTGGGATTTCTGACAGGCAAGTTAATTTAACGCAACGCATACAGTTAACCAAGACAATTAAAAAAAATAAATCGTTGATACGAACTAAACAAGGCTCGCGCATTCATTTTTATTGTCTAAACAAATGGGAGGAACGAAGTGTTATTTCAGGTATTGTTATAAAACCGCAAGATTTTCTTTCTAATCATTCAATTCAATTTTCTGTCAACTCACTATTGAGTGTTGACCCACTCGCTAGCGTTTAATGATTTTTTTTCAAATCATTTTTTTTAAAAGTTCTATTCATTCTATAACTACTCAACAGAGGATATTTTTATGTTTAAAAAAGCCGCAACACAAGACGAACAACAAAAAGAAAATAATCGTCCTGGTCGATTATTTGGTAGCATTCCTTTTGAAATACATACAATGGACGCACAGTTACTTTTTCTTGGATATGTTACCAAAGGTTCTGTTGGACTATTGCAGTTTGCAGGACAGATGACAGCAATTTGGGATGCATCAGAAAAGGATGACCCCTATGCCGATTGGTATTTACTAAAAGTATATGACGCAATCATTCAGCTACGTAATCAATTAGCGCAAATTATCCAGGATTATAAAGAAAAAATTCGTGTAACTTATGGGCAAACAAATCTACTATTTACACCATTTGTTTCACAAAAACCCGTTATAAAAAATTTATGGTTTCGCACACAGTATGGTTATTTGGCTGCAGGCGTAGTAGGGGACTTTGATGAGCTCATGCGTGTTGTATTAACCGCAAATCGTGTTGGTGTGCTTTTAGATAAAACACAAGACGCTATTCGTTCTGAATGGGTTGAGCGTGTGGTTTCTTTATTTCAGCTGCCATTTAAATGGCAATCTTTCACACTCACTCGTGCAGATATTAAAGCAGATAGCGATGCAGCAAAATCCGCGCAAAAAGCGCTTGGAAAAGTACCGCCTAATGTTTTAGATAAAACACTACGCTCGCCATTTTCACCTTACATTAATCTCGATAGTGATAAGCCGGGTGTCGTTACCAATAAAGAAATAACCAAAATTGAAAAATAATGTTTTTGAGGGTTTTAGCGTGTCGTGATCACAATCGACCAAAAATATTGTGATGCGTTGTCGTGGTATGAAAGGCAACCACTATTATGAAAGTAATAGTGTACCAAACCTCTGCTTAATTTTTATTTTTTTTAAATTAAGTATCTATCTGGTGTTTATCATTTTGATAACACTTTTTTAACCAACCCTAAAAGGGAATAATTATCCCTTTTTGGGCTATTTGTTCTCGTTTAGTTTTTTTAACTTTAAGGAGAACTACTATGAGTAACTTTACTAACTATTCACTAAGCGTTGAAAAAGGCCTTCGCGGAAATATTGGAAAAATTGCCGTTTCTGAAAAGAAAGATGGCAAATCCTTTATGGATGTGATGATTTTTTTGGTGGCAAATGGTGATAACAATGACGACACTCAGTCTCAAGTTGTTAATGCGCATTTTCCAGAAGAAGCGTTTGAGGAATTAAAAAACTTTGGTGTGAGCGATTACGTTCGTATTCATTTTGATCGTATCGATTTAGCTAAAGGTGTTAATAAACAATCAGGCAAAGAAGCACTTTACATCTCTGTAAAAGCAAGTGGTATCGAAATGCTGAAAAAAGCAGAGAAAAAAGAGAAAGCTAAGCCTGCAGCACAACCGGAAAAGAAAGCGTGGGGCAAAAAGTCATAAAGCTTTTTGTGTCAACTATTTAATCTTGTTGTCTTTCACTTAAGCCCTAATGATCTTCGGATTCTTGGGGCTTTTTTAATAACTTAAGGATATTTATTATGAATAACGTTTCTCTTAAAACATCAACATTTAATTATGTTCCAAAATTAGGTGTTATTGCTGGTCTTTCACTGAATGCAAAGGAAGTGAAATGTTTAGAGATGGCGCTGTATTTTTTAACTGAACAATTAAATAAATCAATTCCAGATTTACGATTTGTAAATTTTCCTGAGTACCGACTTCGCTATATTAATGATTGGATGAATAGTTCTCGACTTAAAAGTCAATTACGTTCTGATGGTTTAAATAGTGCTGTATGGGGTGTGATGGATATGGAAGATATTAAATGGTTGGCACTAGCGCTTGAGGTTGGCATTACTGAAGAGGTCATTATTTCAATGGCAGCTGATGATGCAAATTATGAGCGTGATATGGCACTAATGTATGAGGATGATATTGATTTGAATGGTCATTATTATGCCTTTCATAATTATTATTGTTCTATTGCGCAATTACAACCTAGGTTATTGCAGAAGCTTCAATATATTTTAAACAACTATTTTTCTATTTAATTTTCTATTCAATATTTTTTATTTACCGCCAAAGGCGAAAACTTTGACGGTTTTCTTCTTTGGTTTTTAATCAACTTAAGGAGAATTTATAATGTGTACACGTTCACAAATTGCTATTGCGGTTATTTCCAAAGAAAAAGCCATTTTTGATCAAGTTAAACAAAATTTTATGCAGTCTGAATTTTATAAAAGTAATACAGATACTGCAGAAAAATTACTTAATTTATTTCAAGAAAAGCAAAAAAATTCTTACCATCTAATAGTGATCTATGAAGATTCTATAAAGTGGTATGGAGATATTGATTTAGCGTGGGATATTTTTTCTGAAATCTGCAGCAGCTTTAATCTTCAGTGGTCTTTTATGCGCATCGGTGAAGATGATTATGACGATATTGAAGAAGAAAATAACTATTATAGATTTGATGATCATAGTGATTTGCTATTACCCTATGAGGTTTTTTCTTTCATTCGATATATTCGCAGTTTTGTATAAACGTTTTAATTTTTAACTAACCCGCTGGGGGAGAACAATCCCCCCGGATTTTCTCCTTTGGCTTTTAATTTAACCTAAGGAGAAATTGATGTCTGACAATAATTTTTTAACTTTTAAAGACTGGATGAAAAATCAGTTTGACTATGACGAGCTTCTAAATCTTTGTGAGCATGGTGCGCAAGGTGGTTTTTCTGGATTAATTTATTATTCAGAAACTAATGCGTTATACAACGAATATCGTAATAATATTTGGGACATGCTTGAACGAGATCGAGAAGACTTCGGTATGCAAACCTGTGCAGAACTTATTGCGTCATTTAATGGCGCAAAAGATGTTGCAAGTGATGAGCAGTATAAAAATCTACTTGTTTGGTATGCAGCTGAACGAATTGCTTTTGAGTTAACACAAAGCCGTCGAGGATTTGATGAAGAAGACGAATAAAGCAATTTTTTGAATGAATCTTACGTTTATAGCTAACCCTGCATGTTTTTTGTGTGGGGTTTTATTTTTATTCGTTCTATAAATAAAAAGCTCTTTTTCTAAGGGGGTTTTTATTTGTTGTACTATGATAAATGTGAGGTGAAATAATGAACAATGAACTTTTGTCGAAAACGCTAAATGAAAAAGAAGCAGCGCAATATGTTGGTATGTCGGTGTCATTTTTACAAAAAGATCGTATGAATGGTATATTGCCTGGGCGAACACATGGACCCCGTTATGCGAAACTTGGAAAGCGGGTTGTTTACTTGCGTGATGATTTGGATGCATGGTTGGCATATCATTTGATTGATCGCTCTTAATGGTCATTTTTTGTAAAATCATATGTGGATTGAAAGATGCTGGTTATGGCTGACATAAAAAAAGATTTACTTGATGGAAGGAAAAATTTTATCACTCTCGATTCTTTTTTTAATGAAATTGATCGGTTAAGGCAGTTTGGGTTTATTTTCAGAGGTCAGTCAGATAGTGATTTTTTATTGCAACCCAAAGTATTTAGAAAAAAGGATTTGCATAAAATAGAAGAATTATTTGGAAATTTAGCAAAAAATTGCGTTAATTGGATGAAAAGCGATTCTTATAAAGATATAGTGAAAATGATTCGATACGCAGAAGATGCAATTCATTATCCAGATGTAGTAATAATATACAAAATTACAATGTTTAAAATGCAGTATAATTATTTTTTGTCTAAGCATGTTGAAAGGTACCCGTCAAAATTTGATGATGTAACACGAAAAATGTATGAAATGAAAAAACCAGAATATTGGCTCAAGGAAGAAACATTCTTGTGCTGTTTTCGACATGAGTTAGATAGTTCGACTACGCTTATTTCTTTGGATGACAAAATCCTAAAAAATGGTATGACTTGTGAGGAAATGGCAGGCTATGATGAGTCATTACCGCAGCACTATGACACACCAACTGCTGCCTTGGACTGGTCGTACGATCCGCGTGTTGCGCTATATTTTTCTATTGAAGATTTAACGGCAAGTTCTTTTTCGATATATGCATATAAGGAAATTGCCAACAATAGATACAATCCTATTGAGGTTATGTACAGCAATCCTGGGTGTATGAATGAAAGAATTATAAAGCAGAAGGGATTGTTTACTCGATTTCGTTATGCATGCTCATATTATTATTCTCATCAAGAATGGCCTGCTATCGATTTTTATGTAAAAAGTCACAGAAAAGGAAATTTTGAATTAATAAAATTTGACCTCCCATTATCATATAAAAATGATATAAAAAACCTATTAGAAAAAAACGGGATAACGAAAAAATCGTTGGGGTTTGCAGAAGAAGTAAATGATGCGTTTGCGCGTGAGTGTGTTATTTTATAGGCGAGAAAATGTAATTTGAATTTTGATAATTCAATGATAGCATTGAAGCACTTTTACCGGTTTTACTGCAGGATTAGTTAACTAAATTATGTTTTCATGGTGTTGCTTTGCTTGTGACTGGTTGTCACTGATAATGCACCCTAATTGCACCCTAAAATTACATTTTAAATTTTATGTTGCGTAACATGATGATAAATATCGTATTTTATTTTATTATCGACGGCATGGGGTGTAAGGGGTCGCAGGTTCAAATCCTGCTGTCCCGAAGATCTTGCATACTTAAAATTAGGGAGACGGTAGCGTGCTCAAATATTTCTCTGGTTCGAGTAATGTAGGAAATGGTTCTCCCAAGGAAAGGGTAGATTTTCTGCGTAAGTTGTCGGCAGGATTAGGAGATTGGCTTAGTGATGATGAGTCACAAGGCAAATTAGCTGAGGCTATTAATTATGCTTTGGCAGATTATAAAAGAAGTCGTGATGGCGTGGTTGATGGTGTGCGAGGCTCACAAGAGCCGGTTGAAGCTGATCCAGATGCTGGATTGATGTCACGCTTTATTAGTAGCGGCTATACGGTTTTTCAGGGAGTACGCTCTGCATTGGCGGATTATGTTGTAGATCCTGGGTTAAGTAACAGCGCTGAAAAGTTGGCTTCTTTGCTCCGTGGAGATACTAGAGCATCCGCTGGAAATGCGCGAGAAATCTTAATGTATTTTCGCGAAGAGCTTGAAAGTGGTTGGGCAGGCGAAAGAATGTTTGGATTGCGTGTTTCATTGAATACACTCGTTGTTCATTATGTATTGCAGGCTTATTTAGCTACTAACTCCAATGCCAGCTCAAAATTTAAATCTTTATTTGGAAGCTTAGATTATTTACGGCCAAATCCTAAGGATGCTTATAATTTATATATAATGACTTTGGGAAGATTAGAAGAAACGGGTCAATCAGCTCGCTTTACGTCATAGTGAATCTTATGTTGAATCATGCCTTGCTTGATATTCTTGTGTGCCCCTTATGTAAAGGGAAGCTATTATACGATTATGAAGCACAAGAATTAATTTGTCGTTTTGATAAACTGGCTTTTCCAATTCGTGATCATGTGCCTGTGATGTTGGTGACTGAGGCGCGAGAATTAGCGTAGGCGTGTTAGTAAGAGAGGTTTTGTTGTGACAGAATTTAATGTCATTATTCCGACGCGTTATGCTTCTACGCGTTTGCCTGGCAAAATGTTAATGGATATTGCTGGAAAGCCGATGGTTCAGCATGCCTATGAGCGTGCGAAAGAATCTGGTGCATCACGCATTATTATCGCTGTTGATGATGATCGCTTAGCTGAGGCTTGTGAAAAGTTTGGTGCTACTGTTTGTATGACGGCTACTACGCATCAGACGGGTACAGAACGTATTTCTGAGGTAGTTGCAGAGATGGGTTTTGATGAAGAAGATATTATTGTTGGGTTACAGGCAGATGAGCCTTTAATCCCTCCGCAATTAATTAGAACGCTTGCCGACAATTTGATTGATCATCATCCAATAAAAATGGCGACGCTTGCAACGCCACTTAAAAATGCAGCAGAATTGTTTAATCCCAATGTTGTTAAAGTGCAATTAAATTATCGGAATGTGGCGATGACATTTTCGCGTGCACCCATTCCTTGGGATCGTGATCAATTTTCAAAAACAAAAAATCCTACAGAAGTAAAATTGGCTAATGCCTATTATCGTCATATTGGTTTATACGCTTATCGAGCAGGTTTCTTAGAAACCTATGTAGCATTACCCACTAATTTGAATGAGACACTTGAATCTTTAGAGCAGCTGCGTGTGTTGTTTAACGGCTACAAAATCCATGTTGGTGTGACAAACGTTGATATCCCGCCGGGTGTCGATACCCAAGAAGATCTTGATCGTGTGCGTGAGTTCTTGAGATCCCTGTGAGAAAAAAAATCGTTGTTGTATAAATCCCCCCGGTGCGCAGCACCGGGGGGATTTTTTAAATTATTCCGCCTTCTTTGTTTTTACTTGTTGCAAAGGCTTGCCAGACGACAACCCTTTATAGTTTTGGTAGGCATCAGCCGATACCATTGGCGCAGAAATCACAGGTTGTGCAGGCGCTGCGGGTACTTCAACAGCAGGTGTGGCAACAACCGGCTTTTCCATTATCTGTTCTACAGCAGGTGTCGTTACAGCGACAGGCGCTACTATTTTTTCAACAGTGTGATTTTCTGTAAATGAGGCAGCAGTCTTCTCAACAACAATCACAGATTCAGCGATTCCTTCAGCAGACTCAGTGATTTTTTGTGGCGCACGTTGTTGGCGATCGCTTGAGTTGCGACTACGATTGTTGCCGCCAGTACGTTTTTCATTACGATTGCCATCACGACGTTCTTCACGATTTCCATCGCGCGTATTTTGTGGGCGTGCATTGCGATCACGTGGTGCGCGGTCATCACGTTTTTCATCGCGTCGCTCATCACGACGTGGTTCATTACGTCCTGCTTGTTTGACACGATTGGTGTTGTTTGATCGTGGAGCAGGTTTTACTGTGGGTTTTTTTGTCGCAGAGGATGATGATTCGTCCTCGCCGAACATCATGCCCCATAAGCGTTTAATTAAGCCATTACCGGTTGATTTGCGTGGCATAGGTGCTTGTTCCGTTGTGTTAGTTAAATATTGCGAAATAGCAGGTTCTGCAAAGTTCGCGGGAGATGTTGTCTTTGTTGAGAGTGCTTCTACTTTTGGCACACGCACAGATTTATAGCTTGGTAATGATTTATTACTTTCATCGCGACTCGTTTTTAAATGGAAGTGCGGTGATTGCAAATGGATGTTTGGAATAATCGATACTTGGGAAGTCGAGTGCGTTTCGATTTCTTTAATCGTATCGCGTTTTTCATTCATCAAATAAGTGGCAACATCAACAGGCACTTGTACTTGAATGTTTGCACTGCCGCGAGATGCGTTTTCTTGGATTAAATGAATAATGGAAAGCGCAACCGATTCAACACTACGAACACTGCCGCGACCTTCGCAGCGTGGGCATGCATTTTCAGTGGAAACGCTAAGTGCTGCACGTAAACGTTGACGGGACATTTCAAGCAAGCCAAAACGAGAAATGCGACCAATTTGAATGCGCGCACGATCCAATCCTAAGGCATTGCGCAAACGATTTTCCACCTCGCGTTGATTGCGAACAGGAGTCATGTCGATAAAGTCGATCACTACCAGGCCGCCAATATCACGAATACGCAATTGACGCGCAATTTCGTCTGCCGCCTCAAGGTTGGTTTGCAAAGCGGTTTCTTCAATATTGCCGCCTTTTGTTGCGCGTGAAGAGTTAATATCAATAGCAACCAATGCTTCTGTGTGGTCAATCACAATTGATCCGCCGGAAGGTAAACGTACTTCACGTTGATAGGCAGCTTCAATTTGACGTTCAATTTGGAACCGACTGAAAAGCGGCATAGTGTCGCTATACAATTTCATGTGATCTATAAAATCAGGGCGCACTTGGGAGATGTAGTCTTTTGCACGTTGAAAAGCGTCTGGGCTATCGATCAATACTTCAGTGATGTCTTGACGCAAATGATCACGTACAGCGCGGATGATAACATCGCTTTCTTGGTGGATTAAGTAGGGCGCAGGGCGAGCAACAGCGGCTTGCTTGATCGCTTCCCAGTAACGCAATAACACTTTTAGATCCCATTCCAATTCTTCTTTGGAGCGGCTAACACCTGCAGTTCGAATGATAACCCCCATGCCTTCTGGTACGGGTAATTGTTCAATGATTTCACGGAGTTGATCACGGTCTTCGCCTTCAATGCGGCGAGAAATGCCGCCGGCATCGGGGTTGTTTGGCATTAAAACCAAATAGCAGCCAGCAAGAGAGATAAAAGTAGTGAGAGCAGCGCCTTTTGTGCCACGTTCTTCTTTGTCGATTTGAATAACAATTTCTTGGCCTTCGCGGAGCAGTTTTTTAATGTCGAGTGTTTCGAAGGCTTTGCCTTCGATTGAAGACATAAAATATTCTGGCGAAATTTCTTTGATGGGGAGGAAGCCGTGGCGTTCAGAGCCATAATCCACAAATACCGCGCCAAGGCTGGGTTCAATGCTGGAGATGCGACCTTTGTAGATATTTGATTTCTTTTGTTCTTGGCCTGGGTGTTCGATATTCAAATCCACGAGAACCGAATCGGCGGTAGTGGCAACGCGTAACTCATCAGGTTGAGTCGCGTTGATAAGCATTCTTTTAATTGTCATGTTGAGAGCCCTATTTTTTAGGCGCTCACGTCAGCAGTAACTCACAGTATGTTGTGAGGAAAAGCATTGTAGGTCTTTGAAAATATGGATTAATCATATAATTAATTCTGAACCCGTGATCCTTTTGGATCTTATTGCTTCACTGTTTCGTGAACGCGGTTATTTAAGTTTATTCATTTGTTAATTCTAAAAACTTCGCGTCATTCCGTGGGGGCCGTTGGGCCATGGCCGAGAATCTTCAGGGTCCGGATTGCTTTTTTCCGGATGTCGCAGCCAAATCGCGGTATGACAAATTCGAAACTATCGTGCTTTTCATTTTTTAGCATTTGTTAGCACAGGAGAATAACTTTTTGATGTTAACAAGGAATACGGACGACAGCAATGAAAAAAAATGAGCTTGGACAGTGACAGCGGGCGTATCTGCGGTACAATCCCTGCTGATATTCACATTGAGACCGCTTATGACTGCCACTTTTATTACCATCGATGAATCCCGAGTGGGTCAACGGATTGATAATTTCCTAGTAGCAACTTTAAAAGGTGTGCCGCATTCGCGTATCTATCGTGCATTGCGTAAAGGGGAAGTGCGTGTAAACAAGGGGCGTGTGCAAGCAACCTATCGCTTGAAGCTTTATGATTCTGTTCGTATTCCGCCTGTTCGCGTTTCCGAGGTGGTGGAAGTGAAGCCGTCTGTACGTCTGTCAGATTTGCTCAAAAAATCTATTTTGTTGGAAAATAATGACCTTATTGTTATTAATAAGCCTGTTGGCATTGCGGTGCATGCGGGTACGGATGTTGAATGTGGTGTTATCGAAGCCTTTCGCTATATTCGTCCGGATGTGAAAAATTTATCATTGGTTCATCGGCTTGATCGCGATACCTCAGGTTGTTTATTATTGGCAAAAAACCGTCAAACATTGGTCGCATTACAAGCCCTCCAAAAAGAACATGCCATTGAAAAAACCTATGCATTGCTTGCAAAGGGACATTGGACACATGGTAAAAAGCATGTGTCGATGCCGCTTGCAAAGAATAAATTGCAGGGTGGAGAACGCATGGTGGTGGTGGATGAAAATGAAGGCAAGCCTGCGGAAACAATTTTTGAGCCTGTCGAATTTTTTGGCGAAGTGACTTTATTGCGTGCGCGATTAATAACGGGTCGCACCCATCAGATTCGTGTGCATGTGACAGAGCTTGGTCATCCAATCGTAGGCGATACTAAGTATGGTGATCGAGATTTTAATCGAAATATACATGCTAAGCGTTTATTTTTACATGCAGAAAAATTGGTATTTGCGCTGCCTGATCAGAAAAAAATTGTGGTAATTGCTGATATCCCAGAAGAATTTACAGAAAAAACGCATTCCCCGTTGCGTTAAGTGCGTTAACTGCATTGATACGAGCCGTGCATGTAGCAAGATTGATGCGAGCCGCGCGTGTAACAAGATTGATGCGAGCCGCGCGTGTAACAAGCGATTTTCAGGGTCGATAACTCTGATATTTCCTGCAAATACCCGCTACGCTCGCGTGTGCATTAAAAAAATCCTTAAAAGAGAGAGGTAACTTAAATGCTTCCAAAATCTATTGATCCTGTCCGTCTTTGTAAGCAGGGTGCTGTTTTGCAGGGAGCTATCATGCTTTCCACTTTGTCACGCTTGCAGGACTTGTGTGATCAAGCAGAACAAGCTGTTGGTGTGGTGCTCACCTTGGATGTGGATGCTAATGGAACGCGCTTCATTCAAGGCGCTGTTAAAGGTGCTGTGCGGCTGTGTTGTCAGCGTTGTAACGGAGAGATGACGCAATTGCTTGATTTGACCTTTGCGCTTAGTCCTGTAAACACCTATGAAAGGGTGAAAAAACTATCTAGCGCCTATGAGCCATTAATGATTTCTGATGAACCTGTTGTGCTTGCTGAGATGATCGAAGATGAAATTTTGTTGGTGTTGCCAATGGTGGCCCGTCATGAGGAAGGCGAGTGCCAATAATATTTTATTAATATTCAACTTGTAGAATCATCTGAAACATATTGAATTAGGATGATTTATAAATGCCTTTTGATCCTGTGCGTGCTGAGAGATTTAGGTTGTGGCGAATGGCATCTGGTATTCGCGATAACGTGCTTGTGTCTATGCAACCGCTTAAAAGTTTGGAAAAATCGGCGTCAAAAATGTTGCATAGCAGTTTAAAGCACCAGCTTTTTAATCCTGAACGTTCTAAAAAAGCCCCTATTAAGGAGCGGCTTAGCGCCTCTTTGCTTAAGAGCGTTTAACGCATCGAAGGTCGAAGGTTGATGCAATTTATCGCGTCTTCCTTGCGGTCTCGAAACAAGCTGTTATACTGCCTTCTTTTTTTAAGTGGAGTATTAATCATGGCTGTACAAAAGAGCCGAGTTACCCGTTCCCGCCGTGGTCAGCGTCGTGCACACGATGCATTGACAGCGCATTGCGTTTCTACCGATAAAGAAACAGGTGAAAGACATTTGCGTCACCACGTATCACCAGATGGTTACTATCGCGGTCGTGAAGTGATTGCTAAAAATACTGTAGCGGAAGATCAAGCCTAAACGGTGGTCGACGTCAGGGCGCGTTTTAAGATGAGGAAGGTGCTGGGGTATACTATAATACGCTTGGTGACTTAACTGATCCCAAAAACGGATCCCTGACGTGGTGTATCCTTATGAGAACAATTGCAATTGATGCCATGAGCGGCGATAAGGGCATTGTGGTCACAGTACCTGCGTCTATTGCTGTTTTGCGTCGACATCCTAATCTTAAGTTCATTTTTGTCGGCAAGCCCGATGTCCTCTCTCCTTTGCTTTCTAAAAAGGCCAAAGACTTATCTGATCGATGGGAAATTCAAGCGGCCACTCAAGTGGTTGCGATGGATGAGTCACCTGCGCTTGCGCTTCGTTCCAAAAAAGACTCCTCGATGCGTGTTGCGCTTAATTGTGTCAAAGATGGCCGTGCGGATGCGTGTGTATCTGCGGGTAATACGGGTGCGCTCATGGCAACGGCGCGTTTCGTATTAAAAACATTGCCTGGCATTGATCGTCCCGCCATTATGGCGCGCTTTCCAAGTAAAACAGGCCGTGATGTGCGTGTCTTAGATTTGGGGGCGAATGTCGATTCAACGCCTTTGCAATTATTTCAGTTTGCAGTGATGGCGTCGACATGTGCAGAAGCGGTTGATAATGTTTCAAATCCTTCTGTTGGGCTATTAAACATTGGGTCTGAGGATATTAAAGGCAATGAACAAGTTAAAAAAACAGCTGAGTTATTATCACAAACCACTGTGCTAAATTATGCTGGATTTGTTGAAGGCAATGATATTTTTTATGGTAAAACAGATATCGTTGTCTGTGATGGCTTTGTTGGTAATGCTGTGTTAAAAGCCTGTGAGGGTATTTCAAAATTAATTACGGGTTTTGCTTCAGAAGAAATTAAACGAAATTGGCGGACAAAATTAGCCATTATTCCTGCATTGCCTATTATTAATCGTTTAAAAGAGCGTGTTGATCCACGCAAGCGTAATGGCGCAACCTTATTAGGATTAAATGGGGTTGTCATTAAAAGTCACGGCAGTGCTGATCGATTTTCATTTCAATGTGCCCTTGAGCAAGCCGTATTAGAAATTGAAAAAAATGTTCCTGAACTCATTCGTGAGAAAGTAAGCAGTATATTAAAACAATAAGGAACGTGCATGAATTAACTCCTGCAAGTGACGCCGCAGATTGATGTGTTCTGACTGAAGAAATCTGAAGGAATACTGGTGAGTATTTCGAGCATTTCTGAAGGAAGAACACATTAAGATAACGTCATTGTGTGGATGCCAGTTGTAGGAGTTATTTCGTGCACGTTCCTAAAGAAACGCATGCGCATATGCTTGCAACGCGAGCCATTAAAAAACCAAAGAGCAAACAATATGAAATACTCAAAAATTTGCGGCACCGGTAGTTACCTTCCTGAAAAAATCCTTACGAATGCAGACCTTGAAAAAATGGTCGACACAACCGACGAATGGATTGTTCAGCGCGTGGGTGTTCGTCGTCGTCATTTAGTTGGTGAGAGTGGAGATACAACAGCGTCAATGGCAACGGCGGCTGCACAACGTGCCATTGAAGCAGCAGGATTAATGCCGAATGATATTGATTTTATTATTGTCGGTACGGCGTCTGGTGATCGTTGTTTTCCAGGGGTTGGGTGTGAAGTTCAAAAACGTTTAGGGATTTCGAATGAATGCCCTGCAGTAGATATTAATGCAGCCTGTGCAGGGTTTGTGTATGGCTTGAATATTGCGGATCAATTTATTCAAACGGGGACCTATAAAAATATTTTAGTCATTGGTGCAGATACTTTGTCTAATATTGTTGATTGGACGGATCGTTCATCTTGTATTTTATTTGGTGATGGAGCGGGGGCTGTGGTTTTGCAAGCCAGTGACAAGCCAGGAATTTTAGCAACGCATCTTCATGCAGATGGTCAATATACAGATTTATTATATGCAGAAAGTGCATTGTGGACCCATAAAAGTGAGAACTTTTTGAAGATGCAAGGCAATGAGGTTTTTCGTGTTGCGGTAACAAAGCTGGGTGAAATTGTTGATCAAACCTTGACGAAAGCGGGTATTGCTAAAACAGAAATTGATTGGTTAGTGCCGCATCAAGCGAATATGCGTATTATTCAAGCAATGGCAAAACGTTTAGAAATGCCGATGGAAAAAGTGATTTTAACGATTGAAGAGCATGGTAATACTTCAGCCGCTTCTATTCCGCTTGCATTGGATCATGGTGTGCGTAATGGTCAAATTCAGCGTGGCCAAAAGTTATTGTTTGAAGCGTTTGGGGGTGGATTTACATGGGGATCGTCACTGGTTATTTATTAGTGCCAGTGCCAGTGCCAGTGCCAGTGTCAGTGTCAGTGTCAGTTTCGGTGCGCGCATAAATACTGACACTAATCTCTGACACTTTGGCAGATAACGTAACTACTCGTTCGCTACTTTTTTATATCGTGACGAAGCCACACCCCGACACGATCACCGCCACAGACACTTTTTTTATGGAGCAAAAACATGTCTCACCTTTCACTGCTTTTCCCTGGCCAAGGTTCCCAATCCCTCGGCATGTTAAAAGAACTCTCTGAAAATTTTTCAGAGGTTCATACTATTTTTAGTCGTGCATCTGCTGTTTTGAATTATGATTTATGGGATTTAACACAAAATGGGCCGGTGGAAAGATTGGATCAAACAGAATTTACGCAGCCCGCTTTATTAGCGGCGGATATAGCGGCATTTGCACACTGGAAATCCACACATTCAGAAACCCCCTTATTTTTTGCGGGACATAGTTTGGGTGAATATGCAGCATTAGTGGCTGCAGAATCGCTTTTATTTGAAGATGCGATTGCGCTTGTCGCAAAACGTGGAAAATATATGCAAGAAGCGGGTCACGGGGCAATGGCTGCTATTGTGGGTTTAGATGATGTAACGGTCATTGATCTTTGTGCAGAAACAGCGGGCGTTGTTTCTCCAGCTAATTTTAATTCGATAGGGCAAATTGTGATTGCAGGTGAAGTCACTGCAGTTGAAAATGTGATTGAATTAGCGAAAAAACACGGTGCAAAAATAGCAAAAAAAATTCCAGTGAGTGTGCCGTCGCACTGTATGTTGATGCAGTCGGCCGCTGAAAAAATGGCGGAAGCATTAAAATCAATTACTATTAAAAAACCAGTGATTCCTGTTGTGCACAATTTTGATGTTAAAACCCATGAGGATCCTGATAGTATTCGTAACGCATTAATTCAACAATTAATTGCACCGGTGCATTGGGTTGAAACCATTCAATTTATACGCGCACAAGGTGTTACGGAATTTTTTGAGTGTGGTCCGGGCAAAGTATTGATGGGCTTAAATAAGCGAATTTAGGAGCTTTAAAACATGTCTTTCGAAAATAAAATTGTCTTCATCACGGGTGCAAGCCGTGGTATTGGTCATGCGATTGCTAAAGGTTTTTCTGATCAAGGTGCCATTGTTATTGGTACAGCAACCAGCGAAGCAGGCGCAAAAAATATTCCAGGTCATGGTATTGTGCTGAATGTGTGTGATGCGCTTGCGGTTGAAAATACTTTTGAGGAAATTCAAGCAAAATTTGGTGCGCCTGCTATTTTGGTGAATAACGCGGGTGTCACAGAAGATAATTTAATGTTGCGCATGAAACAGGATCAATGGGATCGTGTTATTGACACGAATTTAAACGCTATTTTTCGCACAACAAAAGCCTGTTTACGTGGCATGTTAAAAGCGCGCTGGGGGCGGGTGATTAACATTACTTCTGTAGTGGGTGTTACGGGCAATCCAGGTCAGGCAAATTATTGCGCGGCTAAGGCGGGCGTGATTGGCTTTACAAAAGCGCTTGCGATGGAAATGGCAGGTGTCGGGATTACAGCCAATGCGGTTGCGCCTGGGTTTATTCAAACAGATATGACGGATAAATTGGATGAAAAGCAGCGAGAGGCCATTTTATCGCAAATTCCTGCTAAGAAAATGGGCGTTGCTAGCGATATTGCCAATGCTGTACTATTCTTAGCGTCAGACGCCGCAACGTACATTACTGCGCAGACCTTGCATGTAAATGGTGGTATGTACTGATTTTGGGTGGGATACGATTTATCAGATCATAATTTGGTGGTAGACTTCGGTTTTTTAAATAACAGAGTAGGGTATTTTCATGACAGCAACTATTGAAGAACGTATACGTAAAATTGTCGTTGAACAATTGGGCGTTAAAGAAGAAGACGCTAAAAATGAAGCATCTTTTGTTGATGATTTGGGAGCCGACTCTTTGGATACGGTAGAATTAGTGATGGCGCTTGAAGAAGAATTTGATATTGAAATCAAAGACGAGGAAGCAGAAAAAATCACGACTGTGCAACAAGCCATTGATTTTGTTACAGCGCGTACAGAAAAATAAAGTGTGGGTGTGAGTATAGGCGATCGTAACTTACGTTGTTGCCTTGCTCACCGCAACAAAACATCAGTATTGTTGGGGTTCTCATGAATGGAAGGCGTGTTGTAGTCACAGGTCTTGGGATGTTAAGCCCATTGGGCAATGATCTTGAGACCACTTGGAATGGCATTCTTGCTGGAAAAAGCGGTGTGGGTTTAGTTACCCGCTTTGATTCTTCTCAAATGAATACGCATATTGCGGCTGAAGTGAAAAACTTTGACTCAACACGTGCGCTAGATTCAAAAGAGGCGCGTCGTCTAGATGTTTTTGTTTTATATGCGGCAGAAGCTGCTAGACAAGCCATGGAAGATTCTGGCTTGAAAATCACCGATGAAATTGCGCCACGTGCTGGTTGTTTGATTGGTTCCGGTATTGGTGGTCTTTACCATATTGAAAAAAACCGTGATGCCTTCAATGAAGGGGGCGCTCGTAAAATTTCACCCTTTTTTATTATTGGGTCTATCGTCAATATGGCACCTGGTATTGTGTCGATGAAATACAATTTGCAGGGCCCTAATCTTTCTATTGTTACTGCTTGTACGACGGGTGCGCATTCCATTGGTGAGGCAGCACGAATGATTGCCTATGGGGATGCCGATGTCATGGTTGCGGGTGGAACAGAAATGGCAACGACAGAGTTAGGATTCGGTGGATTTAATATTATCAAAGCGATGTCGACGCGAAATGATGCGCCTGAGAAAGCAAGTCGTCCTTGGGATCGTGATCGTGATGGTTTTGTTTTGGGTGAAGGCGCCGGCATTTTGGTTTTAGAAGAATTAGAATGTGCAAAAAAACGGGGCGCAAAAATTTACGCAGAGTTGGTAGGTTATGGAAAGAGCGCGGATGCTTATCATATGACAGCACCGCGTCCAGATGCGATTGGTTTTTCACATACCATTCAAAATGCGTTGCGTGATGCAAAATTAAATCCAGAACAAGTGGATTACATTAATGCGCATGGCACATCAACGCCAGTGGGTGATCCATTGGAAGTATTAGCAGTAAAAAACACCTTTGGTGCGCATGCAAATCGCGTAATGATGAGTTCGACAAAATCAATGACGGGTCATTTATTGGGTGCTGCGGGTGCGGTTGAGGCAATTTTTTCTGTGTTAGCGATTCGTGATCAAGTCGTACCACCCACCATTAATTTAGATAATCCTGATGAAGGCTGTGATTTGGATTTGGTGCCACATACGGCGCGCCAAGCAAAAATTGATATTACCTTGTCTAATTCTTTTGGGTTTGGCGGTACAAACGGCACTTTGATTTTTAAAAAGTATGAGGGGTGATTGTGGTCTGTGATTGTGTTAGAGGCGCAGTTTAATTCAGACTTTTGCTGACAAAATGTATAGCGTCTCTCATTTTATTTTCAGTTTAAATTAAAGTGTGCCTCTGACACAGTCACAAACATAAGGTTTAATCGTGCGATCCAAATTTCTCAATATTTTTTTCGGCGCCCTCGCAATCGCAGTATTGTATTTTACCAGTGTGCTCTATGAGTTTTTTCATATCCCGCTTGTTAAAAAAGGTGTGCAACAGTCAATTAAAGTGTATCCCAATCAAAGTGCGACGATTGTCAGTCAAACACTGTATCAGCAGCATATTTTGCAACATCCTGAATTATTTGAGTGGCTGGTGGCGATGATGGGTAATCGTTTTCAGCTGCATTTTGGTGAGTATCAAATTCAATATCCGATTACGGCTTGGCAATTATTGAAAAATATGTCGACAGGTACGGGGCTTGTAAAACACCGACTGACGATTGTCGAAGGCTGGACCTTTCAAAATATACGCGAAGCAATGGCTGCTAATCCAGACTTAAGCCAAACCATTACGAAAGAGAGTAATGCTGAGGTTATGCAGCAATTAAAATCTTCTTTTGTGCAGCCTGAGGGATTGTTTTATCCAAATACGTATTTTTTTACTTGGGGAAATACGGACCTGTCTGTTTTAAAAATGGCGTATCAAAAAATGCAAACCTTGTCGCAAGCGGCATGGAAAAATCGCGCTTCTAATTTACCTTACCAAAATGTGTATCAAGCTTTGATTGTTGCGTCGATGATTGAAAAAGAAACGGCCTTATCTTCTGAAAGACCCTTGGTTGCGAGCGTTATTATGAATCGATTGGCAAAGCATATGCGATTGCAAATTGATCCTACCGTGCAATATGGGGTGGGTGGAAAATTCACTGTGGTCATTACAAAAACAGATTTGCTGACAAAAACGCCTTATAACACTTATTTAATTGATGGTTTGCCACCAACGCCTATTTGCATGCCAAGTATTTCCTCTATTGAAGCGGCCTTGCACCCTGCAACAACGGATTATTTGTATTATGTTGCGAATGGAAAGGGTGGACATACTTTTTCTGAAACCTATGTGGAACATCAGGAAGCGGTAGCGGTTTATCATAGTCAGCAGCACTAGCAAAAGCTGCTTGTCATAATCTCGATTCAAGGTGATATGATAAGCACTCCCATCTTTTGGTGCGATCATGAGCGTATATCGAGTAGCGAGTTATTAAGATCCGAGTGAGTAAAAATGCATTCTTACTTTATTACTTTAGAAGGTTCCGAAGGCGTTGGTAAAAGCACAGCACTTTCTTTTATAAAAAATTATTTCACTGAAAAAAAAATCGATTTTGTAGTAACGCGTGAGCCGGGTGGTACACCGCTTGGCGAATCCATTCGTGATTTATTATTAAATCGTAGTGATGAAATGGTATTGCCTGAAACAGAATTATTATTGATGTTTGCAGCGCGGGCACAACATGTTGCACATATTATTAAGCCTGCATTAGCTGCAAATAAAACAGTGATTTCTGATCGTTTCACGGATGCCAGCTTTGCCTATCAAGGGGGTGGCAGGCAAATAGAGGTAAAAAAAATTGAAACATTGGCAGCTTGGATTCAGGGCGATTTAGCGCCAGACCTCACCTTATTATTAGATGCACCTGTTGATATTGGATTGTCGCGTATTGAAAGCCGCACCCATAAAGACCGTATTGAACAAGAAAAAAAAGTTTTTTTTGAACGTGTGCGAGAAGCTTATTTAGTGCGCGCAAGACAATTCCCGGAACGATTTGTCATCATTGATGCAACGCAATCGATTGATCAAGTGCAATATCAAATTAAAAATGCATTGGATAAATTAAAATGAGTATTGCGCAGTTCCAACAACAATTTGACCTCTTGAAAAATGCACATGCGCAAAATCGCTTATCGCATGCGTATTTATTGTCGGGTATTGCTGGGTTAGGAAAAACGAATTTTGCCATTGAATTTGCAAGTTTTTTGCTTTCTGATCGGCCGCTTAATACACATCCTGATTTTATATTAATCCAGCCTGAAGAAAAATCTCGTGCAATTAAAATTGACCAAATCCGCGAGTTATCCGACAAATTATCGAGAACTTCACATGCGGGTGGTTACCAGGTTGTTATTATTTCTCCAGCAGATTCGATGCCGATTGCCGCTGCTAATGCTTTATTGAAAACACTAGAAGAACCGCAAGGCAATGTGGTTATTTTTTTAATTGATAATCAAGCGCATGTTTTACCTAAAACCGTTGCGAGCCGCTGTCAAAAAATATTTTTTCATCCGGATTTTAAAGCACTAAGCTTAAAAAATATTGATGAAAAATTACAATTGCAAATATTTCAACACATGCAAAAAATTATCGTTAATCGTGTGAATCCAATAGCACCTGTTTCTGATTGGATTAAGCAAGATTTAGCGATGGTATTAAAGTGTATTATTGTTTCAGCGATGATGATTGCGCGTGCATATCATGAAGAAAATAGCGCATTGAAAAATATTGCTGAAAAAATAGCTGATAAAAAATTGCATCAGTTTTTGCAATTGGTTTGTGAGAAGCAGAAGTTGGTTTCGCAAGGTCTTAATTTAAATGCGCAGTTATGTCTTGAAAATATTTTTATTGCTTTAAGTGTCAGATAAACAATAAGACCGCATTATTTTCGTAAGAATTGATGCGAGCGCGAGTGTAGCGAGTGTTTGCAGGAAATCTCGTCATGCGTCGGATTGTGTAAAACTCGCTTGTATCAAGCAGTTGCGCGCTTGATTTCTGTGTGATTTCTTAAGGTGGCATTAAATAGCTAAAACGTACAAGATAGACTTTATGTATTGCGTGTTTCTTGTTACGATGACCTTACTTTATTTTTCAGGAGATCTCTAAACACATAATCAATGGACGGTGCAATGAACGAGGTTGTCACGCCATGAGAAAATTTTCTTTATCAGTCGCGGCTAGCATAGCATCACTTTCATTATTTTTTATTGCCTTATCGACTGACATCCTTCATCTTGCAGTACCATTGCATTTTCCAAAGCATTACCTAGTTAAAAAACCAATAAGTCGATTATCGAATACCCATGCAGCAGCACCGATCATTTTAAAAAAGACACGGATGACATCGAATCATGTTCTGCAAATTGATACAAATAGAACAGTTGTTCATGCGAAAAAGAGGGTTAAAAAAGACTCTCGTTTTTTTATGTCAACCAAAGAAAATCCTGCCTATATCATGACGAAAAATGTAAATAATTTGGCGCTATCTTCAACGGGTGCCATGGTGCCATATTCAGGAAAAGTAGAAAATATGCGAGAAAATATTTTATGTCCTAATGTGGGTGTTGGTGTGGGTTATAAAATATCATCGCATGTAACTGTCAGTGCTGCTTATGACGGTGCACTTTTAAAGATGGCAGATAGTGGCCATTATAATAAAAACATGAGTGCAGCAGGTGTGGGATTAACCATTCGATTCTAATTGTAACATTGTTTTACGCCGCTATTTTTTAGCTGATGAATGATTTTTACAGTATAATGCGTTAATTTTTTCGCAACATTTTCTAGGATTTTATATGTTTATTGATTCGCACTGTCATCCCTACATGCTCGATTTATCGAGTTATAATAATAGCCTTGATCATTTCATGCTTGAAACAAAAGCAGCTGGTGTTGATGGGATGCTTTGTGTGGCAGTTGACATGGAAACTGCGCAAAAATGTCTAGAAATTGCTACAAAATACGACAATGTATTTTGTAGTGTTGGTTCGCATCCAAGTGAAAAAGAAGAAGATGACTTAACGCTTGAAACATTATGTGACTTGGCCAAACATGAAAAAGTCATTGCGATCGGTGAGACAGGTTTAGACTATCATTATAATCAAGATGGCTTAGAAATCATGCGTGAACGTTTTCGTACGCATATTCGTGCAGCGATTCAAACACAGAAGCCATTAATTATTCATACACGTGATGCACGTGAAGATACTTTAAAAATAATGCGTGAAGAACGCGTTGAAAAAATGGGTGGCGTGATGCATTGTTTTACCGACACTTTAGAAATGGCAAAGGCATCGCTTGATTTGAATTTTATGATTTCCTTTTCAGGCATTATCACTTTTAAAAATGCAAAAGAATTAGTTGACGTTGCAAAATATGTACCACTTGAAAAAATATTAATTGAAACGGATTCGCCTTATTTAGCGCCTATTCCTTTTCGTGGAAAACAAAATGAGCCAAAATATGTGAAATTTGTTGCGGAAAAAATTGCGGAGATTAAAAATATTTCAGTGGAAGAAGTTGCACGTATTACATCAGAAAATTTTTACCGACTATTTGGTTTGAAATAATAACTGAGGCTTGATGCGAGCATGAGCGTAGCGAGTGTTTTTGCAGGATTTAATGCACATCAAGATTTCCTGCAAAAACACTTGCGCATCGAGAGATAACTTTTTATAAAGCCACCTTATTTTTTTTAAGTATGAAAAAAACACCAGGTAAGCATAAGATAATTAATCCCGCTGCAAAAATGGTTGCATAATGCCATAGGCTACCGAATTGCAATAAACTAGGTGGAATAAATCCAATCATCAGTGTCATCAGTGAGCTCATTAATCCCAGCAGACATAAAGCCCATTTCATAGCTGTTCCACCGGGAATCGTAAAAGATTTTTTAATGTGCTTGTGTTTGTAATGCAGCACAATGGCGCTTAAAAATAGTAATACATACATCATCACATAGAGTTCTGTTGATAGATCTGTCAGCAGCCAATAAATATCGTTCATGGATTTAAAAAAAGTAAATGTCATACAAACCAGTGTCACTAAAATAGCTTGTAAAATGAGTACGTGTTGCGGCATACCATTGAGATTATTTTTCGAAAAAAATGCTGGTAAGGTTCCAGTTTGTGCTGCTTGTTGCAATCCACGTGCGGGTGAAATAATCCAATTAATCATTTCACCGATGCTTGCAAAAACGACTAAAACTGTCATGATGCCAACGAGCCATGTTAAATGAAAAGCACTGAGATAGTATTCAAACGTTTGAAAAATCCCGGTTGTTAATCCAATCTGCTTTTCTGGAATTACAAAAGCAATGGCGAGCGATCCAAAAATCATTGTTAATAAGATAATCGTGGATGCAGTAATAACACCAATCGGATAGTTTCGTTGAGCGTTATGAATATTTTTCACATTGACTGCTGCCAGTTCCATGCCTAAAAATGAGGTGATAATGGTTGTTAGTGAAATCCAGTCGTTAATTTTGGAAAATTTAGGAAGTAGGGTGTGTAAATTAACGTGGATTTGAACAGGATGACCTTTTGCTTGCCAAATCATTGCAAGGATAGTCATGAGGGTCAGTGGTAATGCAAAGCCCAAAATTGTGCTGATAGTTGCAAACGTTGCTGATAACGAAAATTTCTTAAGTGACAAAAAAGTTAATCCCCAAAAGACAGTAAGAATGATGATTACTGCAAATAATTTATTGGTGGCAAGAGAGGGGTCAATTAAATAAGCAATGCCCCCCGCAATAAAAGATAAAATACTGGGATACCAGGTTGCTGTATTGATCCATTGCAGCCAAACACCAAAAAATGCTACCTTTTCACCAAAGGCTTCTTTGATCCATTGATAAATACCATTTTCTTCTGGATGGTAAGAGGTTAATTCAGCAGAAATTAAAGCGATTGGTAGCAAAAAACAAATCGCAGCAGCGACAAAAAAGAAAATAAGCGGTGCACCAAACATGGCATTCGATGGCATATTACGGAGGCTATCAATTGAGCCTACGATAAACATGATCAATACAAATAAACCGATTTTTTTGGTGTTGTGCAATGCGCTCTCTCCAGGGTAAACGCATGCTTGCTGCGTGCGAGTCATTTTATAAGCTGCATTATACTGAAAATGCACGCTTACTCTAATGAATCATTTTGATGGGTATGCGATACGGTTGTTATGTATTTTACAGCGATTTTGAATAGACTTCTTTCCAAACCTTGAGTAACGAGGTGAGTTCGCAGAAAAAATTTTCGAAAAACCGGAGCATACGCGTCAGTATGTGAGGATTTTGAGAAAATTTTTTCGATGAAATCATCCGTTAATCGAGGTTTGGAAAGAAGTCTAATTCATGTTTGCTACCCACGGAAAACGAGGGTAGCAATCATGATGTGGTGTGGCCTAGATCAAATGTATTATTTCCCACCACAACAAATTGTATTAACCAGTAAATAAGCCACTTCGTACGGATTTGCATTTGCGCAAGGTCTACGATCTTCTAAATAGCCATGACCTTGGTTTGCTACGCCGCGTGGAATACGAATTGATGCGCCACGATGACCAACCCCTGCGGAGAATTGATCATAGCGCGCAGTTTCATGACGACCGGTTAAACGTTCCTCAATGCCGTGACCATAATGTTCTACATGCAAGGCATGGTTTTCTTTGAGCGCATCGATTGCTGCTTGAATGGCTTTCATGCCTGTTTTTGGATCGCGTGTTTCTTTGCTTGAGAAATTGGTATGTTTTCCAGCGCCATTCCAATCGCCTTTGACAGGTTTTGGATGGAGTGTGGCAGTAATACCAAAGTCTTCACCAAGACGATAAAGTAACCAGCGGGAAACCCAGAGGTGATCAGAAACGGTTAGTGGATCAGCAGATTCGTTGTTTAATCCGCGATAGCCAATTTGGAATTCCCATTGGCCTGGCATGACTTCTGCATTTGTGCCGAAAATCATTAAATTCGCGTTAATACAGGCTTGTGTATGCTTTTCAACGAGTGGTCTACCAAAGGCTTCATCTGCACCGACGCCGCAATAGAAAGGTCCTTGAGGTGCAGGATAGCCGCGATCTGGCCATCCGAGTGGTTGGGTTCCGCGAAAGAGCGTGTATTCTTGTTCAAAACCAATCCAAACTTCGTGTTCTGCACCGCCATTTTCCATGAGTTCGCGTAATTTTGCGCGTTTGTTGGTTGGATGTGGGGTAACGCCATCCGCATTAAACACTTCGCATAAAACCAAATAATGTTCTTTTCCAAGAATAGGATCAATCGTGAAAAAAACAGGTCTTAAAATGAGATCAGAGTCGTGGCCATCAGCCTGATTGGTGGATGAACCATCATAGCCCCATTCTGGAAAATCAGTCAGTGTCATTTCCCCTTGCGCGTGGGGTACAATACGCATTTTTGAGCGTAGTGTTTGTGTTGGAATGGCGCCGTCTAACCAAAGATAAGTGGCTTGGGATAACATGTTTTACTCCTTAAGAATTATACTGACAATGTGCTTGGTAGCATGGCAAACATTTCCACATCCCACGCTTTTCCATCGTAATAACGGTAGTTTTTCAATGTGCCTTCAAAAACGAACCCAACGCTTTTTAATACGGCGCTGGAGGGGATGTTTTCATGACGCGTAACTGCTTCAATGCGGCTCAATTTCATGGTTTCAAAGGCGAATTTTGTCACAGCAAGAATGGCTTTTCGGGTAATGCCTTGTCGCCAATAATCACGCGATAAATCATAGGTAATTTCTGCGCGTTGATGCATGCTATTTACGTATAGGCCAATGGCACCAATCATTTGATTATCGCTTTTTTTTGCGATCGTCCAATAAATCCCTTGTTTTGTATAAAATAAATTTCGGCAGTATTGTACTTCTCGGCTAGCCTCCAAGAGGGTTGAGGGCTTCGTTGCTAGAATATATTGGCCGACCGCAGGATCGGTGTAATAACGAAAAAAAGCCTCCGTGTCTTCGAGCGTTTGCTCACGCAAGATGAATTGATCGTCAAGATCTAATGTTGGAAAAGCGCTTTGATAGAAACTCACGATGTTTATTTGCCTTTGCTGTCAGGTATGCGGAGTATATCATAGCGCAAACTACAGAATTGAAGAAAGTCATGTCCAAAAAAATTATTCGTCGACCCGAGAAAAAAGCGGACTTACCAGGAATTTCACCTTTGTTGCAGCGTCTTTATGCGGCGCGGGATGTACAAACCATGGCCGATATTGATCGTTCCTTGTCGGCACTATTACCCTACCAACATTTACGCGATATTGATAAAGCAGTTGCACGTTTAGTCTTTGCAATATTAAACGATGAAAAAATGCTAGTGATTGGGGATTTTGATGCGGATGGTGCAACGAGCACTGCGCTGGCGGTTGCAGCCTTGCGTGCCTTTGGTGCAAAAAATGTCGATTTCCTAGTGCCTAATCGTTTTACCTTTGGGTATGGATTAACGCCCGGCATTGTGGATCTTGCGGTTAAGACAAAATCACCACATTTAATTATTACTGTAGATAATGGCATTGCCAGTATGGATGGGGTTGCGCGCGCGAATCAATTCAATATTGATGTGTTGGTTACTGATCACCACTTACAAGGAAAAGAATTGCCGAACGCATGCGCGATTGTTAATCCAAATCGTAAAGAAGATGGTTTTCAAAGCAAGGCATTGGCAGGTGTTGGTGTTATTTTTTATGTGATGTTAGCTTTGCGTGCAAAACTAGAAGCAGACAATTATTTTGTTGAGAGAAACATGCCAAAGCCAAATATGGCGGAATTTTTAGATTTGGTGGCATTAGGAACAGTTGCAGATGTTGTGCCACTTGATAAAAACAATCGTATTTTAGTACATCAAGGATTAATGCGTATCCGTGCAGGGTTAGCAAGACCTGGGATTCGTGCGCTTTTGCAAGTCGCGGGCCGTTCCTTTGAAAAAATCGCAGCGATGGATTTGGGATTTTCAGTAGGGCCGCGATTAAATGCAGCGGGGCGTTTAGATGATATGTCGCTCGGCATTTATTGTTTATTAGAAAACAATCCAGATGTGGCATTGCAACGTGCGCGTGCATTGGATGAGTTAAATATTGAACGGCGTGCGATTGAAACTGAAATGAAAGATCAAGCCTTTGTTATTGTCGACCGTTTAGATTTGCAAAAAAAATTACCCATCGCTATTACTTTATATGATGAAACATGGCATCAAGGCGTGATTGGTTTAGTGGCATCGCGAGTGAAAGATAAATTAAATCGCCCAGTAATTGCTTTTGCAAAAGCCGATGAAAACATCATTAAAGGATCTGCGCGTTCGGTAAAAAATGTACATATCCGGGATGTATTGGATGCTATTGCAACGCAGCATCCGCATTTATTATCAAAATTTGGTGGGCATGCGATGGCAGCAGGGTTAAGCATTGAAGCAAAAAACCTGGCTGAATTTTCATGTGTTTTTGAAGAAGTGGTTTCAAAAATAGTGAGCGTTGATGAACTGTGTCATGTTATAGAAACGGATGGTGAATTACTGCCAACCGAATTAACGCTGCAAAATGCAGAATTGATGACGGATGCGGGTCCTTGGGGGCAGCAATTTCCAGAGCCTTTATTTGATGGTGAATTCACAGTGATTTCACAACGTTTGGTGGGAGAAAAACACTTAAAGATGACTTTAAAGCCCGTTGATGGCGCCTATTCGGTTGAAGCAATTGCCTTCCAAGTCGATTTAAAGGCGTGGCCTAATTATCGTTGTGAGCGCGTTAAGGTGGTGTATCGCTTGGATAGAAATGAGTTTCGGGGTGTTGCATCTTTGCAGTTACTGGTGGATGAGTTGATTGCGGTGTAATTGTCCGTTCCTTACTGCGCGAGTACGCATATGACCTGCTATAATTGATTCAAATCACGTCAATAAACGGGAGAAAGTTATGGCAGATAATAAATTTGATTTCAACAAATTAAAGGAAAGTGCAGGAGACTTTGTGGGTGGCTTAAGGTCCATGATTAATCCAGCGGCAGCAGTGCCAGCGGTCAATCCTGATGATGCTTTAGGTATGAAAATCGCGCAAATCGCAACATTCGTAAAACAACTTTCCGATGCGCAACAAGAGCAGGTTAAAAATTTAAATAAATTAAATGAGATGTTAGGCGCAGCATTTCAAGATATTGAAGCGTTGCGTAATCAAGTAAAAGCGGTGAAGCCAGCAGAAGCAGTGAAGCCAGCGGAAACGGTAGTCACTTCAACGACCCCAGCGTCTGAAGAAGAAAAAAAAGAATAAAAAAACGCCTCTTAAAAAGGGTTTATTGCGTAAATCCCCCACTTGCTGCGCAATCGACCTCTTTTTTCAAAGAGAGTGCTATTTCGCTTATTTTCAAAATAGATTTAACAATGGATCATTTTTTTCGTTTGGCAATATCGTTGAGCGAAGCGGTTACCCCCTTTGAAAAAAGGGGGTCGATTGCGCAGCAAGCGGGGGAATTTACGCAATAGGGATTTATTTTGATAAATCCCCAAGGTCGCCCAGCTCATCTTTATACCGACGACGCTCGAGATAGTCTTCGATTTTACGACGCACCTGGCAGCCTTCATTGCCTTCTTCTTCGGCTATTTCTTCGACTACGCACAGGGCTTCATCCGTGACATCAGTGTTATTTTTCACTGTCATACTCCTTATGTTGTGAAAAAATTGAAACGAACAAAACGTCCACTATCATATCGGATGATTTTAAAGAAGAAAAGCATATTACTGATGATACAAAAACTGTAGTAATTGCTTTTCACGCATTATTTTTCCATTGGCAATAAACACACAATCATTCTCATCTGATGTGCCAATCGTAATGCGGTTCTGATAAATCAATCGACAAATAGCAGTTGGTTTTTTAGCATTATCTAAAATGATCAGAAACCGATGATTATAGCTGCTGAGAAACTTCCATTCAGCCCAAAGCAATTTTTTTTCTGAACCAGAGAGTACTGTAAAACTCCTTGTTTTTTGGATTTTATTCTGGCTGATCCATTCGCATTGATTGTTTTTAACGATACCGCCTGTATTATTTTCAGCAGTAGGGCGGCAGAAATAGACGGGTCCCTTGTTATAGCCCAAAGCAATGGCATCTGCTGGTAAGCGGATACCTATTGGTTTTTTCCAGCGGAAGCCAGCGCTCTGAAACGCACTCATCAGTTGTTTATTTTGTTCATCGGGTGTTAGAGCGC
Source organism: Coxiellaceae bacterium (assembly GCA_030680235.1). Taxonomy (GTDB): domain Bacteria; phylum Pseudomonadota; class Gammaproteobacteria; order Coxiellales; family Coxiellaceae; genus 2-02-FULL-42-43. The sequence goes on from JAUXWQ010000036.1 coordinate 74,309, forward strand.
GATTAAAGTAGGGATTATTTTTAGGGGTAGGTAATACTTTTAAAAACCAAGGATTTGTTGTCAGAATAGTGGAAGCAACTAATAAAAAAGCAAGCACAACATTTGTTTTTTCAATCGACCTTAACCAGGTTTTTTCATGTAATAATGCAATAAAAGCGTAAGAAAAATTATAAATCAACAGGAGTATAACGTTTAAAAAAAATGGGAAATTTGCTGTGTTAATACCATTTGTTTTAATACTATTATTTCCGCTAAAAATAACAGCACATAAAGCCAGCAAGGAAAAAAGAGGGGTAACGATTAAAAATAATTGCCCCAATGTCGCCATCCATTTTTTATAAGGATTTTTAGCAGCACCATCTTGATAGATGCCATTGATAAAAATCACGCATAAAAAAGCAATTGAAATAAAATAGGTTTGATTAAAAGTAAAGGCGCGTGTTGCTAAAGATAAGACAATAAAAATTAACCCAATGATGGCCAAGGGAATAAACAACCATTGGCAAATTAATAATAAAATGCCACGAATGTTTCGAATGATATCGCGTGTTTGAGTAGTAATATATAAGCCGATACTGACAAATAATGCTGTGCTCCACCATTGAAACCAATTTTTAGACAGTAATTTTCGGAGAAAATCAATTTTAGCCAAATCAAATAAAGAGGCGGCGAGTGATAAAATAACCCAGCAAAGTACCGTGAAAATGGCGGTAATCAATAATTGAATGAAGGTATCCCAGACGGCGTGAAATAAAATAGCGTAAGAAAATTGAAAGCGTCGTTGGTAATAATGCAAGTGAAAAGCATTTAATGCATAGGCACTGATTGCTGCAAGGATCACGGAAGAAAAGTAAGGAATGCTTGCATCGAGCAACCATAAGCAGGGGATACTTGCTAAAAAACTCGGAATAAGTGTGATTAAAAATGTAGTGGATACTTTGTTAGTGTAGGGCAAGGCAAGTAAAAACATAAAGCCAAAGGTGCTTAGCCAAATAAAGGGGAGGTGTGCGGAAATAGACATGTGTTCACAAAGCGCAAGTAATCCCCCGATGATAATGCCAGTTAATATAAATAATGTTGAAGATGGTGTATTTTTCATTGTATTCCTTCCAGGGGGCAGATTATCGTAACTTCAGCCCTCGCGGTAGATTTTGTATCCTACTTGCTGAACAGTTACAGATTATCTCATCAGCATATATCAAACACCTTCGTTACGTAATTGTTTTTGTTTTTTGGCTGTGTTAGTTTTCGCTGGCGTGGCAACAATAAGGAAATGTAAATGCGACCAGATAATGATTCCCCTCAATCCCCCGCTTCTTTAGAGCGTACTGCTTCTCCAGAAACAGATTTTGATTCAAATTTTGGTTCAACTAGGGTTAATCTTTCGCAAGGCTCAATCGTAGTGCAGCCAGAACTGAATAAAGTAACGCTATTTCAAGCCATGAAAGAAATGGTGCCATTTTGGCCTTTTGTATTGCGTTTTGCGGTTAGTGCTGCTTTTAACGCAGCAGAATCCTATGTTATTGCACAAAAAGAATTGGATTTTTTGGGTGCTTATGCGGCTTATCAGGCAGCGAATGGTTTAGCAATTGGTATGCTCTACAGCAGTATTTTTTCTGTGGTGACTTTTATGTCTGCTGCAAAGCGTGAAGAAGACGAGGCGCTTAAAACAGGGGATCAAGATGCAATTGTTGCTGCACGTGAAAAGGTGCGTGTTATTTGGCGTCAGGGAATTGTTTTTGCGACATTACTCTCTATACCCGCAGTTGTTTTTGGTTTAACGGCTTCACCGATGTTTCAGTTGTTTAAACAATCTGATGTTATTACAGACAATAGTAAGCTTTTTATGCTGTATTCTGCGCCAGGTTTTGTGGCAGATATTTTTTATCGCTTGACTGCGCGTACGGTGTCAGGTCTTGGGGTGCGCAAATCTATTTTGGTGGCTGATGGCTTTGATCATCTGTTAGAACTTGGTTTTTCCTATGCTTTTTTAAATGGTGCGGCTGGTATGCCGGCCTTAGGCTTGCCGGGCTTGGGGTTGGCTTATTCTATCAGCAAGGCCATTACGTTATTGGCACATTTGCTTTATATGGCAACGAGTCCACGTTGTTTAGGCTTTGATTATAAGCGATATCACTTATTTCAATGTGAAGGGCAATTTTTTAACCGTGATGTTTTTAAAAAAATAGTCTCTGCGGGTATTCCTGATGGTGTGTCGAATGTTTTTTCTGCGATTTCATCCATGCTGGTGGTTATGTTTTGTGGACAATTAGGGAATGAGCCATTAGTTGGTATGCAGATTGCCACTATTTATAGTGGGTTTGCGAATTTTCACATGAGTGCTGTTTTGAATGCAGCATGCAATAAAATAGGTCAGTACAATGATATATTAATTGATGAAAAAAACGAATTTGATCACGAAACAAAAAGTGCTGTAGTTAATAATATAAAAATATATACAAAATTGTTAATTGCAGGGTGTGTGATGATTTCAACGCTTGCTTGTGGCCTTGCTTTGATTGTGCCAAGACAGCTAGCGGGACTTTTAATTGATGAAGAAAATATGGCGCATCAAGGGCATCTTGCACATGCAATTACCTTTTTAAAAATCCAAGGGGTTTTTGAATTGATGAATGGATTTAGAGCGCCAGCAAATTGCGTGTTAGAGGGGTTTCTGGATAACCGCTTTTTAATGGTATCAACCATTGCTTTAGATTTAATGATTAATCCGGTAGCTGCAGCTACCGCGCGTTATGGCTTGAATAAAGATGCAGATTGGGTGTATGCCGCTTCTGGTTTGGGTTCGTTGATGATGACGATCTTATTTTTGTGGCGTTGTTACACTAAGTTGGGTGTGGTTGGGATGGAAAATAGACTACCCCTACCTGCACGAGAAGATGAAGTAACAAGCCGTACGAGTCTGGCTTCCGAAAGAGAGGCAAGCTCTGTGCGTGCCATGGTGAAGTCGTTGGCGGGAAGAGCCCGTGCTTTGGGGGGCAGTAAGTCTACTGTTGATCCGAGTCAGCCACTGTTAACGCCCGTTTAATTGTGTGAGCTCAGCCCTACAGCCATTGATTGTATGGACCCCGCCACTTACTAAAGGCTTCTAAAAGAGCCAGAATGAAAGTTGTATCAGTCATTCAAATTCAATGGAGGGGTCCAATGAGCAATATTAAAGTATTAGGTATCGATTTGGCAAAGGATGTT
>JAUXWQ010000021.1 GCA_030680235.1 Coxiellaceae bacterium
TCCGTTTTGCAATGAATTAATCCGTCGTCTGCATAACGACACCATTGCATTGATGGATAATTTCGTTGCATCCACGTGTCGAATACATAATGTAAAAATAAGTTACTTAACACGGGGCTAATAACCGATCCTTATGCGAAGAAAAGAATTATGCAAAGTAAGGCCGTATAAGCCTTTAAACACGTGTTATTAGGCAACTTTACTTTGCATAATTTCCAAAGCTATTTTAATTCAGATAGCCATAATAGCAGCGCCTTATCTTTATTCCAATCCGGAAGGTTGCTGTCTATCAGATCTGGATGAAGCTTTTCAATTGCTTTTCTTTTTGTTTCGGTGTCAGCCTTGGCATAAATTTCTGTTGTTTTTAAATCGACATGCCCAAGAAAATCTCGAATGTAAATAAGATTGACTCCTGCCTGCAATAAATGCATCGCTTTCGAATGACGAAGCATGTGTGGTGTTACCTTCTGTGGCACGAGTGTTGATGATTGCCTTGAGAACGCAACATATTTTGCAATAATGTAAGAAACACCTTCTTTTGTCAGCTTATGATGCTGACTATTTGTAAACAGGGGATTTTCATTTTTCGATGGCATATCCAGCTTATTTTCTAAAATATATTTTTGCAGCAAGGAAGCTGTGTTTTTCATGACGGGAACGCGTCTAATCTTGTTTCCTTTGCCCGTTAACGTAATGACAGCTGGTTCTTGCAGAGTGATATCACGAATCTGTATATCAATTAATTCTTGAACACGTGCACCAGTATCATACAACAAACTCATTAACGTAATGTCTCGCCTGCCTTTTGCAGTGTGCTTGTCAGGCTGCCTCAACAATAATTTAACAGCTTCAGGTGTTAGATATTCCACCACGGTTTTTCTTGATTTTTTAATTGGGATTGTTGTAATTTTTTGAAAATGGAATATGCCTTCTGGTTCTTCTGACTGTATATATCGAAAGAAAGAATGAATAGCAGCCAATCGTTGATTTCTCGTAGAAATGCTGCATTTTCTGCCTATTTCCAACCATTCAAGAAAATTAGTTATACATTCACTTGAAAGAGAATTTAGCGTTATTTTTTCTGCAGGAATTTTTTTAATTTCCTGGCAATAACCAATTAAAAGTTTAAAGGTATCGCGATAAGAATGAATCGTGTTCTTACTGACATTTTTTTGTTTTGGTAAATATACAGATAAAAATTCAGTGAGATATTTTGCAAAATCAGTCGGCTTCATGTGAATCTCCTTCTGTTGTTGGGATTATTCCTGGATATCGAGTTTCTATTTTTATAATAATATTCGGAAACACATCTGCAGTTAGGTGTAAGTAATAAGCTGTATCCTCAAATGAATCATGTCCCATGTAGGTTTTGAGTACGGGAAGATACACTGTTAAATCTTTTTCCTGTTCAACCCATTTTTTTAAACAATGCACAGCGTAGCAATGACGAAAATCATGGATACGCGGACCATATCCGAATCCACCATGAGAGATGCGCGCCTTCCATAAAAACTTGCGAAAATTTTTATAAATATTACCGAGTGTCATTGGCAAATTATTCAATGCTGGAAAATAGTAATTTTCCGCAACTGGATGTGGGTGCGCTTTCGCAGAAAAAATTCTGCAACGCTTCGCAAGACAATCTGACATAGGCACTAATCGACTATTATCTTTTTTGGCGTGCTGAATACTGAGAACCCCACTCACTAAATCAACATCGCCTACTTTGAGCAGTCTTGCTTCCGATACGCGCAATCCACACATATAAATCATGCGAAAAATCACCGGCATAATCAGGTGTCGCTTTGGAAATTCACACGAATAGTGGCAGCGATCAGTTTGTGCAAAAAATCTTGCCAGCTCATCTGATGTATAAATATACGGGGTATATTGCTTTGGCGCTGGATAATATCCTTTTGGAATGACATAAGCTTTAATCCCAATAGAATCCAGATATTTTCCAAACTCACGAATTGTAGTTGTGCGCGTGCTTTGGTTTGCCTGCGCCTCGTATGTTTTTTTACTACACCAATTAAGGACAATTTCTTTTGTTAAAATTTTCGTCTTTGGATATTTTTCCAGAGTAAAGTTATCGAAGCGTTTTAAACGACCCTCTACGGTAATATATTTATACCCAACAGCTTTTTTTAGTTCTATAAAATTTTGAATGTGATTTTTAAAAGGACCTAAATAAATAAATTTACTCATGATCAATTTCCTCCTTAAAATCAAGAGAACATTCTTTTAGTTTTTTCATGCCAACTTTCAGATAAACAGCTGTCGAATCGGTATCAATATGCCCGAGAATGTCTGAGATAATTTGAAGCGGTGTGTCTTTTTCAAGAAGCATGCTAGCCATGGTGTGACGAAGAGAATGCATCCCTCTTTTCTTTTTTAACGTAGGCAGATGCGCCAGCTGCATGTATCTTTGAATCAATTGATGTAAGTGGTCACCATCCGAAAAAGGACCAAATGGTGCCATGTGTTTTACAAACAAACACGGCGTATCAATTTTAGGTCGGCCATATTTAAGATAATCGATTACAGCCCAACCAACTTCAGACGTGATCGGAAGTGATAGCGGTGTTTTTGTTTTAGATTGCGAAAAAACAAGCTTTTTTTCTTCCCAATGAAAATTTTCAAGTGTAAGTTTTTTAATATCAGTGACACGCATTCCCAAACAACATGCCAACAAAATCATTGCATAATCTCGCTTTCCTTTTGGACTTCCTCGATCAATAGCAGCGATTAATTTTTTCAATTCATCTGCTGTCCACACAGAAGGAATACGAGTTTGTTTTCTTGCCTGCACCATTGGCGTTTTTGCTGCAAAATCAATTTTAATTTTTTTAATTTCCAATAAGAAACGAAGAAAGGCACGTATGGAACAAATATTTTGTTCCACTGTTTTGTAGGTATACCCGGCTAGCGTTTTAATATATGAATGAATTAACGGTAGAGTGATTGCATTGCACTTCATAATATTTTGCGATACAAGATAATCCATAAATCTTTCGGACTGCGTAACATAATGATACGTTGTGCTTCTTGAATAATCTTTTGCAGTACAGTGTGATTTAAATCGAGCGCTGATTGATACAAAATAAGGCTTGGTTAAAATTTCTTTATGTTTGTAATATCGCCGCAATATTGAATGATGCAATTGAAAATCACCAATCGTGCGTATGACATGCAACTCCTGGGCTTCCGATTGTAACAGCTTGCTATTTAAATCTTTTTCAAGAATGTGAAAATGCTTTTCAAGAAAATCCATGCCAAGTTGTTCAGAATAAAAAATTTCGTTTCGTGCTGCTGCAAATTTCAGTAGCTTTTTCCAACGTGTCCGATAAAATTGCATGGAGCCAGCGGTATAACCAAGTCGCAGCATTTCCTGCTCCAGGTCATGGAGCAAATCAACCAATGGTTTATTTTTCATAACACCTCCGAAGATGATAGTTGAGAGCAATGCGCTCACTATCATTATCGGATATTATGCAAAGAAAAATTTTGTGGAAGTGTTGATAATAATGGTAATTTTATGCGTTACTTTGCATAATTACTTGCTTCGCATAAGGATCGGTTATTAGCCCCGTGTTAAGTAACTTATTTTTACATTATGTATTCGACACGTGGATGCAACGAAATTATCCATCAATGCAATGGTGTCGTTATGCAGACGACGGATTAATTCATTGCAAAACGGA
>JAUXWQ010000023.1 GCA_030680235.1 Coxiellaceae bacterium
TGAATTAATTTATTATGCAAAATAGATTTATAAAACGATTTTATGTCTGCGCGAATAAAATATTTTGGTTGTTCTTTTTGCAAAACTTCACGAATTTTCTGTGTGGCATTTTTAACTCCAGATGGTCCGTCGAGGTGGTAGCAATTTTTGTTCATCACGTGTTTAAATGTGGGTTTTAATATTCTGAGCAATAGATGTTGGAAAATACGGTCTGAAATATGCAGTTGATCAACCATTTCATCGCTGAAATAATAACGTTTTAGACAACGCGGCTCATAGCTGCCATCGAGCAACGATTGAATACCTTCTGGCAACCATTGTCTATCGCGCGCCATAAGGTGAGTCAGCCAATGGAACTTCCCCATTGGCTGCTTCCAAAACCGTACGTGAATCTCTCGATTCATACGGCTTCCGTCAGGCAAACCATTCGCCAAATCCAGTTTCCCAATGAGCAAACATCGTCGGTTGTTTTTCTAAAAGTCCTTCAAGAAATGTTGCCGCTTTTGTTTTATGACCTTTAAATCTTTTGAACTTACGCATAATCCATCGAACCAGTGACTTATTAAAGTGTCGAAATACCGGACGTAATGCTGATTTCTGATATTTTCCATAATAATTAATCCATCCTTGCAGAATTGGATTAAATTTTTGTGCAACATCATTCAAACTTTTATATGTGCCAATATTTTTAATTGTTTCTTTTGTTTTTGCGCGCATTGACTTTTTCGCCGCGTTACTGACGGCTGCGTTGAAGCTTAAAAACATTTTATTATCCTTCGTGTTTTTAGTGCTTCTTCGACGAAAATCATACCCAAGAAATGTGAATTTCGTATTTGAATAATCTCTTCGTCGATTATCGTCTTTGCAATAAACAATCTTTGATTTTATTGGATGAATTTCTAATAAACATTCTTCAAAACGTTGACGAAGTGCTTCAAACAATTGCTTGGCTTGATGCTCTGTTTTGCAATGCACCAATCCATCATCTGCATACCGGCACCAAGGAAGATTTGGATATTGTCTTGTCATCCATAAATCGAATACATAATGCAGAAATAAATTACTTAATACTGGACTGATGACCCCACCTTATGCGAAGCAAAGCGTTATGCAAAGTAAATCCGTTTAGCCTTGTAAACATGCTGTTTTGAATTAATTTACTTTGCATAATATCCAATCACTTTAATTCAGACAGCCACGTAAGTAGTGCCTGATTTTTGCTCCAATCAGGAAGCGTACTATCAATCAAATCTGGATAAAGGCCTTCGATCGCTTTTCTTTTCATCTCAGTGTCCGCTCTTGCATAAATTTCTGTTGTTTTTAAATCAACATGCCCAAGAAAATCTCGAATATAAATAAGATTTACGCCAGCTTGCAATAAATGCATCGCTTTTGAATGGCGAAGCATATGAGGTTTTATTTTCTGCGGAATAATAGTTGATGTTTTTCTCGCGGATTCAGCATATTTTGAAAGAATATATGCAACACCTTCCTTAGTTAATTTGTGATGCTGATTATTTAAAAATAACGAGTGTTCATTTTTAAAAGGAATGTTGAGTTTATTTTCTTTGAAATAATTTTCCAATAGAGCGGCCGTATTTTGCATGATAGGAACGCGTCTGATTTTATTTCCTTTACCGGTGAGTGTAATAACAGCAGGTGTTTGCAAAGTAACATCACACACTCGTGTGTCAATCAACTCTTGGACACGCGCTCCAGAGTCATACAATAAACTGATTAACATTAAATCTCGTCTTCCTTTTGCGGTATGTTTATCGGGTTGCTCTAAAAGCAGCTTCACTGCAGCAGGTGTTAAATATTCCACAATCGTTTTTTTCGCTTTCTTTGACGGGATTATCACAATTTTTTGAAAATGGAATATACCTTCTGGTTCTTCTGCCTGTATATATCGAAAAAAAGAATGGATAGCTGCCAGTCTCTGATTTCTGGTAGAGATACTGCATTTTCTGTCTGTTTCTAGCCATCCAAGAAAATCAGTTAAACATTCACTTGAAAGAATATTTAATGTGATTTTTTCGGCAGGTATTTTTTTTATATCATGGCAGTAACCAATTAAAAGCTTAAATGTATCGCGATACGAATAAATTGTGTTTTTGCTAACATTTTTTTGTTTTGGTAAATAAACAGATAAAAATTCAGTAAGGTATTTTGCAAAATCAGTTGTTTTCATGTGAATCTCCTTCTGGTGTCGGAATTATTTCTGGAAAATAAGTTTCGATTTTTAAAATAATATTCGGGAACACATCTGCAGTGAGCCGTAGATAGTAAGCCGTATCCTCAAATGAATCGTGCCCCATATATGTTTTAAGCACAGGAAGATACGCTGTTAAATCTTTCTTCTCCTCAACCCATTTTTTTAAACAATGCACCGCGTAACTGTGACGAAAATCATAGACACGCGGACCACACCCACGTCCACCATGCGAGATGTGCGCCTTCCATAAAAAGCGACGAAAATTATGATAAAGATTTACAATTGTTATTGGTGCATCATTTAAGGCAGAAAAATAGTAATTCTCATCAATTGAGTTTGGATGCGCTTTTTCAGAATAAATTCGACAACGTTCTGTAAGGCAATCAGACATTGGAACTAATCGATCATTATCTTTTTTAGCATGATGAATATTGAGGATACCGCGCTTCAAATCAACATCACCAACCTTAAGTAGCCTAGCTTCCGACGAGCGCAGTCCGCACATATAAATCATGCGAAAAATGACTGGCATAATTATATGTCGTTTTGGAAACTCACAAGAATATTGACATTGATCAGTCTGTTCAAAAAATCTTGTCAGTTCATCTGTTGTATAAATATGCGGTGTATATTGCTTTGGTGCTGGATAATATCCTTTTGGAATAATGTAAGCTTTCACTCCGATAGAATCTAAATATTTTGCAAATCCACGCATAATAGACGCACGTGATGATTGATTTGCTTGCGCTTCATAAGATTTTTTTCTGCACCAATCCAGAATTATTTCTTTTGTAAGAACATTTGTATTTGGATATTTCTCCAGTGTAAAATTATCAAAGCGCTTTAAATGTCCTGCATCTGCGTCGTATTTGTATCCTATAGCGCGTTTTAATTCCAAATAATTTTGAATATGTTTTTTAAATGGGCCGTTGTAAATGATATTAATCATGATTTTTTTCCTCCCTGAAAGTCAGTGAGCATTCTTTTAATTTTTGAAGCTCTACTTTTAAATAGACGCTCGTTGAATCAGTATCGATGTGACCGAGAATATCTGAGATGACTGAAAGCGGCGTGTTTTTCTCAAGAAGTAGGCTTGCCATTGTGTGACGAAGTGAATGCATGCCCCTTCTTTTTTTAAGAGTAGATATGTGAGCCAAATCCATATATTTTTTAATAATTTGATGCAAATGGTCACCTTCTGCAAAAGGCAGAAAAGGCGCCATGTGTCGTACAAACAAATTCGGAGTATCAACTTTAGGTCGGCCGTATTTAAGATAATCAATTACAGCCCAACCAACTTCAGTAGTTAGCGGAAGTGACAGCGGTGTCTTTGTTTTGGATTGAGTGAAAATAACTTTTTTATCCTCCCAGTGAAAATCCGCTATTTGTATCTGTTTTATATCTGTTACGCGTATCCCAAGACAGCAAGCCAATAAAATTATTGCGTGATCGCGCTTTCCTATTGGGCTGGCTCTATCAATTACCGCAATAAGTTTTTTTAATTCTTCATTTGTCCACACCGAGGGGATACGCGTTTGTTTTCTTGCTTGCACCATCGGCATTTTTGCAGCAAAATCAACTTTAATTTTTTTAATTTCCAATAAAAAACGAAGAAATGCACGTATGGAACAAATATTTTGTTCTACTGTTTTGTAGGTATAACCGGCTAACGTTTTAATATAAGAATGAATTAACGGCAGAGTAATTGCACCGCACTTCACAATATTTTGTGAGACAAGATAATCCATAAACCTTTCGGACTGCGTAACATAGTGATACGTTGTGCTTCTTGAATAATCTTTTGCAATGCAATGTGATTTAAATTGACCGCTAATCTTTAAAAAATAAGGTTCAGTTAAAATTTCTTTATTCCTGCAATATCGTCGCAATATAGATTGATGCAATTGAAAATCACCAACCATTCGTATAATGCGTATTTCTTGTGTTTCTGATTGTGAAAGTGTGCGGTCAAAATCTTTTTCAAAAATGTGAAAATATTTTTCGAGAAAATCTAAGCCGAGTTGTTCAGAATAAAATACTTGATTTTGTTTTTTTGAAAATTTTAATAGCTTTTTCCAACGTCCTCGATAAAACTTCATTGAGCCGTCGGTATAACCAAGTCGCAGCATTTCCTGTTCCAAATCATGGAACAAATCTACCAATGGTTTATTTTTCATAATACCTCCGAAGATGATAGTTGAGAGCAATATGCTCACTATCATCATAGGATATTATGCAAAGTAAAATTCAATGGAGGTGTTGATAATAATGGCGTTTTTATGCGTTACTTTGCATAATTACTTGCTTCGCATAAGGTGGGTTATGCAAAGCTTTGCATAACCCACCCTGCATTGTTCCGACTGTTTTCTCTTGCAAAGAACCATCAGGAAATTGCATCGGCGTTTTCAACCAGCGCTCAATATAAAGCAAAACAAATTTATTATCCGTGTGTTTTCGTACCGCTTTCATCAGTAAATCGTGATCAATATTATCGAATAATCCTTTGATATCGAACTCAACCAACCAGTCATATTTCCAGCAGCGAGTTCTTGTAACACCCACTGCATCCAACGCAGATTTCTTTGGACGATAGCCATATGAGTCAGGTAGAAAGTGTGGTTCAACACAAGGTTCGAAAATTAATTTCACAACCATTTGTGCGACGCGATCAGAAACACTGGGAACACCCAAGATTCTTTCGCCGCCTGACTTTTTCGGTATTGGAACTGCTTTTACCGGAGGCGGAAAATACGTCCCCGATGACATGCGATTCCAAATTTTATAAAGATTGTCTTTTAAGTTCATTTCAAAGTCAGCGATAGATTGCTGATCTACACCAGCGCTCCCACCGTTTTCTTTGATTAATTTCCAGGCTTGCATCACCAGTTGTTTGGAAATATCGAAAGGCTTTGTTTTATTCAAAATCTCCTCCTTTTGCAAGTTGGACTAAGACATCAACGTCCTAACGCGTGCGCACTTCTTCGCTCCATGACAATTACAGTCACTTCATCACTACTACAAGCCGCTCCGCCCCAGTTTCTGCATCGGTACTCTCACCCTTGTGAATTTTCTCACTTGGATTTCTCCCTTATCATCAGACGACTGGTTCCCGCAGTTCCTCATAAACGCCCAGATTAGACTCACGCCACCTTTACGCCGGACACCATCAGCACAGTAATCAGGTTTCTTGCTGACTTATTTCAAGATATTCATTCAACCTTGATTTCGATGTCATTTACCATGTATCGACGCGTCAACAGTGGTTCAGGGTAATTCGTCTTTCTAATCCACACCTTCCGAATTTAATTTCGATTTTTCCTCATACGCTCACCACCATTGCTTTTGACAACAGCAGCTTGAGGCGGTTTGAAATCTGTTCCTGAAAACCGATTTCGAAGGGTCTACCTTCATCATTTATGAAGCTTCACATTATCCTCCGTGTTCACATCCTCCTTGCGCTATCTTCCTTGAGTGTGTGCCTGCGGCACACAATGTATTTCGTGATTATGATGGCTATGCATTTTACGCTTATGAATTTTATCAAACAGCTTGCTGCCAATTGACTGTATTGTGTTTGCATCCCA
>JAUXWQ010000034.1 GCA_030680235.1 Coxiellaceae bacterium
GTCGATGGATATTTTGGTATTGAAATAATCAAACCCAATGATTTTGTAAATAAATATTTGGTTTGAGTGAAAATTGATATTGATCGGCGGTTAAACAGAGTTTTGGACAACTTTTTACGAAAAAGCTTGCAAAAAACTAAATGCCCAGTCCATGAATTGATGAAGTTTCGGAAAGGATTCGAGAATACCAGCATTTAAGGCAGCGAGATCGTTTAATGTAGGTGGACGAATGGTGAGGCGCTCAGTGAGAATTGGCATTGGAAAATTAGGCGTTTTGCAGGTAAAGCCTATCATTGTGTGCGTCTCGTACTTGAGGATCGGAGAGAGAGGGATTCGAACCCTCGGTACGTTTTAAGGCGTACACACACTTTCCAGGCGTGCTCTTTAAACCACTCAGACATCTCTCCAGTTCGAATCCGCAAGAGTAAACGAGAATCTTTAATTCATCAACCGTTTTAAGATGTCTTCGTACAGATTGGTAAGTTTGTCGAGATCATCCAAGGATGTATGCTCATTAACGTGATGAATACTGCCGCTGCATAGACCTAGCTCAACGACTTCAGCCCCTGTGTGAGCTATAAAGCGGCCATCTGAGGTGCCACCTGTTGTATTGGGTAGTGTTGTGATGCCACACACTTGCAAAATGGACTCGCTCACTGCATTGGTTAATGCGCCGGGCTTGCTGTAAAACGGCTTGCTAGAATGATTCCACCTGATAGAAAATTCAAGTTGATGATCACGCAACACTTTTTCAACTAGCGATTGCAATTGCTCTGCCGTGCTATCAGGGCAATGGCGAAAATTAAACCGCGCGCTTAATGAGCCTGGAATAATATTATTCGCGCCAGTATCCGCGTGAATATTGTAAATTTGGAAAGTGGTAGGTGAAAATAAAGCATTGCCTTTATCCCATTCAATATGGGTCAAGGCATCGAGCGCTTGAAAGCTGCGATGGATGGGATTAATTGCCAAATGGGGATACGCTATGTGACCTTGTTTGCCATGCACAATTAATTCACCGTGTAATGAGCCGCGACGGCCTACCTTAATGCTATCGCCCAATGCTTTTGTGCTGCTGGCTTCGCCTACCAAGCAATAATCAATTTTAATACCATTTTTCTCGATAAATTCAACGATTCTAAGTGTGCCATCAGTTGCATCACCTTCTTCATCGCTCGTTATTAAAAAAGCCAAATGATGTTGATGGGTTGGATTTTTTGCTAGGAAATTTTCAGTGGCGATGATCATGGCAGCAATCGCAGTTTTCATATCTGCACTGCCGCGACCAAATAATTTTCCGTCGCGAATAGTTGCTGTGAAAGGTGGGGAGAGCCATTCGGATTCATCGCCGGGGGGGACAACGTCAGTGTGTCCTGAAAAAGCAAATAAGGGTGCATCTGAATTTTTTGATTTTTTAACCGCAAAAAAATTGCTCACGCCATTGGCATTTAATTCTGTTATTTCAAAGCCAATTTTTTTTAATCGATCTATTAAGACAGCTTGGCAGCCATTGTCATTCGGCGTGATGGATTTGATATTCATTAATTGTTCGGAGAGAGCGAGAGTATTTGACATGGGGTCTCCAAGATATTGTTAGGATGATGTGCTTCTTAAGCTTATCTAAGCAGTATAATCTATCGTAGAGACGCGATTTATCGCGTCTAATCCCGTAGCAGTTCATTAATTGACGTTTTTGCACGTGTTTTTTCATCGACTTGTTTCATGATAAGTGCGCAACAACGTGTGTATTTCCCATTCTCTGAAGGTAATGTGCCGGGAATGACAACGGCATAAGCAGGAATTTTTCCATAGGTGATTTCATCCGTCATGCGATTATAAATTGGTGTGCTTTGGCCTATGAAAACACCCATTGAGATTACGGCGCCTTCTTCAACAATGACGCCTTCCACAATTTCTGAACGTGCGCCAATAAAGCAATTGTCTTCGATAATCGTTGGAGTGGCTTGCAGAGGCTCTAACACACCGCCAATTCCAACGCCGCCAGAAATATGCACGTTTCTACCAATTTGTGCGCAAGAGCCAACAGTAGCCCAGGTGTCAATTAAAGTGCCGGAATCGATATAAGCACCAATGTTGATATAGCTTGGCATTAATATCGTATTTTTACCGATAAATGCGCCTTTCCGTGCAACAGCGGGAGGAACAATACGTACACCATGATTAACTAACTGTTCTTCGGTTAAATCGTGAAATTTTAAAGGTACTTTATCGAAAAATTGACTGACGCCACCATTCATTACGTGATTTTTTTGCGTTTTAAAAAACAATAACACGGCTTTTTTGAGCCATTCATGCGTGATCCATTGGTCATTTATCTTTTCTGAAACGCGGTGCTTTCCAGTATCCAATAGATTAATTGTTTCATGAATCGCTTGGTGAACTTCAATTGGCGTGTTATCTGGCGTTAATTCAGCACGATTATCAAAGGCGGTCTCAATAATGTTTTGTAGTGTTTTCATGGTGGTAGGGCCTTCCTGCAAAAATAAAGTTAGCGCGTTATTATGTTTGAATAAAAGTAACGATTTATCAACTCTAAATGCAAATCTACCACGATCGCTTAATTTTTAGGGGATTTTTTGCGATAAATTGAGAAAAAAGCGCCAAAAACTGAGCAGGTTAAACAAAGTTGAATTGTTATGAATAAAAATGATTTGACGAGATTTTATTAGCGCAGTATGATGCACATTCTTCGGGGTATAGCGCAGCCTGGTAGCGCGTCTGCTTTGGGAGCAGAATGTCGAGAGTTCGAATCCCTCTACCCCGAATATTTTTTTGAGAAGGTGCCCGTAGCTCATCTGGATAGAGCACCGGCCTTCTAAGCCGGGGGTAACAGGTTCGAGTCCTGTCGGGCACATTTTTTGATTGAGGCATCATAGATGCCGTAATCAAAAAACTGCGTTCAGCTGGTTTTAAAAGTTTGTGGTGGGCGTAGCTCAGTTGGTAGAGCCCCTGACTGTGACTCAGGTCGTCGTGGGTTCGAGTCCCATCGTCCACCCCACATCTCTCTTTGTATTCATTTTTTGGTGCGAGCATGAGCGTTAGCGAGTGTTTCTGCATAAAATCTCGATATGCGTCAAGTCCTGCAAAAACACGCAACATTGTCCAGCCAAAATATGAAAATTTTCTGTTCACCGAATTGCTGAGCTCACTTAGAATGACGCGCTTTTTCTGTTGAATATGATAAACTATTCGGTAATGTACATTTTAGGATTTTTGGCATGACAGCGCCAGTACCACCAGCATCAATGGATTTTCAGGAAAATACTGGTGTGGTTATTTTATCGGGCGCCTGGCGTGTTGGATATCTTTCTGCTGTTGAACACGCAATTTCACAGGTGCATTTATCTAACCCTACAATGATTGATGCTGCTGCTATTCTAGAAATGGATACGGCGGGGGCCTATCTTTTGTATTGTTTGCAAAATAAATTAGCAGCCATTAATGATTCTCTTTTCGTTTCGAACTTAAAACATAATTTTCAAGCATTGTTGACCTTGGTTGGTGATGAATATGCTGCGTTGCAAGTCAAAAAAATTGTGCCAAAGCATTACAATATTTTTTATCGCATTGGTAAAAGTGCTGTTGAGGAATACTACTATTTGTTGAAGTTTTTAGCATTTTTTGGCGAGGTCATGGTTGATCTTATCCTGGGTATTATGCGTCCGTTGAAATTGCAATGGCGCTCCATGGTGAATGAAATCGATGTGGGTGGTTACCGCGCGCTGCCTATTGTTGCTGTGATGATGGCGCTTATCGGTGTCGTGGTTGCTTATCAGTTGGGAGTTCAGCTACGTATTTATGCGGCCAATGCGTATGTAGTCGATTTGTCGGGTGTTGCGATTTTACGTGAATTTTCACCGCTTATTGTGTCTGTGATTATTGCAGGTCGTACAAGCACTTCTTTTGCTGCATTAATTGGCACGATGAAAGTGAATGAAGAGTTGGATGCATTGCGAACCATGGGGTTGTCGCCCATAGAGCGATTGGTATTACCGAAGATTTTAGGCTTAATGCTTGCCTTGCCTTTGCTTGTGGTGTGGGGCGATATCTTTGGTTTGTTTGGTAGCATGATTATGGCAAAAAGCATGATGGGCATTGGATTTAAAGCGTTCCTTGTCCGTTTTCAGCAAAATGTTGCGATTAAGCATTTGTACATAGGGCTTGTAAAAACGCCTTTTTTTGCAATGATTATTGCGGGCATTGGTTGTTATCAAGGATTTCAGGCGGAAGGTAGTGCAGAAAGTGTTGGGCAGCGCACAACGATTGCTGCGGTGCAGTCGATTTTTTTAATTATTTTAGCGGATGGATTGTTCTCCATTTTATTTAACTGGTTGGATATATAAAATTGGGTGGACATGTGAGCACAGATAATATCATCACTGTACAAAACCTAAAGACCATCCTTGGCGATCGTGTCATACACGAAGACGTCAGTTTTACTGTAAAACCTCGTGAAATTGTTGCGATTATTGGCGGTAGTGGTTGCGGTAAGACAACCTTGCTGCGTGTTATTTTGCGATTACTCAAGCCGGCGAGTGGCAATGTTTCTGTTTTTGACGTCGATATTTTGCGTGCATCAGATAAAGCATTGTTATCCGTGCAAAAGCGTTGGAGCATGATGTTTCAAGGCGGTGCTTTATTTAGTTCTTTAACAGTGCTTGAGAACATCTTGTATTTACTGCAAGAGTATTCTGGGCTATCGCATCAAACGCAAGTTGAGCTCGCTAAAATTAAAATTGCTTTAAGTGGTTTAGAGTTGGAAGCGGCCTATAAATATCCTTCAGAGCTGAGTGGGGGTATGCGAAAACGTGCTGCAATGGCGCGTGCCATTGCGCTTGATCCTGAGTTGATTTTTTTGGATGAGCCAACGGCAGGATTGGATCCTAAGAGCGCTTCAGATTTAGATGCGTTAATATTGGATATGCGAAAACAATTGGGTTTAACATTTGTGATGGTGACCCATGATGTAGATACACTTTCTACAGTCCCTGATCGCATTATTTTTTTAGGTGAGGGACGTGTGTTAGCAGCGGAGCCTTGGTCTGCATTGATAAAAAACACACATCCTGCGATACAATTATATTTGAGTGGTGATCGTGCAAAGCTAAGAGCCTGTTTAAGATCTCCAGGCCCAAGCGAAAATGATGAGATTTGAGTAGAAAAAATTAAGAATTTAAGGTGAATGCTTGTTACTGCCTTCACCGAAAATTGTTAATTTTTTATGTCAAATAGCATCATTTGCAGCAAGTCGGGAGATTTTAAATAGGCTCTAAGGCAGTAACAGCTAAACATATAGTGTAAGAGGTGGGTAATGGAAGGCAAAGTGAATTACACAGCAGTTGGTGTTTTTTTAGTATGCCTGAGTGCTATTTTGATAGCGGGTATTTTTTGGCTTTCTTCGCTGGATCATGGAAAAACATATCGTGCTTATATCGTTTATATGCATGAGGATGTAACGGGCCTTACCGATGAAAGCCCCGTTCAATTTAATGGTGTAAAAGTAGGTTATGTTGAATCAATGCGTTTAGATCCACGCAACTCTAAACTAGTGAAGTTGGTGTTGCGTATTGAGCCGGGTGTATCTATTACGACAAGCACCTATGCTATTTTAAGGGCGCAAGGGGTAACGGGGGTTGTTACTGTCAATCTTAAGTCAACCACAGAAACTGCGCCCTTGCTTGAGAAGACCGCAGGGGAGGATTATCCAGTGATTCCTGCGCATCCATCCTTGCTAACGCAAGTGAGCGCAGCGTTGCCTACTGTTGCTGCCGATTTCCAAAAATTAAGTAACAGTGTCTCTCAACTGTTGAGTGAAAAAAATCTCGCCTTACTCCAACAGTCGCTGGCAAATATTGCAAAAACAACAGATGAACTTCCAAAAACAGTGGATCAATTTAACCAAACTTTAATTACGGTAAGCAATTTATCTGCAAAGATGACGCAAGCATCGAAGACGGTTGACAGCACAATGAAAAGTGGAGAGCAAGCAATTCATATTTTTTCAACACAGGTTTTGCCAACCACACAGCAAACTTTAGTGAATTTAACAAACCTTACGCAAAATATGAATCAGCTAACGGAAGAGCTACAGCATAATCCAAGTATGCTGGTGCGTGGAAAACAACCCTCGCCTTTAGGACCTGGAGAAAAATAATGCTTTTTTTAAGAAATTTTTTGCTCGTTGTATTTTTGACGCTTCTGTTGAGTGGCTGTGGGTTGAAACCTTTGCCGGTTAAGCCATCCATGCAATACACATTTACGACTTGGCCAAAAACAAGTGCTTTTCCAGAGAAGGCGGCAACCAATAAAACGTTGTTAGTCTCTATGCCAATAGCAGCGCCAGGATATCAATCTTCAAAGATGATTTACGTGACAGTACCTTATGAGTTAAAGGCTTTTGCTGATCACCGCTGGGTAGCACCCCCTGCTGATTTGTTATTACCGTTACTATCTAATCGATTGCGTACAGTGGGCTACTTTAAAGCGGTTGTCACAGCACCTTTTGCGGGCAGTACGAATTATCAGCTCAATACGGAATTGTTAACCTTGCAGCAAGAATTTATGCGACCAGAAAGTAGTGTGCGTATGGCTGTAGAGGTTACATTGGTTCGAACAGACACGGGTGCGGTTGTGGCAAATCGTGTTTTTGAAGTAACGGTGCCAGCAAATAGCAACGATCCTTACGGTGGTGTATTGGCAGCAAATACAGCGACGCATCGCTTGTTAGATAAAATTGCGTTATTTGTAGTGAAGCATGCAAGATGATTTTAAGAAGTAATTGCAGTAACTGCTTGTTTATTTCGATGAGATAGTGTTCAATAGGCGGCGTTTTTGCGAGAGTGGCGGAATTGGTAGACGCACTGGATTTAGGTTCCAGCGGGGCAACCCGTAAGAGTTCGAGTCTCTTCTCTCGTAATATCAAGAATTCCATAAAAATCAATTGGTTGGATTATAATATGACAGCACAACTCGAGAAATTGGACGGTTTGAACAGACAATTATCCATCACTGTTTCTGCAGACGAGATCGGAAAAGCATATTCAAAAAGAGTTCAGGATTTTTCACGAAATGCAAAATTGAAAGGGTTTCGTCCAGGTAAAGTACCTGTGAGTGTTGTTGAGCAGAAATTTGGCCAAGGTATTTTGCAAGAAACAGCAGCACATTTAATCGAATCTTCTTTACAGGCCGCTTTGCAGGCACAAAATATCCGTATGGCGGGTCTACCCACTGTTGATTTCAAACACGAAACCGTTAAACAAGGTGAGTCTTTCCATTACGTTGCAAAATTTGAGGTCTACCCAGAATTTCAATTAAAAGATTTGACGGATACAGAAGTTGAATCGCCTTCTGCAGAAGTGACAGAAGATGACATCAATGCAATGTTAATTCAATTGCGCACACAACACTCCGAATGGCTTGCAATAGATGCGCGTGCAGCAAAGCTGGGTGATCGCGTTAAAATTGATTTTGATGGGGTATTAGACGGTAAACCAATGGAAAATGGCAGCGCAAAGGGCCATATCTTGGAGTTGGGTTCAAAATCGATGATTCCTGGCTTTGAAGACGGTGTTATTGGTATGAAGAAAGGTGAAACGAAAGTAATAGAAATTGCCTTCCCTGCTGAGTATCACGTTGAAGCATTGCGTAGCAAACCAGTTGCTTTCACTATTACCTTGCATGACATTGAGGAGCCTAAATTACCTGAGCTGAACGATGAATTTGCAAAAAAAATGGGCGTGAAAGATGGTCTTGAGACATTGAAAAAGAATGTTCGTGAACGCATGGAAAATGAATTAAAAGAAAATACACGTGTGTTACTAAAACAAAACGTGCTTGATAAATTGATGGCGCAAAATGTGATCGATGTGCCAGCTTCATTGATTGATAGCGAAATTTCACATTTGCAGGACATGACGCGCCAGCAAATGCGTCAATACCTTGGTAAAGATGCGAAAATTGATGTTAGCAAGTTCCCATTGTCACGTGATCCTTATGTTGAAAATGCAAAAAAACGCGTCGTACTGGGTTTATTATTAGCGGAAGCAATTAAGCAACATCAAATTCAGTTGGATCAGGCGCAAGTACAGGTGCGTTTGAGAGAAATGGCGGCGCAGTATGGCGACCCCCAACAAATTTTACCCATGTTATTGCAAAATAAACGCATGGTGTCAGATGTTGAAGCGTTCGTGTTAGAAGAGCAGGCGATTGATGCTTTGTTAAAAACCGCACGTGTACAAGATGTGAAAAAAAGCTATGATGCAGTGATGAGTGCGTTGAAAGCGAATCAGCAATAGTGTGAGTTTGTGGTAGAGACGCGATTTATCGCGTCTTTTTTTGGGGTATAGCATTTCAAGGAATACATTATGGATAATCTAAATAACTATCTCGTCCCCATGGTTGTTGAGCAAACAGGTCGTGGTGAGCGTTCTTACGATATTTATTCGCGTATGCTGAAGGATCGCGTTATTTTCTTGGTTGGTCAAATCGAAGAAAATATGGCGAATTTGATTGTTGCACAAATGCTGTTTCTTGAATCAGAAAATCCTGAGAAAGAAATTTCACTTTATATTAATTCACCAGGTGGTGTTGTAACGGCAGGTCTTGCGATTTACGATACAATGCAATTTATCAAGCCGGATGTTCGTACGCTTTGTATTGGTCAAGCGGCAAGCATGGGTGCTTTGTTATTGACGTCAGGTACAGCAGGTAAGCGTCATTGTTTGCCACATTCTACGGTGATGATTCACCAGGTTTTGGGTGGTTATCAGGGTCAAGGGACAGATATTCAGATTCATGCTAAAGAAACGCAGCGTGTTAGTGATGTTTTGACGACAATTATTGCAAAACACTCAGGAAAGACATTCGAGCAAGTATCCAAAGATACAAACCGTGATAACTTTTTGTCTGCACAAGAAGCAAAAGACTATGGTCTTATTGACTCAGTGTTTATTGAGCGCGATAAAGAGATTTGATGCGTGCATTTGCTGTACAGATGCACAAATAATTGCGTTCTTCCTAATATTCTTTTTATAAACAAACGCGTATAATTGGATAAGTTTCCAAGCATTACCCCCTTAAGAGCAGGGGGTGACGAGCATTTGCTCGTGGAGGATTTTAAAAAACGGTGGGTTATGTCAGAAACTAAAAAACCAAATAGAAACGAAACGTTGTATTGTTCATTTTGTGGAAAAAGCCAGCATGAAGTTAAAAAACTAATTGCCGGGCCTTCTGTATTTGTCTGCAATGAATGTGTGAATCTTTGTAATGACATCATTCGTGAAGAAGAGTTGTCTGATGTTTCTACGATGACACAGACGCATTTACCGAGCCCAAAAGAATTGCATGGGCAATTGGATCAGTATGTGGTGGGTCAAGAAGCGGCAAAAAAAATATTATCTGTTGCGGTATATAATCACTACAAACGATTACAGCACCGTGCGTCAAACGATGCTGTTGAATTGAGCAAAAGTAATATTTTGCTGATTGGTCCAACGGGGTCAGGCAAGACTTTACTTGCGCAAACGCTGGCGCGCATTTTAAATGTGCCATTTGCGATCGCAGATGCAACAACCTTGACGGAAGCGGGCTATGTTGGTGAAGACGTAGAAAACATTGTGCAGCGTTTGTTGCAAAAATGTAATTACGATGTTGAAAAGGCGGAAACAGGGATCATTTACATCGATGAAATCGATAAAATTGCACGTAAAGCGGATAGCCCTTCATTGACGCGAGATGTATCAGGTGAGGGTGTGCAGCAAGCGCTGTTAAAATTAATTGAAGGTACTGTTGCAGCAATTCCGCCACAGGGTGGACGTAAGCATCCGCAGCAAGAATATTTGCAAGTGGACACAACGAATATTTTATTTATTTGCGGTGGAGCCTTTGCAGATTTAGATAAAATTGTTCAGCAGCGCACGGATGAAAGTGGTATTGGTTTTGCAGCGACGGTGAAATCAAAAAAAACGCCATCAAGCAATATTGTTAACAAAGTTGAAAATCAGGATTTAATGAAATATGGATTAATCCCTGAGTTTGTGGGTCGATTGCCTGTTATTACCGTATTAGAAGAATTGGATGAAACGGCATTGCTTGCAATTTTGACGGAACCAAAAAATGCATTAACCAAACAGTATAAGAAATTATTTGAATTTGAAAATGTTGCTATTGAATTTCGCGAAGAAGCATTGCGCGAAATTGCGCAACAAGCCATTGCTCGTAAATCGGGTGCGCGTGGATTACGTTCAATTGTGGAGCATGCGTTGCTTGATGCAATGTATGAGATTCCTTCAATCGAAGGTTTAAAACAAGTGGTTGTTGATAAAAATGTCATTAAAGGTAAAGCAAAGCCTTTATATATTTACGAAGGTGATGATCAAAAGACAGCAACATAATTTTGTAAGGACGCGATCATGTGCCATGAAGTGGTATGATGGCGTCTTTATTTGATGCGAACTCCGGACTTCGTTCGTAAAGTAATCTGATTACATTAATAACAGGGACTGCTAACCATGCCCAAAAACCAAAAAAAAGTTAAAACGCTGGTAGAAATTTCCAATACTGACGCGCTTCCACTTATCCCTTTGCGTGATGTTGTTGTTTATCCGCACATGGTATTACCTTTGTTTGTCGGTCGCGCAGAATCTATTAAGGCGCTTGAAGTTGCTATGAGCAAAGACAAGCAAGTTGTTTTAGTAGCACAAAAAAATGCAGCGATAGATGTACCCACCGAAAAAGATTTGTTTTCTATTGGTGCAGTTGCAACTATTTTACAAATGTTGCGTTTACCAGATGGTACTGTGAAAGTACTTGTTGAGGGTGTTTCGCGTGCAAAAGTCACTTCTTCTGAAACCAAAGATGGTTACATGCAAGCCATGGTAGCTGCACATAGTGAAACAGAAAACCTCGATGATGCTGAGGTGACTGTATTAATGCGCACGATTACTGCGAAATTTGAGCAGTTGGTTAAGGCGAATAAAAAAATCCCTCCTGAATTGATTGCTTCCATTCGCAATATGAAATCGCCATCGAATTTCTCTGATAGTGTTGCAGCACATTTGACGGTGAGCATTGATTCACGTCAAAAAATTCTTGAAACTTTTGAGCAAAAAGAACGTCTGCATTTATTAAATGATTTGATCGGACAAGAATTAGAACTGGTTGAAGTTGAAAAAAATGTTCAGGGTCGTGTTAAACAGCAAGTTGAGAAAAGTCAGCGTCAATATTATTTGAGTGAAAAATTAAAAGCCATTCAGCAAGAGCTGGGAGAATTGGACGAAGGTTCTGGTGATGAGCTAAAGCAAATCGAGAAAAAAATCGAAGATGCGGGCATGCCAAAGGAAGCAAAAGAAAAAGCAAAATCAGAACTGGCGAAATTACGCTTGATGCCTGCTATGTCTGCAGAAGCGACCGTGTCTCGCAATTATTTAGAAGCCTTGTTATCCGTGCCTTGGAAAGAGCAGTCGACAGTCAAAATTGACCTTACAAAAGCAGAAGCTGTGTTGGATGCCGATCACTATGGTCTAAAGGAAGTAAAAGAACGTATTCTTGAATATCTTGCCGTTCAACAGCGCGTTAAAAAATTGAAAGGTCCTATTTTATGTTTGGTGGGCCCGCCTGGGGTGGGTAAAACCTCTTTAGGTCAATCCATTGCAAATGCAACGGGTCGTGAGTTTGCACGTATTGCTTTAGGTGGTGTGCGTGATGAAGCGGAAATTCGTGGTCATCGTCGCACTTACATCGGGGCGATGCCGGGTAAAATTATTCAACGTATGGTTCGTGCAAAAGTGCGCAATCCACTTTTTATGCTGGATGAAGTCGATAAAATGGCGATGGATTTTCGTGGTGATCCTGCCTCTGCCTTATTAGAAGTGTTAGATCCAGAGCAAAATAATAAGTTCAATGATCACTATCTTGAAGTAGATTATGATCTGTCAGACGTCATGTTTATTGCAACGGCAAACTCATTGAATATTCCACCGGCATTATTGGATCGTATGGAAGTCATTCGTCTTCCTGGTTATACGGAAGAAGAAAAAGTACATATCTCGGAAAAATATTTAATTCCGCGTCAAATTGAACAGACGGGATTGAAGAAAGATGAAATGCATGTTTCTGATGCTGCGATTCGAGAAATTATTCGTTCTTATACGCGTGAAGCAGGTGTGAGAAGTCTTGAACGTCAAATTTCAAAAATTTGTCGCAAGGTGGTTCGTCAAGCAGTCACAAATCGCGGTAAAAAAGGTGCCTCTACAGAGTGCGCTAATGTGACAGTGGCTAACCTTGAAAAATATTTAGGTGTTCAAAAACACCGTTATGGTTTAGCAGAAGATCATGATCAAGTGGGTCAAGTTACTGGGTTGGCGTGGACGGAAGTGGGTGGTGAATTGCTTACGCTAGAAGCGCAGGCGCTTGCAGGTAGAGGCAAATTATTGCATACCGGCAGTCTTGGTGATGTTATGAAAGAATCAATCAATGCTGCGATGACAGTTGTGCGTAGTCGTGCGCCAGCGTTTGGTGTGCATGATAAATATTTCCAAGATCACGATTTTCATATTCACGTCCCAGAAGGAGCAACACCTAAAGATGGTCCAAGTGCGGGTATTGGTATGTGTACGGCTTTGGTATCGGCTATTACGCATATTCCAGTGCATGCAACGGTTGCAATGACAGGCGAAATTACTTTGCGTGGCGAAGTTTTGCCGATTGGTGGTTTGAAAGAAAAATTATTGGCAGCACTACGTGGCAACATTAAAACGGTGATTATCCCAGAAGACAACAGGCGTGATTTAAAAGAAATTCCAAAAGAAGTATTGGATGTATTGGATATTCATCCGGTGCGTTGGATTGACGAAGTTTTTAAAATTGCATTAGACCGTTTGCCAAGAGGGCTTAAAAAAGCGAAACGTAAAAAAGCTGAGAAAAAAACTGTAAAAAAAGCAGTTAAAGCGAAAGCAAAGAAAAAGTCACGCAAATAGTGTGCGTTTAATTAACCTTGTAGTTTATGCAAGTGTTGCGATTCATGGTAGAGACGCGATTTATCGCGTCTTTTTTCTTGATTTGAGAGTGTCTACCTATGCAAAACCTTCCTCCTTCTCTGCGTTTAATTGCAGAAAATGCACTATCTGAAATCAAAAAAAACAATATTGATCATGCTGAAGTAATGATTGGTGAAGGTCGTGGATTTTCAGTTAATGCCCGTTTGGGTGATGTTGAAACCCTTGAGCATCATGATAAAAAAAGTTTTACGGTTACCATTATTCATCAGCAATGCACGGGTAGTGCATCTAGTGCAGATTTTTCACAAAACTCCATTGTTGCTACCATTGAAAAAGCGATTGCTATTGCCCGTTTTTCAAGCTCTGATCCTTTTTCAGGATTAGCAGATCCTGCGCGATTGGCTTTTCATTATCCCAATTGTGAGTTATCGCATCCATGGAATATCACACCGGCAGAGGCCATTACACTTGCAATAGATTGTGAAAAAAAAGCAGTATCATTTGACAAAAGAATTACGAATTCTGATGGGGCGAGTGTCTCTTCTGTGCATTCACATTCGCTTTATGCTAATACCTTGGGATTTCTAGGGGAATATGAATCAACAGAGCATGCAATCAGTTGTAGTGTGCTTGCGAGAGATGGTAATCACATGCAGCGTGATGATGCATATTCTGTTGCAAGAAACCCAGATGATTTATGGTCAATTGAAAAAATTGCGCAGTCCGCCGCACAGAAAACCGTGAATCGATTGAATGCAAGAAAAGTAAAAACGCAAAATTGCCCAGTGATTTTTGAAGCGTCTGTTGCAAAATCTTTATTGCGCTCATTGGTTCATGCGATCAGTGGAAGTAGTTTATATCGGCAATCTTCATTTTTATTAAATAAGTTAAATACAGTTGTTTTCCCCTCTTTTATTGATGTTTTTCAGCAACCGCATTTGTTATCTGCGATGGGAAGTTGTCCTTTTGATTCTGAAGGCGTTGCAACGGTGAATCAACATTATATAAAAAATGGTGAACTGGTGAGTTATGCTTTGGGTAGTTATTCAGCACGAAAATTAAAAATGCAAAGTACGGGTAATGCGGGGGGTGTATTTAATTTATCGATTTCTCACATGGATATTACACTAGCGCAATTATTAAAAAAAATGGACCGTGGCTTATTAGTTACCGAATTAATGGGGCAGGGTGTGAATATCACAACGGGTGACTATTCTCGAGGTGCTTCAGGATTTTGGGTTGAAAAGGGTGAAATACAATTCCCAGTGGAAGAAGTGACCATTGCTGGTAATTTAAAAAATATATTTTTAGGAATTGTTGCATCTGCCAATGATGTTGATACTAGAACAGGTGTTCGCACGGGGTCAATTTTAGTAGATCATATGACGGTGGCGGGTGAGTAAAAATAGCGGTAATAACTGTTCACATCCGCATCGCGGTAACTTCTCAAAAAGCCGAGACATCTTTCGACGTTTTGTTGCGAGCCACGCGCGTGCAACAAGTGGATTTTCCGAATCTAGAGTGGCATTTCCCTCGGATTATAGCTTATACAAAGTTTCTTACGACAATATTAATAAAACACGTATAATCGACGCATGAAATCTCTTGATCATACCATTTGTATTGCACCAATGATGGCTTATACCGACCGCCATTTTCGTTATTTATTGCGATTAATCTCACCACAGGTATTTTTATATACTGAAATGGTGAATGCACATGCAGTCATAAAAGGTGATCGTGATTACTTACTGGGGTTTCATGAAACAGAGCATCCGATTGCGGTACAGCTTGGTGGATCTGATCCTAGGCTTTTAGCAGAAGCTTCTAAAGTTTGTGAAAGTTATCATTACGATGAAATTAATTTAAATATCGGTTGCCCAAGTGAACGTGTACAAAGTGGTTGTTTTGGTGCAGCCTTAATGAAAGAGCCTGAGCTGGTAGTTGATTGTGTAAAAGCCATGCGTGATGCTGTTTCAATTCCAGTGACAGTAAAAACACGTTTGGGTGTCGATGACATTGATAGTGATGATTATTTGCAAGCATTCGTTGGGGAAATAGCAGAAGCGGGTTGTAACACTTTTTTTATGCATGCACGTAAGGCTTGGTTAAAAGGCTTAAGCCCTAAGGAAAATCGTGAGATTCCGCCATTACAATACGATCGTGTTTACAAGCTTAAAAAAGTTTTTCCGCGTTTAAAAATTATTATTAATGGTGGCATTGAAACGCATGAAGCGATTGTAGAACATTTGAAGCATGTTGATGGGGTGATGCTCGGAAGAGTTGTGTGTTCAAATCCCTACTTTCTAGCAAATTTTTGTGAGCCCCAATCTCGTGAAGCTGTTATTCAACGCTATTTGCCTTATATTTTGCGTGAATACGCCAAGGGCGTTCCTATGCGTCATATGACGCGACACTTAATTGGTTTATACCAAGGCGAGGTGGGTGCGCGTGCATGGCGTCGTGCATTGAGTGAAGCATCAACTGATGATTTGCAGCTGGTACGTGCGTTGGTTCAGCTAGCAGCACAGCCATTGACTTAAGAAAACAATTGCTCGCTACACTCGCGGCTCGCATCATACATTGCGCATGATGCGAGCCACGAGTGTAGCGAGTGATTTATCAAATTTCTTAAGTCAATGGCTGTGCAGCTAGCAGAGGGTGCTATTTGATACGCTGAGATATTGGGATTGACCAATCAATGGTGTCAGCTTAAACGTTTTTACAAAGACATCATTGTCCGTTGCATTAACTGCTTTAAAAATCGCTTGCACCGTGCGCGGCTCGCATCAAAAAACGCCATTGACTGATTACTACTAGTGACAGTGAATGATTAAAATATTCCCATCCCATTTTAATGCTTTAATATCATTGGGAATGCTTGTTGTTGATGAAGATATGTATTTTCTTTCACAGCTTGATGTATCTTCATAAAGCTCACTAAGACCGCCATCACCCACCAATGAAATTTTTGTCTGGTCTTTTAGGGAAAGTAATATTTTAGGAGGGATGCGAATGTCAATCGTTCCAATCCAGAGAGGGTCTTTTTGACTCATAAAATGAATGTTGCTATTCCATAAATGTAATTCAATGACACGTTTTTGCATTGGGATGTGTTTTATCATGATCAGTGCAGGCATTTGATCCTGATATAGCCAAGGAAAAAGAGGCATATGATACTTCGCATCATTGCTTCCAAAACGTGCCAGTGTTGTTTTTAATTTAGGGTGTATTTCAATAGATTGCCATCCATTAGCCGTTAAGTTTTTTTCAATTGTTTGAAGAGGTGCTTTCCATTGCACATTGAACGGTTGAAAAGGTTTTCCAAAGCGGTTATTGCGATAGAGTGGCACATTTATTTCTGGACTATTCCACCAGTCTTCAAGGGTAATGACCTGGTTACTTTGAACAGGCTGCATATTTCTCAAGGTCTTCATGTAGTCGAGTGGAAAGAAAAGTAAAGAAGGAGTTATTAAGCCAATTAGCAACACGGCCACTGTTTTTTTTGCAGATAAGTGTTGCGCATTCATTTTACTGGGTAGGCGACGATAACTGATAATGCAAAGCAGTAAAATAGTTGTGCCACATAATATTGCACCAATAACATCATCTACCCAGTGTGCTCCTAAATATAGCCTTGAAAAACCAATGAACAAGACCAATATTGCGGCAATGACATAAGGAATGCTGCGAATACTTCTAGGCAGTCGATGCGCAAAGAGGTGGGCAATAAAGAAAAATACAGCAAGGCTAATGGTGACATGGCCACTTGGAAAAGAAGAAGAGTGGTCAATTTTAAAAAAACCGTTTGGTCTTGCTGAGTGTGAGAGTAGTTTGAAAAAACCAGCAGCGCCAATTGCCAATGCGGTGGTTATGATCAAATGGATGGCTGCACGTTTTTGTTTTAAAAACCACAAGCCAAGGCTTAACAAAACGGCAACACAGGGAACACTCTTAGGTTCGCCAAAAACGGTAAATGCTGTAAAAAAGTGATCCAGTGATGTGGATCGGATGCTTTGTAGTACGTGAAAAGTTGGGTAATTGATGCTTGTGAGTACGCCATGCATACGAACATTAAAAAATAAAATTAAAAAGAGTGTGCCTGAAAAAACAGCGCAAAATAGAAAAGTTAAGGGATGATGATCACGTGGATTTTCCTGATTCGCAATTAAGCGAAGGATTATTTTTCCGGAGTGTCGATGCATTAGTTTTTGCCAGCAACGGTCGGTTAACTTGTTAATGCCGCGTGACAGCTCGGTAAAGAAACGTTGAACTGCCCAAAAAGCAGTAAAAAGAATAATAATCCCGCAAACCCCATAAATTAAGAATCGTGTTGTTTCTTCTTTTGGAATTTCACGAGACAGCGCACCCAGTAGTACGCCAGGAATCAAATAGATTGTCGCCCACATGAGGGCCGAAGGAATAGCGGCAAAAATAAAACGGAGCCAAGAGAGTTTCAGTAATCCTGCAACCATGGGTACGGTACTGCGTGCAGGTCCAAAAAATCGGCCGACAATAATGCTTTTTCCGCCGTGCTTTTTGAAAAATGTTTCTCCCATCGTTAGCCATTTTAAATGATTTTTAAAGGGCCACATGGTGCGTAAGCGTTCGTTGTAATAAAACCCAAGGCTATAGCCAATGCAATCGCCAAGAAAAGCAGCGACAGAAGCGACTAATAAGGTTGGTAATAAAGGCAGCCCACCACTGCCCATTAATACGCCGACTA
This sequence comes from Coxiellaceae bacterium, assembly GCA_030680235.1. Taxonomy (GTDB): domain Bacteria; phylum Pseudomonadota; class Gammaproteobacteria; order Coxiellales; family Coxiellaceae; genus 2-02-FULL-42-43. Next base: position 17,743 of record JAUXWQ010000034.1, read on the forward strand.
TTGTCATGGTAATTGAACCGGGAATAATCGTTCCGATAATCGGTAGCGATTCTGAAAAGGCAATGGCAAAAGCAAACCAAATGCCCATTTGTGGATTTTGGTGCAAGTACGCTAATATTATTTGAAATAAATGATGACTATCCATGAATTAACTCACTTCTTTTCCGGCAGCTTGTAAGTCGGCGTGGTATGACGAACGCACTAAAGGTCCGCTGGCCACGTTTGAAAACCCAATTGATTTCGCAAATTCAGCGTGATCAATAAATTCCTGCGGTGTCACATAGCGATCAACCGGCAAGTGATGGCGCGAGGGTTGTAAATATTGTCCAAGTGTTAACATATCCACATCGTGTGCACGCAAATCGCGCAAGACTTGTCGTACTTCATCGGGGGTTTCACCAAGGCCTAACATCATGCCCGATTTTGTCGGAATGTGGGGAAAGCGCGATTTAAATGTTTTGAGTAGTGTTAGCGATACCAGATAGTCTGAACCGGGGCGTGCCTGTTTATATAGGCGTGGTGATGTTTCGATGTTGTGATTAAAGACATCGGGTAAGTGAACACGCGTTGCTTCTAATGCACGATCCGTTCTGCCACGATAATCTGGCACTAGCGTTTCAATTTTAATGGTGGGGCATAAGTCTCGAACAGCTTTAATACACGCGCTAAAATGCGATGCACCACCATCACGTAAATCATCGCGATCAACAGAAGTAATCACTACATATTTTAATTCCATTAATTGAATGGTTTTTGCAAGATTCGCGGGTTCATTGGGATCAAGTGGGTCGGGGCGTCCGTGGCCGACATCGCAAAACGCACAGCGTCGCGTGCATTTATCACCCATAATCATAAAGGTGGCGGTGCCATGTGAAAAACATTCTTGTAAATTAGGACAGGAAGCTTCTTCGCAGACAGAATGCAATTTATTATCGCGCAATAAATTTTTAATGCGTGATACTTTATCGCTATTTTGTAGTTTGATGCGAATCCAATCTGGTTTACGTAAGGGTTCCGCTGTATTTTCAATTTTAACGGGAATGCGTGAGAGTTTGTCTTTACCCAGCATTTTTTGGGTAGGGTCGTATAATTTTTCTTGTGACATGAAAGGCTTTCTCAATTAAGGTAAAAATTCTGCCTTAGTATACCCGAAATTCTTTGTAATGGCTGATACTAGGATTTTTTTTGTGTGGTGGATTGTGACGTTGGGGAAAAATGATTTGATTTGTGTCATTTGCATACCTTGATGACCGCAAGGATTAATGTAGTGAAAGGGATTTAAATCCATATCAACATTCAAAGCGATGCCGTGGTAGCTGCAATTTTTTCGCACACGTAAACCAATTGAGCAAATTTTTGCATCACCCACATAAACACCTGGCGCATCACAGCGTGCTTTTGCTGCAATGTTGTATTTTTTTAGAGTATCAATAACGCTATTTTCTAATTTGCGTACTAAGTCGCGTGCAAAAAGCCCATTTCGTTTTAAATCAAAGAGCGCATAAACAACGAGTTGTCCGGGCCCATGATACGTTACTTGTCCACCACGATCAGTTTGCACAACGGGAATATGATGTGGATTTAAAATATGTTCGGGCTTTCCGGCTAATCCTTGCGTGAAGACAGGTGAATGTTCGAGTAGCCATAGTTCATCCATTGTGTTTTCATGGCGATTATCCGTAAAATCACGCATGTCTTGCCAGGTTTTTTCGTAATCGGTGCATGATAAATCGCGTATGATAAGTGTGTGCATAGGATATCTTTTGGTGATGGATCGTGACTGTGTCAGGGGCCAGCAATTCCCCGTGAACAAAAAATTTTCATCTTTTGGCGATCTTGAATGGTAATTTGTTTCGAAAATGCTCATGGACTTCATGTACACTGCGCTTTTCTCAACAAATTACCATCCAACCTCGCCTAAAATCTAAAAATTAGCGGTTTTTCAGATAGTCGTGGGGAATCACTGACAAAATAGCGCCATTAAAGAAACCTTAATCTTATGGGGTTATGCTGTTTGAAATTAAGAAATTTCGTAACTATTCACCACTCTGAATACGAATCACCACGACCGCTCAGTTTTTAGGTGATTTTTTGCAATAAATTGAGAAAAAAGCGCCAAAAAATGAGCGGATTGAACGAGGGCTGACGTTACGAAATTTCAAACAGCTATTCAAACAATTAGGTAATACTAAGCAATGGGACTATTTAAAACGCCTACCGTAAAACATAGCATCGAACAACCTTATACATTTTTAGTGGGAAAAATAAGGGTCTTTAATTCATTGCTTCCATTTTCAAAACAGACTGATTCAAATGATACTGCCCTTGAAACAATAGCAAGGAAGCATTTTTATAAACTGCTTGAATCTGCAAATAACGAAAACGCATTATTTTGTTTTTTATCACGCGAATTATATAGAACTCGAAAAATAACCACGCCAGACAACATTAATTACTACAGCAAATTGCTCGAGCTATTACAAGATAATCCAGTACCATTTGATTTATCAACCAGTCAAAACAAATTAATTGCTGCTATTCAATTTGCGTCTGATTATACAAGCACACTTTCAAGTCGCGTTATTGAAGGAATAGAAAAAATCCCTTTGCCACAACTCAGCATTAGCAGTCCTGATGAAAATACTTTCAACAACGATGATACAAGCGCTATTTCAGAAATAGAACTGTTAAATTATTTCCAAAATTCAATACTGACATGTGAAGATAACAACTATACAAAGATACTAGCTGTATTAGAAGAGGTTATAAATAATAAAACATTGAGTGATCAATGCGTTCATCTGCTCTGCCAAATGAAATCATCACTAAAAACAACCTACTTAGAATGTGCTTCGATTCAACAACTACGAAACTTACAAGCAAACGTTATCATTAAAAACATTGAAGCGGCAGACTCTTCAGCGAAACTATATGAATTGCTAGAAAAAAACGTCTACTCCTACTTTGTTTCACATCCCGCTGTTTCAATGGTCTATGATGAAATCTATGGGCATTTTTTAATTGAAAAAGAAGCAGCGAAAGATGAAGTTCGCTTAGCCCTATAAAAAATTCCCCCGGTGCTGCGCACCGGCCCCCCTTTTTTTCAAAGGAGGTCGATTGCGCTCCAGCAATTCCCCGCGAACAAAAAATTTTCATCTTTTGGCGATCTTGAATGGTAATTTGTTTCGAAAATGCTCATGGACTTCATGTACACTGCGCTTTTCTCAACAAATTACCATCCAACCTCGCCTAAAATCTAAAAATTAGCAGTTTTTCAGACATTCGTGGGGAATCACTGATTGCGCTCTCGCTATCTTGCGTTAATAACTTAACCCAGTGTTTTGTGCGGCAAACTTTCGATGCGTCCTGCTGGTGTCACCGTCACATAATCTAATTTGCGCTGCAATTCACGAATGGTGCTCGCACCCGCATAGGTTAATCCAGAACGCAGCCCCCCAATAATATCGCCTAAAATAAGATCCTGATCGTCACGGTATTTTACTTCCGTTGAAACACCCTCAGCAGTTTTCCACTCTGGCATATTGCCCATGAAGTCTTCTTGCGCTTCACGACTTGCCATGCCACGGTATTTTTTTACTTTCATGCCATCAGATTTTGTAACAACGTCACCTGGCGTTACTGCCGTTCCCGCAAGCATGCCACCAATCATGACAAAATCAGCACCAAATGCGAGCGCTTTGACAATATCACCGGCTGTGCGAATACCACCGTCTGCAACAATAGAACGATCTGCACGCGCACAATTTTGGATGCACGTTAACATCGGAATACCAAAGCCTGTTTTAATGCGCGTACTACAAACGGATCCACCACCAATGCCTGCTTTAATAATATCTGCTCCGCACGACGCTAAATAGTCTGCGCCTGCATAGGTCGCAACATTACCTGCCATAATACAAGCGTTTGGTAACAGTGCACGAAGCGCTTTCATTGTATTACCCACATAATGCGCATGCGCATGCGCAACATCGATACAAAAATAATTGGCACCTGCATCATGTAAGGCTTTTGCACGATCCAATTCCGCTTGCGAACAACCCACAGAAACAAAGACTTTATCAGAGCATTTTTTAAATTCAGCAATATTTTCTTCAATCGACATAAAACGATGCAAAACGCCAATGCCGCCTTTACTCGACATAAAATTCGCCATAGGACTTTCCGTAATGGTATCCATATTCGAACTCATGATCGGCAATTGCAAGGTTAATTTACCGGTGCGATCTGTAACTGCCGTTTCAACCAAACGACGCGATTCATAATGATTATAAGCGGGCACTAATAAAACGTCGTCGAATGTAATTGCTAATTGTTGCATAATTGTTTCTCCAGATAGTCTCTACAAAGAGACGTCGATTTATTGTGTTTCTTTACAGAAGGTATCGTCCAATGCTGCCGCTAATAAGTGATCAAACATCTTAACCTGCTGTATTTTTTTAGAAGTATTTTCACCATTGCCTGTTTTAACTAAAATAAAGGAGCAGCCCATCGCTTGTGCCGCTTCATAATCTTTTTCACTGTCCCCAATATAAATCATATCCGTGTTTTTCACATTAAAATCTTTTTGAATCTGCAATAACATACCCGGCCTTGGTTTTCGACAGTCACAATCTTCAGTCGGTGTATGCGGACAAAAATAAATCGCTTTTAATTTTCCACCCGCCGCATTAATTTGCATAATCATTTTTTCATGGATTTTATTTAATGTATCGAGTGAAAATAATCCGCGGTTAATGCCCGATTGATTGGTTGCAATAATGACGGAATGTTTTTTTGATAATTGCGCAATCGCTTCGATACTACCAGGAATTGGAATCCATTCTTCAGGTGATTTAATATAGTCAGGGGAGTCGAAGTTAATGACACCGTCACGGTCGAGAATGATTAGCATGAATAAAAATCCCCACTACTTCAAATGCCCATTTAAAAAATCTTTCGCAGACATTATTTTTTTACCTGGCAATTGTAATAATTTAATTTCTAACACGCCATCACTTGCCGCCACACACAATTTATTATCCATCTGAAATAAATCACCCGGCGTATGATTTGTTTTTTCTGTTGAAAGAATCACTGCTTCAAAAATTTTTAATGGCTGCTGTTGAAAAAGCATGGTTGCAATAGGCCATGGATTCATGGCGCGAATTTGACAATCAATTTCTACAAGACTGCGTTCCCAATCAATCTTACTTTCTGATTTTTCTAATTTTGCTGCATGCGTTGCCCCTTCATCCGTTTGCGGAATTGGCTTGATTATTTCAATATCACGCAATACTGTTAACAACAATGCTGCTCCGCGCTGACTGCAAAAGTCATGCAATACACCAGCCGTTTCAGTCCCTTCCAGTAGTATTTTTTCTTGCAATAAAATAGGGCCTGTATCCATTCCCTTATCCATTTTCATAATGGTAACTGCAGTCTCAGTGTCACCTGCTTCAATCGTACGTTGAATGGGCGCAGCACCCCGCCATCGCGGCAATAATGAAGGATGAATATTAATACACCCAAAACGCGGAATGTCTAAAACAGCTTGCGGCAAAATTAATCCGTAAGCGACTACCACAATCACATCTGGATTTAATTTTTTAATCTCTGCTTGTACGTCTGCATCACGCAATGTCTTGGGCTGAAAAATAGGAATGTGGTAGTTTGCTGCCAAGGTTTTAACAGGCGATGCATGCAAATGTTGACCACGACCTGCAGGACGATCCGGCTGCGTGAATACCGCCAATAGTTTATGTGGCGATGCTGTAATCAGCGCTTGTAATGTGGGCACTGCAAAATCAGGTGTGCCCGCAAAAATAATGTTTAACGGCATGATAGGGCTCCAAAAACACGGTAGTGCAAATTATAGTGATCACACAGATAATTGCACTCATGAATCATACCATATCATCTGAATTACCCTACTGGCTTGCGCTATCGCAATCACCGCGACTTGGCACTGCACGCATTAAAAAATTATTATTGCATTTTCAAACGGTTGAGATGATTTTCAAGGCCCCTGCAAAAACATTAACGCTCTATGGTCTTGATGATGAACAAATTCGTGCAATTAAACATCCCAATCCCACAATAATTGATGAAGCACTCACATGGACAGCAAGCAATACCCATCACATCTTGGCTTTAACCGATCCTCGTTATCCCAACTTACTCACTGAAATTAACAGCGCACCACCCTTACTATTTATTGATGGTGACTGTAAGTTATTATCTCAACCACAAATCGCCATGGTTGGTAGTCGTAATCCTACCTATACTGGATTAGAAATTGCAGAAGCATTCGGCTACCACTTAGCAGAGGCAGGATTCATTGTCACAAGCGGTCTTGCATTCGGAATCGATACAGCAAGCCACCAGGGCGCTTTAAAAGCCGGTAAAACCATTGCTGTGCTGGGCAGTGGTTTATTCGATATTTATCCTAAAAAAAATCGCGCCCTCGCAGAATCTATTTCAGAAAAAGGCTGTGTCATTTCTGAATGGCCGCTTCGTACAAAACCGCATCCAACGCATTTTCCAAGACGCAATCGCATCATCAGTGGATTAAGTTTAGGGACTCTCGTTGTGGAAGCTGCGGAAAAAAGTGGCTCATTGATTACCGCACGTTATGCGCTTGAACAAAATCGTGATGTCTTTGCAATACCAGGATCAATCCGCAATACCGCATCATTTGGAACCTTATCCCTCATTCAACAAGGCGCAAAATGTGTCACCTGTGTGAACGATATCCTTGAAGAATTCAACATGCACCCCCAGTTAATTAATAACCCAAATCATGCCTGTACGAAAAGGTCACTTGATCCGACTTCACAACAAGTGCTAGCCTGTATCGAAAATGAGATGACGAGTATTGACCAAATTTGTGCACGCAGTAAACTGTCAGCCCATTTAGTAAGTAGTGCGTTATTAACACTAGAATTAGAAAATTGGATAACGGTACGTTATGGTACTTACACGCGAATATGAGCACGATCTATCCGCTCACACTCACACTGACCAGGTAGAAGCATTTAATGAAACAAAATGATTCCGTTCTTACTGTCTTGATGTATTTATTTCATCATCATATGGAAAGAGATAATCCTATCGATTTATCTGATATGAAAATTATCGATGACTTAAAGTCAGCGGGTTTCCACGCGCATATTATTGGTAAAGCATTTCGTTGGCTGCATCACTTAATTGATTTTGCAGATCAACCCATTAAACCTTCTGAAACCTCTTTTCGTATTTATAGCGATGTAGAAAATCAAACATTGAGTGACGAGTGTCGTCATTTTATTTTTTCACTCGAACAACAAAAAATCCTAACCCCTCATGCACGAGAAATTGTGATTCATTTATCACAAGAATTAACACCTGAAAGCATGGACATTCATTTATTAAAATGGGTAACCTTAATGGTATTATTTAATATGCCCAACTCTGAAAAGGCATTGGCACACATGGAATTTTTGGTTCTCAGCAATAACACGCTCGACAACGTGCATTAAAGGACTAATCACAATGTCAAAATACCTCGTGATCGTAGAATCACCGGCAAAAGCAAAGACGATTGAAAAATACTTGGGGAAAGATTTTCGTGTGATGGCCTCGTATGGTCACGTGCGCGACTTGATCCCCAAGGAAGGCGCCGTAGATCCCGACGATCATTTCAAAATGAAATATGAAGTCATTGAGCGCAATGCCAAACACGTTGATGCTATTCGGAAAGCCTTAAAAGAATGCGATGGCATTTACCTAGCGCCCGATCCAGACCGCGAAGGAGAAGCCATTGCCTGGCATATCCAACAAATCCTGGAAGAGAAAAAAGCGCTCAAAAACAAAACTGTTTCACGTGTTGTGTTTCATCAAATCACCAAAAATGCGGTGAAAGAAGCGATGGCACATCCTCGCGATATTTCAATGGATTTAGTCAATGCACAACAAGCGCGTCGCGCCTTAGATTATTTAGTCGGTTTTCGCTTATCGCCTTTATTATGGCGAAAAATTCGCCCGGGCTTGTCAGCAGGTCGCGTACAAAGCCCAGCATTACGACTCATTTGCGAACGCGAAATTGAGATTGAAAAATTTATTTCACAGGAATATTGGTCGATCCATGCAGCACTTCAAGCAGAAAAACAAGGGTTTTCTGCACGATTGACACACTTAAAAGATAAAAAAGTAGAACAGTTTGACGTCACCAATGCTGATCAATCCTCCACAATTTGCGACGCCTTAACAAAAGCCGCCAAAGGCAAAGCACGCGTTGCAAAAATTACAAAGAAAGAACGTAAACGTCATCCTGCGCCGCCATTTACAACCTCTACACTGCAGCAAGAAGCCTCCAGAAAATTAGGCTTTTCCGCGCAACGCACCATGCAAATTGCACAGCAATTGTATGAAGGGATTGATATTGGCGAAGGTCCAATCGGTTTAATTACGTATATGCGTACCGACTCCTTTACGCTAGCTGCAGAAGCGATTACGGATTTGCGCGACTGCATTGCCGACCGTTTCGGCAAAAAACTATTGCCCGATGAAGCACGCGCTTACAAAACCAAATCGAAAAATGCACAAGAAGCACATGAAGCCATTCGCCCAACCAGTGCGATGCGTATTCCCACAGAAATTAAATCGCATTTATCAATCGAACAATTCAAATTATATGATCTCATCTGGAAGCGTACGATTGCTTGCCAAATGATTGATGCCATACTCGACACCGTTGCGGTTGATATTGCCATTGGCGATGCTACCTTTCGCGCAAACGGCTCAACGATTACCAATCCTGGCTTTATCAGTGTTTATCAAGAAGGCCTTGATGATGCAAAAAATGCAGACGATGATGAAAAAATGTTGCCACCTTTAATCGAGGATCAAATACTGCCAATCGATGCCATTACCGGCGAGCAACATTTCACAGAACCGCCACCACGTTTTACTGAGGCAAGCTTAGTTAAAGCATTGGAAGAATTTGGTATTGGTCGTCCATCGACGTATGCATCAATTATTGCAACCTTAAAAACACGCGAATACGTAGAAATGGACGCAAAGCGATTCAAGCCAACCGATGTGGGTCGTATTGTTAATCGCTTTTTAACCCAGTATTTCACGAATTATGTAGATTATAATTTCACAGCAACGCTAGAAAATGATCTCGATGAAATTGCCAATGGTGAAAAAGAATGGGTGCCCGTACTTGAAAACTTCTTTACACCTTTTCAAACAATTATTGAAGATGTCCAAAAAAATGTGCAACGCAGTGACGTCACCCAAGAAAAAATGGATGAGGCATGCCCAAAATGTGCCAAACCTTTATCGATCCGCCTTGGTAAACGCGGACGCTTTATAGGTTGCACTGACTATCCTGAATGCGATTACACCCGTAATTTATCCGGTGAAACCAACGATGCGCCAACCGTAATTGAAGGTCGCGAATGTCCTCTCTGTCAATCACCCTTAATTATGCGTCATGGACGTTATGGTGAATTTATTGGCTGCAGCAGTTATCCGAAGTGCAAGCATATTGAACCTATTGAAAAAATTGTGGGTGAGCCCGTTGAATGCCCGAAATGCAAAAAAGGAAAAATTGTTCAGCGCAAATCGCGTCGAGGAAAAGTATTTTATTCTTGCAATAAATATCCGGACTGTGATTATGCGCTGTGGAATCCACCCATTAACGAAAAATGTCCACAATGCGAATGGCCGATTTTGACGATCAAAACGACCAAAGCGAAAGGCGAGGAAAAAGTGTGTCCGCAGAAGGAGTGTGGCTACATAGGAGAGGTTGAAGAAAAAGCAGCAGAATAGCAGTAATTCCCCCGCGAATGTCTGAAAAACCCCTAATTTTCAGATTTTAGGCGAGGTTGAACGGTAATTTGTTGAGAAAAGCGCGATGCCCAATGCATACTATTATTTGTGCTTATGCGCATTTTTAACGCCTTCCGCCAGCAATAATTTCATCAATGATTGATAAGGAACATCTTCTTTATTGGCCAGTGTTTTAATTGCATTTAATAAATGTTCTGGCAAGCGCAGTGAAATTGTCTTAACAGATGGTTTTAAATTAGGGAAAGTCACTCTCTTTGCTTTAGACCAATCTATATGATCCGCTGAATCATGCGCTTCCCAAAAATTATTTTCTTCGGACAGCGTTTTAAATTTCGGTATTTTTTTAAATTTTGTCATAAATATGACGCTCCCGTTTACTCATATCTCGTGCTGATATCACCCTAATGCACTTGCTTCTCACAGTAAAAACAATAAACAATTTTCTCTCACGATTTGTCTTACCCAGTACATAATTTCTTGATTCGCGCTCAGAATGCTTTTGATCCTCAAAAAGCAACAAAGGGTCATTAAAGAAAACCTCTTCACATTCCGTTTGCGAAACCTGATGCTTTAACCAATTTTTTTGGATATTCCCATTGTCCCACTGAAAACCTTGCAATTCATTTAGAATATCCATTTTCTTCTCATACGTTTTAGTATATTGTTATAATATACAAAAACAAGCTTATTGCAACCTAACAAATTACAGTGTACAAAAAGCACTATGGACATTTTAAAAGCTAACGATATAACACTGGCCGTCGAATACCTTCGAAAAGGGAAGGTCGTTGCTCACCCCACAGAAGCCGTTTTTGGCCTTGCCTGCGATCCTGACAATATCGACGCGGTTTCCCGTATTTTGCAAATTAAGCATCGTGCTTTGAATAAAGGCTTTATTTTGATTGGGTCAAGTTGGGAACAAATTGAACCCCTGGTGACCGCAATCAAGCCTGAACTCTTAACCCGTGTTTTTGAAACCTGGCCTGGTCCTACAACCTGGCTTTTCCCCGCCCAAGAAAACGTCCCTTTTTGGATTACTGGCGGTCACCCGTCTGTTGCAGTACGCGTTACAGCGCACCCCATTGCAAAAGCCCTATGTGAAGAATTTGGCGGCCCTTTAATTTCAACCAGTTGCAACAAAAGTGGTGATCCACCCGCACGTGATGTGCGCAACATTCAATTAACCCTCAGCAATACCGTTGATTACGTCATTGATGGGGTATTAGGTGGTCGTTTACGCCCCACCGAAATTCGGGATGCACTAACCGGTGAAGTAATTCGAGCGTAGAAACAAAGGCTTTTTCAGCAGTTCCCGGCGAATGCCTGAAAAACCGCTAATTTTCAGATTTTAGGCGAGGTTGAACGGTAATTTTTTGAGAAAAGCGCAGTGTACACAAAGTCCATGAGCATTTTCGAAACAAATTACCGTTCAAGATCGCCAAAAGATGAAAATTTTT
>JAUXWQ010000038.1 GCA_030680235.1 Coxiellaceae bacterium
AGCCAATAAGATAGATCCTCAAAAATATCTCACCCAGATGCTTCATAAAATCCATCTCTGTAAAACGGATGACGATTATCGCAATTTATTGCCTCAAAATTTTAAGCTCGATGCCCGAGTGTAGTTGGTCGGACACTTACGTTGCAACTGATGCGTAGCGTGCCTGATGGCTTTTCATGTAACTGTTTTGCAAAATCATTTGTTGTATTTAATTCTTCTTTTAATCGCTTACATTGATTTAAAAATAATTTGCCCTCTTCTGTTAATACTATTTTTCGGGTGGTACGAATCAATAAAATAATTTTTAGATTATTTTCTAATGCTTGCAACGATTGACTAATCGCTGATTTACTCATGCAAAGTTTATTAGCCGCTTGTGTAAAACTACCGGTTTCTACGATTGCAAGAAACGCATCAATTTGAGAAAGTATAATCTGATTCATCATATTTTGACTGTTAAGTAATACTGAACATTAGTTTATATTATCATGTATTGTTCATACTGTAATCATCTTATATAATAAACCGCATTAAACTAAATTGAGTAATATCATGATCAATTCATTCAAAACAGGCATGTTGCTATCATACATCTGCATCGCATCCCTATCGGCTGCAATAATCACCCCTGCCCTACCACACATCCAATTATTTTATGGCTTATCAAAAGGCGCTGTAGAATGGGTTGTATCCATTTTTTTATTGGGATACGTAATCGGACAATTAATTTACGCACCCATTGCTAATCGCTATGGTCGACTCACAGCCCTTCGAGCAGGCCTTTTAATTAATTTAATGGGCATTTTAATTTGCATGTTATCTCCTATCACGCACAATTATACTCTATTGCTTTTTGGACGATTGATCACCGCATTAGGCGCTGCCAGTGGATTATCGTGCACCTTTTTATTAATTAACGAACTATTGCCGCCTGATCGCGCAAAGCACGCGATGTCATTATCCATTATTTCATTTACAGTGGGCATTGGTTTGGCTGTATTAATTGGCGGATTAATTGCGCAGTATTTACAGTGGCAAGATTGTTTTTTATTTTTATTGGCGCATGGTGTGCTCATGTATGGCTTAAGCTTTCAATTCCCTGAAACGTTAAAATTAAAAAAGGACATTCACCCCATCATGATTCTTAAAAATTATGCGCATGCATTTTCCTGCTTTCGTTTGATTGCCTTTTCATTGGTCGTTGGATTTGTATCGGTATTTTCGTATTGCTATTCAGCGGCTGCACCTATCTATGCGCAATTAACACTACATTTATCACCCAGCCAATACGGGTATTGGAACAGCATTAATATGATTGGTATGTTTTTCGGTGGATTACTATGTTCGCGACTCATCAAACAATATCATGAAAAAAAGGTATTGATTTCGGGCTTTGCACTCATATTTTTAGGGCTTATTTTTCTATCCATGATTACGTTATTTGATTCGCACAGCGCCTTATTATTTTTTATAGCAACCGCTTATTTATATTTAGTATCTGGGTTACTTTTTCCAACTGCTTCCTTTTTTGCACTCAATACCATTGAAGATAGAGCGAGTGCATCGGCCGTGATGTCGTTTGTTAATATGGGATCAGCGACATTGGCTGTGATTGTGATGGGATACTTACCATTTTCGACCATCGATGCATTTTTATTCATACTGTGCTTGCTTTTTTTGGTTGCATTGAGCGGCGCTCTTATGCAATTTAGAAAAATTAGTGTGTTATGAATACGTATTCATTTTTGCCAATCAACCCGAAATTTAAAATAGCTTCTCGTTTAAAATCCTATTATCCATTTTTTTAGCAACACGTATATAAATTAAAAGCCCAAGCATACCCAACAAAATATACGCAGCAGCCATCACAAATAAACCATCCTGCGTTAAGCTACCTACAATAGCACTCGTTATGAGCGCAGTAAGCATTTGAAAACTGCCATACAAGGCACCGGCCGCACCACGTTTTGTGTGGAACATGTTTTATGACATTTATTTTTACTTTATTTCTTTTAGTTTTAATTTATTTGGCGAGCTACTTGAAACAACCTCATTCCATACGCCTATCTTTCCATGGCTTAATGTCAAATAAGCAATCACATACATCGTTTTCATTTTCAATTTTTCGCGCATCAAAATTCGGTATTTAATCGCTATCCTATCTCCTTCTGCAATCATAGGATTTTTTGAAAAAACAAACTGAAAATTACGGGTCTTACTTAGCATGAAGTTAAAATGATCATAAAAACCTTTTATGCCAGACGCCACAGTTTCACCATTAATAATCATTTTAACATTTGGCGTATAATACAGTGATAAATCACTTAACTTGAGAGGTTTTGTTCTTAATGATTCAAAATATCGATACATTGCCATAACTTTATTTTTATTTTCTTGCATATGATTTGAATAAGCCGCCTTCATGCCTGAATCAGCAAGCGCTGTAAGATTCATAATTAAAATAAGAAAAAATGTTATAGTCAATTTTGCAATACAACGTACAATGTTTATCATTTTTAATCTCCACTCAAAAAATAACCAAAAATATTAAATCCATTAATGCCAAAAAACTAAACCAATACACCCATTTCATTTCTTACATCTGCTTAAAATAGTTTTTACAAATTCGGCTTTTGCATCTGTATATTTTTCACGGTCAAATTGATACTGTTTTGACAAAGTATTTTTAAGTGCTTCATATTCTTTTGTAGATTCAGGGTGCGCTAATAAATAATCACGAAAATCAATTTTGTCTTTCCAATGATGCGAGCTTAGTTCAAAAATATGAATATGATGTGTTCGCTGATGACCATAAGGCGGCATGCCTTTTGCAAAAAACATTCTTTCCGTATCAGGATTATCTGCCCAAAACTCATAGCCTAATTTTTGCAATAAAGGTACTGCAATTATTTTAGCAATGGAAAGCGATGGAACAGCAATTTGAATATCAAGAATAGGCTTTGCGGCTATGTCAGGAATAGCTGTGCTACCAACATGCTGGATATCTAAAACTAAATCTTTTGGTAAAATCTTTCGGATGCGTTCAATTTCATTTTTTGCTAATTGTGGCCATTGCGGATCATTGGCAACAATTTCAATGTGATCTTTTTTAATGACATCAGGAGAATCTTGAATGTATTCTTCGTAAGTCAATACCCAATGTTCATGGCCACGCCATTGATTATCAATTTTTAAATATCGTGGCGAAAAACCTTCGTAACGAAATTTATTTTTCTTCACTAAATTAATGGACTGTGTATTTTCAGGTTGAATATTTGCTTCAATCCGATGCAATTGTATTTCTTCAAAAATAGCTCTTAAAATGAGTTTTAATCCAGCGCTCATGATCCCTTGGTTTTCAAAACCAGAAATCGCATAAAACCCTAAAAATGCATTATGAAAACAGCCGCGCACAATCTCGCTGATATTAAAAACACCAGCAATTTGACTATCTTTCAAGATTAAAAAACATTTTTGATTATCTTGTTGCGAGCGCTTGATATACGCATGGAATTCTTCAGATGTTAGCGGTGCTTTAACCCAGGGATGATGCAACGATATGCTTTTTTGCATTGCACTTAAAAAAGCAGTCTCGTCTTGTAGTGTTGGTTCACGTATCGTAATCATCATTCAAATACCACCTTCATATCATTTAAATTTGGAATCACAGGGACATGCAATCATTGCGCTTTTTTCAACAGTGTTTTTTAAGTTCATCAATAGACCTTCTTAATTCATTCGCAGCCCATATTTGTAAATTATTTTTTTTCTGCTCAAATGCATATGGCAAAAAACTCATGGCATGACCAAATGCGTGAAATAATAAAAGCGCTAGGCGTTTTGAATCAACATCCTCATAGGTTTCTAAAAATACTGAAAATGCCTTATTTGAAAAAATCATTCCCACTGAAAGATCAATACCAGGGTCACCCACAAACATATCACCAAAATCAATTAATCCTTCTGGCTTGCATTTTTCATTGACAATAATGTGTCTACAATACAAGTCACCATGCAAAATAGATTGAAAGTTATTTTCAATAGAAAAGGTTTTGATCATTTCAATAATATCGATTAATTCTTTATTATGAAATTGCGCTTTCTCAAAATAATGGCCGTATTTTTCTAAATTTTCATAGCATCGTTTTACACGATGTTCGACGTTGAATTGCCAAGAGACTTTATCGCTAATTAACGGAACGATATTATTAACCGGGATAGCGTGCAGTTCCTTAAGCCAAATTGCGAGTGTTTTTGCAAATTGAATATCATCGATTAAATCAACTGTTGCATCACAGAGTGAATTACCATGAATAATGGGGTAGCCAGCAAAGGAGTATGGAAATACATCACAAGCTTTCCCAATATAAATGGGAATGGATGCATTAAAAGATAAATAGGGTTTTAATTTTGGAAGGAAAGCAATTTCGTTTTCCATGCATTTCAGACCAAATGGTCTATGCGGAAAGCGAAATATAAATGTATGGTTAACCAAAAAGGCGGTATTGTCCCAACCTTCATCTAATTGCTGAATATGATCCACCCGCAGTGAACATTGATTTTCAATTAATTGCTTTGCCAGTGTTGCTGTGATATCAACCGTCTTATTCCAGAGATTTGCCATGATTACTATACCGGTCATTTAATGCAGCTATTTTACTTGTTTCCATGAGAATTGGCTCTAAAAAAATTCACAAATTGTGTGCCTATGCTCGTTCAATAAGTTAAAAATGATATAATACCTTACAAATCATTTTTTCTCCGCAACAGTTAAAATACTATAACCTGCATCATCTTGATGAAAAGTATATGCATCAATTTTATCTTGTTCTATAACTTTAAAACCATTTTTAGCAAGCATATTTTTAATCTCATTCATGGTATATATTTGTAAGGTGCATCGATTATGCAGTTTCTTTTCCTTCCCATCTTTTTGAATAGTAAAAATTTCATCTGATGTCAGATACCCATTCTCTCTGTCAATGGTAGTGCGTCTCACGCTGTCAATTGTTGTGCCATCAGCAGTTACCGTTTGATTAGTCATTTTTTTACTGTCAGCCACTATCACTTCATCAGTCATGGCATCTAGATTTAATATATCAAATATATAAATTCCGCCCTGTCTTAGATTTTTATAGATGTTTTTTATGGCGATATCAAAATCATCTTTGACTAAATGACCTATCGCATTATCTATCGTAATTGCTGCATCAAATTGACCCAGTTGCAATTCACGTATGTCACCATCCACGAATTGAATACTTGTTTTTTGGTCTAACGCTTTGTTTCTCGCAATTTCTAAAAGAGCAGGACTGAAATCTGAACCAATCACCTGATACCCACGCTTTGCCAAATAAAATACTTGCGCTCCCGTACCACAAGTCATGTCTAATACCGTTTTCACATTATGCTTTTTCAGTAATTTTTCTATTACTTTATTTTTTTCATTTGCATTGTCCATATTAGATGGAATATCAAAGAATTCTGGATGTTGTTGGTATTCTATTGGCAAACCTAGTTCTTCGCTTTTCACATCTTTTCTCCTAAATTAAAAATCTTATCAAAAAAACTCACACAACATCATTTAATCATTTTCACATGTGGAATTTCTGCATCATCATAAACCTCACCTATTGCTTTAAATCCAAATGATTCATAAAATTTTTTCAGATAAAGTTGCGCGGAACAATGAATGTCGGATAATTTGAAATGATTGTCGCAGTAATCCAGCATTGCTTGAATTAATCGTTTACCATACCCTTTGCTTCGAACAGAAGATGACGTTAAAACACGACCAAAAACAAGATGTTTTGATTTCTCATTAGGTATAAATAAACGTAAATAAGCAACAAGCTTATCATTCTCAATACCCAATAAATGTAGCGCGTTAAAATCTTTCCCATCAGGATCAAGATAGAAGCAATGTTGTTCTACTACAAATACATCAGCGCGTAATGCGAGTATCTCGTACAATTCTATTTTCGTTAATTCATCAAATGTCTTAAATTTAAAGGTGATCATGGCTTACCTATTTATCCTGTATGGCAATAATTCTTAACGGCGCCTCTGTGGCGGCATAAACTTTTATGGGAAGCGCAATGATATAAGCGCCAACTGGTCTTAATAAATCGGTATTATGTAAATTTTCAATAATGATTTTGTTTGATGATAGTAATAACTGATGTACTGGGAAGCCACTTTTAGCAGTATCGGGTGATAAGGTATCAATGCCTAATCCAGCGATATTTCTTCGCAAGAGCAATTCTGCTGCCTCTTTTGAAACACTTGGAAATTGCAATTGATTGCGATACTTGACTGGGTCAGCCCAATGACGTGACCAACCCGTATGGACTATAACCAATAAATCTGGTGCAATTTTTCCATGTTTATTTTCAAATGTAATGATATCTTCAACCAATAAGAGATAATCCGCATCTGCTTTTTCCGAAACATCGATCAAAATACAAGGTTTCATCAAATCATGAATTGCAATTTGATCAATCGTTTTACCATTTGGAACACAGTGCGCTGGTGCATCCATATGAGTACCAATCCCTGCTCGCATATGAAATGATTGCACACGAAACGGTGTTTCAGTAGATGATTGGTGATAATCCATCGTAATTTCACTTTGAAATCCACATCCCTCTTCCCATGTTGGAATGTTAGAATCAACACTGTGTGTCAGATCAATTATTTCTGATTTTTCAAAATCTATCGTTGGTTTCATGTCTCAATTCTCAAACCAAATCATTCATTATTTCAGCCACCCATAAAAACCGATTCGTAAAATCACTGACTGATCCACTATCCTCTACCGTCCACCATGCTGCCAACATCGCCTTGCAAAACAACCAACGGTAAATGCGCTTTTGATCAAATCCAGAGAGTTCAATATAACAATCCACTCGAAATAATAATTCTTTTTTTGAAATGGGATTGGTAACCCGCGGTAATGGGATTTCAAATTCAAGCTCACCCATAATGCCTTTTGGGTCAATCGCAACATAAGACCCATTGTCTGACAACAACAGATTGGCGTAATGTAAATCGCCATGTAATAAAACAACGCTAGATTGTGATTGTAGCAATTCATCACTGATTAACTTTGCCTTTTCAACTAAGCTTTTTGAAAACGGTCCTGACGTGTTGTTAAATTTTTTATAGAGCCGATCGAACCCTTTAAACCAATCACTTAATGTTGGAAACGATTGTGTATCAATTGGCTTATGCAATTTTTTACAAACAGCAACTGCTTTTTTTGTTGCATCTTCTATTAATATAACAGATCCCAATATTGTACCAGGATTTATTTTTTCAATAAGCATTGCACCTGAATCGATATCTGACTCTAATAATTGTGCAGCACCAAAACCATTATAATGCTTCAGCGCATTTGCTTCGGTTATAAATTCTTTATTAGGGACACTGCATTTAAAAACGACCGGCGTGTTATTATTTTTTACTGCATTAAGTACAACATTAAATTGCGCATCTGAAAAACAGTTACCTGCTTTAAATTTCCATTTATTTTCATAATGTAAAATAAATTTCGGTAAATCTTGAAGCCATTTTAACCCCGCATCACCATACAATAAAGTAAGATTGTTTTTTAAAACATCTGGAAGAATAAGAGTGTTTTTTTCTTGAGTCATTATATTACGCAACTTCAGTTATCAATAATTTTAGCGCCAATTGATGTTACTCGTGCACTGGCAACAGCAGGCGGCAATCCCATTGCGATCATCGCTGGAATGGTTACCAAGGAACTGCCGCCAGTATTTGTGCCCACAAAACTCGTCACAAAACAGCAGTTTTATTAATAATAACATCTGATGATTGAATATTGATTTCATCGATAAATTCTGCATCTTGATTGCCGATTTGAAACAATCCTTTTTGTTTTGCTTGATTAAACAAATGGGAATGCTTTGGTAACCCAGTATAGTCTTTATCAAACGCTACGCGAATATGATAAATAGGTAAGAAACGCCGCGCTGGTACTGGGGATTTATGAAAGCGGAAATCGCTGACGAGTTGACGAAGTCTTTGCAAGATCACTTGAGCAACACGCTTGTCTTGAAAAAGTGTAAATTCTGAAATGATATCTTGAAGCGTTGGCATGCTAATGCGCTCCTATTTTATTTTCCAGGTTTAACACTTTATCACTGGGAGTCCAGGCCTTGCTTGTAAATGTGGCAAACGTGCCATTCTCCAGAGACATTGTTGCATTTTCTCTATTAAATATTTGCTCATAGCGCTTTGCAAGCTCTCTATTTCCTGAAGCAAGTTCGTTATAACTCATCGTTACTTTTGCAGGAGATTGTGCTGCCATTTTTCCTTGAGGCTCAGGTCGCTTTATTTGCGAGGAACTTTTAGGATTTATTATTGCATCTATTAAAACATCGAATGATTCATCTACATTGACACAATGTTTGGCGCTTGTTTCTATTGGTCCTAATAAGTTATGTGTTATTGCGAGCTGTGTTAATGCTTCTGGGTCAACAACGCGACTACCATCTGATTTTGTTCCTACCAAAATGATAGGGGTGTTGTCTGGAGCATATCTCTCAATTGCAGTTATGTGTTCTTCTGCTTTAATAATTGCATCTTTATAAGTTAAATCAACGGTCAAAACAATACCGCTCACACTTCTAATAAAATCACTTTCTGTTCGAGAACCATCTTGATGATAATCCCAGAATTGAATACCCCGTAACTTCTCAAAAACCCGAGAGGAATGCCATTCTAGATTCGGAAAATCCGCTTGTTACACGCGCGGCTCACAACAAAACATCGAAAGCTACCCCGGCTTTTTGAGAAGTTACTCGCTCAATTTCTAACTTGTTGATTTTGCTTTTAATGTGATATTGTTCTGCCTAAATTGTGTTTTTATCCTATAATTTTCATTGAGCCATTTTTTCAAATCAATGGAGCATAACGTTATGAGTAGACTGTTTGACGAAAGAACCCCGAAAATCCCAGAAAGATTTAAAAGTGTCAACCCACAAGATCTAATGTATTTTTCTACAGAATTTGCAATTTACCTTGAACGCGACGTCTTGCACCTCAATTCATTTAAAGGTGTAGCGATACTTGATGTCGGATCCGGCACCGGAATACTTTCCAAGATTCTTAGCGATAGGGGGGGGGTAGTCACCGCAGTTGATCAGGATGCGGAGTGTATGCATTATGCTGTTCAGATGAATTATGTCGATCCATCACGTGCTTTTTCAATACCTGGAAAAGAACTATCGGAAGAGCTGAATCAATCATTTGATTTCATCATCATGAGCCAAGCGCTTATCACACCATTTTCAGACTGGGACCCAACATTAAAAAGAATTTCTGAACTACTAAAACCAGAGGGTATTTTTTATTTAGGATATACAGATCAGATGTATCATGCAGATAAATTTTGTAGCTTAAAGCCTATTATTGAAAAATATTTTTCCAGTTGCACACAAACACACAAACCAAAATTTTACGGGCGAAATGAATTTGGTTTTACCTGCAAAGAGCCAATACCTTCACCGGCATTATTGATGGACTCTCAACGCAAAAAACAGCCGTAGTACTGAATTCACTTTGCCAATAATGCACCATGGGTCACTAGCTAATTCTGATGCGATCGCTGATCGCAAGTGATAAAGGGGCAAAAAAATCAAGGGTTAATATGTTAAAGCCCGGGCACACCGAACAAATAAGCCGGTCTGGTCCTTAGGGCGCGTACCCTGGGACTCACTACCACCGACGAAGTTCTCAAACAAGGCCCTGCTACTATTGGTATTAAGCTCCGTAGAACTCCAATAGAACTCTGTATTACTACTATTTCCACTGTTAACGCCATAGTACAAAACCAAACCAAGTTCATCACCATTGCTCGTCATCGTTGCCGGGTCTGTACTCCTCTCCTGTCCTACCGAAGGCAAATACCATGTCACCGCATTATTTTCATTAAGTTGACTAGGCGTACAAAGACCCGCAGCATAATTAGCTGCTGCCGTACCTGAACCGCTATTTTCGACAAATCCTACCGTGTGTATTGCCAATATCGACTGTAGTTGACCAAGATTTCCAGCTGTTGAAGTGCCGGTAGTGGATATTGCGCTACTGCCCAAGGGATCCCACTGCTTATTTGAACTTTGATTCGAATTTGCAGTCACTTTGACTAAATTACACGTTTGATTCAGCGACAAAACATTTTCAGTTGGGCTTGTACCAGGTAATGCGCTACCAGCAGTAACCGCACTGCCTCCCGTTGTCGGTATTGCATTGGGGGCCTCCACCGCAGCAATAATGCCTGCTGTATTCGTATTAGTACCACTCACTGTAATCGTGCCATTGTCTGCTGATTCGGCACTTACATTAGGGACTACTGAAAGCGAACAAACATCAGCACCATTGGTCGATGAATAGGCACCTAGTGAAACACTACTACAACCATTGGTAATAGTGGGATTACGCGAGCTTGTCCAGTTGGCTGTCGATGCTGTTCCTGTAATACTGCTGATCGTCGCACTAGAAAGATTCATCACCTGCAAGACTTCAGGCGTTGAAGAACATCCAGCCACCAACATCAAAGATGCACTATTCGTCGCATTCACTGGCGGTGAAAAGGCCGTAACACTGATCGCGGAAGTCGGAACAACAACAATACCATCGACATCTACTCCGTCACTGACAGTAACAGTTGCAGACGTCACAACCGGCGGCGTCATCGTAAAAGTAAATGTACAGGTAGCATTCAACGCTAATGTAGCATTACAAGTAGTAGCTGTTTGCGTAAAACCACTGCTAGTGGATAGCGTTGCAATCGGTACTCCTCCTGTTGTGCTACTCCCTGTGTTTTTTACTGTTAGCATGCCCTGATAAGTAAGTACTCCACTGGATGCTGTCGTTACAAACATAAGGCTGGGTTCAATGACAGAAAGAGATGCTGGAGATTCCAACGTAAAATTCACTGCGATCGTATGATCCGCCGTTACGTTTGTAAGTTGGCAGGTAGTATTTGTACTGCAGGCAGAATATGCTGAGCTATCAACCGTCCAACCACTCACCACATAACCCAAAGCAGGTGTTGCAGTGAAAGTTGGACTATTATCACCACTATTGACAGTCTGTGCGCCACTCGGCGAAATAGTCCCGTTTGAGCCTGCGCTCGACGTGACCGTGTAAGTTAAATTTATCGTATACGCTGCTGACCCTATAGCACTATCTACATACCCACTTTTCACCGCGATGGCTTTGACAGTCTGTGTTGAACTGACGGCGATAGCACTTGTATATTGCGTTGAAGCAGTCGTCGGATCTGTTCCATCTGTTGTGTAATAAATCGTCGCGCCTGAAGTAGCGCTACTGATCGTCACGGTTTGTGCTGACGAATATGTGCCCGCTGCTGGTGAAAATGTCGGTGTTGCTACTATGAGTGTTGATCCACCGCTGGATGTCACCGTCACGCCAGGTGCTAGCTCTTTGCTGTTTACCCCATCACCAGAAATGCCTATTCTCAGAGAAAAAGAATCGCCTGCCGTTCCAGGATTGCTTGTGTTTTGTGTGAGAACCACAGAAAAAGAACAGGTTTGAGTGGCTAAAAGCGTAGCACCAGCGCAACTGCCCCCATCCACTGACGCCGTCGCATAAGATGAAACCGTTGTCGTTATAACAGGCGTTTGAAGATTTTTAACGGGGCGATTAGCGGTAACCGTATAAGTTACCGTCTGTGGCGTGCTAGCTAAAGTAATACTAGAAGGGCTTGGCGAAAACGATAACTGATTCGAAGCCATTGCTTCTGTTGCACCAAAAATACTGAAAAAACCAAACAATAACGCGAGCAATGTGGCGCTTCTAAAAAAATTGCGTATTTTATTGGATACCATTTTCATCTTTATCATCCCTGATTAAAATACCGCGCCCAATGACAACAACACTGCCTGCGTGTCCAGCGTATTGACTGTTAATGCTTGATTGGTCGCTTGCCCCGACGCCGCTTTTAATTCACCAGATCCAAAATTAAAGTAGCGATAAGAAAGCGCGAGGCGATAAGCTATTTGGTATTTTTCATTAGCAGGAAATAGACGTTGTATCCCGACCCCGACTTCATAAGCAAATTGCGCACTGGTGTTATTACGGAAGACTTCTGGCGCTGGCATAGCGCTAAGACTAGGATCTGTCGGTACTTCACTATAATCGTAGAGCCTATTCCAAGAAGGCCCTATCCCCACTGTCGCAAATGGCTGCCAATTGTATTTTTCATAAATCGCACGCGACTCTGCCATCAATGAAACACTGTCTGCAGAATAACGGTAATTCAATGTGTCATAATCTGAGGCATAATTTGTTGAAGGATGCTCAACACCAGAGACTTCATCCATGTTTGTGTAATACAACGCAGGACCAATAGTAACGCTCATGTCGTGCTTAAAATGAAATAGACGACTATAAGCAATACCGCCAATACCACTAACTTGCGTAGCTTTTTGTGTGTCGTAAGTATTGGTAGTGCCGAAAACAGGATCACTGTCTATTACCGCACTTTGATTGCCGTTAGATAAAGATGAAAACGTTAATCCACCAGAGAGGGATATTTCGTTATTTGGTTTGTGCGTCGACTGTGCTTGTGTTTTAAGTACCGATGTCACATCAGAAGATACAGGTGAATTTGCAGTTGCTCTCGCTTCCAATTTATTGAATTCTAACGAAACTCCTGATGGAGCAAGCGTTTCAGTAGATATAGGCGCTGGAAGGTCTGCGAGTGGCGCTGCGTCAAGTTTCACCGGAGCTGCCTCTGCTGCCAGGGTTTCGCTGGGGGCAGGAATTTCTGGTAAATTTGTCGAAGACAATGATGCCTGTGCAACTTGTGTTGGCTGATCCGCTTCACTGCTTGAAAGGCTATCGGAAAAGCTAAAGGCGAAAATAGATGACATAAAGCTAACTGTGGAGGCTGCGAGTATTGCTATTGCGATGTTGCGAGCGTATTCCATTTCGCCTCCATGTCAATCCCTCGTCTCATCATCCTTAAGTCCATTTCAAAATGCGAAAAACAACTCTTTTATAATATCAACGCGATTGTGAGAATGCACAGAAGTTTTTTTTTGCGTTTTTTGGTCTTGGGCGCATGCAGAGGCATTGCCAGACACTGTTACAACCAAAATAAAATCATTTACCAGCAATTCCCGGTGAACAAAAAATTTTCATCTTTGGAGGATCTTGAACGATAATTTGTTGAGAAAAGCGCAATGTACACGAAGTACCTGAGCATTTTCGAAACAAATTACCGTTCAAGATCCTCCAAAGATGAAAAGGCTTTCTTCAGCGGGAGCTCCTGAGAAAACAATCGCTCGTTACACTCGTGGCTCGCACCACACACTGCGCATGATGCGAGCCACGAGTGTAGCGAGTGATTTATCAAATTTCTTAAGTCAATGGCTGTGAACCTAAGACTACGGTATCGCCCTGTTATTTAAGAATTGAATCAACCCATAATCTTCAAGATGTACTTCCGATTTTTTACCCGCATGCTAGTATCAAAGGAATGACAATCTACAAAGAGGTATTTATGCGTCTTTTTCGTGGACCTGCTCTTGTAAAAATAGCCGCTGCTAATGCAATAGGCCACCCCACACAGTCACGACATTTTTTTGAAGCACACCCACATTTTCATCAAAGCAAATACCCCTTTTTACCTGTCCATTTTATCAATGAGCCAAAACACAACAGTCTACCACTCGAAAAATTCGAAACCCTTTTTGCAAGCATTCAAACAACAAAAAATAACAATGCTGCTGAAAATGCTCGTTTATTCAAACAATTAGCAGATATCAAAGAAACCGAAAAGGCATTGACAAAAAGCCATCATAATGCCTTTAAAACCGTCTTTTATGAATTCACACAACACTGGCTTATCATCGGCGAAAAACTACAAGAAAACATGCTTTTTGAAGAATTTGAAAAATGCCACGACGAATTAGAAATGGCACTCTCACAAGAGTCTTTTGATAAAATTCAATTGGAAAAGGCGCTGACAAGAATACACTGTTTTATCAAAAATAGTCGGTTAGAAGAAAAAGGAAGTGACAACGCATTAATAATGGCAAGAAGCTGTATCACATTATTACTCAAAAATTTAAAAAGCTATGTGCCGAAAATTATTGAACAAGAATACACGCCAGACAAACCAAGCAACCTGTCGTGTAAAATGTAATAAATAAGCGATGAGATGCGAGCATGCGTGCAGAGATATAAACACTCGCTACACTCATGCTTGCATCAAGTCGCCGGCTGGCAACAAAAGAAATCAATTCATCATGTTGTAATTCAAGTTCCACATAATCCACAATGAACCCGACATCAATACACCTACAACAATCAACGTAAACAGAAATGGTAATGTATTCCATTGACCTTCACGTGTTGTATTTAATCGTAAAAAACAAATCACTTGCGCAAGTAATTGCAAAACCGCAAGCCCCGTAATCACAATATATAAATTCATCACGCTCAGATCATGTTTTTCAACACAGTAAAATGCAATTGTTGTGAAAAGAAGTGATAAAAATAAACCCACTATATAAGAAGGCAAGGTTTTTGGTTTTGCACCGAAACGAATTTTTGTTGTTTTTGACATAACAGTATTCTCTTCAATAATTGAGGTTAAATCATCGGTGTTAAATAAACGATAGTGAAAACGAAAATCCAAACGATATCTAAAAAGTGCCAGAACAAACCCAAATAGGTCAAACGACGATTCACGGCTGGCGTTGTACCATATTTTGCTAACTGAAAAATCATCAACGCCATCCAGATCAAACCGATCGTAACGTGTGTTCCATGTGTTGCAACCAAAGCAAAAAATGATGACAAGGCCGCACTCACATGCCAGCTATTACCTTCAGCACAAAGCTTGATAAATTCATTGAGTTCCATAGTAATGAAACCCGCGCCGCAAATAAACGTGACCACCAACCAAAATAAAGCTTGTCCTTTTTTCTGCTGATAAAAACCCAGCATTGCTAATCCATAAGTAAAGCTACTAGCCAACAAAAACAAGGTTTCTTTAAAAACATAAGGCAAACTAATTAACTGCTTTAGCATTGGACCATTAAAATTTGCCGTGCTTAATACTGCAAATGCCGCAAACAACGTCGCAAACAACAAGCAATCCGTCATGATGTAAATCCAAAAACCAAAAACATCGATACTATCCATATCAGGATGATCGTGATGGGCATCGTGGTGATGATCTGCTGTGATTGATGTCATAATTTTCTCATATTTATAGTACTTATCTTTAACACGCATACTATTGCATGCGTTTTTTCTATACGCGTGCCGCGCGCTCTTTTTCCATCTTCATAATTTCATCAGATTTCAAATAATAATCCACATTTGAATTAAAAGTACGCGCAATAACGGTTACAAAAATTCCAATAACACCTAGCGCAATCATCCAATAAATATGCCAAACCAAACCAAAGCCAAATAATCCAGAAAATAGCGCAATCACAAATCCGACTGATGTATTGCGCGGCATATGAATGTCATTGTAATGCGATTGGATATCAATATTCGGATTTTCTAATTTCTTTTCTTTCATTTCCCAGAATGCATCTAAGGTATGCACAACCGGCGTTACTGCAAAATTGTAAAAAGGCGCAGGGGATGGAATAGACCATTCCAATGTGCGGCCATTTTCCCATGTATCACCTGTTAAATCACGATTTTTATGGCGATCACGAATACTGACGTAAGCTTGAATCAATTGACAGACAATACCTGCACCTACGATAAAAGAACCAACCATTGCAACCACTAGCCAAGGATGCCAGCCTGTTGATGTTGCATAATGATCTAAACGACGCGTCATGCCCATTAAGCCCAATGCATAGAGCGGCATAAAGGCAACGTAAAATCCAACGATCCAACACCAAAACGACCGCTTACCCCATTTTTCATCGAGACGGAAACCAAATAACTTTGGAAACCAATACGAAACACCCGCAAAGTATCCAAATACGACACCCCCAATAATCACGTTATGGAAATGCGCCACTAAAAATACGCTGTTGTGTAACTGGAAATCTACAGGCGGTAAAGACATCAATACGCCTGTCATACCACCAAAAGCGAAAGTGCTGATAAACCCAATGGTCCACAACATCGGCAAAGAAAATGTAACACGGCCATGGTACATCGTGAATAACCAGTTAAAGATTTTCACACCTGTTGGGATCGCAATAATCATCGTTGCAATACCAAAAAAAGCATTCACATCCGCGCCCGCGCCCATTGTAAAAAAGTGATGTAGCCACACAATGAAAGATAAAAAGGTAATGGCTGCTGTCGCATATACCATGGACACATAACCAAATAATTTTTTACGAGAAAATGTTGCAACCACCTCTGAGAAAATACCGAATGCTGGCAAAATCAAAATGTAAACTTCAGGATGTCCCCATACCCAAATTAAATTAATATACATCATTGGGTTACCGCCATGACCTGCGGTAAAGAAATGCATCCCCATAAAACGATCCAAAAAGAGCATACCCAACGTTGCTGTTAATACCGGAAATGCAAGCGCTACTAAAATCATCGCGCATAATGCTGTCCAACAGAAGACAGGTAATTTCATCATGGTCATGCCAGGACAACGCATTTTTAAAATGGTTACCATGAAATTAATCCCAGATAACAAGCTACCAACACCCGAAATCTGTAACGCCCAAATGTAATAATCGACACCTACCGTTGGGCTATAACGCAATTCAGACAATGGCGGATAAGCCAACCAACCTGTTGCATTAAAATCACCAACAACCAAAGAAATATTCACAAGCATTGCGCCGACAACCGTCAACCAAAAGCTCAAAGAATTTAAGTAAGGATAGGCAACATCACGCGCACCAATTTGCAAAGGCACTGCCATGTTTAATAATCCAAACATCAGTGGCATCGCCACAAAGAAAATCATGATTACGCCATGCGCAGAAAAAATTTGATTAAAATGTTCTGGTGGCAAATAGCCCATATTATGACCAACAGCCATGGCTTGCTGCGTACGCATCATGATTGCATCAGAAAAACCACGGAGCAACATCACGAGCGATAAAATCAAATACATGATGCCAATTTTTTTATGATCGATAGAAGTAATCCATTCGCGCCACAAATAACCCCATTTTTTGAAGTAGGTGACTAAGCCAATAACAAGCAGGGCTATAAGACCCATGCCAGCACCTGCACCCATAACAATCGGATTGTGCAAAGGAATGGAATCTAGTGTTAAATTACCAAAAATGATTTGTTGGAGTGTCATAGTTATTTACTTCTTTAGTTACACGCATGCTTACGCATGCATTTTTTTGCTATTTTGTTTTTTCAGGATCATAACCCAAATGCATTCCTGGCATTGGCCCCATCCATTTGATAATGGAATTTTTAAATAATCCTTTTTCAGGGTTAGAAAAATATTCCACAGGGTTATTTTCGCTTGGCAAAATTAACTGATTGTAGGCAGCGACCGTTAATTGTTTCGGTGATTTTTTCACAGTTGAAACCCAACTATCAAAATCAGATGAAGATACGACATGTACTTTAAAGTTCATGCCTGAAAAACCCCGGCCACTGAAATTGGTTGAAAGCCCTGTATAAGTACCCACTTCTGTCGCAACCAAATTTAATTTAGTTTGCATGCCCGTCATTGCATAAATTTGACCCGCTAACCGTGGAATTTCGAGAGAATTCATTGGTGCATCCGCTGCGATATAGAATCGAACCGGTTTATTCACAGGCAATGTCACTTCATTAACAGTAGCAATGTGATATTGCGGATAAATAAACAACCATTTCCAATCCAAAGCAATGGCTTCAACCATTACCGTGTCTTTGTCTGCTGCAATAGGGCGATAAGGATCAAGTTTATGTGTGTATATCCACACCATTACTGACAAAATGAAAATAATGACGCAAGGAATGGTCCACCAGATAAATTCGAGCAAATTGCTATGTGCCCAATCAGGACGATAAGTCGCTTTTGTATTATTTGCACGGTAACGCCAAGGAATAACCACTGACAAGATAACAACTGGGATGACCACAATAAGCATTAACAACACGGCTTCGATGAAGATTTTCTTTTCAGTCGCTGCGATAATACCTTTTGGATCAAGAATGGCAAAATGTGCTTGGCAACCAGTCAGTAAAGCTAAGCACCCCATTAAGAACAGCGATCGCAATTTTAACATTGAGAACCCTTAGAGAACATGTATATGATTTTGGGGTGACTCTAAGACTGGCGCGAGGGTTTGTCAAGGCTCGCTACTGAATGAGATAAAATTTAGTAACATTTACCGTGTTTAAGTACCCATAAACTTTCTGATTCCCATTCTCAATTGAAAAAATTTTGCTGCATAAAATCCCCCCGCCGCTGCGCGTCGACCCCTTTTTCAAAGGGAACTGCTTCGTTCAACTTTATCAATAAATAAAAAATTACTTATTCTTAAAGCTTGTTTTGAAAATGAGCGGAGCTGAAACCCCTTTTGAAAAAAGGGGCCGACACGCAGCGTCAGGGGGATTTACTTAAACCAACGACACGGTTTCGCTCGATGACGCACCTACATCTGCAGAACACCACTTGCGCGGATTTGGCAAGGCGTTGACAAAAGAATCGCGACACCGCGACAACATCTTTCGAAAATCTTCACAGGCTTCTACCGCATTGCGACGTTTTTCATCAAGATAATCTGGAATTTGTTTTACATTTTCTATCAAATGTTCATTTTTTTCATGAATTTTTTGTGGATCAAAGTCTGTTTTTCCAGCGGAAAACAAGGCGGTTACAAAGGACACGATTGCACAAATATGAATATATAGCATACGATTTTCTATAATATTATCGCGCGATAATGCCAACGCAAACCACCCGGATAACGCCGCATAAACAAAAGAAAAATCTTCAAAAAAACGCACAGGCAGTGCCGCAAAACCTCTGGCGAATTTTGGATCATCCGTTAATCGATATCCAACAAAACCAGGAAGAATGCTTGCTACAACAAGAATTTCATAATTCCAAAAGGCAAGCGGCTTAGTTTCACCCGAAAACTCACGTATCATTAAAGTTGAAAATGCCGCAAAACTAAATATAGCCATTTGCATAACACGCGCTACATTCAAACAACGCTCTGGCATCGTTGCTGTTGGATAAGCAGGCAAATCTAAGGCCTTAAGGCTCGAAGGCAACAGTATTAATTGCTGCTCTTGAGGAATAGGCGATGGCTTCGATGAAAAAATATAAGCAGCAACCCAAGAAAATACCGTCAATCCAACAAACCATTCAAGCGACATGGTTTCAGGACCCGAAAACAAATCCATCAAGAAAAATAAGAAAGGGGGGGTTAACAATCTAAACAGACGCTCTTCTGTTTTGCGACCATAATGTATATTTGCAGCAACAGCAGTTGCAGCACAAGCTGCAGATACCGCTATATGGATAAGCATCATTTCTGTTTGACGCGCACGTTCTTCAGTCTCTGTATGCGATACTTCAAACCCAACCCGTATAAATTCGGCAATACTCGTTTGTGTAATGCACAATATCCTAAAAAAATCTGTCGCATAATAAACAAAATTTTTCGCTGAAGCAGCGGACAACCCCGTCATAACCGAACTCCTTGTTTTTTTGTAACCACGTTAGCAATACATGCAAACACAGCAAGCATACACTGGATACGAAATTGCGAGAATAGTTAACACTGCAATAAAAACAAGCAGGTATTTCATGATCCTCTCCCCAGTTTCAGTGAAGGATCATTTCACTGTAACGGGGATTAAGGTTTAAGAAGTTGCGCTAGATCATGAAAATAGTAGGAATGTGAGTGGGAGTGGTGAGCGGGAGTGTGAGTGTTGGAGGTTTAGTTTAGGAACGCGCACGAATTAACTTTTACAATTGGCGCTTAAAATTGGCGTTAGATTGATGCGCTCTGCTTGAGGAAATGCGCAGAAATACTGGTTTTATATTTCAAGCTGTTACACGCGCGGCTCGCAACAAAACATCCGCTCACACTCACACTCACACTCACACTCCCTACTCCCCCTCACCGCTCCGGATATAAATCCGCAAGCGACACCGATACGCCTGCGCTCGTCACGATCCGCGCGTGTTTTCGAGTTAACTCACGAGGCTCGCGCACACCACAGGAATGGCTAATCACGCCAATTTCATAATTGACACGACGCACATAATTGGCCACATGCAAGGCTTTCGCTTTTACATCCAATCCATGAACCAAACCCGGTTGATGTGACGTAATCCCGGTCGGACAAGTATTGTTATGACAACGCATCGCTTGAATACACCCTAATGAAAACATAAAGCCGCGCGCAGAATTCACAAAATCCGCGCCAATACACAACGCGCGGGTAATTGCCCCTGCTGTAATCATTTTGCCTGATGCAATCACCTTAATACGATCACGCAAACCATATTCCTTTAGCTTATCAATCAAGACCGGCAAACTTTCATTAATTGGCAAACCCATATAATCCATCAAAACGGTTGGTGCAGCCCCCGTACCACCCTCCGCACCATCTAAGGTAATAAAATCAGGCGCAGAATCGAGCCCTTTTTTCACAATTAGTGCAAATAAATCATCGAGCCATTCGTAGCTCCCTAACACCACTTTAAAACCAACTGGCTTTCCACTTTCATCACGCACACGGTTTATAAATTGAAGCAACTCTTCCGAATTGCCAATTTCTAAATGGCGATTAGGGCTGATGGAATCCTCACAGGGTCTAATACCTCGAATTTTTGCAATCGCTGGTGTGACCTTAACCGCCGGCAAAATACCGCCCTTGCCTGGTTTTGCGCCCTGACTTAATTTGATTTCAAACATTTTAACATGTGGATTTGCCGCCCATTCTTTCAAGCGCTTATCTGAAAAGTTGCCTTCTTCATCACGAAAACCGTATTTTGCTGTCCCAATTTGTGCGATCAAATCACAACCCCCTTCAAGATGGTACTCAGAAATACCCCCCTCACCCGTATTTAACCAACAGCCACCCATTTTTGCCCCGTGCGATAAGGCTGCAACTGCATTTTTAGAGAGCGCACCGTAACTCATTGCGGAAATATTCAAAATAGAACGTGCGGTATAAGGGTTTTGCGTTTGAGGACCAAAAACAACCGGTTTTGTTTCTGCTGCATCAGTCCCCAAAATAGGAAAAGGCGCATCCACAAAGAAGAAAGTGCCTGTTGGATGCAAATCACGCGTTGAACCAAAAGCACCTGTGGTATCACCATCACTAGCAGCATGGGAAACCCATTCCCGTTGATACCGATTAAATGGCAGCTCTTCACGATCACCCGCATAAAAATATTGCCGAAGGTAGACGCCTAAGTGTTCTGCAATACCACGGATATGGCCAATAACAGGGTAGTTACGTAAAATGGCATTTTCTTTTTGTGTAATATCCCTAAAAAAAACAACAAGAAAAGCAACACCGAAGAGTATAGCCAAAATTAAAAAGAGAAATCGTTCTGCATATCCTGCGACTGATAGAAAATGTTCCATGATGGCATCCTTGTCAATACTGCTTTAACTTTTATTGTATATCACGACAGCGATCTCATAAAGAGTGCCTTACGTTTCACATTAAGAACAGGTAGAATGGCCCTTTCAAAATTTAAACGAGATCTCTTATGTCATTTTTAGCAGAATATGGTTTATTTCTTGCAAAAACAGCAACGATTGTCATCGCTATTATGGCGGTATTGATCACTATCCTTGCCCTTAAAGCAAAAGCAAAGGCGGATGAATCCGGCACCCTTAATGTTCAAAAACTTAATGAAAAATACGATGAACTTTCAGATATGATGCACGACATCATTCAATCCAAAGCAGAAAAAAAAGCACAGAAAGCGGCTTTGAAAAAAGAAGCTAAACAAAAAAAATCTGCCGATAAGGCAACTAAAAACAGGATTTTTGTACTACGATTTGATGGCGATATTAAAGCCTCTGAAGTCGATGATTTGCGCGAAACAATTACGGCTATTTTATTAGCTGCAAATAAAGACGACCAGGTACTACTCTGCTTGGAAAGTGGCGGCGGTGTTGTTCATGGTTACGGATTGGCTGCCTCTCAATTACAACGCTTGCGTGATGCAAATCTACATTTAACAGTGTCGATTGACAAAATAGCAGCCAGTGGCGGCTACATGATGGCCTGTGTTGCAAATACAATTATTGCCGCCCCGTTTGCAATTCTAGGCTCTATTGGCGTGATTGCACAAATACCTAATTTTCATCGCTTGCTCGAAAAAAACAATATTGATTTCGAACAAATTACAGCAGGCGAATACAAGCGCACACTCACCATGTTTGGTAAAAACACCCAAAAAGATCGTGAAAAAATGCAAGAAGAAATCAACGAAACACATGATTTATTTAAAACATTTGTCAAAGCACATCGCCCTCAGATTGATATCGACAACATTGCAACAGGTGAACATTGGTTTGCAACACAATGCATCGAGAAAAAATTGGTAGACCACTTGCAAACAAGCGACGATTATTTGCTCAGCAAAAAAGAGTCTCATGAGTTATATGAACTCAATTACAAAATAAAACAATCATTGGCAAAGCGCATTAATATTTTTGCAAGAAGCATGCTAAATAATATTAGCCAGCGCTAGGATCTACTATGCCACACGACCATTCATCGCATTCGCATTCACACAGTCATTCACACGGCAAAAACGCACCTTTTCGCGCATTATTTTTTGCGCTGTGTGTCATTCTATTTTACGCTATTGTTGAAGCATTTTTCGGCTGGCATGCAGGCTCCCTTGCCTTATTAGGCGATGCAGGACACATGGTGTCTGACGCACTGGCATTAGGCATTGCTGCTTTTGCAAGCTGGATTGCGAAAAAACCTGCATCAAAAACACATTCCTATGGCTTTGGTCGCGCGGAAGTCGTTGCGGCATGGATTAGCAGCTTAATGCTACTCTTTATTTCTCTCGCTATTATTGTTGAAGCGGTAAGACGCATTCATACACCCATTGCCGTGCACGGCATGACCGTCATGCTTGTTGCTTTTTTCGGTATGATTGTCAATTTATTCGTTGCAGGCTTATTAGCGAAAAGCGAACGTACGCTGAATATTCGCGCAGCATTGCTCCATGTATTAGGCGATTTATTAGGCTCTTTTGCAGCATTATTAGCCGGTGCCGTTATTTATTTTACAGGCTGGTTTCCGATCGATCCTATTTTATCGATTTTAATTGGCGTATTAATTATTATCTCGAGCTTTAGACTATTGCGAGAATCCTTACGCATTTTAATGGAAGGCGTTCCTGCACACATTGATTTTGAATCTGTATCTGAAACCTTATCAAAAACTAAAGGCGTCTTACATATTC
The DNA here is from genome assembly GCA_030680235.1 of Coxiellaceae bacterium. Taxonomy (GTDB): domain Bacteria; phylum Pseudomonadota; class Gammaproteobacteria; order Coxiellales; family Coxiellaceae; genus 2-02-FULL-42-43. The sequence continues at coordinate 23,423 of JAUXWQ010000038.1, forward strand.
ATGATTTACATATTTGGACCCTGTCATCTGGCAGTATTGCATTATCTGCACATGTTGCCATTCATGACATTAGCGACTGGGAAAATATTTTAAAGAAATTAACACATGCACTTGAACATCATCACCATATTCATCACATAACGCTTCAACCTGAACCTGAAGTATTTAATTGTAAACCGTGCAGATAAATTATCTGCAAAGAGACGCCCCCTATGAATGACACTGCCAATAACGTTAACCCCGATGAAATCGCAAAATTCAGCGCCATGGCAGATCAATGGTGGGATCCCAAAGGCCCCATGAAACCATTGCATGCATTAAACCCATTGCGACTAGCCTATATTCAAAAACACGCTGAAATCTCTGGGAAACATGTATTAGACATTGGCTGTGGTGGCGGCATTCTTACAGAATCATTGGCTGTTGCTGGCGCCATTGCAACTGGTATTGATATGAGCACTGACGCCATTATGGCCGCAAAAAATCATGGCGAAAAAAATAATGTGTCCGTTACTTATTATCAAATACGCACAGAAGATTTTGCGAAAGACAATCAGCATACATTCGATGTGATTACCTGCATGGAAATGTTAGAACACGTACCTGACCCCCTTTCCATTATTGTCGCTGCAAAAAAAATGCTAAAGCCTGATGGAAAAATATTTTTCTCAACAATTAATCGAACCGTCAAAGCTTTTTTTGAAGCGATTGTCGGTGCGGAATATGTTTTGAATTTACTCCCGAAAGGAACACACCATTACGACACTTTTATTCGCCCCAGTGAATTAAACCTGTGGGCTGAAGAAACTGGTTTGCTTTTAAAAGATATTCAAGGCATTACTTATTCGCCTTTTAAGAAAGTATTCACATTAACTAATAAAGTAGACGTGAATTATTTAATGTGTTTTACGGGGTGAATAACGTGATCATTGCTTGATGCGAGCATGAGCGTAGCGAGTGTCTTTGCAGAATATTGATTGTGCAAAAACACTCGCTACGCTCATGCTCGCATCAAGCAATGAGAACGTTTGTTTATATCACCTTGAATCGAGATCGTGACAAATACACGCTTACATTACTTTAATAATAGAAAATACGATATGAAAGCACTATTTTTTGATTTAGATGGCACGCTATTAGACACCGCACAAGATTTTGCGCATACCATTAATATAATGCTCGCAAAAATAAATAAACCACCCGTTGATTTTCATTTGTTTCGTGAGCAAGTCCATGCCGAAAGTAAACGCATGATCTCCTATGCCTTTAACTTAAATGAAAATGATCCTTTGTTCGAACCTATCCGAGAAGATTTTTTAAATACCTATCATAAAAATTGCACCCAAAAAACCGTATTTTTTGAAGACATGGAAAAAGTACTGGACCACTTAGATGAAGAAAAAATTCCCTGGGGTATTATTACAAACAAACCCACTTGGCTCACAACACCGATCGTAAAACATTTTAAATTAGATAGGCGCGCTTCTTGCATCATTGCTGGCGATACACTCGCAAAATGCAAACCAGACCCACTGCCTTTGCTTTACGCATGTGAACGCACCAATGTAATGCCAACAGATGCTGGCTATGTTGGCGACTTAGAGACGGATGTATTGAGCGCAAGGAATGCTGGCATGAAAAGTATTGCGGTCAGTTTTGGTTATCATGCCCCCAATACGGACCTTTCAACATGGGGTGCGGATCACGTTGTGCAGACAGCGGATGATATAATGAAGCTATTGTAATTATTCAACCCGAAAAACACTCGCTAACGCTCATGCTCGCACCAAACTTTCTCAGCCGCAGCGTAACCCAGATTTGTTACGATGCATCACTGAGATTTTGGAGATTTTAGACCTGTATCATTCTCCGAAAAATGCTCCTGTGTTTTCAATACCTCACCCGCAACCTCAACATCTTTTACTTTTCGTTGCGCTGGCATTAAACGATGCGCAAGACCCACTGCCTTTTTTGCACCCGCAACAACTTTGCCAGCAACATGAGACGCCTCTTCTGGCAATGCCCTTTTGACAAATTTTCCAGCATCTCCCAATGCATCTCCAACTGCGCCTGTACTAGGCAAGACAGATGACGCCGCTGAAACAATACTTTTAACTTTAGTGCCGGCTTTTACTACCGCATTCCTAACGCTACCCACACCTCTTTGAAGAAAACTAGGATTTTTTTCAATCTCTTCTTCAAGCGCTTGTGTCTCAAGCCTTACCCACGTCTCTAATGAATCTGCTGTAGCACGATTTTTCTTATAGCGTGCAAGCGCTTCGGGGCTTGATGCTAATGCCAGAATTATTTCCAAATCCTTGCAAACAAGCGCCTTACATAGCTCTTGATCCACAACACCATTAGCATTAGGATGGTCTGCTATCCTAAAATCATTAGCCAAGGCTGTTCTACCCTCTGGACTAAGACCGCGCACGGCAAATAAGATATTGTTCGACTCAAAAGTAACAACTGCCATACCTATTGCGTTGGTTTCACTAACGGACTCAACTACTTCTGACCCAATTACTGTCCCAATCGGTAAAGCCCTTCTAGGCGTTAAACTTGACTCCCAAGCAACCGTAAATCTCATAAAAACCTCCAAAATCACAACGAATACAATGGAGTATAAAAGACAGACATTAAGGGACAGTTAACATTCACTATTTTTTGTAAACAAAATAGTATTTAGTCGGGTATGGCTTCGTTACGATGTAAAAGAGTAGCGAACTCCAGCGATTCCCGGTGAAAAAAAATTTTCATCTTTTGACGATCTTGAACGGTAATTTGTTTCGAAAATGCTCATGGACTTTGTGTACACTGCGCTTTTCTCAACAAATTACCGTTCAACCTCGCCTAAAATCTGAAAATTAG
>JAUXWQ010000039.1 GCA_030680235.1 Coxiellaceae bacterium
AAGCCAATAAGATAGATCCTCAAAAATATCTCACCCAGATGCTTCATAAAATCCATCTCTGTAAAACGGATGACGATTATCGCAATTTATTGCCTCAAAATTTTAAGCTCGATGCCCGAGTGTAGTTGGTCGGACACTTACTTTGGGGAAGATTACTTTTAATTTTTTCAGGTGAAATATATTTTTAAAATGAGACTGCTTTTGAAATTGTTTGAAGTAGTTTGAAAAGTCTGAAATTTTCTTATTTTATTGGCAGCAAAAGTATCCGCTCCAATTCCAGGGTGATATCGATATCATTGCCGTTGCAATAAGTGTGAGTGTCAGTATGCGCGTACTGACACTGACACTTTTTTTTTACCGGAGCGATAACGTAAGTCATCACCCTGAAATTTGGCGCATATACAGTAATATTAAACTTTGCTGGCACAAGTAATACCAAGCTCTAATTTTTCTGGTATATTATCGTATCCACATACACCTCCAAAGAGGGTGGCTGCATTAGGTATAGTTGTTTTAAATATACTCATTACACCGCCTGAATTATTTGCACAAAAACTCATGATATTTGCACAACCTTCTAATAACGCTTTCGCAACTGTACGCGTAACGTCACTAACAATTGTGTAGTTCAATTTTATAATGGTGGCCTGAGTTACATTAAACGGGTAACTACCATTAAACGTACAAGGCCATTGATCAGCATATGGGGTGTAGGGAATTACCTGACCAGAAGATATTGCAACTACATCACCCGCCATTTGAGCAATACCATACGCATTTAGTGCAGCCTCTGAGCAATTTCCATAAGTGTTGGGGAAAGTGGAATTGTCTGGATAAGTTAGCTTTTGAAAAACAAGCCCATCATGTCCATTAGTTGCGCCATAAACTCGTTGTGCTATTACCGAACCCATTAGTGTTAATGCCGCTGCTGCTTGTAATGCATTTCGTAAACTCATGCTAAAACTCCAGATTGGTTATTAATTGTTCTATATTTCTTGAAAGCATGATAGTACTTTGTGCTAAATTTTCAACCAATCTGGTGAAAATGTAGCTAATTAATGGTAGTTTAAGGTATAAATCTTTCAATGTACGGAAAGAACGAAATGGTATCTGGCTCTGTCAAATTTTACCCACCCAATTGTGCAACATAAATTTTGACACTTCCTCGCTCTCACAAGCTAGCCAAAGCCACTTTTCTGTAAAAAATCGCTTTTTCTTCTGGAACTGAAAGCCCCCTGATCTTGAGTGCAAAATAATCCGCATCATAAATTAAAAAATAATGTGTCTTATCGCTTTCTAAAGATTCGTTGAGTGTTCGCACACAAACCATCCATCCCTCTGTGCCAGCGACAGTGAGACAAAAACATGTTAGAAACTAAGAAACTAAAAGGGGCGGCAAGGGAAAATGTACAATGCAGACGAAAACAACAATACTCATTACCATTCAGGCATTTTATTTTTAAAACCTACAGATGTTCATTTTGAACGCGCAGTTGAAATTTTAAATAATCGTCATCAAGTTTTATTGCGAGTATATGAAAAAAATCCAGCGCGATTTAATCATAAAATACCGGCATTAAAAAAATTAAAACCGGCGTACATCAATCCGCCGAAAATTGAATCAGAAAGAAATAATGAAGAAATAAATTTACAAAAAGGGAGAATTATGGCTTAATTTTTGTGTTAAATTTATCCGAAGTTTTGTCTCAAATCCGCTGACACATTCCAGTTAAACGATGCTGAATAGTTACGATTTTCTGAAATACTAGTTGGAGTCAAATATGAGTAGACATCTCGATTTAGGTTGTGGTCGCAACCCAAGAAATCCTTATGATTGTGATGAATTATTTGGCTTAGATCAATCAAGTTGGTTTGTAAATGCAGAAGTTAGAGATTGTCAACTTGGCTTAGAGGCATTCCCTTACCCTTCAGATTATTTTGATTCGGTATCCGCTTACGACTTATTAGAACATATTCCACGACAGTCCATAGATTACGCAAATAATAAAATTCATTTTCCTTTTTTGGAGCTGATGTCAGAAGTGTGGCGGGTATTGAAACCAGATGGGAAGTTTATTGCATTAACGCCCTCTTTTCCAGCGAAACAAGCCTTTCAAGATCCTACACATGTAAATTTTATCTCTGACGGCACCCATTCATATTTTTGTGGAAATGATCCACATGCTGCGCGTTACGGATTTACTGGTAGATTTGAGGCAATTCAAGTTAGATTTGTTCTACCGGAAGAGATGTACGGTAAACTTACTATCAGACTACAATGGCGAAAATTTAGACGCAAATATTTTAGCGGCGTTTTAAGTCATCTCTTATGGGAACTTGTTGCAAAAAAGAACCAAAAAACTGAGCGGTCATGGTAGATTTTACATTATACTTGCTGAGTTACTTCATCTTTTTCTAACAAGGAATATGAGAAAGCAAAGCAGGTTGCTAATAAAGAACAGAAAACAGCACTGGACCGAATGATTGATCATCATAAAATTAAAATTGGCCAGCATAGAAATGCTAATTTAGTTGTCGCACAATAAAGCCGCGTTAATTGCGGCGTAAAGTGAGTAGCAACCCCATCTTCTGACACATTCCGTAGTTTAGGTTGCCGGCCAAATATAGAAATGGAGTTTGATATTATGGAGCTGCATACTTATTAATAATGCCAAATACAACGCAAAAAATTTATGGGAAGTGTCATCCTTTAAGTATTGTCATCTTATAAAACGATTAGCAAAACCCTTCTATGAAATTCCAGATTTTGCTGGTACAACTATCGCTATTCGTAACCGTTCACACCTTTTGAAGCGGTTTTTTAGAAAAACATGTTGGAATATTCTGAAAATTCCGGTATCTTTTCCGCCATTATGGACATGGATTTAAATGGAAAATTGCCCAAAGCGAACTCACTCGACGAAGCCAATCAAATTATTAAGGCTTTGTGGGATATTGTTCAGAAATTAAATGAAAAGTTGAAAACAAACAGTAAAAATTCTTCTCTGTCCCCCTCCAAGGATCGTGCGTCAAAAAATAAATCCAATATTAAACGCACTGAAGATCGCAGAAAAAATCCAAAAAAACGCGGTGGTCAGCCAGGACATATAAAGCGCGAAAGAATATTACTACCACTAAACAAAGTGGATCACGTTGTGACGTGTCACTCATAAAGGAATCCACAGAGGAACCCAGAAAATTATTACGGGCACTTGAGGTAAAACTAGAAATTATATCTTACTGATTAAATAACATTTTTTAATTGGGCCGCCACGGGATCGAACCGTGGACCTACTGATTAAGAGTCAGCTGCTCTACCAACTGAGCTAGCGGCCCGAAAAGCTATTTTAGCGTTGAATCGGTTACCATTAAAAAACGCGATTCTGAGCGATTATGATACTTTATTTTCTTAATGTTCCTAACATTATCATAATTTTATAAATAAACGAGTTTTTTTTGATATACTGCCCCCGTTATTACATACCTTTGGGGAGCTCATGAGTCACTCTGCTGTTTTAGATGTTGAAGAAGCAAAACTTGGTCATTTTCATGCCAAGATGGTTTTGACGGCAGGTATTGGATTTTTCACGGATGCTTATGATCTTTTTATTATCGGTATTGTTACCAGTATTCTAGCGCCTATTTGGCAGTTATCGACCATGCAAGTCGCAGTTTTAAATGGTGCTGCCTTGGCTTCAGCCGCATTCGGTGCGGTTTTCTTTGGCTTTTTCTCAGATCGTTATGGCCGTAAAAAATTATATGGTTATGAAGTCCTTGTGCTCTTTTTCGGCGCTATTTTTTCAGCGGGTGCGCACGGATTCGTATGGTTGCTTATTGCACGTTTGGTTGTCGGATTTGGCATTGGCGGCGATTATCCCTCAAGTGCGGTTGTCATCAGTGAAAACGCGACACGTAAAAATCGTGGGTTTTTAGTGTTGCTTGTTTTTGCAATGCAGGCGGTTGGCTTGATGGTTGGTCCATTGCTTGCTTCTTTATTGTTAGCATCTCATTTGCCGCATCATGTGATTTGGCGAATTTTGTTAGGTTTGGGAGCAATTCCCGCTGCTTCCGTTTTCTATTTGCGTCGCAACATTCAAGAATCACCACATTATTTGCGTAGTAAAGCAGAATCTATGCCGCTTGAAGTGAGTCGTGTTGTGCGTGATTTGGCGGCTCCTAAAGAAGGTGTGAGTGCGTATGATACGCAACGCAATCGACAGTCGCTTTTTTCTAAAAAATGGATGTTATGTCTTTTAGGAACGGCAGGCGCTTGGTTTCTTTTGGACGTCGCATTTTATGGTAATGGCGTATCGAGTGTCATGATTATCAATGCCATTCATCCGAATGCGTCATTGCTCACACATACATTAATCTCAGCCATATTGTTTTTAGTATTTGCTGTGCCGGGGTATGCTTTGGCTGCAAAATATGTGGATAGAATCGGCAGAAAACCACTCCAATATTTGGGCTTTTTTATGATGGCGATTATGTATGCTTTAATTGCCTTTATTCCTAACTTGATTCAACAAACGGGACTGTTTATTACACTGTTTGGGATTAGCTTTTTCTTTGTGAATTTTGGGCCGAATACGACAACATTTTTGATTCCTTCGGAAATCTATCCAACCAATATTCGTGCACGTGCGCATGGTATTTCTGCAGCGGTCGGGAAGTTGGGTGCATTTCTAGGTGCATTTATGTTGCCATTTTTGTTGCGAAAAATTGGTGTTTTTTCAACGATGGGTGTGATGTCGGGTGTCTCAGTGTTGGGAATTTTTGTAACACTGCTGTTGCCTGAGATGAAAAACAAATCGTTGTCTGAGGTTGATTAGTAATAACCTTACTGCAAAGCTCTCTCGTTTCTTGGTGCGAGCATGAGCGTTAGCGAGTGTTTTTACAGTAAAACCACTCGTTACTAATGCCCATACTCGCATCAAGCTTCCGCATTTATTTCATCCGAAACACTTGCACCTTTGCTGGGGGTATATTTTGCCATACAGTAACGGTTTCAATCAGTTCTGCATTGTCAGGGTAGTAATTCCGATCTTCTAAAAATGAATACGTGAATTGAATAAATATGTCTTCTGATTCCAGTATATTCTGAATTGAAGATAATATTTTTTGACGCGTTATTTTTGGTATTGATCGTAAAGGTAAGCTTGAGATAATGGTGTGAATATTTTTTTCTTTTATCAGTGTCACTAATTCAGAGGCGCTTCCTTCAATAACAGTGATGCCTGGGAATCGTTTTTGTAAGTCTTTTGCAAAAGTAGGTGATAACTCAAGGGTGATTAATCGTGATGGTGCTAACCCAGTCTTCAGAATTGCTTGTGTGATCGCACCCGTTCCAGGGCCAAGCTCTAGGACAAAGCCTGCTTTATTAATATCGATATGATCAGTCATTGCATGAGCAAGTGAGGCTGAACTAGGTAGTACAGCCCCAATTGATCGGGGTGTTAATAAAAAACCTTTTAAAAACTTGAGTGTTGATGACCAGTTCATACTAATCAGAACTCATGTCAGCACTCGTCATTGATGCGTCTGTCGAGGATGTCTCCGAAATGTTATGTTGTGCGTCATAAAAAGTATTGTCGCCTCTTGCTTGGTTTTCTGCAATTCTTCGTGACTCATTTTGCATGTAAGCATCACGAACAAAGGTGTAAGGATCAAAAGATGTTTCTACTAGTTTATCGGCAGCAAGATATTGCGAGCGATAATTGATATAAGCAAGGGCGGGTGGAATATCAGCAATATAATCATTCTTAATGTATGCCCATGGGGTTGTGTAGTAGTTAGCAACTAAGCCAATAGCAGCTTGGATGGTTGAAGGGCCTAAAACAGGGATGACAAAGTAGGGAGCAGATTTCCCGCCACGCCATTTTGCAAGTGTCATGCCAAATCCTTCAAAGTGTTTCGGAAGACCTACGCGGCTTGCAACGTCAAATAGCCCGGCAACACCTAAAGTTGAGTTGATAAAGAAGCGCCAGAAGTCAACGGCCATAAATTTAAAGTTTCCTTGAAGAAAGTCATTAGGAAAAGAAATGAGTTCAAAGGTGTTATCAAAGAAATTGGTGACGCCTTTTTGTAGTGGTGGTGGCGTAACTGTCGTATACGTTTTTGCAATGGGACGAATGAGTAAGTGGTCAATGTCTTGATTGGCAGCAAACATGAAGCGATTGTATGGTTCGAGTGGGTCATTTGCACTGGTAGGGTTTTTTGCGCAACCAGTGATGAGGGCTAGCGCGGTGCATGCTAGCGGTGCTAATAGCCATTTTACCGATTTCATAAGAACATCCTGTTAATTATCAGCAAGAAACCATAGAGTAACCTGTAACACCTTCATTCATCAATCAAAATGCATGATTTATCGCAACTTCCTGGGGCTTTCTACAAAAAAGTGAGTGGCTTGAAATGCGGTTGTTATCAAAGATTGAGCAGGAACTACTGACCTAGTATACTGCAGGCATTCGATGGGGGTGTTTATTATGACGATTGTAAATTTATCCGGTTACCGCTTTGTATCAATAACAGAGACACAATTACAACTATTCCGTGACGACTTGAAGTCCCATGCGTTAGCCTATGATTTAAAAGGAACTATTTTATTGAGTCATGAGGGTGTTAATGCCTTTTTGGCCGGCTCGCGTGAGAATATTGATGCTTATGTTGGCTATCTTAATACTATTCCTGAATTTGAAGGTATGTGGTTCAAAGAAAGCTTTACGGATTATCAGCCTTTTAATCGTATGTTAGTGCGCCTCAAAAAAGAAATTATCCCTATGAATATTTCAAGTGTGATTCCAGAGAAGGCGACAGCGCCCCATTTGTCACCTGAAGAATTAAAGCAATGGTACGAAGAAAAACGCGACATGATTGTGCTCGATACGCGCAATGATTATGAAATTGAAATGGGTACTTTTGAAAATGCGACGGATTTACACCTAGCGCATTTTCGTGAGTTTGCCGATGCAGTTGATTTAATGCCAGCAGAAGCACGTGAAAAATCCATTGTCACTTTCTGTACTGGTGGTATTCGTTGCGAAAAGGCAGCTGAATTAATGTTGCAAAAAGGCTTTAAGAAAGTTTACCAACTGGATGGGGGTATTTTAAATTACTTCGAAAAATGTGGCGGTGCTTTTTATAAGGGCGATTGTTTTGTCTTCGATCAGCGTGTTGCGGTAGATAGTTCCTTAAAAGAAACGGATGCAAAACAATGCTTTGATTGCCGTACGCCTTTACGAAATGAAGATATTAAAGACGGAAGGTGTGTGAATTGCGGCTCAAAGTCTATTTCTAAGATGATGGTAGGTGATCAAGATTCTACGATCAATGCTACAATAATGGCTGATAGATAATGGATCCATCTATAAAGAGCGGGTATTTACCATGAACCTCGATTACTTAGACTTTGAACAGCCCATCGCTGAGCTTGAAGAAAAAATTGAAGAGCTAAAGCGTGTTGGCAATGATCCGGATTTAAATATCACTGATGAAATTGTAAAGCTTGAGCAAAAGAGTGCTGAATTAACGCGCGCTATTTTTGCAAAACTATCGGATCAGCAAATTGTGCAAGTGGCGCGTCATCCAAAGCGTCCTTACACCTTGGATTATATTGAACGTATTTTTACTGAGTTTGATGAATTGCATGGGGATCGACACGGTTCAAGTGGTGACTCCATTGTCTGTGGCCTTGCAAAATTAAATGATCAATCTGTCATGGTGATTGGTCATCAAAAAGGGCGTGGCACAAAAGAAAAAGTGGCACGTAATTTTGGAATGGCTTCTCCTGAAGCGTTTCGAAAAGCCTTGCGTTTAATGAAATTAGCAGAAAAATTTTCGATACCCGTATTAACGTTTATTGATACACCAGGTGCGTATCCAGGTATCACCGCAGAAGAAAAAAACCAGAGTGAAGCCATTGCGCGTAATTTGTATGAAATGGCGGAACTAAAAACACCTGTCATTGCAACCGTGATTGGTGAGGGTTGTTCAGGGGGTGCATTGGCAATTGGAGTTTCCGATCGCACGTTAATGCTGCAATACAGTTATTATTCGGTCATTTCACCAGAAGGCTGTGCGTCTATTTTGTGGAAGAGTGCGGCCAGTGCAGGAGAAGCTGCGGAAGCCTTAAATTTAACAGCGAAACGATTGCATTCTTTGAAATTAATTCAAGAAGTGATTGAAGAGCCATTGGGTGGAGCGCATCGCAATATAGATGAAATGGCAGCAACGCTAAAGACACGTTTGATTGCGAATTTAATGCCGCTACAAAAATTATCAACGGAAGCATTGGTTCGTGCGCGCCAGGAATTTTGGCTCAATACGTGATTTTAGTGTGAGTGTGAGTGTGAGTGTGAGTGTGAGTATCAGAGGCGCTGTTGAATGCTTGCTTTCTTTTTCAGGTGAATGTAATTTTGTCGTCGCTTATTCTGGCGGTGTTGATTCACATGTTTTATTGCATTTACTTGCGCATCAAAAAAATGTTACTGCTGTCCATGTTAATCATCAATTAAATCCAAAATCAAACGTGTGGGCGGCGCATTGTGAAAAAATTTGCGATGAATTAGAAATCCCTTTGTCTATTGAAAAAGCAACTATTGAATTAAAGCCGGGTGATAGCTTAGAAGAAAAAGCGCGTGAAGCCCGCTATGCTATTTTGAAAAGATATGTCGATAAAAGTAGTGTATTAGTCACAGCGCATAATTTAAATGACCAAGCGGAAACATTTTTATTTCAGGCTTTGCGTGGAGCAGGGACAAAAGGGTTATCGGCGATGCCGGTGAAAAAAATTTTTGGTGAGCGTTTTTTAATTCGGCCATTATTGACCGTTTCTCGCGAGGATATTGAAAAGTATGCCCGTGAAAATAAATTACAATGGATTGAAGATGACAGTAATGTCGATACAAAATTCAACCGTAATTTTTTGAGGCATGACATTTTTCCGCTGTTAAAAACACGTTTTCCAAAGTGTATGGAAAATTTTGCACGCACCGCAAGATTAATGGCCGAGCAAGAAACGATTATTTCCGATATAGCGAATGCCGATTATCAAATAGTAAAAAAACGTGCCCAGCAGGGTGTGTGCACGAGCGAAGCAAGTCTTTCTGTTGCAGAACTAAGCCAGTTTTCTGAGGCTCGTCAACGTTTAATCCTCCGCGAATGGTTTCGTAAAAATAATCTTCGTATGCCTAACGAAAAACATTTAAAGCAAATTCAAAAAGATGTGTTAACTGCCGCGCCAGATGCACATCCAAAATTTAAGCTGGGTGATATTATTTTGGTGCGTGAGCGTGGGTTTTTAAAATTAATATAATCGAATAGGTAACTACTCGCGCCTCGTTGTCTGAGTAATGAAAAACGTCGACGTTTCTTTCTAACGGAGTGAGTAGTTACTATAATCGAACAGTTTGGTTTTATTATTTGACTGTCAGTGGGCTATCATTTGAGCTTATATCTGGTCCGATTGATGTGTTGTTATCCAGACTGCTAGAATCAGATTTTATTGAAAATAGAGTATATATAGGTACGGTCTTTCTCATTGGTCGAGAGTCGTTTTGCTTATTTTTAGGAATTAGTTCCTTGCATACCTTTAAAGCTTCGCCAAGCGCTCCTTTTGAATATAACGTTCTTTTTACGAGTCTTGCGTTATTAGTTTCTGCTGTTGTAAGGAGCTCGTGTAGCTCTCTGTAAGTGTAAATACTAGTTTTTAGTGAAGTTAATAACGCTTTTGCTAGCAGGTATTTTTTTTCGTCAATATCTGAAAAACCAATGATGGTTACACCACAATTTCTTGCTGTGATAGTTAGTAAAACATCGAGATTTGACTTAAGATAGTTATCAATTATTTCTTGGATACTTTTTTTAATTTCTCTAAAAGCTATATTTTCTATTGTTTGTATATTGCTTTCGCTTGGCATGCTAAGAATCTCATTGCTATACGGTGTGCCATCCCTTTGGTCGTCGTCCAGCCCCTAGGCTATAGATTATAGTCAAAAATTGGACTTTATCTTGGTAAAATTTGCTAACTTGATGTTCTTTTAAAAGGTCCTTGTTTTTCAAGCACATTACGTTACGATAGGCAGGAAATTATTATTAGGTGCACTATGTCAACTCTTGAAAACCATATCGTCGTTCCCCAGCAAAATATCCGTAATTTCTCGATTATTGCGCATATTGACCATGGTAAATCGACACTCGCTGATCGTTTGATTCAGCTGTGTGGCGGTTTATCCGATCGTGAAATGAAATCACAAGTGCTGGACAGTATGGACATTGAGCGTGAACGTGGCATTACCATTAAGGCGCAAAGCGTAACGCTTTTCTGGCGCGCAAAAAACGGTGAAATGTACCAATTGAATTTTATTGATACACCAGGTCACGTTGACTTCTCTTATGAAGTATCCCGTTCTTTATTTGCTTGTGAAGGGGCGCTGCTGGTAGTGGATGCTGCGCAAGGGGTGGAAGCACAAACCGTTGCAACTTGTTACACGGCGATTAATCAAAATCTCGAAGTAATGCCCGTTTTAAACAAAATGGATTTACCACAATCGGATCCGGATAAAGTCAAAAAAGAAATTGAAGAAATTATTGGTATTGATGCAAGTGATGCACTACCTGTCAGTGCAAAGTCGGGTATGGGTATTGCAGAATTGATTGAACAATTGATTGAAAAAATCCCAGCGCCTGTTGGTGATCCTGATGCGCCATTACAAGCTTTAATTATTGATTCTTGGTTTGATAGTTATTTGGGTGTTGTATCGTTAGTGCGTGTTAAACAAGGCACCTTAAAAGTCAATGATAAAATCCGTGTGATGTCGACGGGTCGCGATTATTTAGTGGATGGTGTTGGTATTTTTACGCCAAAACGCACGCCAATGGCACAATTGTTGCCAGGTGAAGTAGGTTATGTTGTTGCCAATATCAAAGATATTTTTGGTGCGCCGGTGGGTGATACTTTAACGCTCACGAGAAAACCTGCTGAAGCACCATTGCCTGGTTTTCAAAAAGTAAAACCACAGGTCTATGCGGGTATGTTTCCGATTAGTGCGGATGATTACGAAGGCTTTCGTGAAGCGCTTGCAAAATTACGCTTAAATGACGCGGCCTTATTTTTCGAGCCTGAAAACTCAACGGCATTGGGCTCTGGCTTTCGTTGTGGCTTCTTAGGCTTGTTGCATATGGAAATTGTGCAAGAACGCTTAGAGCGTGAATATGACATGAATTTAATTACAACGGCGCCAACCGTTGTATACGAACTATTAATGAAGAGCGGCGAAATTACGTATATTGATAATCCAAGCCAATTGCCGGATCAATCAACGATTGCTGAACTGCGTGAGCCGATTGCGGAAGTCAATATGTTAACACCAAATGAATATGTTGGTAGTGTGATGACGTTGTGTATGGAGCGTCGTGGGGTTCAGAAAAAATTGATGTATGTTGGTAATCAAGTGTCATTGCAGTATGAAGTGCCTTTGAGTGAAGTGGTGTCTGATTTCTTTGATCGTTTAAAATCCATCAGTCGTGGTTTTGCGTCATTGGATTACGCATTCGATCATTTCCAAGATGCAGATTTAGTGAAGCTTGATATTTTGGTCAATAGCGAAAAAGTAGATGCTTTGGCGTCGATTATTCACCGTGATCGCGCGCAATCTGCTGGGCGTGAGGTGACAGAGCGCTTGCAAAAAATTATTCCGCGACAAATGTATGATGTGGCCTTGCAAGGTGCTATTGGTGGTAAAATTATTGCACGTTGTACTGTTAAAGCTTTGCGTAAAAACGTGACGGCAAAATGTTATGGTGGTGATATCTCTCGTAAGAAAAAATTATTAGAGAAGCAAAAAGAAGGTAAAAAACGCATGAAGCAAATCGGCAGTGTGACGATTCCGCAAGAGGCGTTTTTGGCGGTCTTGAAAAAATAGCAAAAATATACAGAGCATGTCAGTGATTAAAGCATTACAGAAAAATCTTCATTACTCTTTCCAAGAGGCGTCTTTGTTAACGCAAGCGCTCACGCACCGTAGCAAGCAAAAAACGAGGAATAATGAACGTCTTGAATTTTTGGGCGATTCTGTTTTGAGTTTGGTGATTTCAGGGGAGTTATTTTTACGCCATCCAAAATCATCGGAAGGGGATTTAAGTCGCCTTCGTGCTGCGCTGGTGAAAGGTGAGACAATCGCAAAAATTGCTTCTGAGCTCGGAATAGGGGATTGTTTGCAGTTAGGTGTAGGTGAATTAAAAAGTGGTGGGCAGCATCGAGAATCGATTTTATCGGGTGCTTTTGAAGCAGTGATTGGCGCGATTTATTGTGATGCCAATTTTGAAACAGTGCGTGCTTGTGTATTGCAATGGTACGGTGATTTGATCGAACAAATTGATTTGCATACGGACGTGAAAGATGCAAAAACGTGCTTGCAAGAATGGTTACAAGCGCATCAAATGCCTTTGCCATCGTATGAATGTGATGTGCGTGGTGAGGCACATGCGCAAACTTTCACTGTGATTTGTCGTGTTGAAGGTATGTCATATGAATCGCGTGGTGAAAGCACGAGTCGTCGTAAAGCAGAGCAAATTGCGGCAAAATTGTTTTTTCAGAAAGTCGGGCGGTAATCTAGCGTGACAACATCAAAATAAGTGAGTGTATAAAATAATGCAAAATATGAAATCCGGCTATGTTGCCATCATCGGCAAACCCAATGTTGGTAAGTCAACCTTGATGAATTATATTCTGGGTAAAAAAATATCGATTACCTCGCGCAAACCGCAAACCACACGACACCGTATTTTAGGCATTAAAACAACTGAAGAAACACAGGTGGTTTATGTGGATACACCGGGTATGCATTATGATCACAAACGGGCAATGAATCGTATTATGAACCGCGCTGCGAAAAGTGCTCTAGCGGATGTTGATGTGGTTTTATTTTTAATAGAAGCGATGCAGTGGGACTCTGAAGATGCGGCGGTTTTAAAAAAACTACAAGCATTGGAAATCCCAGTGCTTTTGGTCATTAATAAAATTGATCACGTGAGAAATAAAGCGGAATTATTGCCTTTTATTGAAAATCTTGCGAAACAATTTCCCTTTGCAACCATTGTGCCTATTTCGGCAAAAACAGGCTTACAAATTGATTCGCTAGAAAAAACAATCGAGCAGTATTTGCCACATGAGGGTAATTTATTTCCACCAGAGCAATTTACTGATCGTAATGATCGCTTTATTGCTTCTGAATTTGTACGTGAAAAATTAATGCGTGCCTTAGGTGAAGAGCTTCCTTATGAATTAACGGTTACCATTGAGGCATTGGAAGAGAAGAAAGGTATTGTCAAAATTGGTGCATTGATTTGGGTTTCGAGAGAAGGGCAAAAAGGGATTGTGATTGGCGATCATGGCGCTGTTTTAAAATCGGTTGGTATTGAGGCAAGGCGAGATCTTGAAGAATATTTCGAGAAAAAAGTATTGTTAAAATTATGGGTGAAAGTCAAAGCAGGTTGGTCTGAAGATGCGCGTTCGTTGAAAGAATTTGGGATTGAGGAATAGGGTCCAAGACGCGATACCTCACGGCGAAAGACTTGATGCGAGCATGCTCGCATCGAGTTCGCACTTCTTCAGGGTGTATATCTAAAGCGCCGCCAACAAATCTTT
This sequence comes from Coxiellaceae bacterium, assembly GCA_030680235.1. Taxonomy (GTDB): domain Bacteria; phylum Pseudomonadota; class Gammaproteobacteria; order Coxiellales; family Coxiellaceae; genus 2-02-FULL-42-43. Next base: position 13,646 of record JAUXWQ010000039.1, read on the forward strand.
ATGAATTTTAGCATTGCCTGCAACAATTTGACCTGCCAATAAGCAATCATCTGTTCCATGGAAATTCGTTACAATGCCGCCAGCCTCTTTGATTAACAAGATGCCTGCTGCAACATCCCATGCATCCAAATCCGCTTCCCAAAACCCATCTAGTTTTCCTGATGCAACATAAGCGAGATCAAGCGCTGCCGAACCGCCACGACGAATGTCACCGCAGTTCATAAAAACAGTTTCAAATGTTTTTAAATAAGCGGATATTTTTTCTTTGTCGTGAAAAGGAAAGCCTGTGCCAATTAAGCAATGTGATAATTTTTTAGTTGGCGATACACGAATGCGTCGGCTATTGAGATAGGCGCCTTGTCCGCGTGTTGCCGTAAATAGGTCTTGGCGAATAGGATCATAGACAAGAGATACTTCTAATTGACCACGCATCATGAGCGCAATAGAAATGGAAAAATGCGGAAAGCCGTGAATAAAATTTCGTGTGCCATCGAGTGGATCAATAATCCAGCAAAAATCTTGGTCGAGGGCTTTTGTATTGTGTTTGGTTTCTTCAGCAAGAAAAGCATGTTTAGGATATGCTTTTTGAATATCGTTAATAATAATTTCTTCAACTTGTTTGTCGATTTGGGTGACAAAATCATTTGTACTCTTTTCAGAAACGTCTAATTTGTCCGTTTGGTCTACGTAGCGCAAAAGGGTTCTGCTGGCTTGTCGCGTTGCTTGAATTGCAATATTTAACATTGGATGCATCATGATAGGATCACCTAATTATTGAAAAAAATTATTTTAAAGAGCGTCAAAAAATGAGTGGGTCAAACGAAGGGCTGAGCGCTCACAATAGCAAAATTTAGTGGTTTGGGATAGGATCACTTTTTGAAATTTCTTTAAGTGGTGCAAAATATGTTGAGTCGTGTCCGTATTGTACTTGTGAATACCACGCATCCTGGCAATATTGGTGCGGCAGCGCGTGCTATTAAGGCGATGGGGTTATCGCAATTGGTATTGGTATCTCCTGAAAAATTCCCGCATCAAGATGCTACATTTCGTGCAGCGGGTGCTGATGATATTTTAGAAAACGCGATTATTGTCAATACGTTGTCACAAGCATTAAAAGGTTGTGAGTGGGTTATTGGCGCGAGTGTGCGTGCACGTAAATTAGCACGACCCATTTTAGATCCTCGGGAATGTGCACAAAAAATTCGTGATGATATTACGGGTAATGTCGCGATTGTATTTGGTCGGGAAAGTAGCGGATTAACGAATGAAGAATTGTCTTTGTGTCACGATCAAATTTCTATTGCGACGAATCCCGATTTTAGTTCCTTGAATGTGGCTTCTGCTGTACAGGTGATTGCGTATGAGTTACGTATGGCAGCAAATGTATCGACGGTTGCAAAAAGTTATTTAGAAGATCTCTTGGCAAGTGCAGATGAAGTGGCGGGTTTTTATGAACATTTACGACAAACTTTGCTTGATATCCATTTTCTTGATCATAAGCAGCCAAAACGTTTGATGGAGCGCTTACATCTTTTATTTAATCGCGCACATTTAACAGTCACTGAAATTAATATCTTGCGTGGCATATTAAAAGCAATATCGGATAATCGTGCTTAACTATACATAAAGAGGAAAAGACCTTGTATATCGGGAAATTGCTGAGGGTCATTGGGTTTCATTGTTGCGAAAAGTTGTTATGATACGCAATTGCTTACAATTTTTTATTGGGAGAGTCGCGTGGCGTCATCAACACACGAAGCACATCAGAACGAGCCGTTAGTTCCTGCGAAAACATCATTACCAGAACTTACTTTTAAAGTTATTATTTTATCAATTATTTTAGCGGCTGTGATGTCTGCAGCAAATGCGTATCTCGCTTTAAAAATTGGTCAAACCATTTCGGCATCTATTCCCGCTTCTGTGTTGGCTATTGGTATTTTACGTTTTTTTAAAAACTCCAACGTTTTAGAGAGTAATTTGATTCAAACAGCGGCGTCGGCGGGCGAGGGAGTAGCGGCGGCGATTGCCTTTGTATTGCCAGCAATGATTTTTATCCATGCATGGCAAAACTTTAATTATTGGCAAACGGTAGCTGTAACTGCGTTTGGTGGGTTATTAGGGGTGTTTTTCTCCATTCCTTTGCGTCGAGTGATGTTGAATATGCCTACGTTGCGTTTTCCAGAAGGAACAGCGGTTGGTAATGTATTGCGTGTGACAAGCATGAGTCGTGATAAAACGCATATCAGACGCTTGGTTCAAGGCATTAGTATTGGTGGATTGATGGCCTTTGCACAAGATGGCATTCAAATTTTCTCTGACAGCATTGGTTATTGGTTTAAATCTGGAAAAGCAGTGTTTGGTGTTGCGCTTGGGTTTTCACCAGCGCTTTTTGCCGCGGGGTACATTGTTGGTATTGAAGTAGGTATCAGTTTGTTTACTGGGTTTGTTTTGGGTTGGGTAGTGGTATTGCCGGCACTTTCTGCGCATTATGGCTTGCCGGCGGGTAAAACCTTGTTTGATTCTGTGATGGCAATTTGGTCGACACAGTTACGTTTTGTGGGTGTCGGTGTGATGTTGGTTGGTGGTGTTTGGACATTAATACGACTTATCCATCCTGTGATTGAAGGCATTAAAGTGTCTTTCATCTCTTTGCATGGGGTGGGTGCAAAAAGTAGGTTGCCGCGCACAGAGCGTGATATTCCGATTTTATGGGCATTTTTTGGTGTTTTGCTATGCGCCTTGATGCTGTTTCTTTTTATAGTGCACTTTGCTTATTTTGAAAACCTGAATCATTTTTATGGTAATACGTTTTTATTGTGGGCTGTCTTGGCAACGGTACTATTTATTTTGATTGTCGGATTTTTCCTAGCGACGATTTGTGCTTATTTCACAGGATTGGTGGGGTCAAGCAATAATCCTTTGTCCGGGATTTTGATTTTATCCATTCTTATTTTAGGGGGTGTTTATTTCTTTATTTTCAAACACTCTGCTGATGGAAAAGTAGCTGGTTTAATGGTGATGGTATCAACCGTTCTTGCAACCTGCGCTTCTATTTCTAATGAAAATTTGCAGGATTTAAAAGCGGGTCAGATGGTCGGTTCTACGCCATGGAAACAGCAGTTCGTCTTGGCTTTAGGTGTTGTGGTCTCGGCGCTCATTATTGGCCCTGTTTTAGAGTTGTTGTATCAAGCCTATGGTATTGGGGGTGTTTTTCCAAGACCGGGCATGGATCCTGCACAGATGTTAAGTGCGCCACAAGCAGGTTTAATGGCCTCTGTTGTTAATGGTGTGCGGACGCAAAACATGCCTTGGACGATGATTATTATCGGCTGTGTTATTGCGGTATTGGTTATTATTGTGGATGAATTTTTGCGTCATAAAAAAAATCATCGTTTGCCTGCATTAGCGGTTGGCCTGGGTATTTATTTGCCGCCTAGCATTATTTTGCCAACGGTGGTCGGTGGTCTTGTGAAGTTTTTAGTAATGCGCTCCTCGAAAGCAGCACATACTGAAAAGCAATTGGCCAAAGCAGAAGATGCGCGTCAAAATGGTTTATTGATGGCGTGTGGTTTGGTTGCGGGTGCGGCATTAATGGGTGTCTTTTTAGCAGTGCCATTTGTAATTATGGGTAGTGCAGATGCCTTAGCAGTGTTGCCACAACGTTTCTCCCTGTTAACACAGTTCATGGGCTTAATTTCATTCTTGGCCTTAGCGATTTGGGTTTATAAAATCAGTCGTTATTCAAAACATGGTAAGTAATATTTATCTCGATTATATGGCCACAACGCCGGTCGATCCGCGTGTTGTGGCTGTCATGCAAAACTGTTTGTCAGGTGATAGGCAGTTTGGTAATCCTTCTTCTTTGCATTATTTTGGTTTTGAAGCGCGAGCCTTGATAGATCAAGCTCGTACGCAAGTGGCAAACCTCATTCATGCAACACCCGCTGATATTATTTGGACCTCCGGAGCGACAGAGTCGATTAATTTAGCATTAAAAGGGGCGGCACTTTTTTATCAGCGCCAAGGTCGCCATATCATTACGATGGCAACAGAACACAAGGCAGTACTGGAAACCTGTCGCTATTTGCAATCTATCGGTTTTGAAGTTACGTACTTGCTTCCTGAAAAAAGCGGGTTGTTAAGTTTGGATGTATTAAAGGCAGCGATTCGCCAAGACACTATGTTAGCTTCTATTATGCATGTCAATAATGAAACGGGTGTGATTCAGGATATCGAATCTATGGGTGTTTTATTACGAGAGAAGGGTGTTTTATTTCATGTTGATGCGGCACAAAGTGTTGGAAAATTATCAATCGATGTAAAAAAAATGTCGATTGATTTATTATCAATGACTGCGCATAAAATTTATGGACCCAAAGGGATTGGCGCATTGTATGTGCGACGTCAGCCACGTGTGCAATTGATTGCGCAAATGCTGGGCGGGGATGCCGATAATTTTTTACGTGCAGGCACCTTACCAACGCATCAAATTGCAGGGATGGGAAAAGCCTTTGAAATTGCCGCAGAAAACAGGCGTGATGACATGCAACGCATCGCCTTATTGCGTGATCGTTTATGGAAAAATATATCTGTGCTTGATGGCATTATTTTAAATGGTGATGAAAAAAAACGTATCGCGGGTTGTTTAAATATTCAAATTAAAGACATTGATGCTGATCAATTCTTAAAAGCGTTATCTACGGTCGCCATTTCTACGGGTTCTGCTTGCAATGCTATTGATCCAGAACCATCACATGTTTTATTGGCAATGGGGTTGTCTCGCGTAGAAGCAAATCGTTCTTTTCGGCTTAGTATTGGGCGTTTTACAACAGATGTGGAAATTGATGTTGCAAGCGAATATATTATAAAAACTGTTTCTAGTTTAAGAGGTTAAATGACAACTTCTTTTTTGATTCATGACCAACTGTTCACCTCTCAAAAAAATATCTTTAATAAAGAAAAACTTGTAGTTAATGCAAGTCAGTCATCTTATGTTGTTGAGAGTACTTCAACCGCCGTCCTTTTTGAGAGCAGTATTATTGTTATCGATGATAAAGTTTTTAACTTATATAAAGATAAAATAGCTTTTTCAGAGAATAAAATATTTTATATTGTTGCAACTGAAGAAAATAAAACCTTAGAAACAGTTTCAAGGCTCCTTGTCTTTTTTTCACAGAATAATATGACAAAATCCGATGAGATTGTTGTAATTGGCGGTGGTGTTACACAAGAAATTGCAGCATTTGCGTGTGCGATTTATAAGCGCGGTATAGCTTACCATCATTTTCCAACAACTTTGCTATCGATGTGTGATAGTTGTATTGGTGGTAAAACAGGGTTAAATTTTGAAGCGGTTAAAAATCAATTGGGTTTGTTTTATCCACCCAGAAAAGTGTCTATTTTTGCTGATTTTATTCAAACATTGCCTGATGCCCAGGTGCGTTCTGGTTTGGGTGAAATTTTAAAATCCTGCATAATTGGCGGTGAACATTACCTCGATGTTTATCAAGCATGTGTTAAAAATGGAAAAGTAGAATCCGTGGATGCTTTAAATCAACTTATTTTTTCGGCGTTAATCGTTAAAAAAACCATTGTTGAGTTTGATGAATATGAAAAAAAATACCGTGCCGCTTTAAATCTTGGTCATACCTTAGGGCATGCTATAGAGGCTTTATTTAATTATGAAATACCACATGGCTTGTCGGTCGTGATTGGGATGATTTTAGAAAATGATATTGCCTATCAGTTAAAATATCTTTCTAAAAAAAACAGAGATTTTTTAAATGCATTGTGTTTTTCATTGATTGATGAAAAAATAAAATCCACTATTAAAAAAATAGTGGCATCGGAATTAATTCCTTTGCTTCAAAAAGACAAAAAAACACTCGAGAAAAATGTAGTTTTTGTTTTGTTAAAAAAACCAGGTGAGCTTGTTTTTAGGCAATTGTCTTTAGATGCAGCATTGGTTTCGTATATTGACGTAGCCTTGGCAGAATTGTAATGAATGCTTTTCAGAAGAAGCCAACATTTTTAAATTATGTGATTCAGATCACCTTTATTTTTCTTTTCAATATAGTTGTGCTGCAGTTGTTTCGTATGATCGACACAAGTAGTGTAATTTGGGCGGTTGGAAGTGGTTCGCTTGCAGCAAGTTCCTGTATTGTTTTTGCAAAACCAAGCGCAGTTTCGGCACATCCTTTGCGTTTATTGGCGGCTTATTGCCTTGCGATATTGTCAGGTACGCTACTACATTTTATCGGTACGGTAGTATGTGCGCATGCAGCACAGTGCGCGATAATGACTGTTTTTGCTGGTTTAGCGGTGTGTATTGCATTAATCAGCATGTTTTTATTGCGCTTAGAGCATCCTCCTGCATTGGGTATGGCGCTTGTATTGGCATTAGAACTACAGGATTATGATGCATCGCTTATTGTGCTTTTGGCGGTTGCTATTTTAGTGATTTTTCGGTTTTTGTTCGGGTCTTTCCTTCGTGATTTATATTCATAATGTGCTATATTTCTTAAAAAATTTGCATACCTGGAGAGTTTTATGTTTGTTGGCGTCCCTAAAGAAATTAAAACAGAAGAATATCGTGTTGGCTTGACCCCTTTTAGTGTGCATGAGCTTGTTAATCACGGTCATCGTGTCATTGTGGAGCACGACGCAGGCATGGGCATTGGATTCGAGGATGATCTTTATCGTGCAGCAGGCGCTGAAATTGGTGCAACAGCTGCTGATGTTTGGAAGGATGTTGATTTAATCGTCAAGGTAAAAGAACCGCAATCAACTGAATTTCAATTTTTACGTGAAAATTTGCTGTTGTTTACTTATTTGCATTTAGCACCAGACCCAGCCCAAGCGGAAGCTTTGTTGAAATCGAAGTGTATTGCAATTGCTTATGAAACGGTTACGGATAGTTTTGGCGGACTGCCATTGCTCTCTCCAATGAGTCAAGTGGCAGGGCGCTTGTCGGTACAAGTCGGTGCTGCCTCGCTTGAAAAATCGCATGGTGGTTCCGGTGTTTTATTGGGTGGTGTGCCGGGTGTTTATCCTGGAAAGGTCGTTGTAATTGGCGGTGGTGTAGTGGGTACGAATGCAGTGCGTATGGCGATGGGTCGTGAAGCACAAGTATCAGTGCTTGATACTTCTCTGCATCGTTTGCAAGAATTGGACTTGCAATTTGGAGGTCGTTTAAATACCGTCTATTCAACGATAGCGAGTTTAGAAGAGCAAGTGGCATCGGCTGATTTAGTGATTGGTGCCGTGTTGTTGCCTGGACGTGCAGCACCAAAATTAATTAAGCGTCATTTGTTGTCGAAAATGAAACCGGGTTCTGTCATTGTCGACGTTGCGATTGATCAAGGTGGTTGCGTTGAGAGTGCGCATGCAACAACACATACAAATCCAACTTATATAGTCGATGGTGTTGTTCACTATTGTGTAGCAAATATGCCAGGCGCTGTGCCGCGTACAGCAACACTTGCGCTGAATAATGCAACATTGCCTTTTATATTGCGATTAGCAGATAAGGGCTACGCAAAGGCATTGAGTGATGATGAACATTTTTGCAATGGGCTTAATGTCTGTCAGGGTGTTGTGACTAACGCTGATGTGGCTGAAGCACTTCAAAAACCCTACGTTTCAGCGAAAATGGTATTGCAATAAAACTATTTTTTTCTGATAGTCTCAAAAGAGGCTAAAGATTATCACTGGGACGCGATTTTTCGCGTCTTTTTAATCTACCGTTAATAATTAGGGTTGATAATAAAAGTCAGTTTTTTGCTTGACGAGAAAGAGATGTATTTTGATGAATTTGAAGGGCGGATTTTGGCGCGTTGCTTGGCAGACGCGATTCAAGCTGAAATAAAAACGGGTGCTAGCAATGAATGGCAGGTATTGAGCGAAGAGGCAATTGCATCTTTAGCAAGATTTGCCTTGGCCGATTCGTATTCTTCGACAAGAATTGCGCGTATTGTTCAAAATGCAATGCTTGAGTACAAAAGACAGTCTTTAGCTGTTTGTGGTAATGGAAATGATCTCAAGTATTTTATTAATCAATTATTGGTTGACGCAATTAATAACCCGGATGTTCAGCTTGAGTGGTATAAGAATCAAGAAGAAAGATTTCTTTATAGTCGTCGATTTTTATTGTCGAGAATAAAAGTCCTAGAAGAAAGGATTTCTGCGCCTGAGTCTAAAAAAATTGTAGAGCAGCTTAAGCCTGAGCTCGAAGCATTGCGTTTAAAAGTTCAGGCCTGCTCTGATCCAGTCAGTGCCTGCAAAAAAATTGAAAATGCTTTAAATGAAATGACGCTTGTTGGGAAAGCGGTCATTAAGAAAGAATCGGTTAGTTCTATTCGAGATCGATTAGTGACAATAATCAGTTCATTTGAAGATTGTGCTGTTTATTTGTCAGCAGTGAGAGATGCAGTTTCAGATTACCGTATACAAACCTCTTGCGCGGGAGGTTTTTCTAATTTTTTCACAGTGGAGGACAGTAAGGATAAGTCGACGCTTAGCGACCTGAAAAAGGTGCTAAAACCGGGTAAGAATGGTGAGGAGGAGAAAAAAGAAGTTAAAAGAATTATTTCAGCGTTCCAGCAAAATCAGCCTAACATGAATAGTATTTTGTTTGCTGCTTTACGCGCACAAGGCTTGGTTAAAGCGCCTAAAGTGACAATTCCAGCTTCGCAGCAGCCACTTCTAGCATTGCCGACTCAGGAAGAAGATCATACTTTTTTGTTATAAGCGTCCATTGTCCGTAGCATTAAGTGCTTTGATGTGAGCTTGTGGTGCTTGGTGCGAGCATGAGCTTATATGGTGCTTGGTGCGAGCATGAGCGTTAGCGAGTGTTTTTGCAGAGAATTTCAATACACATCAAGTTCTACAAAAATACACTCGCTAACGCTCATGCTCGCATCAAGCACCACAAGCTCATGCTCGCATCTGGTCAGGCCTATGCTTGACTTATTACTTCACAAGATTCAAAAATTCTGTGCGTGTGCGATCATCTTTTCGAAAAGCGCCCAGCATCATTGACGTTACCATATTTGAATTTTGTTTTTCTACGCCACGCATCATCATGCAAAAATGTTTTGCTTCAATGATAACGCCAACCCCGTGCGCACCGGTGATGTCTTGTAAACAGTGTGCAATTTCGCGCGTTAAATTTTCTTGAATTTGAAAACGTCTTGCATAGTGATCAACAATCCGTGCAATTTTCGATAATCCCAGTACTTTTTTATTGGGCAGATAAGCAACGTGGCATTTCCCAACAAAAGGCAGTAGGTGGTGTTCACAGAGAGAATATAATTCAATATCTTTGACAATAACCATTTCATCCATTTCAGAAGAAAAAATAGCGCCATTGATAATATGATCTAAATTCTCGTGATAACCTTTGGTTAAAAAAGCGAGTGCCTCACGCGCACGTTTCGGTGTTTTCGCCATGCCTTCTCTGCTGGGGTCATCACCACAAGTACGAATAATATCTGCAATATAAGATTCAATTTGGTCGGATGTGTTTGTATCGGCTGATTTGGTCATGTGTTCTATACGCTTGCTGTTCAATTACGGATAATTATTGTACCTGCTTTTGAGTAAAATGGAGAAATTTTTACAAATTTTCTTGGTTATCTTAGGTTGGTATTAATTAAACTAAGCTTGTTAAAAAGCGTTATTTTTGTTCTATACTGTTGCTAACATGAATTCGCAGAAGAGCTTTTTTTATGCATGAAATTGACCATAAGACTTTGGTACAGGTGTTGCGAAACGTCATTAAAAGTATTGTTGGCGATACCGCAGAGTGGGAGTATGTGCAAAAATGCCTTCGGGAGAGGACAACTACTCAGGTGTTGGCAGCAAGAAACTGGGATTGTTTGGATAAACTACAGTGCCATCGAAGTGATTATACGATCATGGAAAATATTGTTTTTCATGCGATTCAACAGTATCTCCAAGTTAAGAAATTAGAAAATTTATCTTTTCAATTCAATGAAAAGGACAGGGGTTTTCTTAGAGATGAAATTGTTATGTTGTTACCAGAAGCATTTTCTAACAATGCATTGAAAGTGGAATGGCTTGAAGAAAAAAAAGCAAAACAGAAATTGGAGTTGCCTGTTGAGTTGCAGTGTGTTTTGCGTTTTGCACAAGAAAAGACAAATCAACTATTAAAAATGACGCTTACCATGGAAGAGGGCGGCGAGATACAACAGGAATTTGAATTGCGGTTAAAGACATTAAAGAAAAAACTTGATCAAATTGCTGTGATCGATAAATCAGCGATTAATCAGAATGTCATTAATAAAGTTAGGACTATTCGCAGCGAACTTGAGGTAATTGAAACTAATTTTCCTGCAGTAAAAAACTTACATTTTACAATGGTTCAAAATGACATTCTATTTGTAAAAAAAATAAAGGCAGAAACAGATTCTTTATTAAAAAAAATAGCGGATTGTTTGGGAAAGGATAAATCAAGTTTAATGGCAGATCAAAAAATATCTGATTCATATTTACACCTACTTTCTGATTATCAGGCAATGGAAATAGCATTTTTAGCTGCCCGAGATAACATTCCATTGCAATCATTAAGATCAAGTAATGAGGCGCTTCAATCAGTGATGCGATTGCTGTGTGATCTGCAGAAAAGAATAGATTTATTGCAATTGGATATTGATCGGCGTGAGAATCCAGTAGTAGAAGAAAAAACAGCAATAAATAGGGTCAAGGTTCAGAGGGGAGGGTTTTTTAAAAAGCGTTTCTCTTTGATAGCCAATCAAAATCCTGCATCAATAGATGATGGCGTACAAACAGATTTGAAACCGGGTCGAATAACATAATAGTTCAGGCAGTATTTTAAATAGGCTGATTTTCAAGGTTAATAGTTTTGATAGCTCCTAACCTGGTGGCCATCCCATTTGGCGTCCGCCCAATAAATGGAAATGAATATGGTAAACGGCTTGCCCGCCATGTTTGTTACAATTCATAACGAGTCTAAAGCCATCTTCAGCAATACCTAAGTTTGCTGCAATTTTTTCCCCTGTTTGCATCATATGGCCTAGAAGCAGGGTGTCTTCGGCAGAAAAATCATTGATTGTTGCAATGTGTTTGTGAGGAATAATTAAAATATGATGCGGTGCTTGCGGTGCAATATCGTGAAACGCTACCACAAGATCGTCTTCATAAATAAGGTTGGCATTGATTTCTTTCGAAGCAATTTTGCAAAATAAGCAGGTCATGGGTATTTCCATTTTTAATGTGCCACTATTTCCATCGATTGTAATTTTACATCTTTTAAGCACAATGTTAACGGAATCAGTGTTAATAAAATCATTCCGATCAGCTGATAACCATCTATAAACGCTAACATACTGGCTTGCGATGATAAATTAGACTGTAGTTTAATGAGCGCAAGATGATTTTGCAAAGTAAGCTGTTGTGCCTGTAGCCAAGTGTATAAATTATGATTGAATATTGAAATATGTGCGCCAATATTTTGCCAATTAATTTGTGTTTCGCGTGAAATAAGGGTGCTCAAAAGCGATACGCCAATTGAGGTGCCAAGCATTCTGCCATAGGTGAATAATCCTGCACCTTCGGTAATATTTTTGGGTGCGAGTGTGGCAAGAGAATAGGTTGTCAGTGGCACCATAAATAATCCTAAGCCTAAGCCAAATAAACCATTGCCAATCCGAAAATTATTTTGTGTTGCGTTGAGTGATAAATGTGAAAAATAAAATGCACCGCCAGCAGAGGCTAATAAGCCAGCAATCAAAATATATTTCACTTTTATTGTTTTCATTAATACCGAGGTGAGTGACATTGCCAGTGCGCTCGCAGCACCGAGTGTAATCATGGTCTCACCTGCAAGCATTGGTGTATAACCATATAAATTTTCAAGCATGATGGGTTCAAGCGTAAGAAAACTAAATAGTGAGCCTGAAAATATCGCGAGTAATAAAGTGCATAGGCTAAAATTGCGATTTTTAAAAATGCTGAGTGTAATAATAGAAGCGGTATTATTGTAAGAACGCATGAAAAATAAAACCGTTGAGAGAAGGCTGATAATACCAAGCAGAACAATTTCATTGGAATGCAGCCAGCCCTTCTCATTGCCTTGGTCTAAAAATATTTGTAAGCAGCCAATACCTAAAAACATTAAAATAACGCCAATATAATCAATTTTTCGTTCTTTTTTTTGAAATTCAGGGATAAAAAGGATTGTCATTAGTATGCCCAAACAACAAATCGGCGCATTTAAATAAAAAATCCACCGCCATGAAAAATGAGCAACAATAAAGCCACCGAGAGTTGGACCAAAAACAGGGGCGGCCATAACGCCAAGCCCCCAAATGGCCATGGCTTTCGGTTGTTCTTCAAGGGGAAAGCTATCGCGTAAAATGGCTTGCGATAAGGGAATGAGTGCTGCACCAAACCCGCCTTGAAATAAACGAAAAATAACCATTAAGGTTAAATTGCTTGCTGTGCCGCAAGCAAAAGAGCTAATCATAAAGCCAATCACATCAATCAGTAATAATTTTTTAGTGCCGAAGTAGTCGCTTAAAAATCCGGTGAGTGGCAGCATCATTGCTGCTGCCACAACGTAAGAAGTTAATACCCAAGTGATTTCGCTTTGATCAGCGGAAAGCGAAGGCATCATGTTGGGTAGGGCGACATTCACGATCGTTGAATCTAATACTTCGAGAATGGCGACCATCATGATCGTGCAGACGATCATCCACTTTGAATTATTGTTCATGTGAGGTGTCTATTGTAACGGTGCAGCTGGCACCCATTCTGAGCGGGAAATTGGGGTTAGGATTTTTAATAGTAACGCGTACTGGAAAACGTTGTGTGACTTTCACCCAATTACCACTGGCATTTTCTGGTGGTAACAATGAAAAGGTAGCGCCACTGCCAGCACCGATGCTTGTTACAGTCCCTTGAAAGGGGTGTGAGGGATACATGTCGACCACGATGGTTGCAGGTTGTCCTATGCGAATACGATCCAAATCGGTTTCTTTCATATTGGCCGTTGCCCACCAAGCCCTATCAGTGATGAGTGAAAATAAAGATTGATAGGCACTGACTGTTTGGCCAGGGCGAATGCTCAATTGAGCCAGTTCACCCTCACTGGGAGCGGTGACTTTTGTGTACTGTAAGTTAAGCGCTGCTTCCGCTACCATGGCCTTTGCTGACAAAATCTGCGCATTTTGATCGCCGCTGGTACCCAATTTTGCTTTTGCTTCTGTTAGGGCACTTTGCGCACCGGATACGGCTTGTTTTGCGACGGCGAGTTGGCGTGTCGCGTTATCACCACCAGATTTCGCGTAATAGCCCCGTTTAACAAGCGGGGTAATTCGGTCATAGGTTTTTTGTGCGTCGATCAGCTGTGCTTTACGCTGTGCTAATTGAGATTCTGCGACGGCAATCTCGCTTTGCAGGGCAATGACTTGTTGTTCCGTGTCCTTTAGATTGGCAGCAGCTTTATTGTAAGCAATTTGAAAGGGGCTTGGGTCAATGGTGAACAGCAGTTGATTTTTTTCAACGTTCTGTTGGTTTTGTACAAATACCTGTTGTATTTTTCCATTTACTTGAGAAGCAATATTGATAACATGGCCTTCGACATAGGCGTCATCGGTGCTGGGAAATAAGCGTTGGTGATGCCAATAGGCATAGCCACTCAGAATAAATATCAGGGCAATCACAGCAAATAGCGCATACTGTTTTGATTTTTTTGGGATCATTTTTATGCTTCACAGGCTCTCAATTCAGGGGTATCTTAACATTTTATAGGGGCAGATGAATATGCGGGATTCATATTTAGAAATGATGGATATTTCTGTATGGCGTTTGCGAAGCATTGAAAAGCCGTCGCTGCTTTTTTATCGCTTGAATAATGTACATACTGAAACGGTAGGATGGCTTATTGCGGAGGATGTTAATCAATCGGAATTGTTAGAAAAAATTGCAGCCGCATTGACACCCCATTTCCAAAAAGAAACTATCTTTTCTCTTGATGCTGCGCAGTGTTTGATTTTGTTGGGTGAGCATGCGCAACAACACTTTTTAAAAGTGCCAGTAAAAACAAGGGTGCTTACGTCTACGTTATCAGATGCTGCTTCATATAAAAAAAACTTATGGGAAAAATTAAAACCCTTGCGAGTGTTATTTAATGGCTAATATCCGCTTAGCAGAAAAAAAAGATATTTCGGATATCATGCCTGTTTTAAAAAGTGCGTTATCTGATTGGAATGAGAAAATAGTACAAGATTGTTTTTCAGAATCATATCGCAACTATATTTTTTTAGAGGATAAAAAAATAATTGGTTTTTTGTGTATTCAAGACACTATAGATTTTGTTGAATTGCTTCAGATTTGCGTGGACCCTCATTATCAGCGTCAAAAAATTGCGACGCAATTATTGCAATTTGTTTTAGATGACACAAAAAGGCCGATGCATTTAGAGGTGCGCCTATCAAATCACAAAGCAATTGCGCTTTATGAAAAAATGGGCTTTGTTAAAGAAGGGCTTCGTAAAAAATATTATCGAGATGGGGAAGATGCAGTGTTGTATGCCAACCGCTGACACCCCATTTTTGGACTTATTTCGCATCTGTTCCTTGTCTGACAATAAAAGGTTTTACAATATTATTCACAGGATCAAACTGGTGGCGATTGGTATGATTAAAATGTTTCCCATAAATATGTAGCGATACAGAAACACCTTCAGTAGGATTCACAACGCTATGAATATCATTTGTGCGCATGGTGACGATATCGCCTGGGTTGCAAAGGTGTGTTTCGCTTGGTGATAGCTCCGCATAATGCGGATCACTTTTATCATCATGACGATCCCATAAGGTATTTTTTTCGATGCCTTTCACGCAGCCGATCACAGCCCAGGTATCGTGGTCGTGTGGTGGTGTTTCACGATCTTGTAGCCAGGAAGTGATAATAACGGCGAGCGAGTGATCTTCATTTTCAGCAATAAGATGTGAACCAAAACCTTGTTCTTGGTCGACTTCATAAAAGCGATCTTCAAACCATGCATCAGCTTGCGTGATTGTTTGATGTAGGAGTGGTTTAACTTGTTCAATAATGGTTTCTTCATTTTGTGAAAGATCAATTTGTTGTAAGGCATCAATCAGTGTTTGTAGAGGAGACATAGTGCTAACCTTTGTTTTTGTCGTCATGATTTTGAAAATCTTTGAATTCAGGTTTTAAAACTTTTTGTAAGATGGTGTGCGCCTCCTCTTCGGGTCCTTCCTTAGAAAACGCTGTTTTAATACCTGTTTCTTTGAAAAATGCGGACTCGATTTTATCTCTTGCAGCATCAGCTCCTTTTTCATCAAACAAGCTAATCGCGCCAACGAGCAGAGCAGTTTTTGCTACGGCAGTTCCCGTGTCGTGTTCATTAGATTCTGCAGGGGTGGTTACTTGTTGTGAAGTTTGTTCATCGCTTTGCACATTTTGTTGTAGATAAGCTTGTTCATTTTGATAGGACTCATCAATTATTGCGCTTTCAATAGCGGCAGCAGTATTGTTCATCAGTTGGCTTGCATAAGATAATGGATTGTTCAGTGCATTTTGCATATTGAGAGGATTTGATAAATCTGTTTGATCTATATTTGTTGCTACCGATCTTTTATTGAGTTCGGTGTGTATTTTTCTTGTGAAAGTGTGAATGGCTTTTTCAAACTCAATGAGTGCTTGCGTTTCTGAGAGTTGTCCTGTTGCGATGCGGCCTTGTAAACACAAGCTTGCGATATAACGATTTAATGCGGCCAATATAGCAGGATTTTTTAATAAGGCGTGTCGCATTAATGCGTTTGCAGCAATGAGATTGTGTGCAGCACTTCGAAAGTTATGTGTTCGTCTCGTCATAAAAAACTCCGTGTTGATTCTACCGTTTATGTATTGTGCATGGCTAGTAGTTCGTTGGCGTGTGAAATGCTTTTTTCAGTAATTTCAGCGCCACTTAGCATCCGCGCCAGTTCTTGCGAGCGTTCTTTTGAGTCTAGTAATTTCATTGTGGTGAAGGTTGATTGATGACTATTATTTTTTTCCGCTTGATAGTGATGATGTCCGTAGGCGGCAACTTGTGGCAAGTGCGTAACGCATAATACTTGCGCTTGCTTGCCTAATTCGCGTAATAGTTTGCCAACTAAATCAGCTGTTTTTCCACCAATACCGACGTCAATTTCATCGAAAATCAGTGTCGGTGTATTATTTTTATGAGCAGTTAAGACTTGAATAACAAGACTTAAACGGGATAATTCACCGCCCGATATTATCTGGGATAGTGCATGGGGTGTTTGCCCAACATTGGTGGCAATTAAAAATTGTATATTTTCTTGGCCATGTGGATTTATTAGTGTATTGATTGGCTGACAATGCGCTTCAAAGACACTACCTTTCATTCCCAGTGTTTGCAATTGTTCCGTAATAAAATCACTGAGTTTTTTAACCGCTTTTTTTCGACTGTCTGACAATTTTTCTGCATTTTTCTGATAATCAGTAATAATTTTTTGTTGTTCTTTTTCGAGTGCGGTTAGGTGTTCATCTATTGTCTCAAGCTGCATTATTTTATTAGACAATGTAGTGATTACCTGAAAAAGTTCAGTGGGTTCAACGCGATGTTTGCGTGCAATATCTTGCAATTGGGTCAATCGTTTTTCAATGATGAATAATTTTTCTTCGCTGAATTCTGTT
Source organism: Coxiellaceae bacterium (assembly GCA_030680235.1). GTDB lineage: Bacteria > Pseudomonadota > Gammaproteobacteria > Coxiellales > Coxiellaceae > 2-02-FULL-42-43. Next base: position 30,359 of record JAUXWQ010000039.1, read on the forward strand.
TTGTTGCAATAGTCATGAAGTGCATCGCGCGCCTCTTCGCAATGAATGACGGCAGTTTGTAATAACTGCTGAATATTACGGATATTCTCATCATCGCTGTGGATTATATGTAACTGTTGTTGTGCGCGTTGCAAGCTAGTGATGGGCGATAGTTCTTCGCCGTCGATTAAGCTAAGCGCTGTTTGTAGCTGTGTTGCCAATTGTTTTCTGCGATGGTGTTGTTGATACTCAGAAAATAAAGACTCGTATTCATTTTCTTGTAGCTGTAAGACATTTAATTCAGTGAGCTGATATTGCCATAGTGTTAAATCGGAAGATTTATTATGTGATTGTGCGCGTAATTTTTCATGCTGTTGATGCAATTGATGCCATGCATTGTAGTGTGTTTTTATGGTGAGTAATAATGTTTCATTGCCAGCATAGCGGTCGATACAATCACGTTGCGCTTCTATTTTTAGCAAACGTTGGTGTTGATGTTGCCCATGAATACTTAATATGAATTCAGATAATGTGCGTACTGACTGTTGTGGTACCGGCATGCCATTAATGGTGGTACGAGAAGGTTTTTCACGATCAATGGTTCTACGAATAATGCATTCTTCATCGATGGGTAGTTCTTGTGATTGAAGCCATGCTTTTGCATGGGGCAATTGACGCAAATCAAAACAAAGTGTGATATCGCAGGTTTTTTCACCGGGAAAAATCATATTGGCATCGGCACGTCCACCTAAGCCAATTTCAATGGCATCAATCCAAATGGATTTTCCGGCACCCGTTTCACCTGTCAATACATGCAGACCCTCATGGAAATCGAGTGAAAGCGATTGGACGATGATAAAGTTTTTGATATGGATATGTGTGAGCATGCGATTTGATTCCTATCGGTGTGCTTGCCAGCCCAATTTTTCTCGTAGTGTTGCAAAATAATCGTAGTTGTTTGGGTGAATTAATTGCAATTTTTTCTCGTGTTTTTCAATCGTGATGCGTGTGCCTGGTTTAACGGGAATGCGCTTTTGTCCATCGCAACTAATGTTGCCTGTTTTATTTTTATGTTCAGAAATAATCAATTCAATTTTGGCATTACTGTCTACCACAATTGGACGACTGCTTAATGTGTGTGGAAACATGGGTACCAATACCATGGCATCTAAATTCGGATGCAAAATTGGCCCGCCACCCGATAGGGCATAGGCAGTAGAGCCTGTGGGTGTTGCAATAATTAATCCGTCGGCGCGTTGTTGGCAAACAAATTGGTTGTTGATCATGATGTCAAATTCGATCAATTGCGCTTCACCGGGTAATAAGACAACATCATTTAGAGCAATCCCTAATGATGTTTTCAATAAAAAACGTTCTTCGCGCGTGTAATTGCCCTTTAATACATCGCTAATTCTGTGGAGCTCTTTTGGATTGATGTCAGTTAAAAAACCAAGGTGGCCACGATTAATGCCTAATACGGGTAAATCATGATCAAGTGCGCAGTGTGCGGCATGTAATAAACTGCCATCGCCACCAACCACAATCATTAAATCAATAGTATCAGGTAATTTATCTTCTAAAAAACGCGGCAGCGTATTTTCATGCATGATTTCTGCTGTTTTTTGTTCAATAGAAATGGCAATGCGCTGATCAAGACAATAGGTTTTAACGGCATTTAGCGTGTCGACTGTATTTTTTCCAGCGCGCGTGATAAGACCAATGTGTTTAAATGTTTTATTCATTAGTGTATATATCCTTTACTTTTTTCAAAAAGAATACCAAGGTATTCATGGATGGCAATATCACTGGTGACGAGATTATTGGCGTTTGGAAGGTAGTGTGTAAAGGGGTTGTTGCTATAGCCTAAAAATTGCGTTGGCGCTGCAATAGGGCGCATACCGAGCGTCTTAAATAAATCCATCGCACGTGGCATGTGATAAGCGGAAGTGACGAGGATAAAAGGTTCATCCTGCAATATTTTTTGTAAGAAAACGGCTTCGTCACGGGTGTCTTGTGAACCATCTTCAAGAATAATGTTTTGAGGATTGACGCCCAGCATAACGGCCGTGTTTCGCATGGTGCCGGCTACAGCTAATGATTGAAATACCCGTCCACCCGAGAGGATGAGCTCTGCGCGCGGATTGGATTCCTGGACTAGTTTAAACAAGCGAATGCCTTCGACCAATCTAGAGAGCGAAGAGGGCCCCAAAGTCAGATTAGCAGGATAGCTTTTTCCGCCGCTAATGCCACCGCCGAGTACGACAACGCGGGTGAGTGGTGAAGGAATTGTCAGCAATGGCTTGTACTGGGATTGCAGACCGTTTAATAAGAAGTTAGCGACAGGATTCAGTGAAAAAGTAAAAATAATTAAAAATCCTGCAATAAAACCAGTGTTTCTTGCCCATTTCGCTTCACGTGTCCATAACAGAAATAAGCCAACCAAGAGGCAAAACAAGCCAAAGGGGAGTGGTAAGAAAAAGGCGGATAACATTTTTTTTAGACCAAAAAGCATGGTTGTTCCTTGAAGTTTCTTAATTTGACCCTATATTTATTTCCATCAACATAATAGGTGGAGAATGTGGGATGAGTAAAGATGATCAGAAGCCGGATGAGAAATGGCGTGAGTTTTCTGAGCGTGATGAAGCGCATGAAGTAGTAGTGCCGCCTGCCGATGCTGAGCATTTGATTGCCGAGGAAAGCGCGGAGGAGCTGTTGGATAATGCTTCTCGGGATAAGCTTGGATTACTAGAAAAGCAGGTTGAATTCTTAAAAGATCAGTATGCGCGTACGCAAGCAGAGCTTGAAAATATGCGTCGTCGGATGGAACAAGAAGTGTCAAAGGCCCGTAAATTTGGCGTGGAGCGTCTGGTGTCAGATTTAGTGCCGGTTGCAGAAAGCTTGAGCCTTGGACTAGACGGGATGACATCAGAAGATCCTGCTGTGAAATTGTTGCGTCAAGGTTCAGAACTTACATTGGACATGTTGCATAAGTTATTGGAAAAAAATGGTGTGGTGGTGATTAATCCGCAGCCAGGTGATGCATTTGATCCTAGTTTGCATGAAGCGATGTCGATGGTCCCTAATCCGGATGCGAAATCGAATACTGTGCTACAAGTGTTGCAGAAAGGGTATGCCTTGCATGGCCGCGTTATTCGCGCAGCAATGGTGATTGTGGCGGCTTGAATATCGTAAATCTGCCCCCACTTTAAAAAATTAACGAAAACCAAATAATCGAGGATACAGACAATGGGAAAAGTAATTGGTATCGACTTAGGAACAACGAATTCCTGTGTAGCAGTGATGGAAGGTGGTAAGCCGCGTGTTATTGAAAATGCGGAAGGTGCGCGGACAACGCCTTCTATTATTGCTTACACAAAAGACAATGAAGTGTTGGTGGGTGCATCAGCAAAACGTCAAGCAGTCACAAATCCCTTTGATACATTTTATGGCATTAAACGTTTGATTGGTCGTAAATTTACCGATGAAATGGTGCAAAAAGATATCAAAATGGTGCCGTTTAAAATTACGAAAGCAGATAATGGTGATGCGTGGGTAGAATCACGGGGTGATAAAAAAGCGCCACCTCAAATTTCTGCTGAAGTGCTGATGAAAATGAAAAAAACAGCAGAAGATTATTTGGGTGAAGCGGTGACGGAAGCGGTTATCACGGTTCCTGCTTACTTTAACGATTCACAGCGTCAAGCAACGAAAGATGCGGGAAAAATCGCAGGATTAGAAGTTAAGCGTATTATCAATGAACCAACTGCAGCGGCATTGGCTTTTGGTTTGGACAAGCAAAAAGGGGATCGCAAAATCGCTGTGTACGACTTAGGTGGTGGTACCTTTGATATTTCTATCATTGAAATTGCAGACGTTGATGGCGAACACCAATTTGAAGTATTGGCAACAAATGGCGATACTTTCTTGGGCGGTGAAGATTTTGATGCGCGGATCATGGAATACTTAACCGACGAATTCAAAAAAGAATCCGGCATTGATTTACATAAAGATCCCTTGGCATTACAACGCTTAAAAGAAGCGGCAGAAAAAGCAAAAATTGAATTATCTTCTGCGCAACAAACCGATATCAACTTGCCTTATATTACGGCGGATGCATCAGGTCCAAAACACTTAAATATTCGTATGACACGCGCGAAGTTAGAGTCCTTAGTGGATGATTTAATTACCCGCACCATTGAACCTTGCAAAATTGCCATGAAAGATTCTGGCATACAGTTGTCGGATATTTCGGATGTTATTTTGGTAGGTGGTCAATCCCGTATGCCAAAAGTACAAGAAGTGGTTAAAAATTATTTTGGTAAGGAAGCGCGTCATGATGTAAACCCAGATGAAGCGGTCGCTTTGGGTGCGGCAATTCAAGCGGGTGTATTGTCAGGTGAAGTGAAAGACGTTTTGTTATTAGACGTAACACCTTTGTCATTGGGTATTGAAACAATGGGTGGCGTGATGACAAAACTCATTGAAAAAAATACAACGATTCCAACCAAAACATCGCAAGTATTTTCAACTGCGGATGACAATCAAACAGCAGTGACCGTGCATGTATTACAAGGTGAACGTGAAATTGCATCAGGTAATAAATCATTGGGTCGTTTTGATTTGTCAGATATTCCACCAGCGCCACGTGGTATGCCACAAATTGAAGTCACATTCGATATTGATGCGAATGGTATTTTACATGTGTCTGCAGCGGATAAAGCAACCGGTAAAAAACAATCAATTGTGATTAAAGCTTCAAGTGGTTTGTCGGATGAAGAAGTCCAAAAAATGATGCAAGATGCTGAAGAAAATAAAGAGAAAGATAAAAAATTCCATGAGTTGGCAACAGCGCGTAATCAAGCGGATGCTTTAACGCATGCGACTGAAAAATCTTTGAAAGACTTGGGTGATAAAGTATCTGCTGATGAAAAAACACAAGCGGAAGCGCTCATCAAAGAATTGAAAGACTTGGTTCGTGGTGAAGATAAAGACGCGATTGAAGCAAAAACAAAAGAACTGAGTGATATTTCTGGAAAAATTGCTGAAAAGGCGTATGCACAATCAGCTGCTCCTGAAGGCGCAGAAAGTGGAAGCGCAGCAAGCGACCATGCCGATTCTGGAAAAAAAGATGATGGTGTTGTTGATGCTGAGTTTGAAGAAGTGAAAGATAAGAAGTAGTGTGAGTAGTGAGTGTGAGTGTGAGTGTGAGTATCAGAGGTTTAGTTTAAAATTTAAGCTATTTTAAACCTCCGACACTCTCACTCCCGCTCCCACTCACTTCCCGTATTGAATAAAGTGAGCCCCAATGTCCCAACGTGATTATTACGAAATCCTCGGCGTTGCTAAAAATGCCAGTGAAGATGAAATTAAAAAATCTTACCGTCGTTTAGCGATGAAGTTCCACCCTGATCGCAATCCCGACAACAAAGAAGCGGAAGATAAATTCAAAGAAGCAAAAGTGGCTTATGAAGTATTATCCGATGCAAAAAAGCGTTCGGCCTACGACCAATTTGGTCATGCAGGTGTGAATAATGGCCCGGGTGGGCATAGTGGATTTGGCGGTTTTGGCGGGTTTGAAAACGCGAGTGATATTTTCGGCGATATTTTCGGCGATATTTTTGGGGGTGGCAGTGGCCGTGCGCGTGGTGGAAGACCGCAAGCACAACGCGGCTCGGACTTAGCCTATGAATTTCAAGTAACGCTTGAAGAAGCGGTGCATGGTGCAACCAAAGAAATTAAAATTCCAAGTTTAGTGGCTTGCAAGCCTTGTGATGGTCAAGGTGCAAAAAAAGGCACGTCAAAGACAACGTGTTCAAAATGTCGTGGTAGTGGTCAAGTGCAGGTGCAGCACGGATTCTTGGCGATCGCACAGCCCTGTAATGCTTGTGCTGGTACAGGTCAGGTAATTAAAGACCCTTGTACAACGTGTCGTGGACAAGGTCGTGTGCGTGATACACGTGTACTATCCGTAAAAATCCCGGCAGGGGTAGATTCAGGTGATCGTATTCGATTGTCAGGTGAAGGCGAAGCGGGCATGCACGGCGCACCAGCCGGTGATTTATACGTTCAAATTCATGTGAAAGAGCACAGTGTTTTTCAACGCGATGAAAATGATTTGCATTGTGAAGTGCCAGTCACCTTTATGACAGCAACGATGGGTGGCGATGTTGAAGTGCCTACTTTATCAGGTAATGTGAATTTGAAAATTCCCGCAGAAACCCAGAGTGGAAAACAGTTTCGTTTGCGTGGCAAAGGCATAAAAGCGTTGCGCAGTGGCCATGTCGGTGATTTATTGTGCCGAGTGGTGATTGAAACGCCAGTGAATTTATCCGAAGAGCAAAAACAAAAATTGCTTGAGTTTGATGAGTTGCTGAAAAATGATGGAAAGAACCATACCCCGAAAACAAAAAACTTTTTTGATTCGGTGAAGGAGTTTTTTCAGAAGTAATTGCGGTTTTTGATGCGAGCATGCGTTTAACGCGTGTTTTGCAGAAAATACCAGGCAAAGACCAGCCCTGCTAATCTGCTCGCTCGAGAAACACAAGTCCTAGGCCATTTTCTCTTTTTCTAAGTCCTAGGCTTTCCTAGGCCTTTTGCTGTGTTCTTCATTTTTAGTAGCTTTTTGAGGTGCATTTGCATCTAGCGCTGGTGGCAGTGAAAACAGCTTAAGATTTGTTAAACCTGAGGGGCGTCTTCTAGCATTGGCTGGTGGTGACATTATTGGGCTTTGTGAAAATGCGCTGTGGATGCTGCTATTGCTGACGGGGCTTGCTCCAAGGCGTTGTTTTACAGCACTAGCCGCGTCTTTCAATGTCTTTGATGCAGAGTTCGTTAAAATATTTCGAAGGGTGTCAAATTGATCTGACTCTTTGGTTTGTTTTTTTATAATGCAGTGGAGCATTTCTTCGACAATATTTGTAGGAGAGAGTTCATTTATCTTTAAAGACTCTTTTTCACTCACTTGATCAAATAAAACGGGGTTGCAGGGTTCTAATGATGAAGTAACCGTAATGCGAGCGCCTTTTTTTTCTTTATTATTGCTTAAGGCAAGATTGCCACCATTTCTTTCTACGAGATAAGCAGCGGTTGATACACCAAGGTGCTGACCTGAGGATTTTTTGACAGTTGTTTCGTCTGGGCTTGCTTGAGTAGAGCGTTTTTGTAATGCAGCTTCCCAGTCATAACGCGTGGTAATATATTCAGGTTTTAACCCATCCCCATTATCATGAACGACAAAACGTATTTGATTTTCTGCTTCGTTTAAATAACAAGCAACAGTAATGTTTGTTGCGTGGGCTTGTTCAGCATTGTTAGCGAACTCAATGAGTGATCGCTCAAGGGTTTGATACGCAGCGGTTGATTTTAAGTCAACAGGCAGTTTTTCTGAGCATGCCCCGATAAGGTCTGCTGCAGTTGTATTGGTTTCGTTGAATACACTGTTGCTAGCACTCTGCTTAAAGAAGTCTGAATCGCTTTCTGTATCAGGCAAGGAAGCGTTAAATTTTTTAGTGATTGCAAATAATAAATGTTCTGACATTTTTTTATCACCTGTAGTAGTTCAAACCACCTAATGAATAATGACATGAAGAGTATAGACGAGAAACGTTAAGGTTTTTTTAACTACCTTAGTAACGGGTCGCAACCAGGGCGCCCAAAAGCGCAATACATCCTCCGGTAAACGCGAATAAGGATGGTGTCTCACCAAGCATCAACCACCCCAGCAAGGTTGTCAGCAAGGGAAGAGTATATAAAACAAGAGATAAGCGTGAAGCAGACTTAACGCCTGAAACCGCATAACTCCAGGCCGCATAACCAATCGCGCCGGGAACAATCCCTAGATAAATGACGCCACTTGTGGCTTGCCAGGTAGCTTTTGGAATTTCATGGAGCATGGAAGGGGTAAAAACCAGCATCACAGTCGTGCCAACCCAGGCGCTGATGGCCGCCACTTCTATGGGGTGAAACGTTGAGAGTAAAGGCTTTTGGGCGACGTTATAAGTGCCAGCACAGACAACAGCGAACAGAATAATTAAAATACCCCAGCCAAGCTTGTCATGGTGAAATTGTCCTAGGGCGATGACAGCAAGTCCAATGACGCTAATTAGTACGCCAAGCCAGCGCTTGTAATTGATTTGTTCACCCATGAAAATATAGGCCCAGAGCATTGCCACAATGGGGTTTAACCCAATGATAAAGCTCGTGATACTTGCCGATTGAGTTACTTCGCCATAATTTAAGGCGATCATATAAAGTCCAATTCCAAAAAACCCTAATAAAAACAACTGAATGGCTTCGCTCTTTGTCGGTTTATTTCTTTTCTTCAGGCGCAGGTAGAAAATTAACATAACTACTGAAACAATTAAGTAGCGAAATAAGGCAAGTGCGCCAGGTGAATAATCCTGTAATGATAAACGAATAAAGACGAAAGAGGAGGACCAGGACAAGACGGTAATAAGGATGGCTAAGAGTGTTTGGGGAGAAAGCGATTTTATTTGCATAAGCGTCTTTTTTGCGTTTCCAGTTTCTGTAATGGACAGGTTATTTATGCGCAGGCCCTTAGGCTGATTTTCTGCAAAAGTGACTGTGTCAGCGGTGCAATAATGGTGGTGCAATACTATCTGTATTTTCCTGGAATCACAAATGATGTGTGGCAGCAATTCGGTGAATAAAAAATTTTCATCTTTTGACGATCTTGAACGATAATTTGTTTCGAAAATGCTCATGGACTTCGTGACCACTGCGCTTTTCTCAACAAATTATCGTTCAACCTCGCCTAAAATCTGAAAATTAG
>JAUXWQ010000041.1 GCA_030680235.1 Coxiellaceae bacterium
GCCACCGGCGGCACGGTGGGCTATAACCTTGATGCTGCCACAACAGGAACAATAAACGTAGCTCAAGCGGCATTGATTGTTTCGGCTGCGGGCACGCAAAACATCACGCTGTCGGATCAGGCGTCTGGTTTGACGCTGAACGCAGCGGTTGAAACCTTCACGCTGGGTAACTTTGCCAACACGGTGACGCTCGGCACGGCGGCGGGCAGCCTGGCCCAGCACGTTGCAGGAGGTTCCAGCACCGACGTGCTGACTTTGGGCGCGGGGGCTTATACCGGAAACTGGAGCAGCATTTCGGGTCTGTCGCTGGTCGCAGGCTCAACCAGCATTGCCGGGGTGAATAGTGGCGCAGCCTTTACCGGCACGCCGACGCTGCTGATCACGGGCGGCGGCACTGTCACCATGACGGCTGCGCAATATGCTGGTTTGGGCGCCATTACCGCAGCCGGAACCGATGCCATCACCCTGACCGGGGCAGGCAATGTCACAGCCGATGCTGCTATCGAAACCTATAACCTCGGCGCCGATGGCCGCACTATTACTCTGGGTGCTGGCACGGGAGCCACCCATGTTACCGGCGGCGCAGCGGCCGACACGTTGGCGGTAGCGGCAGGTATTACCACCAGCGGTACGATTGACCTGGCTGGTGGCGCCAACCTGGTCACGCTTGGTGCTGGCGCAGTCCTGGGACCGGTGACGGCTGGTGGCGGAACGCTTGCCAGCATCACCTTGCAAGGTACAACGGCCAGCATGACGGCTGCTGACCACGCGCTGGCGGTCGACATCATTGCCACGGGTACTGGGGGTACTGCTGAAAACCTGACCCTCACCACGCAAGCCACATCGGCGCTCGCGCTGGATGCTGATGTTGAAACCTATACGCTGGGTGATTTCGCCAACAGCGTCACGCTGGGGGCCGCTGCTCAGGTTGTGGTGGGTGGTTCCGGCATCGACACGGTTGCAACAGGTGCTTTGACCGTGACCTCCAGTTCCGACCTTGGGGCTGATACGAACGTCGTGGCAGTGGGCGCAGGCGGCAACATTTCCGGCGCCACCTTCACCGCCACCGGCGGCACGGTGGGCTATAACCTTGATGCTGCCACAACAGGAACAATAAACGTAGCTCAAGCGGCATTGATTGTTTCGGCTGCGGGCACGCAAAACATCACGCTGTCGGATCAGGCGTCTGGTTTGACGCTGAAC
>JAUXWQ010000046.1 GCA_030680235.1 Coxiellaceae bacterium
GCCAATAAGATAGATCCTCAAAAATATCTCACCCAGATGCTTCATAAAATCCATCTCTGTAAAACGGATGACGATTATCGCAATTTATTGCCTCAAAATTTTAAGCTCGATGCCCGAGTGTAGTTGGTCGGACACTTACGCTTATCCTCAGCGCATGTTATGGATGAAAATCAACTGTCACATGCACTATTAAATAAATTACAACAATTTCTGCTAGAGCTCGGCAAGGGCTTTTGCTTTGAGGCTCGTCAAAAACGAATATTGATTGGAGACGAGTATTTTTTTATTGATCTTGTGCTATATCATAGAATTTTAAAATGTAGCGTGCTAATTGAATTAAAAATGTCAGCATTCAATCATGAAAACATCGGGCAACTCAATACGTATATAAATTACTTTAAAGAACATGAAATGCATCCAGGTGACAATCCCCCCGTCGGAATTTTACTTTGCACAAAGAAAAATGAAGCATTAGTAAAGTATGCAATTAGTGACCAAAACAATAAGCTTTTTGTATCCAATTACAAATTAGAACTTCCCAGTGAGCAGGAGGTGAAGCAATTTATTGAGAGTCAATTATCCAAAGACTTGTCATATTTGGTTGAAGAAAATAAAAAATAATCTTCAGTTTGTTTGAATAAACTTCAACGGGAGATATTGATGAAAAAAAGTTACATTCCTCAGGCTATTTTTGACAACGCCGAATTCCTAAAATCCGACACTCCCCCGCTCCATCTATCTGAACGTTTCAGCAATGACTTTAAGCATGCCAAGCAGTTTCTGCTGAGTTACAAAAATAACGAAGCAACGTTTAACAGTTTCAGACGCGAGATCGAGCGCTTTGCACAATATTGCTGGTTTGTTGTGAAAAAAAATATGCGTGATATGAAACGCGAAGAAATTGAAGAATATTTATTGTTTTGTCAAAAGCCTCCGACATCATGGATTAGTAATCAAAACGTGCCTCGTTTTATTTTTGATAAAGGGGGTTTAAGAATTCCAAATAAAAAATGGCGACCGTTTTTAATCACGGTTTCTAAATCAGAACGTAAAGATGAAAAAACGCCCAATCGACGCGACTATCAATTATCAGAAAAATCTTTTCGCGAAATTTTTACCATTTTAAATTGTTATTACAACTTTTTAATTCAAGAAGAATTTTCACAAATTAACCCTATTGTGCAAATAAAACAAAAAAATCGTTTTTATCGATCGCATCAAACAAAAACTAAAATTCGTCGTATATCAGAATTTCAATGGAAAACTGTGATTGAAACGGCAGAAAGAATGGCTTCAAGCGATCCTGACAAACACGAACGCACTTTATTTATTATTTCAATTTTATACGGTATGTATTTACGCATTTCTGAATTAACAGCAAAAAAACGCTGGACACCAATGATGAATGATTTTGCAAAAGATAATGGTAATCATTGGTGGTTTACAACTGTTGGAAAAGGCAATAAAGAACGTCAAATTGCGGTGAGTCCTCCGATATTAAGTGCACTCAAACGTTGGCGAAAATATTTAGAGTTATCTCCCGCCCTACCATTAGCAAACGATAACTCGCCTTTAATTCCAAAAATGCGCGGTAATAATGCTATGACCGATACCAGTCACATTCGAAAAATTATTCAAAATTGTTTTGACGAGGCGATTTTTGTTCTGCGAAAAAATAAATTGGAGAATGATGCACAAGAATTATCGCAAGCTACAGTTCATTGGTTACGTCACACTGGAATTTCAGAGGACGTCAAAATTCGTCCGCGTGAACATGTCCGTGATGATGCAGGACTAGGGTGTCCAAATTCACCCAAATGCGTTCCCCATGTTTTGGACCTCGCAAATCACCTCGCTTCCCCGAATTAATTGAAAATTTTTCCGATCAGGCAGTTGCGCTAAAGTCTCCAGTTTTCCAACATTCGGTAAAACAT
>JAUXWQ010000051.1 GCA_030680235.1 Coxiellaceae bacterium
CACCATTTAATATTGTTTTTCATCTTGTCCAAAACTATGTTAGCCTCATCCACCAAAGGAGAAAATGGAATTATGTCGTCACAAAATGCACGGACAATTATCCAAAGAACCCGCTCACTTTCGCATTATGATTTTGAAAAACTTGATTCTAGCACGTTGCAGGTATTCAAAGACATATTTGACCATTTAAAATACAATAAAGATCAGCTTCAAAGATCTTATATCTTACTTAAATTATTCGAATGTTATTTGCAGGTCACTGATCAGGAATTTAATTTCCATGATTCTACTTATTTGCAGTTAGATTCTCTTATTAGATCGTTTATCGGGGCGTTATGGTCAAATAAATTTCTGATTGCAGTTGAGTCGCAAAGTCATAGTCTGACAACTTTATTTCTGAAACTTTTGGATTATGCATCCCTAACAAAATTTCTATCTATCAATCAATCCACTGCAACACAAAATGAAATAAAAAAATATTCAGAAAATTGTATCGAATTGTTTGAAAAAATGCAGATTTGTCATGAACGTGTTTATTACTGGCAAGGATGGTGGACATTTAGTAAAAAAAACGTGAGCTGGTTTGTGCCGCTAAATGGTGTATATAAATGTTATGGTCGTGAGTTTACCGAACTTCTTTATTTTAAAATAGATACAGCATTTTCAAGAGGAACAGGATCAATCAGAGACGTTATCCCAAACTTCTGTCGATGGTTGCCGATTTCTGGATATACTGCAGAACAATTCAATGACTCATCATCTGTACAAATTCTTTTTCACGAATATCTAAAATTTTATTTGGCTAGCGGATATCAATCTGGCGAAGGTCGATCAATAAAAGCATTAATTGTAAGCTGGAGGGGATTTGTTGCATTTGTAGAAAATAATTTTATTGGCAGCATATTTGCAGAACCATTTGGAAAAATAATTTCACCTGAACCAACATCAATATCAGGTAAAGAAAGGCGCATCAAAAAAACGTCAGGTGGTATCGAAGTAAAAGAAAAATTGTTGACTGAAATCCCGTTATACGTTACAGATGAAAAAGCATTTGAACTGCTGTTTTGTCAAATACAAAGAGATGTTAATCACGTTGTTTCGGTTGCAGAAAAACTATCTGATGATCTTTGGCAACGCTATCAAAAACGAATAATGTTATCAAAAAAGGGTGTTGTAAAGCCGCTTAAAAATACAACAACAATTGATGAGGAATTTCGTTGTCGTATTATTCATAAAAACAATCCAAATTGGTTAGCAAATGCCGCCGCTACTTTTGAGCATCATGGATTTACTCTTGAAGAGAATGATGACCCTATTATCTTTACATATACATTACCACTCAGTCATATTGTTTATGAATTGGGATTACCGACAAGTTATGCTCTTTTGCCATATATGGTATTGCTGGTTTATGAACACCCAAATATTGTACCAAGTTTTTTAACCGAATTTGAATTATACAATAAACAAGGAAAATTAACGGGATTTGTAAAATTAGATTCAGCTTATGTGCTGGATGGAAGGAAAATGCGACGTGGTCCAAACAACGCACAACAGATAATAACATTAACCGAAAAGAGTTTGCTGTTGATTAAGAAAATTATTTCAATTACCGATTGTGTCCGAAATGATTTAAAAAAGAATGGCAACGATAATTGGCGATATTTGTTTTTATCCTGCAAAAAGGGATTTATTTTATCTAGAATGTCTTCACAATATACTGGCGCCAAAAAAGGAAAAGGAACATTTTTTCAAGAATTGTCTAAAGAAACTAATGACATGCAGAGCGAAAATGCGGAAAAATTGAGCTCACGCTTCATGTTAAACGCTTTACGTTCATCAAAAGCAGTGTTGGTATATTTGGAAACGCGTAGCGTTTCTAAAATGGCAAAGACGCTTGGACATAAAGAATATTGCCCGAAATTACTGTCATGTTATTTACCAGAATCTATTCTTGATTTTTTTCAATCACGCTGGATACGAATTTTTCAACAAGGCATAATTGTTGAAGCAATGAAAGATAGTCCGTTTATATTGGATGCTACTAAATTTAATACAATACATGAATTTCATGAGTTTATGAAAAATCATGCATTAAAAATTATTCCAGCGCATCTTGAAAATGGGTCTAATGAAAGGGAGCAATCATACTCTGATAATACAGGCGAAATTATTTTTAATATTAATGCAGGTATTTTGGCACTTCTACTGAGCCTACAGTATGCAGTGTGCAATGCCAAAAAGCAGGTTTGTGGAATTGCAGCTTACTGGGCTGAAGTAACAACACATCTTGTAAGGCATATTGAAAGTGGTAGCAAGCATGCTTCAAATGAAGAATTTAAATCCCATCTGAAATCTGCACGATGTCAAATGAATCCGGAAAAAATGGAGGCTATCATTTATGCATAGTCATGCTGGTATTCCATCAAATTTGAATTATATTTACGATACAATTGGAGATAAGAGAGAACAGTACAAAAACGCTTTTTGGTTAAAAACAGATTTTGATTGTAATGTGTGGGATTGTTATTTTTTATCTGGATATAAAAAAAGAATTGATTTTAATATTGAGCTTTTTAATGGAAGCTTATTAACTGATAAAAAACATGAGGCTTTGCTAGACACCATAAAATATTTCTTATGTGTGCATACCCATACTGACTCAACCGGTGGAAGAATTATTAATGGCTGCACTGCGAATAAAATGGTTAGTCATACTATTCATATGATTGATTATCTTATTTTGAATTCAGCAGATAATCAGTTGCATGAGCATGGATTATTTTCACTTACAGAAAATGATCTGACTAATATATTATTAAAAATTGGAAGCTTCCGATTTATACATCAATCAGTTTATCGGTGGAGTTATCATTTAACTTATTTTTTAAAAATGAAAATTTCTAGCTTAACCGGTGATATCATTAGTAAAACAATTAAAAATCATCCCGAACTTCTGACTAATGAGTTTAATAAAGATGAAAAGATATTAAATTTAACAGATGGTGAATTGATCAGTGCGCGTGTTTGGTTGTTTATCAATAAATATTATCGTCAATCATTGTGTAAATCTGGAATAAGTATAATGTGTGCTAATAATTTTAAATTGGCAAAAATTATTTATAAAAATACACTTGGTGGTCAATACACTACTTTCACTATTGTTCCTGAACTGTGTTTCGGTAAAATTATTTATTCAACGAGAGAATACCAATCAGTTCCCGTGCGCACAAAAAATAATGTTTCACAGATGGGAGAGACTCATCTGATAATGTATTACCATACACTACGACATTTAGGAATATTAAAAACGATTGACCTACCTGTGCCTTATCAAGCATTGCAACAACTAAAATTTTCCAAGGTGTTAGAACTACTTAATTTGAATAAAGCAGGTAGATATTCCTTGTTGCCAAGTTGTGTTGTATTGGGTTCACTAAAAAACGCGATTGAATTTTGTGTTAAATATGGAAATGATTTGGTTGATAGTTATTTATCTGTGGTTAAAGCAGCACATGATTCAGGTAAAACAATGAAGCAGTGGCATTTAGCAGGAATAGATATTACGCCTTATTTAACGCCAACTATAAAAGACATTGGTGTAACGCATTGGCTGATTGGAAATAATGTTGTCGGAATGAAGTATAGATTTGATGATGTGACTCATTATCAAGCTTTGCGAAAAAATATTTCACTTTGGGAATTATTGCGAGTGCTGTATGGATCCATACAAATTATTGTTGGAACATTGATGGCAAGAAGACAAGGTGAATTGATTGATTTAAAGGCAACAACATGTCTTGACAGCCAAAAAAATAAACTCATATTTTTTGTGCGTAAATCTGGATATGGTGACAAGCGTGAAAAAGTTGCTCGTCCTATCCCAGCTATTGCAGTGCAAATGATTTTATTGCTTGAACGATTACAGATTGAATTAAAAAATATCGGCATTATTAATAAATTTTATCCAATATTTTCCCATCCACATCAGTTTACAAATACATTGGTTAATTTTAGCCCCGCACAATTTAATCGGTCGATTGATATTTTTTGTGATTATATGGAAATACCGCTGGATAAAGAAGGTAGGCGATATTATATTCGCCAACATCAATTACGTCGTTTTTTTGCCATGTTATTTTTTTGGGGTAGTAGTTTTGGTGGAATGGATACATTGCGATGGTTTCTTGCTCATACGAATGTAGAGCATCTGTATCATTATGTTACGGAAAGCACGCCAGGCGATGTATTACGTGATGTTAAGGCACATTATGCAGTTGAACAATTGCAGTCCTATGATGATAGTGCAACGGCATTATCCGACTTATTAGAGAAAAAATTCGGAACGCGAAAATTTGATTTAATGGATAGTGATGAATTAGATGCTTATATTAAAAATTTAATCAGTGAAGGCACTGTTAATGTCGAACCTGAGTTTTTTAACGCGTGCGATGGAAATAATTATCGTATTTTAATTAAAGTAGTTGATCAGGAATGAGTAAATTAAAAAAAATTGATAAACGCGTCGAAAGCAATACAAAATCCCTATTTGCACTACGCGATTATTTGCAAGAGATTATTAAAAATCCGCATGTAATTTCACCTGATGAAAAATTACAATCATTTTTAAAGTCACAAGGTGCATTATCAAAATATGAGAATAAATCACGCGGTATTTTCTCATCCAGTATTAACACAATAAAAAGAATATGTGAAAAGTCACTGGATGGTGGTTTTGATGCGCTGGATAGATTGCGTATTACAGCATTGCAGGCTTTCGAAAATGAACGCTGCAAAAACAACCTTGGTAAAAAAACAACACAAAGAAGTATGACTGATCACATCAATGAATTAAAAAATGCAAATCAAATATTGCAGCAGGATTTATTGATCATGACGCAGTTATTAGAAACAGCTATGCGCCATGCACGTTATTATGCCGCACAATCAATGCAAGATAATGTACGCGTTTTGTGTGAAAAAGAGCAAAAAGAAATTCGCGCTTATTTGAGTTTATTAGCAAAACCAGTGATAACAAATAAAATTAAATCTGTGGAGACAGTCGGTGCTTGATAGCCAACTCTACACATTGAGTAAAAAAATCTTTCGTATGCCACTAGGTGTGGATAGTGACGGCTCTGTTTTTACAACACGCGCCGATAATATCCCATTACTATGTTGGCCAGATGGCAGGTGGTGCTTTGAAGCCAATCTTTACATGGTGGAGTTATATCACCGCGGTTTAAGTCGAACAAACAATGGCGGTACATTAAAAACGTATGCATCAAATATTTCACATTTATTGCGATATTGTTTTTTGAATCGCACTGATTTTATTAATTTAACCGACAGTCAGTTCACTTTATTTGTAAAAGGGTTGCAGGGTAAAATTAAAAATAAAACAGCATCCGTTAAAGCACGTAATGCAAACACGGTGATTAATATTGCCAGAAACTGCCTGGATTTTTTAAATTGTGTGGCGCGGTTTTACAATCAATTAGATTTCATTGGTGATAAGGGGCGAATTAAGGCAAAGCAAAAATCAGTGACTATTAGAATTCCTGGGAGAAATAATGCCATTACACGTAGTTTTTGGCATCACAATTCATTTCCAACGCCGGATAGCAAAGTAAAAGCATTGCCCATAAATGCAGAGAATATTAAAAAATTACGCGATGCAATTAGTAAAATCAGCACATCTTATTTTTTGAAACGGCGTAGGCAGGTAATGCTAATGATGCTCGAAGTCACTGGTGGCAGACGCGGCGAGATTGCAGCACTCACAGTAAAAAGTGTGATGAATGCAAATGCCATGCGAGAACCGATGTTGGAATTAATTACGTTGAAAAAACGTCCCCATACAATGCGTAATATTCCGATTTCACGTCCTGATTTGGATATGTTGGTCAGCTTCATTGAAAAGCAGCGCCGAATCATCGTAAAAAAAACAATTGGATCCAGTAACGATAACGGATTTGTATTTATCAGTGAAACCACAGGCAATCCGCTTCAATCACAAACGATTTCACAAGAGTTGTATGCACTTGCCAACGCTGCAGGTATTGAAGAAAAAGCGCATGCACATATGTTTCGCCATCGGTTTATCACGAAACTTTTTGTAACGCTAATTGAGCAGCATGCGTTTGAAAATGTCGATGATTTTAGACGTGCATTACTGGATACAGAATCGATAAAGCAAAAAGTGCAACAATGGACAGGGCACAGTCAATTATCATCATTAGAAATTTATATTCATCTCGCGTTCGATGAAATAACCCATTTTAAAAAAAGTTACGATCATTATAAATTTTCTCGTGCAATTGATTCTGTGCGCACGCAAATGGCTTATATTCGTGATGAAATTAATAATGAAGTGACACTGACGGAATCAATTATGCAATTTGAAAAATTGCTTGCAAGTTTTGAATCGGAGCTTGATCAGTTGGTTTCCCAAAAAAAAGAAAATGTTGATGAAAAAAATTAACAGCAATATTTGTTTCGGATCAATTACTACTACCAGGTGGTTTAATTCCTGGTGATTTATCATGCTGTTGATCTAACGCAGGCGCAGGAACAGGCTCAGCATTTTGTGTTCCTAAAATTCCTGAGCTTGCCCGACTTGTTAACAGGGTTGTGATGGGGTAAGCATCTGCGGAAATAGGAGGCGTTTGTAATGGGAGTGTTGCTTCTGCTGCTTCTTTTACACTTGATTCCACAGTTTTTTTATTTTCATTTTCTCGCGATGGCCACGTATAAACTTCGGCAATGCTTGTTACAATTTCAATATTAAGTGGCAAGGTATTTTGCACATTGTCTGCATTTGTCATAACGACTGCGCCCATACCTTGCGCTGGAAATAACGTGAATTCAGCACGATATCCCGGCATTTTCCCAGTATGTCCAAATGAAAGTTGATTGCCTTCACCCAGCTCAAATCCTAATCCAAAACGTGAGTTGTGTTGTTTTGTTAGCATGGCTTGCGCAGTTTTTTGTGACATCCAAGTATCATCTGCTCCGCGATACGCATTTTGCATCGCGATGGCAAATTTTGCTAAATCCTCTGTGGTCGTCCAAAGACCGGCAGCGCCAGATTCTGGAATAATACGCCACCCCACATCACCATTTTCACAATGGCCTTTTTGAATGTTATCACTCGCTGTTTCTGGATATTTGTATTCAAAAGTACTCAATTCCATTCCTAATGGTTTAAAAATAAGTTCTTTCGCTAAATCGGCATAGCGTCTTCCTGTAACATCTTCAATTAATTTTTGAACAATCAATGTGCCATCATTTGAATAAATACATTTTTCTCCAGGCTTGTGTTCTATTCTCGCTGGTCGGCCATTTGGTGATAATCGTGCGCTTTGTGACGTAGCGAGCTGACCTGCCAACGTCTCTGTTGTTGTTGGCAAGCTTTCACCAGGGTGAGCATGATAACCATCAGGGCCACCTACTGACATGCCAGCGGTATGACTTAACAATCGACGTAGCGTAATTTTTTCACCATGATCGTCGCCAGGAATTGTCCAGCCTTTCAAATGTGGACGCACATCATCATCCAGATCCATTACTCTTGTTTCAACTAACACCTTCATCGCTAAAACAGCATTGACGGTTTTACTCACAGAGGCTGCTTGAAATATTGCGGGTGTGGTTGGCTGAGACTCATGCGAACTTCTGCTTGCAAGATCATATTCGCGTGTCCAAGCAACGCCGCCTTTATCAATCACCGTCACGCTAACATTTGGCACTTTTAATGCTTCCATACGATCAAAAATATTTTTTCCTGGCGCACTAGCGCCAACGTGCTGTGGCGGCAGATGTAGATTATTTTCGACTTTTGCTACTGCTTCTAATAATTTTCGGCTCAATTTTCTGCCTCGTTAAATCGCAAAATGAAGAGTTTATCACGTAATTATAGCCCATCTTAACCATTACTGAATTATAAATATAATTCAATCGGTTGCGTAATTTATGTAAAATACAATTTTTCCTTATTTATGATTCAACGTAATGTACTGTACAGTTAAAGTGCTCGATTGAAAGTTTGAAGTATTTCTGTGGTATGCTATAATCTTACTAGTAAGACAGAGAGGTAATGATATGAGTCAAGTAGCAACAACAAAAATGTCATCGAAGGGGCAGGTCGTGATCCCTGAAGATATCAGAGATAAAATGGGACTGCATTCTGGCGATCAGTTTTTAGTGCTTGCTGAAAAAGACGTGGTTATCTTAAAAATAGTCACACGTCCCAGCATGAATGAATATAAAAATCTAATTACCAAAGCACGAAAATCAGCAAAAGCTGCTGGTTTAACGATAGAATCCGTAAAATCAGCAATAAAGGTTGCTCGCAAAAAGTGATTAAATTAGTTCTGGATACCAACGTTTTTATGTCAGGCATATTCTGGTCAGGACATCCTGAGCGGATTTTAAATGCTTGGAGCGACGGAAAAATTAAACTCATTGTCTCGCCTGAGGTATTGAATGAATATGTTCGCGTTGGAAATATTCTTTCAAAAAAATATCCTGGCGTTGATATTTCACCGTTTATTGATTTAGTCACCATTTATGGTGAATTTGTATCACCAGTAGTTTTGAAAGAATCTGTTTCAAGAGATGCGGACGATGATAAATTTATCGCAACTGCGCTTGCTGCAAAATGTAAATTGATTGTTAGTGGTGATAAAGATTTGCTGACTGTCGATGGATATTTTGGTATTGAAATAATCAAACCCAATGATTTTGTAAATAAATATTTGGTTTGAGTGAAAATTGATATTGATCGGCGGTTAAACAGAGTTTTGGACAACTTTTTACGAAAAAGCTTGCAAAAAACTAAA
>JAUXWQ010000056.1 GCA_030680235.1 Coxiellaceae bacterium
TCTATCAAGCCTTTCCAATAGGCATGATTCTCTTTACAAATACCCACCATGAAAAATATCTCCTTAGTCGTAATTAATGACAGGAAATATTTTCTAATAGTTTTTTATCCTTGCGTAGATGTGTTTCCCCAGACGTTTACGATGTGTTTCCCCAGACGTTTACGATGTGTTTCCCCAGACGTTTACGTTTAATGTTTACAATCACAGTTTCGAACTTAAATAGATTTTTTATAAAAATCATAGGAAGTTTTCACTGGCGTGCTTGATTACACAGGAATTACACAGACTCAAAAATGAAAATCTTAAAAACCTGTGTAACCTATTGATTTAATTGATGGGCCCACTAGGACTTGAACCTAGGACCAAAGGATTATGAGTCCTCTGCTCTAACCAACTGAGCTATGAGCCCGAAACAGTGTGCGTTGTCAGTGTGGGTGTGAGGATCAGAGGTGTTTTCAACAGCTTTGATTTTACTTCCGCACACTCACACCACGCTTAACTTTTATTCCCCCTCTTGATCCAAGAAACTTTGTAGCTTCTCAGCGCGAGTAGGGTGACGCAACTTACGCAATGCTTTTGCTTCAATTTGACGAATACGTTCACGTGTTACATCAAATTGCTTACCAACTTCTTCAAGCGTATGGTCAGTATTCATTTCAATACCAAAACGCATCCGCAATACTTTTGCTTCGCGTGGCGTTAATGAAGATAATACCTCTTTCATCGCTTCGCGCAAGCCCGACGACGTTGCAAAATCAATTGGCGATTCCATATTGGTGTCTTCAATAAAATCACCTAAGCTCGAATCTTCATCTTCACCAATGGGTGTTTCCATGGAGATCGGCTCTTTCGCAATTTTTAACACTTTGCGAATTTTATCTTCCGGCATATCCATGTGTTTGCTGAGTTCTTCAGGCGTGGGTTCAACACCCGTTTCCTGCGTCAATTGACGGCTGATACGATTCAATTTGTTGATCGTTTCAATCATGTGCACAGGAATACGGATTGTGCGCGCTTGGTCAGCAATGGAGCGGGTAATTGCTTGGCGAATCCACCAGGTCGCATAGGTCGAGAATTTATAACCGCGACGATATTCAAACTTATCAACTGCTTTCATCAAACCAATATTACCTTCTTGAATTAAATCCAAGAACTGTAAACCACGATTGGTGTATTTTTTTGCGATAGAAATAACAAGACGTAAATTCGCTTCAATCATTTCTTTTTTCGCGCGACGCGATTTTGCTTCGCCAATCGATACGCGACGATTGATTTCTTTAATGTCGTGCACATTCAAATTGCTTTCTTCTTCGATTAAAGCAATTTTTTTCTGTGCGCGCTGAATGTCTTTGCGATAATGTTCAAGCGTTACAGCTGATTTCGGATGGGCTTTGATAAAAGTATCGAGCCAATCCATGTTTGATTCATTGTTTGAGAAAGACTGTATGAATTCTTTGCGTGGCGCTTTTGCATCCATCACGCAATGTTTTATGATCATGCGTTCTTGTTCACGCGTTTCACGGAGTAACCCACGTAGTCGCATGGTTTGACGAACAAATTGTTTGATCGACAATTTAAATTTTGCATAATGCGCCGCTAACAATTCACGTTGTTTTGCGGTTGTTTTATGTTGTTTTCCATTTTTCTTAATGGCGCTAACATACTTTTCAAATAGCTCTTCAAGAGTACGAATTTGTTCTGCGGTATAAATAGGGTCTGGACCATTGTCGCCAAAAGCATCTTCTTCGTCGTCAGCGACATCGCCACCAGCCTCTTCACCGCCATCTTCATCATCTTTCTCTTCTTCGCCAGCAACTTTTGTTTTTGAAGACTTAGATGTTCTCGGGAGGTCTGACTCTTCCTCTGCCGCAGCCGCCGCTGCTGCTGCTGCTGCAAGCTCAAGCTCTTTTTCTTTTGCATCTGCGGCATCTTTTGCGACGGTTGCGGCCAGCGCTAATCTTGCCTGAACTTCTTCGTCAGTTTCAAAGTAACCTGCGATGATGTCGCTCAAACGACCTTCTGCGGCTACGATTTTGTGATAGCGTTTGATAAAGCTTTCGATCAGTTCTGGATAGTAAACCAATGCGCCCATGACTTGCTGAATACCGCTTTCAATGCGTTTTGCAATTTCAATTTCGCCTTCGCGCGTTAATAATTCAACACTGCCCATTTCGCGCATATACATGCGCACAGGATCTGTTGTGCGATTCTCAGTCGCAAGTACTTCAATCGCTTCTGTAATTTCCTCATCATCTTCACTGTCATCGAGCAAGAGTTCGCTTTCATCTGGCGGTACTTCATAGACGCGAATACCCATTTCGTTCAGGCGATCGATAATGCTTTCCATTTCATTGGGATCAACGAGATCGCTTGGCAATAGATTTAATAAATCTTCGTGTGTTAAATAACCCTTTCGCTTCGCTTCTTGGGTTAATGCATTAAAACCGGAAGCAGCCGACGTTGCAGGTTGCTGAGGAGCTGGAGGAGTGATCTTTGGGGCCATGGAGTACTCACGTTTTGAATGCGGAATAAGAAACCCGTTATTCTAGCGCTAGATTTAACATTCTGCCAGCGCTTTTAAGTTGATTGCACCAATTGGTATTTTATTGACCACTTTTCTGTGCGTGTTTTCTGGCAAGCAGACTTTGAAGTTGTTGTCTTTCAGCATCGCTAAGTGGTGCTGTTTTTGCTTTCTTGATTAAGGAAGAGAGCTCATGTGCTTCTGCTTGCTCTTGTACTCTTTGAAGCGCACCGATAAATTCAGCTTCACGACCGTTTTCTGGAATATGCATGGGGAGAGTTGCAATCATGGCAATCATGGCGCGTGTCGGTTGATCTTCAACTTCCGATAACAGCTCTCCCATGGAGATCGTGCTATTTTTTTTGCAGCGCTCAATTAAATTGAGTAGCAATTGTTTCTCTGCATGATTGTCATGCATTGAGAATGCTGTGGTTGTGGTCGTTAATGCGAGCGCAGGTTCGTGTAGCAATAACTGAATAGCAATCATGACAGGGTTTAATTGTGTCATTGGTGCGCGCGGCAATTTTTGGATAACGGCCGCTCCCATTTTTTTTGAAGGCAATACATTCAGTCGTTCTCGGGTTAGCGATACCATTTTGGCAAGTTGATCCAGCAGTAAATTTTGATAAATACCCGTTGGCATCGTATTAATAAAATCATTGGCGGCTTTTGCAAAAGCCGCTTTTCCTGCTATCTCATTAATATTATGTATTTTTGCTAATTCATTGAAAAAAACAGTGGATAAGGGTGTTGCCTCATCAATTAATTTTTCGAAAGCATCGTGACCAATTTTTCGCACGAGGCTGTCGGGATCTTCTGAATTTTTTAAAAACAAAAATCGAAAGTTTAAACCGTCACGCAATAAGGGTAGGCTAATGGTTAATGCTTTCCACGCTGCTTTTTGACCAGCGGCATCGCCATCAAAACAAAAAATGATATCGTTCGTATAACGTAATAATAATTGAATGTGCTTTACATTGAGTGCCGTGCCCAGTGTTGCAACGGCGTAGTGGATATCATGCTCTGCGAGTGAAATCACATCTAAATAGCCTTCAACAACCAAGGCGCGTTTTAGTGTGCGGTGATGTTGGTGGGCTTCGTATAAACCATAGAGTGTTTGATGCTTGTGAAAAATCGGCGTTTCAGGAGAATTTAAATATTTTGGAATGTCGTCGGTCATGGTGCGACCACCAAAAGCAATGGTGCGACCACGGGTATCGCGAATGGGAAATAGTATGCGATTGCGAAAACGATCATAATATCGACCGGGTGATTTTTCGACGAGCATGCCAGCAGTGACTAAAGCCTCATGCTTGTCGACGGACTTTACAAGAAAATCCCAACTGTCTGGTGCGTAACCAATACCAAATGCTTTTGCGATTTTTCCAGTTAACCCACGGTTTTTTAAATAATCGATTGCAGGATCTGCTTGTTTTAGTGTTTGCTCATAACAGGCTTGCGCCTGATGCAATACGTCATATAAGACCGTATTTTGTGCGGTATTGGTGTCATCGGCTTCGCGTGGAATGGCTAATCCTAATTGTTGTGCAAGATCTGTTACTGCATCAATAAAAGTGAGATGGTCGTACTCCATTAAGAAACCGATCACGTTTCCATGTGCGCCACAGCCAAAACAGTAATAGAACTGTTTTGAATGGCTTACGGAAAACGAGGGTGTTTTCTCATGATGAAACGGACAGCAGGCCGTATGTGTATTGCCACGTTTTTTTAAGTCTATCCGTGCAGACACAATCGTAACGATATCGGTTCGTGCGATGATATCTTGGATAAATGACTTTGGAATTAAATTTTTCATATTTTACAGCAAGCCAATTGAAAAGACATTTGCTGTTGTGTTTGGGCGGGTTTTGAATGACCAAAATAATTAGGTGATAAAAAACGAATGGTGACGCGGTGTAATCCTGCGCTAAATTCGGGGTATAACTTGCTTTGAGCGGGAAGTGTAACACGTACTAAAAGACAGGGGATGAGTGGATTTAGTGGTTGTAAGTAAAATCCATTCATTGCAGTAACTGTTTCAAAGGGCGTGCTTTCTCGCGTTAATCTTAAAAGGGTTTCAGTAATATCTTGTAGGGGCTCAAATAGTGTCATCCATTGTTTCAAATCTTTCGATTTTTCAGTCGCTGTTTGGTTTTGCCATAAAATATAGGCGGGCAATCGGTAGTCACATACACCGCCCGGATTCGCTAAATTTGAACGAATTTGCGATAGAAACTCATTTTGTCTGAGTGGCTCACCAATACGTGAATGTTGTGCGTGAAGGTATTTGGAGAGACTTTCTAGTTTTTTCAAGGTGTCTTGAAGTCGTGCTTGATCAACTTTGACAGAGCGGTTGAGCTGAGAAAAGGTGTTTGAAAATTGTGTCAGCGTTTGGCTAAATCGGGATTTAAGGTCTGGGCGATCGGTCACCTCAAGGATCTTAAGTAGCGCATTCATGGCATTTTTGGTGTTGAGCATGGATGTGCAATTGGCCGTTTTTTGAAACTGATTAAAGAGATTCTCAAGACGAAGCGCAATTCGAATTGCGTCTGTAAGGGGCAACTCATAGGTGATAAGGTTATTTTCTGTAAGGCTGTTAACTTCCATGGCGGACTCTTTACGCTTGGTGAGTCACATTTTAACATGTGAAGTGTTCTCTACAGAAGCTTATTGTCTGGAAAGCCGTATTTTTTTCGCGCTCATATCTTTTTTGGTTGAGCGGTAGGGGTTGATGTCCAATCCGCCGCGACGTGTATATTGTGCGAAAACGGTCAATTCGGTGGGTTGGCATTGTTTTAGAATATCCATAAAAATGCGTTCAACGCATTGTTCATGAAATTCATTATGCTGACGAAAAGAAATGAGATAGCGCAGTAAGTTGCCATGATTGATTTTTTTGCCTGTGTAATCAATCTGGATGCTGCCCCAGTCAGGTTGAAACGTTACGAGACAATTTGATTTTAATAAATGTGAATGGAGTATCTCTGTGACAAAGCTATTTTCTGTGGATAAGAGGGAGGGTGTTGGTGAGTAGGTGTCTACATTAATATCTAAATCGTCTAAACATATACCTTGCAAATTGCCGATCTCAATAGGGCTGTCAACAGAGAATAAATTGACTAAAACGATTGCATTTACAGCTGAAGAAAGGTCTTTTTCAATCGTTGTTTTTACAGAAGCGGCATTTTCAAAATGGGTTTGATTAAAAGAATTTAAATATAATTTTAAAGACTTTGATTCAATTAAGTTGTCGCTATTGGCTGGGAAAATAATTTCAGCAAGGGCAACTACCGGTTTGCCTTTGGGGTTTAACCAAGAAATTTCATAGGCGTTCCATAAGTCAAACCCATAGAAAGGCAAAGGCTGTGAGATGGCAATTTCATCGCGTTTTATTTTGCGTGGAATCGGGAATAATAAGCTCGCATCATAGTGATCGATATAGGCTGATTTTTTGCCGAGTGGGGCATTTGAAATGGACATAGTGCCTCTTTTAAAGTCGAAGTAAGGTGTGGAATTTAGCAGAAAAGAGGAGGAAGTCATACTGTAGCTATTTAGCCCCCGTTTAATCCGTTCCTTAAGGAAACATTAGTTTTGGTTAAATGATGCTAACGCTTTGAATTATTTTATTTTCTGGTAACACATTTTTTTGATTTGGCTATACTCGAAAGACACTGTGTTACGAGGTAATCTGATGAGATTTCTACGTGAGTTGCTAACTAAAGAAAAGCAAGGACAGCTTAGTAAATTCAAGCCCCAAGCACTTGGTTATGGTTTCACATTCACTGAAGACAAAAATGTTACCGCAGTGAATACAGCGCGTGATCAGTTTAATGCGCATGTCGAAAAAATGAATAGGGAAGCGCCGAGTTTGGCCTCGGCAGATATTTTATTTCAAGATGTAAAAAAAGCGTCTGATTTGTTGCAAAAAGCACAAGCAGAAGTGCAGATTCGTAAGGCATTCGAAGCAGAAAAAAGTGATCTTGCAAAAGACCTTATGGAAGAGCAGCCAAAAGATATTGCATCTACGGTTTTTCTTGGTGGTATTAACATCAAAATTGATTTAAAAAAAGTAGAACATAATGATTTTTCTGGTGTTTTTCGTGATATCAAAGGTGATATAGAAAGTGCCATGTTAACGCAAGTTGCAACGGCGGCTGGCATTGATCCTGCTGTTATTGTTTTGTATGACACTGTGCGCACGATTAAGAATGTTAAAAGCCCAGAAGACTTTTTAATGTTAATGGCTGGACTTGCAGCAAGTTCAGGTTCTGCCTTGGTAAGCATTGCACAAATAATCAAAGTGTCAGTGAAGGGTTTGGTTTACACGACAGTACCGAAAGAAAAATTAGAATCTCTAGAGAAATACGTTGAAGTATATCAATCAGAAAATGCTGTAAAAATGGCAGTTATTATTGATTGGATTATAGATGAAATAGCTGTATTTTCATGCCAAGGATTACTTCCAGAGAATAAAGAAGCGCGCGAACAAGTTATTGCGCGCATCAGTAGCGTTCGTAATTACATGGATGACTTAAAAAAACAAGTGTTGAATCTGAATATAAAGCTTGATAGTGCTACTAAACATGAAAGAAAGCTTTTAAAAGAAAAAATAGAAGCTGTTGAAAACAGAATCAAAGCACTAGAAGAAAAATGCAGCAAATTACATTGTTGGAAAAATTTATCTAGAAGCATCCTTTCTAATGCAATTTATACGATCGACTCCGGCACGACTAGTGTTGTTGAAGATTATGTGGGTATTGATATTAGAGAGTGGTTTTCAGATAAGGTTCGTACTGCTGCAGAAAAGTTTGATTTAAAACGTGCCCTAGACGTTAACCCTGAAGTGGCAATGGCGGCGCGTACGTACACCATTTTAAATGAACATTATGGCGACAATAAAACACGCAATAAAAAAAGAGAAACAGAAACTTTTGATGCTATTGAAGCAGAAGCACAATTTTTAATTGCGCTAGAAGCACAGCAGCGCCGTGGTTTTGAGGCAGTTAAGAACATTGCGAGTAGTTTAAAATTTACTTTTCAATCACATCAATTGCACGATGCAACATTATCTTCTAATCACTTTCTCTTAAATAGTAGAAAATTATCAGTGGCAAAGGCACTACTTAAAACGTTTCATTTACCGGTTGATCAAGAAGAGTGGAAAAATAAAGTTGATTTTGATTTATTTTATAACGCATTAAATAAGCAGTTGTTTGGTAAAGCGCTTGTTAAAAACAATTCGCTATTATTAGCAGGCAATGTTCGTGAGGCTGGACGTGTAAAGGTGATCTCTCTTGTTAATACATTGGATCGTTTGAAAAGCACAGGCAGTACTGATAAAGATGTGCAACATAATGAAAAAATTACCACTGTCATTTCAGAAATGATTAATTTTTACAGTAAAATGTTTCCCAGTGAAAAAATAATTCAAGACAAGATTTCTGGAGAGTGGATTTTTGTTCCCAATACTATTTCTGAGCTTCCAGGTCAGATGATAGAGAAAAATAGTTCAGCTTACATTCAAGCAAGAATACAAAAATTGCTAGACTATGAAATTACAGATTTTGCTACACAAAAAAAATGTATTGTTGAAATAGAGCAGTATCATGAAGATCAATTAAAACGCAGTGGTAGTCTTTTAGTGCATCTATCTGATGATGAGAAAAAAGAAATCCTATTGCGCACAAAACAACTCGCTCTTTTAAAGCGTATTTATCGTGATAATCCGCGTGAGAATCTCGTTCAAAAAGAAAAGGGTGATGTATCGCCTTTGGGTTTAGAAGTAACTCAGAAAATGAATGGTTATCTTTCAGTAATGCGGTCTTTTGAAAGGGAGCGTCAGGAAAAAATAGCCCGCGCATGTGTTCATGGTGCTAAAGCATTTTCTGTCATTGGTGCGCAATCCAATGTGTTGGAGATAATTTCTACTAACCTTAGAAAAAAAATAGAAATAGATGCAAAAAATGCAGAAAATTTACGAGAGTCGCTTGATTCACGGCATATAGCAATGGAGGCCTTTGTTAACTCAGGTCAGCAGTTTGCGAGTTGTAGATATTTAAATCCAAGGGCCGCTTATTTGGCAGATATAACGCCTGAAATGCTAAACCATTTAATGGTGACTTTAGCAGAAGCAGATGAAAAACTGTCTGAAAAAGAAAATGTCATTATAAAAGCTGGTGCGAAAATTGATGATTTTTTTGAGGAGCGGGATAAGTATCACGAAAAATCATTTATGTCTTCGCAAAATAAAAAAATGCAATTGGATGATGTTCGTAGAACGCGAGAAGAAATTGCAATAACGATGTATGAACGTTTGCTGCTTACACAAGAAGGGCATGTGGCTGATTTAGTAAGACATGCAGGCTTAGTGCAGAGCGTGCCTTGTGACGCGTATCGGTTGTCGAGTGAGCAGATTGTTGCATATTACGATTTCATTCATCGTTATGGTGCTGTCGAAACAAAAATAAATGTATTAGAACATCTGCAGCCGGCCAATCAGTTATTGGAAAAATTATCTGTGCCGCTTGAAAATGCATGGGTGTCATATCAAGTTGCATCGTCTTCGGAAGATGTTGATATCGTTTTTTCAGCGGCAAAAAATTTTGCTACAGCGGCATATTTTTTAGTGGATGAATCTGATCGTGTTTCGCTCGTAAATTTGTCTGAAGCAGTTGTAGCCGCTGAGGCGCTGCTTCATGCTTATGAGAAAAATGTTTTTCGTAGTAAAACTGTTTTAACCGGGGCTGCTGAAAAAGTTTATTTGATTGAAATGGGTTTTAAACAACACCCCAAAGAAATGCTCGATGCTTATAAAAAGCAATACTATGAAAAAGTAAATGCGGTTTTATCCCCCAGTAAAATTATTTCGACTGAGTGGGGAAAAAATATTTCAACGCAGCAAGCATTGGTTGTCAGAAATTTGTCAAACCTGGAGAAAATAAACAGTAAAAAAATGGTTCAGTTGAATCTCAAAAGGAACCAATTAAAACAAAGACTCGATGTTTATAATTCTGCCAGCAGTGTTGGCAAATTTGTAAGAAGCATTACAGTTTCATTTAAACTAGGTTTTCCGCCTATTTCTTTTTCACGCGTTGATAATGCTGAGAAACGTGAGAATGATCTGTATGTTGCGGAATCACGGTTGGTCGCAGAACAGGCTGACTTTTTGGAGAAAAAAGCAACGCTCGAATTAGAAAAAAAGCGTATTCAAAATAATGCAAAACAAATTGCACAGCATTTGATTAACACTATTCGATTAGAAATGAAAGGTGCAAAAATTCCCTCTGCTAAGCTTAAAAACATTCGTGAATTTGTCGTGCAACATGCGCCAGAATTGTTGATTGAACTGGATCGTGAAACGGATTTTGTCATGGATTTCATTTGGGGTGTTTTGGAGGGGGAGTCTGTTAGTGATCTTAAAATGCCCTTTGTGTTGATTGAAAAATTTAATAAGCCGGTTTCAAGAGAAGCTAATATTATTTTTGACGTACTAAATGGTAATGTATCCTTTTTAGCAGAGAGTGAGTCGTTGAATGCACTGATTGAGCAGTGTGCTGACACTTTGCTTGCAAACTCAGAAAATGCTAAGCGCAACGGTATTACAGTAGGTAGAATACGCAACGCTATTCGTTCTATCTATGTCGAACCATTGATTGTTTCAGAGGCCACTAAAAATGTTGTTCCTGACTGTAATCAACTGAAGATGTTGTTGACGCTTTTTCCTCGTGCGCAACAAGCAGATATGTTAAATGAATGCATCACTATTACTAAAAATAATTCGTCAGCATTGTTTAATGTCTTCAATGCACTACCCGCTTTTTCTGAAGCGATAAATTACGCGACTGTTCGTGATAATTTGTTTCAAAATTATTTTGAATCGCGTGTAGTCGCTATTTTAGAAATGGCAAATCAAGCTAACTATGACGAAGCATCTTATGAAAGCGATCTGTCTGTTTTAGTGGCTGCTGCTAAAGCAGGATCCGATTGTGTTTCAAGAATGCTTGATGAGGCGGTTTCTTCGGCATTAATTATGCACAATGATGAAGATTCTAAGCTTACGCTTACCTGGAATGAAAATATTGCATGGTTAGTAGAAGCGTATGCAAAACCAGAAACCATTTGTCAATATCGTTTGTTGCGTTTAAAAGAATTGTGCGCAGATGCTGAATTGCAAAAAGATGAAGAAAAAGCACAGGAAGCATTGAGTGCTTTTGTTGACAGTATGATGCAAGCATGTGCAATTAATAATACAACATTTAATCTTGATCAATCATTTATTGATGAACTAATGAATAGTGACACGCCGTCGTGGATTGCTGAAGCCATCGTTTTAAAATTTGGCTCTGATCATGTGTTACAAATGATGCATGTAAAATGGATGACCTCAGCAATAGCAAGAATGTCTTCAGAGGATTATGAAGAAACGGATAAGAATGAAGCTATCTTGCATGAAATGATTCAGCAGCGCACTGAAAAAACAGATCTTGATAGGTTGGAAGATTTTATTGGCAAAACGGGAGTTTGTGTTGTAAAAGAAGGGCTTCAAAAAATTTCAGC
This sequence comes from Coxiellaceae bacterium, assembly GCA_030680235.1. GTDB lineage: Bacteria > Pseudomonadota > Gammaproteobacteria > Coxiellales > Coxiellaceae > 2-02-FULL-42-43. Next base: position 11,078 of record JAUXWQ010000056.1, read on the forward strand.
CAATGTTACTGGTGCACGCGTAAATGCTGCTGTTTTAGTAGGGGATCCTAATGATATAGAGACAATTTCCCCTTCAGCCGCTTCTGCAATTAAGCTTGCAAATAGTAAGTTTATACAGTGGTTGCGTACTATCCCTGCATTCATGCAAAAATCAACCATGGAATTTGACGTGGATGATCAGCATGTTGGTGATGCATTACTAGAAAATCCTGCTGTGCAACGTGCATTTGCAGCACATGATCTTAACGTGTTGTCTAAAGCGTATTACCATCTTTTTCAGGAGGCTGTTGGCGCAACAAGCTATGAAACATTGGATCTTGAGCAGCTTAATAAAATTTTATTGCTCTCTCCGCTATTGCGCGAAAAAGAAAAAGAAATTTGGATTGAGAATAGAAGACATGAATTACGTCTTGAAGCGATGGAGCGTGCCAAACTGGCACAGGCCTGTGATGCACTATCAGCAGGAAAAATGGTAAGCAAGCGAATACTCTCTGAAGAAGACTTTGCTGAGGAAATGATTGAGTATCCGTTTGAGCGCTTTATTCGGGAAGTGGAATTGCATTGGGCGCGAAATAGAAAAAACGAATATAACTATCATGAAAACCCAGACATTTATTATTCACATTATTTACTGCAAGTTCAGCCAATCGCAGAACGTTTGATTCGTGAAAAAATTATTGATGAAATTGCCATTTTGGTTGAAAAAAATAAAATTGATTCTGCGCGCTCCAAGAAAACATTACGTGCTTTGTCTGAAATAGATAGGACAATGATATCGCCAATTAGTCGATTTAGTCAAAACCACGTCGATCCAATCATTGATTTTCTAAAAATAGATCAGGAAAAGAAAAGCTATCTGCGCAAAGAAATGTTAGCGCTCTGTGAAAAGTATAATGATGAGCAGGCAGCTCGTTTGATGCATTGGAGCAATGAAAATAAGTTATCTATCCCCACACTTTCTGGTTTTATTGCTGCTTGTAAAAAAGGTGTGGAATTGCGTAACTTGATGAACTGTGCTTATGGTTATTTTGCGTTGGAAGCAGCATTTGATGACGCAATAATAGCAGATACAGACAATGAATCTGTGATTGAAGCATTGTTAAAAGAAGTGGCTTCAATAAAAAATATTCCTGCTTTGCGAGAATGCGTTGATTTAAAAATAGATGAATGGATAACAGCAGTATCGGCTCATTTATTGCGTGATCCTTTAGAAAAACATGCGTTGATTGATACGCTTTCAATTTTTGTTAATAGGATTGGTACAGCAGCACAAAAAGAAAAAATGGCAGAATTAGTAATAACTAAAAATGCTATTGCGCAGTCCTTAAAATATCTGCAACCCCTTGATGGAAATCAAGACACGTGTGCTTCTGTTGATATTAAAACAATGGTTGCTAAGTTATTGAGGCTTGATTTGAAGAAAAATGAAGCATTGGTAAAAACAATAATGCCCTTGTTATTGGCGCGTGTTAAAGCGTTGCTTTCTGATGTTGGTTTTTCCGAAGATAAAGACTGGAAGGAAAAGCAGCTTCCTCAGCATGTACCAAGCGGGATGTCGATGATGGCAGGTGCTGGTGCGGCATCCATGTATTTGAATAGGCAAGAATCTCCTAATCGAAAAGTATTGCAGGATATTTTGTCGTTAATTGTCGCTTATGGTAGTATGCATGATAGGGCGGTTATTGCTGAATATACTGTTGATGATACCGCAATGGAAAAGGAAAAATTGAAGTATTTCGAAGCAATGCAAGCGGTGGTAGTAAAATTTTTCCCTGAACATAAAGTCTATAAAGTTGCTGTCAACCTAAGTAGTTCTGTTGGATTATTTGGTGCGCCTTATAAAGATAAGGCGGAATGGGTCAAGCTGCGTGATAGATATGCAGCAGTGGCAGGTAGTAGCTGGTTGTCGGATACGGGCAAGATGTTTAAAGAAAATAGGCCGTATTTGGATGTTGTGCAAGAAATGATTAATAAAGTGCTAGAAAGAACACTGAAAAAAAATAAAGGAAGCGCATCATTCGAAACATTAAAGGCGTTAAAGCACGAAGGCTATTTTGCAAAAGAGTTAAAAGCAAAATTGGAAGGGCTTGATATGCTGGATGAAAAGTTTGAGGAGTTTCGTGAGATTGTGCCTGAGGTGCCTATCATTAGACAGTAAGCACCAATCTTTTATAGCGTTCATGCAGCGCTCGGACCTCTTTTTCGAGTGCTGCTCTATCACCATTATTAACAATAACATCATTTGCAATTTTTAATCGTGCTGAATTGCTTGCTTGAGAACCTATAATTTTTTTAATAAAAGCTTCGCTGTTATTATCGCGTGCCTTGACGCGCGCTAGTTGTGTTTTAAGCAGGGTGTCAATGACCAATATTCGATTTAAAAAGACATAGCCAGTAGATTCGGCAAGTAAAGGGATAACGCAAATGCAATAGGGCGTTTTAACCTTTGAAACACGCTCCTCTATCGTTGTGCGTATGATAGGATGCAGCAAATTTTCTAGCCATTTTTTTTCAGAAGCATTTTGAAAAATAATCTCGCGTAATCGTTGGCGATTGATTGTTTGGTCATCATTTAAAATGGCATTTCCAAAATGCGCTACAATGGCTTTGTGCGCGGGCATATTTTTTTGTGTTATCTCGTGTGCAATGACATCAGCATCAATAATGGGAACGCCGAGTTTTTGGAATAAGGTTGAAACAGTGGTTTTACCGCTACCAATACCACCTGTTAATCCGACTACATAAGCCATGATGCTATCCATTGTGTTATAAAATCCCCATAAATAACAGTAGCCCATCCGGCAATTGCAATGAAAGGACCAAAAGGAATTAAGGATTGTGTATCAATTTTTTTAAAAGTTAATAGCAAGAGCGTAATCAGTAAGGCTAATACAGCAGCGCATAAAACAATGCTCATGAGTGGTGCATAACCTACCCAAGCGCCGAGCATCGCGAGCATTTTGCAGTCGCCCAAGCCCAAGCCTTCTTTTTTTCGTAGTAATGCATAAGCTTGTGCAATGCTCCACAAAAATAAATAACCAATAATTGCTCCAAAAATAGCCTGTGTTGGATCAACAAAAATATGCTGTGTTGAAACAACTAAGCCCAGCCATAATAAAATATAAACAATGGTATCCGGTAAAATACGATGCTTAAAATCAATAAAACTTAAAACGATGAGTCCATAGGTGAGAATTAAAACTTCAATAGCTTGTAATGAAAGACTGAAATGTAAAAAAACGATCAGTGTGGCAATAGCTGAAATGATTTCAGTTAAAAAATAGTGTAGCCCAATGGTGGTGTTACAGTAAAAGCATTTTCCCCGTAAAAAAATAAAACTAATAAGCGGAATGTTCATCCACCAAGAAATATTTTTTTTACAGTGTGGACAATGTGAACGTGGCAAACATAGATTGAAAGTTTCTTTTTTAAGAGGTGTTTCATTATGTTCTGATGCCCATTCACGTTCGAGCATAATGGGGTAGCGATAGATAATAACATTTAAAAAGCTTCCTATGATAGCACCAAAAAATACCGTAAAAGTTGCAGTCATATAAAAATGATTTGAAATAAACAGCAATAATGGATCCATCACATAGTTTCCTAAATAACACTGCCCATCTTAAAGACAGGCAAATACATAGCAATAATTAACCCAGAGACTAAGCTTGCAACAATAATCATAATGACAGGCTCAATCAGTTTGCTCAAGTGTTCAAGATGATCGGCAAATTGCTGTGTATAATAATAAGCTACTTTTTCCACCATGCTATTGAGGGCGTCTGCATTCTCTCCGATCGCAATAAAATGGCGTGCACGCGTTGGAAAATAGTCACAGTATTCAAGAGCTTTATGAAGCTTTTCACCAGCAATAACCGAATTTTTAACGCTATTTAGTTCAGCTTGCATTTTTTGATGGGTGAGTGTTTGATTGGCAAGGGTTAACGCATCAATCAAGTGCATATGGGCGTTTAATGCCATCGAAAGGATTTGACTCCACTGCACAATATTACGCGCAATGTGAATGGTTTTAAAAAATGAAAACTGCGTTAAAAACGACATCACATTAATTTTTTTAAATACAAAAGGAAGTAGGGTGCTTATCAAGAGTGATAAAATGGCATGATGTGTTAACGTGTGGCTAATCGCAATGATATTTTGTGTCATGGTCGGTAATTTTGCACCAAAATTGCTATAAATCCGAGAAAACTGAGGAATGACAAAAATCAGTAAACCAATGCAAACCATCAGCGCAATGACCAGAATTGTCAGCGGATAAAATAATGCTTTTTTAATTTTTCGCAGCATCTCCAAATGCTGTGTTTGATTGTTGATGAGCTGCAGAAGCACTATGGAAAGTTCCCCGCTTTCTTCGCCAGCAGAAATTATTTTACAATAAGTCTTGCTAAAAAAATTAGGAAATTTTTCAAGTGCTGTAGAAAAACGTAGGCCGTTATTTAGATCACACTGTAATTTTTTAAGAAGTAGCTCAACATTTTTTGAATCAGTAGATTCTGACAGGAAGCCTAGCGAATCGGATAAAGTAATACCCGATTGCAGCAACAATAGTAGTTGTTCTGAAAATGCTAATAATGCTTTTTTAGAAATTTTTTTTGAAAGTGTAAAGTGATAATTTTTTTTAATCGTTAATATAATCATATTTTCAAGGAGTAGGGTATTAATAGCTGATTTTTTGTCAGATGAACTAATAGTCCCCTCTATTTTTTTACCCAGGGGTGTAATACCTATCCATGTAAATTCTGCCACTTCATTTTCCTTGTAAGATAACGCGTGCAATTTCTTCCACTGTTGTTTTTTGTGAATCGATTGCATCCATTGCAGAGGCCCACAAATTTTTATGGCCATCATTTTCGTTGTGTTTTGCAATTTTAAGGTGTGAACATTCCGATAAAATAGCGTGTTGAATGGTTTCAGTGACCGGTAATAATTCAAAGATGCCTATGCGCCCTTGGTAGCCTGAATGACAATGCACACAGCCATTTTTATGGCAATAGCGACACAACTTTCGTGCCAATCGTTGGGCAATGACTAAGCTTAGCGCACTACTTAAGTGAAAAGCAGCAATACCCATGTGATGTAATCGTGTAATGGCTTCTGCGGCACTGTTTGTATGCAGCGTTGATAACACCAGATGTCCTGTTTGCGCGGCATGTATGGCCATCATGGCTGTTTCTTGATCGCGAATTTCACCGATCATAATAATATCGGGATCCTGTCGTAACAAGGTGCGCAGTGTGTGTGAGAAGCTTAACCCAGTTTTATGATTTGCTTGTGTTTGATTGATGCCATCAATTTGCATTTCAACAGGATCTTCAATGGTGACAATGTTGCGATGTGTTTTATTGAGCATATTTAATAAGGTGTAGAGTGTAATGCTTTTTCCGCTACCGGTAGGTCCTGTTACTAAAATTAAGCCTTGTGGCTTTTGAATGATTTTTTTAATGAGGCTTTCTTGTTCCTGTGATAAACCAAGTTCGCTGATATCGTTTGTGTTGATGTTGTGGTCGAGCAGACGAATGACTATTTTTTCGCCATGTGTTGTGGGGCAGGTGCTAACACGACAGTTTTTATAAAATCCCAAAGTGGATCGAACAGAAAATCGGCCATCTTGTGGCATCCGTTTAATGGCAATATCTAAACCTGCCAATACTTTTATGCAGCTTAAAATGCTATCAGATACAGCAATTGAAAATGTAGTCATTGCATGAAGTAAGCCATCTAATCGAAATCTTACGCGAAGAAAATGATGGTACGGTTCTAAATGAATATCTGATGCTTTTTGATGAATAGCATCAGATAAAATTTGTTCGGCAATTATTTTTGAAGTACTTTTTTCTGACTGGTAAATAAGGCTGCTGCAATAATGGTTATGGTATCGCAATAAAAAATCATAACGCATCCATAGCGTTTTTACAGATAGTTTCAGTTCAAATGATAAGGTTTCTGCAATTTTTCGATCGTTAGGATCACAGATTGCAATCACACAATGATCTTTATTCATCGATATCGGCACTATGAAATTATTTTTAATCAGTGTGCTCGGCAACTGATCGAAAATAATATTTTCATAGGCGGTGGTAATCACTTTACTCTGAAAATAGTCGGCACAGGCCATAGCCATTTCTTCTGCATCAATAATTTTATGCTGTACGATGTGCTGAAACAGTGTTTGTTGAAATAGCGTCGCATTTTTTTGAATGTCTTCAAGTGCTTCTGCAGAAATTATTTTTTTTTGCAGCAGTATGCCGGATAAAATATCTTGGGTATTAATGCGCATAACCGTCGGTGACACCTTGTCCACTGGATGCCCAAGTCAATGTGCCATTGCTATCTGTTGGTGTTAAAATATAAATATCCGTCGATTGAATACCAAACATTTCATGGGGTGTTACTGTGATAACACCATTAGTGGCGACATCAACACTGTCTACTAAATCAGGGCCTTTTCCAGCAGTGATGGCATCTGGTACGCCATTTTGACCAGCAACACATGTGCTGAGTGCGCCTTCACTTTGATAGCATTCTTGAACACCCAATTTGTACGGTGCTGTTGCTTGCACAATTTCGGTATAATGTGCGCGACGCGTGTAGTTTTGATAAGAAGGGATCGCAATTGCAATCAGAATGCCGATGATTGCAATCACGATCATTAACTCTATTAACGTAAAACCACTATTTTTATAGTGCTTTTGCATAATTCATTCCTTATGAAATTTGTTAGGAGTAAATTAGGCGATTTTAGTTGTTCATGCAATACCGTGTTTTTGCAGTATTATAAGGGCTATCTATTCTTTAGTTGTTATTATTCGTATCATTTGAAAGTATAGGTTTTGAAGTCGGAGGATACATTTTTTTGAGTAACATGAAAAAAATAGCATCGTATTGCTAACAATACTATTTGGAGAGGTCATGAAAAAATACATACTATTTGTGTTATTGCTTACAATGGGCAATGCAATTGCGACCGAAAAAAACTGTGATCTTTCTTTTTCAACGGGTGTGGTGTTACGCAAAGTGCCAGTAGTCGTGACCCCGGAAACGCAAGCGCAAGGCTTATCCAAACGACTGAATGTGGGACCAGGCATGTTGTTTGCATGGCGGTCACCAATGCCCCGTTTTTTTTGGATGCGCAATACGTGGGTGCCATTGAGTCTTGGCTATTTTGACGCAATGGGAAAGTTATTTGCTATTCAAGAGATGGTCCAAAATACGGATACCGTACATTCCTCTGTAAAACCGGCATTATTAGCGCTTGAGTTACCGCAAGGTGGGTTTGCTGCTAACAAATTAAAAATTGGGGATAGGTTGTTACGTTTTTGTGACATTCAGGTGTCATAGGGTGCGACTTTGGTGCGATGTAGTCTACGAAGACCGGTCGGTAGCATAGCCACATTCGCCAACGGCGAATTGGCCGTGCGCAAAGTAACTGACGAATTAACCCGTTTGCATTGTTATTTTTGACGAGTATAATTAGTGCGCTTTCATAAAGCAAAAAGCCGATGTAGCTCAGTTGGTAGAGCAGCGCATTCGTAATGCGAAGGTCGTCCGTTCAATTCGGATCATCGGCATATTTCCTTAGAGCCTGTAATTCTGGTTGGCAGTAATTATTGAGAGCTTCTATGCAGCGTTATTTTAATAAACGTGTCCTAAGCATTTTTTTTATGGGTTTTGCATCTGGCTTACCGCTCGGTTTAGTGGGTGCAACCTTGCAAGCTTGGTATACCGTTTCTGGTGCGAGTTTAATTGCGATTGGTTGGTTGACCTTAGTCGGACAACCTTACGCTTATAAATTCTTATGGGCACCCTTGTTAGATCGGTTTGAGCCATTCAGTCTTGGACGACGTCGCAGTTGGATTATCTGTATGCAAGCCTTGCTGGTACTGGGTTTGTGTGCCATGGGATTTTTAAATCCGGCAAAAAACCCTTTATTTTTAGCATTTATTGCACTATCTGTGGCTATTTTCTCGGCAACGCAAGATACGGCTATTGATGCGTATCGAACAGAATTGTTGGAGGAACATGAGCGTGGGATTGGTGTTTCCGCAAGTACAGTCGCTTACCGTATTGCAATGATGGTGTCATCGGCATTGGCATTAATGATTGCCTCTGTATTGAGTTGGCATAGCCTGTATTTTTTGATGGCAGGATGTTTTGTGGTGTTGATGTTGATTACCTGGCGTTCACCTAATCCAGCGGTCTCATCTAGCCCGCCCACTTCCATGCGAGCAGCGATGCTTGCGCCACTTGTCAATTTTTTCTCAAGAAAACATGCTTTTTATATTATATTATTTATTGTGCTGTACAAATTATGTGATGCGATGGCGCTATCATTGAACACGGCTTTTTTACTTCGCGTGATGCATTTTAGTTTGATACAGATTGGTGCAATTAGTAAAACAGTGGGTTTGACTGCGGGATTAATGGGGAGTGTTGTCGGTGGTTTTTTGTTGCCCTATTTCAATTTATATCGATCATTGATTATTTTTGGATTTTTACAGTTAGCATCTAATTTATTGTATGCCTGGCTTTATATCGTTGGAAAAAATATAACGATTATGAGTATTGCCATTTTCGGTGAAAATTTTTGCAGCGGCTTAGCAACGGTTGCCTTCATTGTTTTCTTGATGCAACTATGTGATAAACGGTATACAGCAACACAATATGCCTTATTTTCAGCATTTGCATCGCTGGGTAGAATTTTTATTGGGCCCGTTTCTGCGGTATTGGTGGATCATATTGGCTGGGTTGATTTTTATATTGTCTCGTCGCTTGTTGGATTGCCGGCATTGGTAATAATGTTTTTTTTTTGCACAGAGAAATGTAATTGGATTCTCCGTTACATTAAGTGCTTTGATGCGAGCGCGAGTGTAACGAGTGTTTGCAGAAAATCAACAGGGCTGTTGACCTGAAAATTGCTTGCTACGCGCGGCGGCGCGCAACCTTCGCGTTTAGTAGGTCCTCTGACCTATTATAGAGAAATAATGCTGAATGGTTGCTAATTTTTCTGAATGGAATATAACACATCCCCGCCATTCCCTAGCGTACTTGATGATAATTGCAAGGCCCAGTTATCATTCAAGAAATAACGCAACTCAAACACATTGATGGGATCCAAAATGCCAACACTGTATCGCACATAAAAATGACGAGAAAGATTTTTCCCAACCACAAAAGCAGACTGTTGATTGAGTGGATTTCCTAAGGCATCAGTGGTTGTTTCAGATTCAACGCCCATTTCATTCAGGCCTAAGCCACGTTGTATTTGGGTTGCAATATTTTGTTTACCCATTAAACCTTGGCTTGAAATATTAACCGCTGCGAGCGCACGCAGTAAAAAGTCTGTATTTCCTGGTGTATTAGAGGTATTGGCATAACCTAACAAAATATAAGATAAAATATCGGCTTCAGATAAGCTTGAGCGATTTGAAAAGAAGCTGATTTTTGGAGATTTTACGGTACCTGTAATTTCAATACCAACAACTAAAAAATTACGTGTAAAATTGGGTGTTCCATTCCCCATGTTTTCAATGGATTGAATTTTTTTTGAGGCTTTTAAGCTTAATCCTGGATTATTGAGTAAACTGTCTGAAAAAATAAGGGAAGAATCAGAGCTGATTTTGAGCGTTTGTCCGTATACGCTGTACTCTCCATTTCTTATGAAAATTTCACCATTTCCAAATATAGCTTCATTGGGTTTGGGTTGTTTTAGTGTGATCGATCCACCCAATTGTGCCGTAATACCAGAAGCATCAATCTTAACTGCCTTGCCAAGCGTAATGGTCATATTGTTTTGTAAATTCCAATAAGGCTTAGGAGGCGGGGTAAAGCCGCCAACAAAAACAATATCATGATCGGGTAGTGTTACCGTTGTTTTGAAATCATCAGGATGAATGGTGGCTTTAGGAATTGTAATATTGCCACTCAATACGATCTTATCGCCTTGCACGGTTGCTTTTAATTGTGTGCTTGCATAGACAATATATTCAGGCGTATTCATAACTAACAGATTATTCGCTACTAATGTCGCTTCTGCAGTTAATGTGGGCTGTGATAAATCAACAGAGCCTTTTAAATTAAGCGGTGTTTTTGCGGAAAATGCTTGTAAATCAATTAAGAGTTTGTAACCGTTGCTTGTGAAAGTTGCTTTTAATCGATCAAGTGATACTTTTAGCCGTGGAAAAATAAAGCGTGCACCAGGAAAATTAACTGTGCCATTAATAATCGGTTTTTTGAGTGTGCCAGCAAGCGTAAGATTGGCGTTAGCTGTGCCTGCCGCAATATGGAGTGTCGGTAGAAAACTACGTAACCATCCAAAGTGTGATAGGTGAATTTGCAATTGACCGAGGATTTTTTTGGGAGACCACTCACCTTGTAAGCAAATAGCGCCGGCTTTCCCAGAGCGTAGACATAAATTACCGAGTGTTATTTTTTGATCGGATGCGCTAATGGGAACACGCTTTTCTAAATGCCAATGCGTGTTACGTAAAAGCATCATGGTGAATTTACGTAACTCGCCTTGCCATTTTTCATCCTGGTAATGGCCATCTATTGAAAGTTTGATACTTTGCCCGGGTGACGCTGCATCGAAGGTGAGGGTGTGATGTTTAAAATCACCCTCTGCAGTGATAGTCGCTCTTTTAAGGACTGCATTTTCTGTTTTAAAGTGCGTATTGAGTGTCATGCGAAAGGAGGGATTATCAAGGTCACCTTCAATGTGTCCATGAGAACGTAAATTGCCTGTGAGCACGTCAGCCCAACGTGCTAACGCATTTGTTTTTAACTCCCAGTGGATTTTCAGTTTTTTTTCATAATCAATTAAAAGATGAAGGGTGCTTTGTGGTGTAGTAATCGTTGCATCACTGTGTGTGATCAATTCACTTTTTTCATTGCCACTGCTATTAATCGTCATTGATAAACGATTCGTCCATTCCGAATTTAAGAGTGATGGGTTGATGTGGTTTGCGCGTATTTTTCCCGTCCATGTTACAAAAGGGGATAATTGCATGGCGTAATTAAAAGCAAGTGATCCATTCAAAAATTGTATTTGTTTTGTTTGCAATGAAAATGCATTTTTATTCCCTTCTCCTGTTATTTCAAAATGGGTATTTTTTCCTTTGAGAAGAGAGGAGATGTAATAATTGTTGGGTGTGCCACTCAGGGTGAATGAAAAATTGAGTAAGACAGGCTTTGTTAAATTGCCTGATAAAGTAACATCAACCGCATTTTTTCTTAACAAGCCACGAAAAAATAGTTTTTCAAAATAAAAATTATCTTTAGGATTTTTGTTAGTTATTAAGGTGAAATGATCGAGTGCCGCATGATCAACCAATATGCGCAAATTAGTTTGTTGTGAAAGACGTGTGGACCAAGCATTGATCATTGCTTTAATTTTTTCAGGTGTCCAGTGTGGATGCGCCGTGTCTTCTTTGATACTGACTTGTAATTGTGTTGCATTTAATGCCGTAATATGTAACTTATGATGAATGAGTTCAAGCGGATTCCAGTCAATACGTATTTTTTTTAGTGCAATCGTAGCATCGTTATCTTCATAGCGTAGGTTTTCTAACGTAATGGGCCCTACAATAACGCCTGAAATTTTTTGAATCTGTAATTTTCCGGGTAAAAAATTTTTTGAAAAATCGATACTCCAGCGCAAGCCGGTGGGTGTTAATAAAAACGTAACGCCACTGATCAGTAAAATGATTAATAAGAAAAATGCTCTTAGGAATGTTTTCACTATAAACTCGTTCCCATCGTAAATTGGATGGCCCAAGGATCACCGGGTTGTGTAAAGGCTTTGGCAAAGGTCAATTCAAGTGAGCCAATGGGAGAAACCCACACAATGCCTGGGCCAGTACCCGCATTAATATGGCTAAAAATATTATTGTCAGCAACAACACCCGCATCTAGAAAAACGGCGAGGTAAAAATCGCCATAAATACGTTCTTGTACTTCAGCACTACTCACTACCAAGTTTTTACCTGGGCCAAGACCATTGTAGCTATAGCCACGCACACTTTGCGACCCCCCGGCGAGTAATTGTAACGACAAGGGTAAATTAACGATATTACCGATTTCAGTATGACCAACATCACCGCGAAAGAGTAAACGAGTTTTTGTTTTTGTAATGGTATAGATTGATTTAAAGTGTGCTGATATTTGATAGAAGCTCGTTTCTGATAGTAGCGCTTTGCTTGCTGCGCAAAATTGTGTTGACAGGCTAATTCCTTTGTGTGGATTTCTAGGGTGATCCGCATCGATATATTTAGAGGTAAAAGTTGGATAGACGAGTTGTGTGGATGTTTGTGGAAAACCATTCATGTTGTAGTTTTCATCTAAATAGGCAAACTCAACGGAGTGTTTCCAGTGATCGCGATTGACCGCATACTCAACAGCAGCTTTTACGTTGTGTGCAGTGCCTGATGCTTGATTAATATGTGTTGCGCCACCAGCAAAGGTCCATAAATCCCTTGCAGGGTCAGTGCCGGGAATTAAATATTTTATGACGGCGCTGCTGTTGCTACTTGAAGCACGGATGAGTGTTTGAAAGCGGTGTCCATCGCCATTCACAGAGCGTAGTGTGATGCCGAGTGTGCCACGTACACCGGTGTCTGTTCCATAGCCAAGGCCATAAATGTATTGTTTTCTTTTTCTTGGCATAAGATGGATTTTAATTGGCACAATGCCATTTTTTATGTCATGCGTTTCTGGTTTTATAAGGATTTGATTAAAGAAGGTACTTGCTGTTAAGCCCTCTTGTGTTTTTTCGAGCTGCTTTGCATCGTAATAAGCCCCTTCTTTGTAGGTTATAAAGCGATGTAAAAAAGAATCTTTTAGGGTTGTTTTTGAAAAAGTTGTTTCACCAAAGCGTGATCTTGGCCCTGTATAAAACACCAAAATAATTTTTGCTTGATACGTTTGTAAATTAATTTGAATTTGGTTTTTTTTCATTTTGGCTGAAAAATAACCACGCTCCGTCGCAAGATTATAAAGGTCGGTTTTTACCTTGTCATAGTCGGGTGTGTTGAGCGGCTCCCCAACTTTTAAAGGCAATTTTTTAAGCAGCTTAATGAATTTCGGATCGTTTTTTCCATCGCCTTCAATCACAACGTGAACAGCAGTCACGGGGAGTGGGGGGCCTAGGTCGATGGCAAAATAAACAGTCCATAGATTGCCGTTTTTGCTGGTTTTGGTTGAAGTTTTTACTTGAAAAAAGCCATAAGGCGTTACGGCATTTTTAATTTCAGTGGGTCCTTTTGCAACAAAGTGTGAAGCTTCCATATCAGTCAGTGGAAAATGGAGTTTGTTATATAGGTTTTCCAAAGTATCTTTTACATTTTTTTGGACGACGGGGTCTTTGATGGCGCTAAACTGATATTTAATTTTAATGTAATGATTGGATGCAGCAAATCCGGTGCTAAAAAATAGCGCAAAAAACACCAGTATCGAGAGACTCATCCATTTCATGCTAACGATTATACTGACCTCAGGGTAATATAAAACCCCTGGTGATGGTGATATAGTGGCTCACTTTTATTATGGGTGATTATTTTATGCGACCACACGACAGTGCTTATCTCACTTTTTCCCGTGAAGAATGGTTAAATTTTCGACATGATGCGCCAATGACGCTCACTGAGGGTGATTTGGATGCGCTGCATGGCCAAGTTGAAACGGTGTCACTAAAAGAAGTATCAGAGATTTATTTGCCCTTATCGCGATTACTCAGTTTTTATGTGAGTGGTACACAAACAGTACATCTTGCAACACAAGACTTTTTAGGTACGCCTGAACCAAAGGTGCCTTATATCATTGGGGTTGCGGGCAGTGTTGCGGTCGGTAAAAGCACTTCATCTCGTATTTTGACTGCGTTATTGTCCCGCTGGCCAAATCATCCGAAAGTTGCTGTCGTTACTACAGATGGTTTTTTGTATCCGAATTATTATCTTGAACAAAATGGATTGATGGAGCGCAAAGGTTTTCCGGAAAGTTATGATTTGGGTGCGTTTTTGCAGTTTTTAATCGATATAAAATCGGGTAAGCCATTGGTAAAGGCGCCGGTATATTCGCATCAATCCTACGATATCCTGCCAAATACATTTATCGATGTAAAAAAACCAGATATTTTGATTGTTGAAGGATTGAATATTTTGCAAACCGGTGTTGCAAGACCCAAACAAAGCCCCGTTTTTATTTCTGACTTTTTTGATTTTTCCATTTTTGTCGATGCGGATATCGATGTGATTCAAAAATGGTATGTTGATCGTGTTGTCAAATTTTCGCAAACAGCATTTCGTGATCCACACTCATATTTTCATGCGATTTCGACAATGCCAGTGGATGAAGTTGCGGTATTTGCAGCAAAGGTATGGCGTGATATTAATGCGGTAAATTTAGTACAAAATATTTTGCCATGCCGTGATCGTGCGCATTTAATTTTGAAGAAGGATAAGTATCATGCGGTGGAACAGGTTAAGTTGAGAAAATTATGATGGTGATTATGACTGTGTCAGCAGTGTAGTCTGATTTAAACCAAACCCCCGACACAGTCACCGTCACTAATATAGAGAAAAAACATGCGTTATCTAATAGTCATTTTCTTTCCCCTCACTTTTATCGTCACCAATGCTTTTGCTTGGGGTAATGTAGGGCATCGTCTTGTTGCACAAATTGCTTATGATGAATTAACGCCGCAAGCAAAAGCAAAAATTGATAACTTAACAGCAGTGTATTTTCATTCTCCTTATCCCGAGGCGCGTTTTTTACGAGCAGCGACGTGGCCAGATACGATTCGCAAAAAAGCGCCGGGGTATAATGCTTGGCATTATAGTGATGCCCCTTTTGTGAAAGACAATATCAGGCCGCCAATGCAAAATAGTGAGAATGTGGCGTGGGCGATTGTGCGTGCAGAACACATTATTTCAGATCCAAAATCAACACAAGCTGAGCGCGCGACAAATTTGTCTTTTTTGATTCATTTTGTGGGTGATATTCATCAGCCTTTGCACTGCGTTTCTTTGTATAGCAATCAATTTCCAGAGGGTGATCGCGGGGGTAATTTATATCGCATTCAATCTGTTTCTGTTGATAATTTGCATGGGTATTGGGATCAAGGTTTAGGGTTATTATATAGTGCACCACATGCGCCGTATTTGTTTCGTTACCAGCAAATTCAAGTGCTGGCAAAACAATGGATGGCACGCTATCCACGTGCTTTTTTTGGTCCGCGATTAACGGAAAAATCGACCAATAGTTGGGCAAAAGAAGGGTATAATCTTTCGACTACTTTTGCGTATACAATCCCGCAAAATGCAGCGCCTAATGATCGGTACGTCCAAGAAGGTCAGGCGATTGTGCGAGCGCAAATTGTGCTTGCGGGATATCGCTTGGCAGATATACTGAACGTTATTTTTAGTGGGTCGTGACAGTCCTCTCCATTTTTTCCAAGAGAATTAAATTATGTCAGTTCAACAAATTCGCACGCGCTTTGCTCCCAGTCCAACAGGCTATTTACATGTGGGGGGGGCACGTACTGCCTTGTTTGCATGGCTTTATGCGCGCCATTGTAAAGGCACTTTTATTTTGCGTGTTGAAGATACGGATCAAGAGCGCTCAACGGAGGCTTCTATTCAAGCCATTTTAGATGGTATGAACTGGTTAGGGTTGACGGTTGATGAAGGTCCATTTTATCAAATGCAGCGTATGGATCGTTATCGTGAAGTGATTCAACAGTTTTTAACAGAAGGTCATGCGTATCGTTGCACATGCTCAAAAGAACGCTTGGAAAAATTGCGTGAAGCGCAAATGGCAGCGAAAGAAAAGCCGCGTTATGACGGCCATTGTCGTGATTTAAATGTGTCTGAGAATCTACCTCATGTTATTCGATTTAAAAATCCCAAAGACGGCGCGGTTGTTTTTGATGATTTGGTGCGTGGAAAAATTGCTGTTAATAATGCGGAGTTAGATGATTTAATTATTGCGCGCACCGATGGCGTACCTACGTATAATTTTTGCGTGGTAGTGGATGATTATGATATGAAAATCACTGATGTGATTCGGGGTGATGATCACATCAATAATACACCACGACAAATCAATATGTTGATGGCGATGGGGGCAGAATTACCGCGTTATGCACATTTGCCCATGATTTTGGGTGGTGATGGGCAGCGTTTATCAAAACGCCATGGCGCGGTGAGTGTGATGCAATTTTGTGATGATGGTTATTTGCCAGAAGCATTAATTAATTATTTGGCGCGATTGGGTTGGTCTCATGGTGATCAAGAAATATTTTCGCGCGATGAATTAATTTCATTTTTTGATTTAACGCATATTAATAATTCACCTGCTGCCTTTGATTTTGAGAAATTAGATTGGCTCAATCAACATTATATGAAAACGACAAGCGGTGTTGATGCTTTTGAATTTCAATTAAAACAATTGAATATTGATTATTCAAAAGGGCCTGCATTGCAGCTTGTTTATGATGCACAAAAAGAGCGCGTTAAAACTTTAAAAGAAATGGCCTTAAAGAGCCGTTATTTTTTTGAAGACGCGTTAATTTTTGATGAAGAAGCGGTTAAAAAACATTTAACAGATGAGGCGAAAAAATTATTAAAAGCAGCGCATGATTATTTTGCGACGATGACTGAGTGGACTAAAGAATCTTTGCACCATGCGATCACTGAAATTGCAACGCAGCAAGGTGTGAAGATGGGACAATTGGCGCAGCCATTACGTGTTGCGGTGACGGGTGGTACGGTGTCGCCATCGATTGATTTGACTTTACAGTTAATTGGAAAAGCACGTGTTTTGATGCGATTAAAATAAGAAGCTGAGAGAATGCGTTAGTGAAGTCGAAAATAATTATAGTTTTAAGTGTGAGATTATTATTCGGTGTTGTTAATGCTGCTGATAATGTTAAGCATGAATCAGACCAGCCTTATATGGCAAGTTTAATTAATCACAATGTATACGTTGCTATCGGCCCATTGGTTACCAGTGAGGCAGCTTATGATGCTACAGATGTTATTTATCATTTATCGCAGACCAACTTAAATTTAGCGTTATTAGAGTCAAAAAAAACACTGTTGACGCAAATAACTGACGCTGATCTCAAACTCCGTCATCCGATACTTCAGCTCAGCGCCGGTGTTGGTGGCCAATTATATAATTTACCTACGTTTACGCCCAATGCTGCTGGCAATGTTCGAACAGCTGGTTTGAATTTAGAAGGCAATGAAATTGACTTCAATGCGATTATAACGCCATGGGTTAATAGTTTTGTCGCAATTTCGAATGATAGTGACAATATCTCGCTAGCATTATCCAGTGGTTTTTTAACAATTGGTAATCTCAATGCTTCGCCGATTTATTTTTCCTTGGGTGAAATGAATGTTCCTTTTGCTTACTCGCCTACCGCATTGTCAACTGCTGCGCTGCCAGCATCCATGATGACGATTAATACACCCACTGTTTTGTTGGGATACAGTAAAAACAATTTTATGGCGGCAATTTATGGTTATACAGGCTCTGAGGTCGTGGGAGGGTCTTCTCCAATTCCACAGGCCGGTGCTGAAACGTATTACACACTTTTTTTTGGTGAAAATGCGCAAGACAGTTGTAAAATTGGCGTGGGTGTTTTAACCAATGTGGCAGATGCGGGTGGATTTCAAAATACCTATTACGCTACGAATGAGGGTCAGTTTGGTGGGTTTGATCAATCGGGATCTTCAAATAACCTCGCTCACTCTGTGAGCGGCGGTGATATTAATGTCAAAATATTGGCGGGACGATGGAAGTTCATGGCAGAGTACGTCGCTTCTTTACGGCAATTTTCCGTGCAGGATTTGTCGTTTGATAATCATGGTGCTGCACCCCAAGCAGCGCGAATTGAAGCGCGCTATTCGCCTGCTTTTATACCTAAAAAGCATGGTGCTTTCATTGGGGCGGCATGGGATCATACGATGCAAGCATTGGAGCTCAACTTTGAAAAAAATAAATATGCTTTCTTTTTTAATGTGGCTATTTGGCGTGCAACTGGGTTTAAATTAGAATATGACAGACAGCAAGATTATGGGACTTCTCAAACAGGCTCTGGTCTTGGCGCAACGGCGCCCATCATTGGTACTGATAAAGGTATTAATGCGGTCTCAGTTGAATTGTGGGTGTATTTTTAATTCATCGTGTATTTTTTATGTAAAATAGGCTTGACAGTCAGAGAGTTGCGTCCTAAACTCTGCTCTCTTTGTTTGTCCCCGTCGTCTAGAGGCCTAGGACACTACCCTTTCACGGTAAGAACACGGGTTCGACTCCCGTCGGGGACGATTTTTTGATGGATGATGCGAGCCGCGTGTGTAACAAGCGGTCCTTTTGCAAAATCTTTCCACAAAGTGATACACTTCCGTTATGTCAATCGAAACTAATCCAATCAAAGAAAAAATACAAGACCTGTCAGCGCGTAGCCTATCGCTTCGGGGGTATCTTTGACTTCGATGAAAAAGAGCGTCGTTTAGTTGAAGTCCGTCGTGAATTAGAAAATCCTGAAATCTGGAAAAACCAAGAAAAAGCGCAAGAATTGGGCCGAGAGCGTTCGCAATTGGAGGTGGTCGTTGAAGGCTTATCTGTTATTCGTCAACGCTTACAAGATGCCGCTGAATTATTAGATATCGCAAAAGTTGAAGATGATGCCAATTTGGCGGAAGAAATTCGAGTAGATGTTGATGATATTGGTGTGCACGTTGAAAAATTAGAATTTCAGCGGATGTTTTCGGGCCCTATGGACAAAAATAATGCTTACCTTGAAATTCAGTCTGGCTCTGGCGGTACAGAAGCGCAAGATTGGGCAGAAATGATTTTACGGATGTATTTGCGTTTTGGAGATCAACACGGTTTTAAAACGACGATTGAATCTGTTTCTGCGGGGGAAGTGGCGGGCATTAAACATGCCACTATCTATTACGAAGGTGACTATGCATTTGGATGGTTAAGAACGGAGACGGGTGTGCATCGTTTGGTTCGTAAATCACCATTTGATTCTGGTAATCGTCGCCATACTTCTTTTTCCTCTGTGTTTGTATCTCCTGAAATTGATGACAATATTGAGGTGGATTTAAATCCTGCTGATATCCGTGTTGATACATTTCGTGCAAGTGGAGCGGGTGGTCAGCACGTCAATAAAACAGATTCTGCGATTCGTATGACGCACATGCCAACGAATATTGTCGTGCAGTGTCAAAGCGATCGTTCACAACATAAGAATCGCGCTAGTGCTTTAAAGCAGCTGAAAGCGAAATTGTATGAACTCGAAATGCAGAAAAAACGCGAAGCGCAATCGGCGATTGAAGACACAAAAATGGATATTAGCTGGGGTAGTCAAATTCGTTCTTATGTGCTTGATCAATCGCGCGTGAAGGATTTGCGTACAGGTGTTGAGCGATCGGATACGCAAAAAGTATTGGATGGCGATTTGGATAAATTTATTGAAGCGACTCTAAAACAAACAGCAGGATAAAAAAAATCCCCTCAGTTTCGCGCGCTCACATTTCTTGATGCGAGCATGAGTGTAGCGAGTGTATTTTTGCAGGATATCTCGATGCGCATCAAGAGTTGCATGAATTGGTTTTATGACGACAAGCCGCTCGGAAAGCTTCTTTGCGTCTTTTTAGTGTTAATCAATCTATTTAAAAACGGTACTGCAAGCAGCGTAATAATGCCGCAAGCTACCGATAATTCTGCGTAGAGTGAAAACGCATGACCATAAATATGATTTATTGTTGCAAGTGAGTGAATGTCTTTGGGGATTGCGGCAAAGCCTGCAATGACGCCAGCGAGCTTTACGCCTAGTCCCAGTGTTACAAACCAAACACCCATCATTAAGCCAACCAGTTGTTTTGGCGCTAAAATGGTTATCATTGTTAACCCAATAGGGGAGAGTAACAATTCACCAATGGTTACAAAAAAGTAGGCCAGTACAATAAACAATTTATTACAGAGGTTATCTCCACCGCTTAGTGTACCGATATAAGCAATCATAAAAGCAATAAAGATTGAGAACATCGCTAATGCAAATTTTAGGGGAATACTAGGATTTCTATTTTTCCGTGCAAGACGTTGCCAGAGATGTGCAAAGAAGGTCCCGAATAAGATAATAAAAATAGATTCAAGACTGATAAATAAAGGTGTAGGTAGTGTCCAAGAAAAAAAATGTCTGTCAACGGCGCGATCAATAAACAAGTTCATTGAAAAAAACATTTGAAAAAAGATCGCCCAGAACACAATAGAAATCAACATCAAAAAAATGCAAGCAAGCATTTTATTTTTTACGGTGCTTTGTTGACCTGCTGCATAAATAAATAGGCCAATAAAGATGGCGCCGCCGCCCCAGAGCATCAGTTGATCGGCAATTACACGATTGCTAATAACAAAGTAGGAGGCAATGATGGCGGCTATGGTACCGATATAAACTAAAGTGACGCTGAGCGGTTTTTTTTGTGCTATTGAAGGATTAATGCGATTAAAATTATTGGCAGTTTTCAAATAGTAAATACCAAAAACGAAAGTGACGGTGCCAATCAATAATCCAATGCTGGCGATTAAAAAAGGTACGTGCCATCCAAAATAACGAACAAGATAGCCAGATGATGCGGTTGATAATAAAACACCAATGTTAATACCGACGTAAAAAATAGTGTAGCCTTTTTCACGGCTTGCATCACTCGTTTTATAAAAATCACCTAAGTAACTTGAAATATTAGGTTTAAAAAATCCATTACCAATTGAAATGATGGCCAGCGCAATAAAAAATAAATTCTCATGGGGGAGAGATAAAATCGCGTATCCAATCGCTAGTAAAAATCCGCCTAGTGTGATCGCATGTTCAAAATCTAAGATGCGGCTTGCAAGATAACCGCCAATGATGGGTGTCATGTAAGAGATTGCGGTGAAGGCGCCTAAAATTGCGTAGCTTTTTGCATCCGAAAATCCGAAGAGTTGGCTTGTCATATACAATACAAGCAGACCTTGAATCATATAGAAGCCGAAGCGTTCCCACATTTCAGTGGCAAAGAAAACAGGAATTACCGAAGGTTGTTCGTTTGTATTTTTTGTGTGATACGTTGTTCTACCCATTTTTTTTGACATAGCACTATCCATTTTCCATTGAGGAATCTAGGACTCAACGTAAGACATTTTCGGGATTTTTGTCAAGGAATAAAATTTCTACAGAGAACTTGCTGACCTGGCATTATCTGGAATGCTACTTGTGTAAAACCCAATGCGGTGCTTGTTCCTTGCTAGGGAAATTGGCGATACTCTTTAGATGGGCTGCTAAGAGCAGATACAATACAAAGGAGTGTTTATATGTCAAGAGATGCACGTTTAAGTCTTGCAGCGATGATAATGATCGCTCAGATGAACCCACAATCTGCTGTTGCAGCAGGTGCAATTGTGTTGGTTGGTGGTATAGCAGTTGGTGGTCTTTTTCTCTACGAAGAATATAAAGAAGGCCTGAAAGCAGAGATAGAGCGTGAAATTAACCTGATTAATGAGTTTTATCAGCAGCACCTTGAAAAAATCATTGTTATTGCTGGTGAAACAATTGGTTTTACCGCGCCATTTGAAAAGCAAGAAGGGGGTGGATGGCGTTCTACTACTTGGACAAATGCGCAAGTAGTGACGGCAGGTGATCATGCCTTATCCTCTATTGAGCAGAAAACACCGCTTGACTACTATCGTTATCATTTGAGTGAAGCACTTAATCTATTAAAAACCTATTATTTTGAACACACTGAAAAAAAAATGAGTGGCACAACAATCAGAGTGGTGACTTATCTTTTGACGATCGTTGAAAAATTATTTGGATACGAGGGTCGTAAGGTTGATATGGCTATTTTGGATGGCTTAATGCGCTTCGTGTTGAAATGCGCAGGTATGCGAGGTTCACATGCACGACACTTTACTTCTTTAATGCCAGTTTACGAGCATTTGAAGGAAGCGAGAGCAAAAGGGTTAAGACAGCATCAGCAAATTTGGCCGCTTGAGGAAACGATTTCAGAATTACGTGTGATGACAAAGCGTATTTCTGGTGAGATGGTTCGCCATTTTGTTAAATTTACGGTCCCGAAAGATGAATGGAAGGGATTGCAATTTGTGAGTATGGATTTGCTAGCGAGCGGCATTAAGCGTGATAGCGCTTCATCGCGCTGTTTCCGCATCTGGCATACCGCTGATCCAAAATTATTGCCCAATACGCTTGTGACAAAATGGGTAAAAGTGCTCGCAGATTATTATGAAAATACGATGGAAGCTTTTCATAATATAAAAGAAATCCCTTCTATTAAGTTATTTTCTGTGCCAGATAACGTTAGTGATGATGATGTTAGTTATGTTCAAGATATTTTTTCAGGAGATTCCTTAAGCAAAAATAATAAAGTGAAAGAAAAAACACATCGCTTACTGTGTGCTTTAGCTGAGTATGCAAAATTAATTTACTATGTGATTTCATATTTACGTGTAATTGATCAGCTTTTAGAGGTATTTAAAAAAATTGGAGAGATTGAGGCAAAGGATCCGAGTCGTTGTGCGGGTTTATATCGATTATTTGATGAGTTAAGCACACAAATTGTGCGACAAACAGATCTTGTGGGGGATAAATTTGAGTTGATGGCAGAAGTAGGGGGTCGGCGCTGGGTCTCTGAAGAAGAATTGCTTTTAAATGTTGATCGAGACTTAGAGGGTATTGGCGAATACATTAAAAATAAATCACATTATGTGCGTAATCGGCGTAGTAAATTTGATGCTAAACAACTCGCAATGGAGTTAGGTGCGATACATGATCAGACAAAAAATATTGTGGATACGATTCGAGATGCTTGTGGTTTTATGCCTGATGCACCATCTACGGCTTCAAGGAGTGTCTCTCTAGCTAGGTCAGAAAGTGCTTCTACTGTTGAAACGGAAAAATCTGTGTTGCAAGCTGTCTTGAATTACCCGCGTTTACCATTAAGGGCGCCAACGAGGCGAGGGAGTAGTAATGCTGTACCGACTTGGCGAGCAGGCCAACATCGGCCATCTGTTATTACGCGAATTTCACCACCCCCTGTTTTTTCTGAAAGATTAAAAAAAATATTTGATGACGGCATGAAAAAAGCACCGTCACAAAACAATGGCATCAAGCTACTTTATGGTATGTGCGATCTCTTGGGTGATTATACGGGGCGGCATGCTAAAGTCCCGAGATTAACGGAATTAGGACGCCATAACATTGCTGATATCGTGCCACAAGTAACGCGTATAGAAACGGCACTTTTAACGATCACAGAGGCTAGTGCTAAAATCCTATTAGAAAATGAATTACGAGAGTTGCTTGCGCTTAGAGATAGTCCGGTATTTTCGCATGGCACGTTACGCGATCGTATCGCCTTGATTGAGTGTGAGTGCGCAAAACATGGATTCTATCCTGCGCAAGAACCTCGGGGTATGATATTGGCAAGCGCCAAAAAATGAGCGGGTTAAGTGAGGGCTGAATGGTTACAATCAATCATCCGTTGGCGCTAATCCATGATCATCATTACTGATTAATTCATCTTGCCATGGTAGATGACGATAGGCGCTAAAACCCATGACCGGCATCATCGGATACTTGATGATGTCGAAATAGGGTGAATAATCAAAATCACTCGGCGCATATAGTTTGGGGTTGCGCCGAATCATTTCCATCTGGCGATCCTCATTTTTACGAATCAATGGCAAGATTGGAAATTTTATGGAGGCAAATGCTTTAGCAATCATCACTGAACAAATATCTTGTTTGGCTTTACCTTTGCTATTTTTAAATAAGCTGGAGTGCCAGCGCCGTGGAATAAACTTGCTGGATAACAAGAACCGACCCAGATCAAAAAAATGGCGTAAGTTATAAGTTCTGCCTATGCTTTTTAGCGCGTATTCAATAATTTTTTGACCGTCATGATGCGATAAGCCCGATGGGCGGCAAACGCGAATATGCTCTTCTTTATATTTTGAGATCGGGACGATAATGGTTCCTTCCCCGATCACAGCTTCAACTAGCAGTTGCTCTGATAAAGACCCTTTGTAATTTTGTTGAATATATTCGCGTAATTTAGGATCTTCCACAGTCTGAATATGGCCAATGTAAAGCGCGGCATGGCTCCAAGGACTTTGTGTAATGCTTTGTATGATGTGACTAATGCGATTGCGTCCTTCTATCAGTAAGACATCCGCGGTGCGTACTTCATGCCGAATACGTGAAAAATCACAAAGAAAATTACGTGATGGCCTCACAGGTGTTAACAAGTAATGACTGAGCTTTTGGACGAGCCATGTGCCGAGTTTCATTTTGCTAACCTCACTGCTAAGCCTAAATAATTTTCTGGCGTCAATGTTTTTAAGCGTTGTTTTTCATCAGCCGGAATCGAGAGTGTTTCTATAAAATCACGTAATTGTTGTAGTGTGATTTTTTCACCACGGGATAGTTGTTTTAATTGTTCATAAGCATTTTCAATGCCATAACGACGCATAACGCTTTGAATGGCTTCGGTTAATACTTCTGGATGCGCATTTAACTCTTGTCTGATATAACTTTCATTGGGAATTAATTTCGACAATCCTTTTTCAATCGATTGGTATGCAACAAGTGCATAACCTGCGACACTGCCTAAATTTCGCAGTACGGTTGAATCGGATAAATCGCGCTGCCAACGAGAAATGGGTAATTTTTGTGATAGGTGGGTTGATAATGCAATTGCCATCCCTAAATTACCTTCTGCATTTTCAAAATCAATGGGGTTAATTTTATGAGGCATGGTGGATGAGCCGACTTCATGCTCTGATTTTTTTTGTGAAAAATAATTAAGTGAAATGTAGCCCCATGTGTCTCGACAGAGATCAATTAAAATCGTGTGACAAATCGACAAAGCATTGAGCCATTGTGCTAAAAAATCATGTGGTTCAATTTGTGTGGTGTGGGTATTATTTTGCAAGCCTAATGATTCAATAAAGTGTTGCGATAATGCAGTCCAATCAACCGCAGGATAGGTTGTGACATGCGCATTGAAATTACCAACAGCACCATTATATTTTCCAACAATGGGAATGGCACTCCATTGTGAAACATGGGCTTGTAAGCGCATGCTAAAGTTTTTGTATTCTTTGCCCAGTGTTGTCGGTGTCGCGGGTTGTCCGTGTGTGCGAGCCAACATAGGCAATGCTGCTGTATTTTCTGCTAACTGATTTAGTGTTTGGATTATTTTTTTCAAGGCAGGTAATAACTGTTGATCACGCAATGTTTTTTGCATTAAGGCATAGGCTAAATTATTAATATCTTCAGAGGTTGCGCCAAAATGGATAAAAGAGGATGCGTGTTTTAAGGTAGGGTGTGATTCACATTGGTCTCGTAGAAAATATTCAACCGCTTTTACATCATGATTCGTCTTTTTCTCAATGGCTTTAATAGCGAGCGCATCCTTCTCAGAAAAATCGACAAGTAATTTTTCCAAAAACGTTTTTTCGTTAAGATTCAGCGGAGAAAATTCTTTGATCTCAGGGCAATTGGATAGGACGAAGAGCCAATGAATTTCAACGGTCAGTCTGTAGTAAATTAAGCCGTATTCACTTACAATTTGGCGCAATTGTGCAGTTTTATCGCCGTAGCGCCCATCGAGTGGGGATATTGCAGTAAGGGATGAGAGTAACATAAGACCTCGTGTTGGTTATTCTCTTATGATAAAGGATTTGCGTGTGAGTGTCAGTGGGGGCGTGGGTGGGAGTGTGAGTGTGAGTGTGCGTGTCAGGGGTGTAATTTAATTATACCTCTGATACTCACATTCCCACTCCCACTCCTAACTTTAAACAAGGAACTTAATTTATGGATATTTCAGGTAAAACGATAGTAGTTACAGGTGCTGCTTCTGGTTTGGGCGCGGCAACGGCAGCTTATTTATCGGCGCGTGGTGCGTATGTTGTGGGAATTGATAGAAATGCCAATGAATCTGTTATTGAGTGCGATATCACTTCAAGTGATGCTGTAAAAAAAGTAATTGATTCCCAAAAAGAACTTCATGCGGTTATCAATTGTGCGGGCATTATTCATGGTGCGCGTATTGTTGGAAAAAAAGGTGCTATGCCTTTAGAAGATTTTTCACGGATTGTTCAAGTGAATTTGATTGGTACATTTAATGTATTGCGTTTATGTGCAGAGAAAATGTCAGTGCAAGCAGCCGTAAACGAAGTGGGTGAGCGTGGTGTCATTATTAATACGGCATCGGTGGCGGCTTTTGAAGGTCAGCTTGGGCAAATTTCCTATAGTGCATCAAAAGGGGGTGTTGCATCGATGACATTACCTGCTGCACGCGAACTCAGTCGTTTTGGTATTCGTGTGATGACCATTGCGCCGGGTGTTATGGAAACGCCAATGGTTGCAGGCATGACACCTGAATTACAGCAGGCATTATGTGCCGATGTACCCTTTCCAAAAAAACTGGGAAAGCCAGCGCAGTTTGCAGCGCTTTGTGCGCATATTATTGAGAATGATTATTTGAACGGATCTACCATTCGATTGGATGGCGCATTGCGGATGCAGTGATTAATAGGGCGAGATGTGAGAATTAGCACCCATAAAAAAAGCCGCTAATCTTTCGATGGCGGCTTTTTCGTTCGCTAACTATTATTTCTTAGCTGGACGGCCTCTGCGTTTAGCACCGGCTTTTTTAGCAACTTTTTTTACTTTTTTAGCTGCTGGTTTTTTAACTGCTTTTTTCTTAGCAACAACTTTCTTTGCTTTTGGTTTAGCAGCTTTCTTTGCTTTTTTAGCTACCACTTTCTTAGCAGTTACTTTCTTAGCAACTACTTTTTTAGCGACAACCTTCTTAGCAACTACTTTTTTAGCTGCTTTTTTCTTTTTTGCTGGCATTCTAAATCTCCCTAACAATTTAGTTTAAAAATACAACACTTTTATTCTACAATGAAAACCAACAAGATCAAACTTTTTGATCATGTTTTTATCTTTTTATATCTTTTTTTGGATTTTTATGTCGTTTTTTATCTAAAACCCACACATTTTTTTATTTATGGAGAGGAACAATGGTTCGCGTTATTAAATTTTTTGCAATGAACGCATTTTTTATTTTAATTTCTTTTGCTGTTTTTGCTGTTTTTGCTGATAAAACAAATAAAGTCAGTCTTGTGGCAGGAGACTGGGAAACAATTGATGGGAAAACAAAAAAACCTTCTGCGGTAATACGTGTTGCGCGTGTAGGGGATATTTATGAAGGTAAAATTGTAAAAATATATACGGTCACAACAGAAAAATCAGACGATGTTTGCAAGGAGTGTAAAGGAGAACAGCAGGACAAACCCATTTTAGGGCTTACTATCATTAGTGATATGCAATGTCTTGCTGATTATTGCAAAGGGGGGATGATATTAGATCCACGTGATGGAAAGCTGTATCATGCATCAATGAAACTCGTTGAAAATGGCCAAAAATTAAGGGTACGCGGTTATGTGGGTATTCCATTGTTTGGTAAAACTGTTATCTGGAATCGTATCACCACCATTTAATTATTGAGGAGAGCACCATGTCTTTTGTAGTAATCGCACTTTCTTTTGCACTGCAATGGTTTTTAAATTTGAGTAGTGGACCTTATCAAAAACCGTGGGCGCCACAGTATGTTGCATGGATGAAAAAAAGATTTTCATCCTTGATGCAAGGGCATGGTGTATTTACTGTATTGATTTTAGTGTTGCCGATACTGATTGTGATGAGCTTGTTTTTTACACTGGTGTATCATCTTTTCGGACACTTTGGCTATTTAATCTTTAGCTTGTTGTTATTTTGGTACTGCGTTGATATTACTGAATTGCGTGTACGTTCAAAATCAGAGTTATCTGCAGAACAATTTTTATTGCACAGTTATCAAAAAATATTTTCGCCCTTGCTTTGGTACTTTGTAACAGGACCGGTTGGATTAACCTTATCTGTTGTTATTGGGCTGTTTGAAAAGGAATTTCAAGGTCAAAAATATTTCGTGCTTGCCTCTCAAGTGGTCGATTGGGTGCCTGTGCGTTTACTGGGGTTGACCTTTGCTTTAGCAGGTAATTTTGGAACCGTCTTTAAGTTATGGATAAAAAACCTGATGCGCGGTCTTGCAGATGAAAAAGAAATGGTGCTCGTGATGGCAAAGGAAGCGTTGGGCGTTGATAAAATGCTTTTGCTGTCTGATGTCATTGGATTAATTCATAGAACTGTTTTGATTTGGTTGGTATTAATTGCTTTATTGTCGATCAGTGGATGGATTGGGTGATTCGTGGTATCTTGGCGTGCTTCCGCAGGTTAGAGACGCAATAAATCGCGTCTCTACGATGGATCGTAATGTTTCGGAAAAAAATGGTGAGTTTGACGTAGAGACGCGATTTATCGCGTCTTTTTATGAGGGTCACAGCACCTCCATTGGATGACTTAGGAATGTGCATGAATTAACGCCTGCAAGTGACGTCACTGTGTGGATGTCAGTTGTAGGAGTTGTTTCGTGCGTGTTCCTTAATTACGTTTCGGCAAGGATGTCGTTGCTGTGCTAAAATAACAGTAGGTATGTGTTACCTAAGGACTTATTTGCATGACCAATGCATTCGATCAAGACCCTCTTGAAACGCAAGAGTGGAAAGACGCACTAGACTCTATTCTCTCATTTGAGGGTACTGACCGCGCGCAGTTTATTTTAAAAGCCTTGGTGCAATACGCGAATCAGAAGGGCTTGTCTTCAGGCACTACTATTAATACGCCTTATGTTAATACGCTTTCTGTTTCAGAAGAAACGTTGATGCCAAACGAGCGTGAGTTATTTGAACGCGTGACAAATATACTGCGTTGGAATGCCATTGCCATGGTAATGAAAGCGGGAAAAGTCACCACAGAATTGGGTGGTCACATAGCAAGCTTTGGTTCGATTGCGACTTTGTTTGAGATCGGTCTGCATTATTTCTTCCATGCGCAAAATAAAGATCATGGTGGTGATTGTATTTATTTCCAGGGACATTCATCACCTGGTATTTATGCGCGTGCATTTTTAGAAGACCGTATTAGTGATAAACAATTGGATGGTTTTCGTCAGGAATTATCAAAAGGGGGTGTAACATCGTATCCCCATCCTTGGTTAATGCCAAATTTCTGGCAATTTCCAACGGTATCGATGGGCTTAGGTCCTTTGATGGCCATTTATCAAGCCAGTTTTTTAAAATATATAGGGCGTCGTGGTTTTGCAAAAACGACTGATCGTCATGTGTGGGCATTTTGTGGTGATGGTGAATTGGGTGAGCCTGAATCCTTAGGCGCATTAAATATGGCTGGCCGTGAAAAACTCGATAATTTAATTTTCGTGATTAATTGTAATTTGCAGCGTTTAGATGGCCCGGTGTGGGGTAATGGTCAGATTATCCAAGAATACGAAGGGGTGTTCCGTGGTGCTGGTTGGAATGTAATTAAAATCATTTGGGGATCAGGCTGGGATAAATTATTTGAAGCAGATCACTCTGGATTATTATTAAAGCGTGTGGGCGAATTGATTGATGGTGAATATCAACGCTTCTCTGGAAATGATGGCGCGTATTTCCGTGCACATTTCTTTGGAAAATATCCTGAATTGTTGGATTTAGTGTCTCATTTATCTGATGAACAATTAAAAATGGAATTATTAGCAGGTGGACATGATCCACAAAAAGTCTATGCAGCATATGCAGCAGCTGTTGCCCACGAAGGTCAGCCAACCGTTATTTTAGCGCATACGGTGAAAGGCTTTGGGATGGGTAAAGGGGGCGAAGCCTTAAATGTTGCACATCAAACCAAAAAAATGGGTATCGACGATTTAAAATATTTTCGGGAACGTTTTGGATTAACCTTATCAGATGATGATTTAGAAAAATTAAATTATTATAAGCCTGAAAAAACGTCTGAAGAAATTCAATATTTATTTAAAAATCGCGAAAAATTAGGTGGGTTTTTACCTTCACGAAATCCGGAATGTAAAAAATTAATTGTGCCAGAGTTGTCGTCATTTCAAGCCTTATTAGAGGGTTCTGGTGAACGTGAAATTTCAAGTACCATGGCTTACGTGCGTATTTTGGGTGTGTTATTAAAAGACGCAAATATTAAAGAGCATGTTGTGCCGATTGTTGCTGATGAATCACGCACGTTTGGGATGGAAGGATTGTTTCGTCAAATTGGTATTTATGCACCATTGGGTCAGCAGTATCAGCCCGAAGATAAAAATCAATTGATGTATTATCGTGAGGATGAAAAGGGTCAATTGTTGCAAGAAGGTATTAGTGAAGCGGGGGCGATGTCAGCATGGGTTGCTGCTGCAACGTCTTATTCTACAAGTCATGTGCCAATGATTCCGTTTTATATTTATTACTCGATGTTTGGTTTCCAGCGTTTTGGTGATTTGGTGTGGGCGGCAGGCGATATGCGTGCGCGCGGATTTATTATTGGTGCGACTGCGGGTCGTACCACATTGGCTGGTGAAGGTTTGCAACACCAAGATGGCCATAATTATGTAATGTTTGGCATGGTGCCTAATTGTGTGACTTACGATCCAACCTTTTCTTATGAATTAGCGGTGATTGTTCAAGACGGTTTGCGTCGTATGATGGCCAACCAAGAAGACGTTTTCTATTATATCAATGTGATGAATGAAAATTATCATCATCCGAAGATGCCGGAAGGTGTTGAAGCGGGCATATTGAAGGGTTTGTATTTATTGGAGCGTGCTAAAGACGCGACAAATTGCGTCACATTAATGGGTGCTGGTACGATTCTGACAGAAGTCATCAAAGCTAAAGAATTATTAAAACAATTCAATGTCGATGCTAATATTTGGAGTGCTACCAGTCTTAATGAATTACGTAAAGATATGGAAACGGTCAAGCGTCATAATCGTTTGCATCCTGACGATCAAAAATTATGTTACGTTGAAGAATGTTTCAAAGATAATACGGCGCCGATTATTGCGGCAACGGATTATATCAAGATGAATGGGAATCAAATTCGTGAAGCGATCCATGTGCCTTATTATGTATTGGGTACGGATGGTTTTGGTCGTAGTGATACGCGTGCGGCTTTGCGTGATTTCTTTGAAGTGGATGCAAAAATGATTGCTTACACGGCGTTGTATGCATTATTTGAAGCGAAGAAAATCGATAAAGATGCGTTGTTGGAAGCGGGAAAGAAATTGGGAATAGATAGAGATCGGGAAGAGCCGATTAAGGTGTGAGTGACAGTGACAGTGACAGTGACAGTGACGGTGACAGTGTCGGAGGTGTAATTCAGTGTAAATTAAAGTTCAAGCAGCAATAGAAGCTTTTATTTTTGTTTGTACTGGAACAAACCTCCGACACTGTCACTGTCACTGTCACTCAATCTTCCATTCTCACTCCCACTCACTTGTGGAGAGTACCCTGTGAGCAAAGAAATTAAAATACCTGATATTGGCACTGCAAATGCAGTCGACGTTATTGCTGTCATGATTAAGCCTGGTGACACCATTACTGTGGATATGTCTTTAGCAACCTTAGAAGGTGACAAAGCGAGCATGGATATTCCTGCAAGCGAAGCCGGTGTTGTTGAAGCGGTTTTAATTAAGGTGGGTGATAAAGTTAAAGAAGGTGCGGTGATTTGCACTGTTAAAAGTGACAGTGACAGTAACCGTGTCAGCGGCAGTAAAGATTCAACATCTCTTGTTGTCGATAAAAAAAATGATATTGCTGTTAAGGAGCAGGTGTCAGCTGTAAAATCTACCGCCGACACTCACACTGACACTGACACTGACACTTCTTCCGTACACGCCAGCCCTTCAATACGCCGCCTTGCCCGCGAACTGGATGTCAATCTTGCATCAATCAAAGGCACTGGCGAAAAAAATCGTATTACCAAAGACGATATTAAAAATCATTTATCTAAAGGCAATAACAGCTCAGGATTTTCTGTGCTTGCACAATCTGTCGTAGATTTTGCAAAGTACGGCAGCATCGAATCTAAACCCTTATCCAAAATTCAAAAAATTTCTGGTGCGAATTTGCATCGTAATTGGGTAACTATTCCGCATGTAACGCAATTGATTGAAGCGGATATTACGGAGCTAGAACAATTTCGCCAAGACAATAAAGACAAAGCAGTTAAACAAGGCTTTAAATTAACGCCTTTGGTTTTTATTATCAAAGCAGTTGTATCCGCTCTAAAAAAATTCCCGAATTTCAATGCATCACTGGATAGCACGGGTGAAAATTTAGTATTGAAACACTATTTTCATATAGGTGTTGCTGTGGATACGCCAAATGGCTTAGTAGTGCCGGTTATTCGTGATGCGGATAAAAAAGGTATTTTTGAGTTAGCCAAAGAATTAGAGGCAATCAGTGCAAAAGCACGTGATGGCAAATTAACGATGGCAGATATGCAGGGTGGTTGTTTTTCTATTTCGAGTTTAGGTGGCATTGGTGGCACGGCTTTCACACCTATCATTAATGCGCCTGAAGTGGCTATTTTGGGGGTATCACAATCGTCATTAAAGCCGATTTATAGTGCGGATAATTTTGTGCCGCGACTGATGCTACCCTTATGTTTGTCTTATGATCATCGTGTGATTGATGGTGCTGATGGCGCGCGATTTGCGGTGTATCTATCGCAGTGTTTATCCGATATTCGTCGATTATTGTTATAGATTTTTTTTAAAAGAAGGTGATGCTTTATGTCAACATTACATGCTGAAGTGGTTGTTTTAGGTAGTGGTCCAGGAGGTTATTCAGCAGCATTTCGTGCTGCGGATTTGGGTAAAAAAGTGATTTTGATTGAACGTTATAATGTTATCGGTGGTGTGTGTTTGAATGTGGGTTGTATTCCATCAAAAGCCTTATTGCATGTTGCAAAAGTCATTGATGATGCGGCGGACATGGCAGCACACGGGGTTGAATTTGGTCAGCCTAAGATCGATATTGCAAAAATCCGTGAGTATAAAAATTCGATTATTAAAAAATTAACCGGTGGTTTGGCGATGATGGCCAAACAACGTCAAGTGCAAATTGTCACTGGCGAAGCACAATTTACAGATTCCAAAAAATTAATTGTTGATAATGGTGAAGAAAAAATTGAAGTCAGTTTTGATAATTGCATTATTGCAGCGGGCTCTTTTCCCGTTAAATTACCGTTTATTCCAGAAGATCCACGCGTATTAGATTCTACGAGCGCACTTGAATTAGAGCAGCCAGAGGCAGAATTATTGGTATTGGGTGGTGGCATTATTGGATTAGAAATGGCAACGGTATATCACGCCTTGGGTGCAAAAATTTCCGTGGTGGAAATGATGGATCAACTCATCCCTGGTGCAGATCGTGATGTGGTGATGCCATTGCATAAACGTCTTGAAAAACGTTATGAAAAAATCATGCTTAAAACCAGTGTGAAAAAAGTTGAAGCGAAAGAAGATGGTTTATATGTGACTTTTGAAGGGGACAATGCACCGGCAGAAAATCCAAAACGTTATGATCGTGTGTTGGTGGCTGTGGGTCGTCGTCCGAATGGTAAATTGATTGGCGCTGACAAGGCGGGTGTTACGGTTGATGAACGCGGTTTTATTCCTGTCGATAAACAAATGAAAACGACTGTTGCGGGCATTTATGCGATTGGCGATATCGTGGGTAATCCGATGTTAGCGCATAAAGCTTCTGCAGAAGGTCGTTTAGCGGCAGAAGTAATCGCCGGCAAAAATCATTATTTTGATGCGAAATGCATTCCTTCTGTTGCGTATACCGACCCAGAAATTGCGTGGGTGGGTATGACAGAAACGCAGGCAAAAGCGTCAGGTATTAAAGTTGAGAAGGGCGTATTCCCTTGGGCGGCTTCTGGTCGTGCTTTATCGGTTGATCGCACGGAAGGGTTCACCAAATTAATTTTTGATGAAAAGCACTGTGTGATTGGAGGTGCGATTGTGGGTGTCAATGCGGGCGAATTGATCGGTGAAATTGCCTTAGCGATTGAAATGGGGTGTGATGTGGAAGATCTTGCGCTCACGATTCACGCGCATCCGACTTTGTCTGAATCGATTATGATGGCGGCAGAAGTATTTGAAGGGACGGTGACTGATCTTTATATTCCTAAAAAGAAATAAAGGGTTGGTGCGAGCTTGATGCGAGCATGAGCGTAGCGAGTGTTTTTCAGAAAATGTTGGTGCTCATCAATATCCTGCAAAAACACTCGCTACGCTCATGCTCGCATCATGCTCGCACCGTGTTCATCTCACGGTGTTTTCTTTTTTAACTTCTCATATTCTTGTTCAACCGATTGTGCATGAAAAATTTGAAAATATTGCATGATAATGGCAGCACCCCAGCCAATTAAAATCCACATAGGCCAAAAATGGCCGCGACCTGAAAAAAACCAAACTGCGATTAAAAATATATTCACAGCAGCATAAGAAAGCAGGCTTTTGCGAAAGGCGACTCTCTCCTTTGCCATTTTCCATAGAGCTGAATCTTTCCCATTGTCCATTGCACATCCCCCTTTTAGCTTATCTTAACGATCTTTTGCATTTTCTCTAATATCTTGCGGTCATGTGTTGCAATAATCAATGTTTTCTTTGCAAAAAGAGACTCACATTTTTTCCAAATACTATCAAAGGTCGGGTTATCTAATCCCGTTGAAGGCTCATCCAGTAATAAAATAGGGGTGTCATGCAATAATGCGCGTGCAATCGCAATCCGTCGAATTTGTCCACCTGAAAATTGATTGCCAAACTCACCCATAGGGGCATCTAATTTTTCAGGCAAATGAAAAACGGTATCTGTTAAATTCATTTTTTCTAAAACATCAAAGCATTGTTCATCCGTAAAATTGTTTTGAAATAAACACAAATTATCGCGCACACTGCCGTTAAAAATATGCACTTGTTGCGTAACCAATGAAACTGTATTTCGTAAAACAGTTTCAGATAGATTTTTTAAAGGAGCACCCCCTAAAAAAATACTGCCTTCACTTGGATCATAAACGCGTGCTATTAAATTTAATAAGGTTGATTTCCCAGCACCTGATACCCCAGATAGCGCAATAGGGGTGTTCATTGGAATATCAAGTGTGACATTCTCTACCCTATTTTTAGGGTGATCTGGATAATGAAAAGAAATGTTATTTAAAGATAAATCGTAGTGATTTATCTTTTCATCGGATAAAAATTCAACGAAGGGCTTTTCTGAGGTGATGGCGACAATACGATTCGCAGCGGCCTTTGTTTTTCCTAGGGATAATGCCGCCAGCGGGAGTGTCAACAACTGTTCAAATACGGCGATGACTAATAAGGTAATCATAGTCAATATTGCGCCATTCAGTTGATGTGTCTGTACGAGTGGAATACCGCAATAAATAATTAAAAATAGTGTCAGGCCTGAAAAAAAAGTCATTAGCGCAATAATAGTGCCTTTTAGCGCAGCCGCTTTTTGTTGTGCAATGGTCAACGCATTGTTTTTTTCATCGAGTAAAACGTCACGTTCACTTTTCTTTAAAAATAATAAAAGATCGATAAATCCTTGTAAGGCATTGATGATCGTTATGCGTAATTGTGCAGTATGTGATTGAACGTCGTGACCAATTTTCAAGCCTTTTTTTATAGCAAGTAAGGTAATGATTATTGTGCTTGTGAGCATGCCAATGAGCGAAATCAATGCTAAAAAACCTGAAAAATAAGCAATAAAAATGGTGCTTAAGAGAATCAAGCAGAGTGCAATAAAAAAGGGAGATAATACGTTCAAGTATAAATGATCTAGTGCGTCAATATCATTGATCATGCGATTAAATAAATCGCCGCTGTGACGCTGTAGTAATTTTGCAGGGGATAAGGGGATGAGTTTTTCATAAAACCATACGCGTAAATTTGCCAAAATTTGAAAGGTGAGGTCATGATTGATGACGCGATCTGCATAACGTGAGCCAATACGTAGCAACGCCAAAAAGCGAATCATGGCGGCGGGTAAGAAATAATTAAAGAGTGAAGCAGTTGCTGGTAGAAGACCTGCAAAGGCGCTGGCTGCAATAAACCAGCCTGACAGTCCAAGTAAAGCCACTGAAGAAATAGCAACGGTAATCGATAAAAATAAACCCAGTAGGACGGTGGTTTTATGGTTTTTCCAGTGGGAAGTGAAGGAGAGTAGGGTTTTCATAGTAAGTGTGTCCTGTAAAAAGACGATAACTCGAGGTCTCACAGCGGTTTGATGCGAGCATGATTTTCAAGATCAATTTTCCATTTTATTTTGGCCAATATTTTCTGATCATGTGTCGCAATAATCAGCGTTTTTTTCTCATACCATCTATTCAATAATTCCCAAAAAATTTCAATATTGCTTTCGTCCAAATAATTGGTTGGCTCATCAAATAAAACAATGGGTGTGTCGCGTAAAATAATTCTAGCCAATGCGATGCGTTGAATTTGTCCGCCGGACAACCCCACATTTTGTTCATAGATCATATCAGACAGATCCGTTGAAAAAAGCGTCACGCCAGCTGCTTCTGCCGCTGCGACAACTTCTGCCTGGGTTGTGCCTTTTTTTGCAAAGGCAATATTGTCATAAATGCTACCTGTCTGTAATCGGGGATATTGATGCAATAGTGAAAGTGTGGAGCGATAGTTGTCATTATCTATTGTGGCAATATCTACTGTATTTGCAGTGATTTTGCCACATTGTGGTGTTATTAATTTTGCAATCAAATGTAATAGTGTTGATTTTCCAATCCCACTTTCACCTGTAATAGCGATGCAGCCACCAAATGGAATAGTCAATGAAAAATTCTTAAAAATAGGTTTATTTTTGTAAGAAAATGTAACGTTCATGAATGATAAAGCAATCTGATCGCTGACTAATTTTTGTGAGGTTTCTACGGAGTCTGTTTCTGAATTAAATAAGGGTATCATTTCTTCTGCTGCGGCAATGGCTTCTGCGCGTGCATGATAAAAAGTGCCTAATTGGCGCAGGGGCATAAAAAATTCAGGTGCCAATAACAAAATAAACAAGGCTTGTTGTAGCGTAATTTTTACACCTGAAAAACCAATATGTATATAGCCTAATAATCCGAGCCCTAAATAAACGGCAATCATTGCAATACTGATTGTTGCAAATAATTCGAGGGCGGCTGATGACAAAAAGGCGATTTTTAAAATACCCATTGTTTTTTCACGAAAAGCATTCGATAAGTTTTTAATGGAGGCTGTTTGTGCGCGCGCACGATTAAATAAAGACAGTGTGGTTAGCCCTTGCAGCGTATCTAGAAAATGTGCCGATAATTTAGCGAGCAGTTGAAAATTTTCTTGTTTTAATTTGGCGGTTTGCATGCCAATAAAAGCCATAAATAAAGGAATAAGCGGGGCAGTGATGAATAAAAGCGTACCCGCTAACCAATTTTCTGGAAAAACAAAACAAAGAATAATAAAGGGCAAAATAACAACGATCATCATTTGTGGCAAATAGTCCGCAAAAAACCCATGAAGTGCCTCAATTTGTTCGATAAATACGGTGGTGAGCGCACCTGTTTTTTCTGTTGAAAATTTTTCAAGATTGGATGACATCCATTTTGAAAATAATTGCTTTCTCAGGGTGTTTTTAATAATGGCAGCAGTTTTAAAGCCAAGTTTTTCTCGATAAAAAGTGAGTATTGCGCGAAAGATGATTGTTAATAATAAGTATCCCAGCAAAGGGGTCGCGTCTTTTTCTGAAAGATCGTGTAAATAAACACGATCAATCAGTGTTGCGAGTAAATAAGCTTGTGCAATGAGACAAAAGCCAGAAAAAATGGCACAAAGCACATTGCGTGAGAGCGGCTGGCGCGCAAGCTGGCTTTGACGCATTAACCAAGGATATGGGCGCATAAGTTATTCCATTGAGCGTGTTTTTATATTGTGCATAGGGATCAGTTCTTAATCGCGGGGGAAGGGGGTCTGGAGTCATCATCATTATTATTATCACTACTACCCGTGCTTGCCGTGCTACTGCTTCTTGATCGGTTTTGTGGTTGAACAACGCTTGGTAGAACACCTTGTGTCGTACTCATAGCATGATGCGCGTGTATTGGTGCAGTCAGTGATAAAACAGTGCCATCATTACGCTTAAAATTTATTTCATTGAAATGTTCTAAAAAACCCGCAATGGCAGCAGCTTGTTTGGGCGTGACGCCATCTAGGTCTAGCTTTGTGCCATAGACTTCTACGGTGTGTTTGCCAACAACACCTCTTGTATCTGGTACTTCAAGATTGGTAAAAGTGGCTTGTTTGAGCTGTGCTTCTTCAGCGCCGGTTAGCAGCAATTTTTCATTGACTACTTGTGTTTTTTCAAGGCCACCTGTTTGTATTTTTGCGGCTGTTGCGGCCATTAATTTGAAAATGTGTTTTCGTTCTTCAAACGTA
Organism: Coxiellaceae bacterium; assembly: GCA_030680235.1. Classification (GTDB taxonomy): domain Bacteria; phylum Pseudomonadota; class Gammaproteobacteria; order Coxiellales; family Coxiellaceae; genus 2-02-FULL-42-43. Next base: position 49,543 of record JAUXWQ010000056.1, read on the forward strand.
TCTGTTTTCTGTGTGACAGCAAAGGATGATGTGCCATCTGCGTGTAAAGTTTGATCGAGTTTTAAAGGGGTTTTTTTCAGCCCTTCATTCATGCTTTTACGACCAACCGTTGCTTCAAACTCGATACTGATTTTGTCGCCATTAATGGTAATGCTGGGTAGCTCTTCTTCAAGGCCTTGCGCACTTTTCTTTTTTGTTTTTACAAGATCAAATGCTATTTTGTCACAAAAGCCTGGTTGGTTTGATGTGCTGAGCGCCATTTTTACTGCTTGGACTACTTCCTCAATATAGGTTTGTTTTTTTTGAGGAGACATTTTGTTGAAGAGGGTTGTTTCTAGGCGAGTGAAGTTATCGATGGTGTTTTCTTTTGCCGCGGTATAAATGCTGTCAAGATCAGCCTGTAATGCGTCGTCAGTTGGGCAGGACGGCTGTTTCTCATCAACCCATTTTTTCGTTGGGGGTTGCTGTGTTGCACGAGTTTCTTCGCAGTTTTGTAATGCCGTTCGCATGCGCATGAGCATACGACCATAAAGGTTTTCTTTTTTACCGTCAGTACCAATGCCATGTAAGGTATCTTCAATTAAAAAGGCCTCTTTTGTTGCAAGTAAGTCTGCACGCAACTGATCGTTTTGGGTATATTTTTTCCAAAGCGCTGACCATAAAGTACGATTAATGTCTTTACTAGCTGGTTTGATTGTTGTGATGTAGTGATAAATAGAATCATATTTTTCAGTCTGAGGGGCCGCTGGATTTTCTGAGAAACCGCCTGTATTTTTTGGATCTTTTGTATCGTGAAAAGTTTGCGTAAAAGCAGCGTGTTGGGAATCACCATTATCCGAGAAAAAAATGCACCGCTGTTTTGTTTCTATTTTTGTAGTAGGGTTTATGCGCAGAAGTTCACAGTTGCGCATTGCAATGGGTTGACCCTCTGGGGTTAACCAGGCACCGATCTTGGTTTTGGGGGATGGGGCTCGTTGTCTCATAAAGTGTGCAACTTTTCGTTTATAGTTGATGCGCTAAGTATAGCGTGTAAGCCTTAAGAGAAGGTTAATAGTATGGTTAGGATTTGTTCTGCGATGCGAGCCGCGCGTGTAACGAGCGAATTTGCAGGATGAGAACCCTGCAAATTTGCTCGTTACATGCGCGGCTCGTACCCATTAAATGCGGACAGACAGCCAAATACCAAATGCGATCGCAAGCAGAATAGTGATCATAATTAACACGTAAAACATAATACACCCTCCTTTATCCCTCTTTTTTAAGAGAGGGGATATTTTAATAAAAAGTATGATCGTTTTTACGAACATCTTCTTCTGTCAGCGTGGGTTTCTTCCCCCAGATCGTTGAATAAGCAAAGATTTTATATGCAACAATAATAATCAGTAAGACAACGCCGAGATATAGCATGACGTTTAATGCATATTGGCTTGAGGCTGAGTTCCAAACCGTTAAGCTTTGATTAGGATGGGTAGAAGATGGCATGAGAAAAGGGAAGAGGGTTGCGCCAGCCGTGCCAACAATACCGCCAATGGCAAAACAGCTTGCCCAAAAAGCAGTGGCATACCAGCCATAATAAGCAGCCCAAAGGGATTCTAAAATACCGCCGTAAGCGGCAATGGGTGCTAAATATTTCCAGGGATATTGATCATAGGTTTGAATCCAATAACCCACACCGCTTGTGACAATATTATTTAAGGGTTGTTCTGTAGGAATAACAGCAGATGCTATTAGTTTGTAACCCACGAGCTTATACATTAATAATAGGCCGGCAGCAGTAAAGGCAATTAAAAGCAAAATGGCTGAGCGAATATGCATTTTCAAGGCTAATTTTTGCAAATTGCCTTCCGTACGACGTTGCAAATAGACAGAGCCATGCATAAATACCATTAATACAGAGACGCAGCCCGACAAAAGTCCGTAGGGGTTTAATAAATCAAAAAGATTACCGGTATAAAAAGATTGGTAGGTGTGTGGATCAAAATAATAAGGGAAGCCTAAGAAACAGTTACCAAAGGCAACGCCAAAAACAAATACTGGCACAACACCACTGATAAAAAGTCCCCAGTCGCAGCATTTTCTCCAGGTATCACTGTCGATTTTGTTTCGATATTCATAGGAAGGTGGACGTAAGAAAAGCGAAAATAAGATTAATAACAGTGCAGCGTACATGCCAGAAAAAGCGGTGCTATAAACGACGGGCCATACGACAAAAATACCGCCACCACCAAATACGATCCAGGTAAGATTACCATCCCAGGTTGGTGCGCTGGTATTTAACACGATCCGACGATCTGTTTCGGAGCGCAAAAAGGGCATATACATCGTCACGCCTGCATCAAAACCTGCTGTTGCAGCGTATACCATTAATACACCGCCGATAATTAACCACCAAGCGATTTTTAGAAATTCGTATTCAAACATGTTGGACCTCTTTCTTGGTTTATTTTAGTGTTAAGGTGAGTGAGTGTGTGAGATCAGAGGTGTCATTACGATTTCTAAGGTCTCACACTCACACTCACACTCACATTTTTACTTCATAATGATACCTTCCTGTTCCCAGCGTACTTGGCCCTTTGCGTGCAAACTTAAACATCAAAAACAGCTCGATGCTAATTAATACACTGTAAAACACCACAAATAAGACAAGACTTGAAATTAATGACGCAGTATCGAGGGTTGAAATGCCCATAAAAGTGGGCATGATGTCGTGAATAGCCCAAGGTTGGCGGCCAACTTCAGCAAGCATCCATCCGCATTCAGCAGCGATGTAAGGCAGCGGAATGCTCCATACGCAGCAACGTAAAAAGAAAGGATGTTTTTCCAAACTATGACGCATTGTGTAAATAACACCTAAAATAAGTAGTAAAAATGTGACTCCCCAAATTGCTAACATAATACGAAAAGTAAAAAATGCGGTTGGCATATTCGGTATACCGCTTTTCGCCGCTTGTGCTATTTGATTCGGTGTTGCGTGCACGATGTCATTGGTATAAGGCAATAACAAATACGCAAAGCCTAAATCACCTTGTGTTTGATTAAAGGTTTTGAGCGTTGCATCATCTGCTTTTTTATTCCAAATGGCCTGTAATGCACCGTATGCCTTAATACCATTTGTGACGCGCGCTTTGTTTTTCTCAATAATTGAATCAGCGCCTTCAACAGTACCTGTTAAAGAGTGTGAGGTAATCAAGCTTAAAACATAAGGAACTTGCACCGTGAAATAATTTTTTTCAGCGGTTTGATCAGGCCATGCAAAGACATACCATGCAGCGGGTGCTTTTTGTGTTTGCCATTGTGCTTCGATAGCCGCCATTTTTTCAGGTTCATCGCGTTGCACTTCTAAGCCATTTTGATCGCCAAAGAAAGCAAGCATGATTGAGCAAATCAAACCAAAACCCACTGCAATCGCAAAAGAGCGTGTTGCAAATTCAATATCTTGTTTTTTTAGGAGATAAAAAGCGCTGATACCAGCAACAAATAGAGAAGAAACTAAAAAGCCTGCAAGGGCTACGTGACCAATGCGAATTTGTGCAAGATCATGCATGTATAACGCAGCAATGCTATGTAACTTTAATGTCATGTTTTGGTAGTCGAATTCAGTGGAGATGGGATGTTGCATCCAACTGTTTGCGGCCAAAATATTAACGATGGATAAGCTTGCGCCAAATGCCATGAAGAAGGTCACCATAAAATGGGCACGCTGGCTTAATTTATCCCAAGTAAAAAAGAATAAACCAAACATCGTGGCTTCAAGCATAAAAGCGGTAATCCCTTCGATTGCCAAAACGGGACCGAAGCTGCCGCCGATCATGCGTGAAAAATAAGCCCAATTTAAGCCAAATTCAAATTCCATCGTGAGACCACTGATGACGCCGACGGCAAAGTTAATCGCAAGTAATTTTCCCCAGAAGCGGGTCATGTCTTTATAGATCACATTGTTCGTGAGGACGTAGGCGCCTTCCATCGCGACTAAAATCCACGTTAAACCAAGCGTTAACGGGACAAATAGAAAGTGAAACATAGCAGTAAAGGCAAATTGCCAGCGGGATAATTCAACAACAGCGAAATGAGGCGTCACGGTAGTGTTCCTTTCATAATTGACAACTTCAATAATCTAGCACTTCCCTGTGAATTGTTCTACATTTGATCGAAAATGCTAATGAGTTGCATTTGCAGTTGAAAAAATTTTTTCGAAGAAATAACCGATGAATCGAGGCGTTGAAAAAAGTCTATTATGGATTTGTTCTAAAAAAATCAATCAGAAACAGCTTATTTTTTTCTGCTAATGTGGTATTTTTAGCAAGCTGTTTTATCACCAAGGAGCATAGTGATGTTGCTGATAGGAATTCTTGTTTTTTTAGGCGTTGTATTAACGCTGGGTTTTCAACGTGCCTCATTGCCCGTGTGGACGCTAGGCCTCGGTATTTTTCTCTTACTGGCTTCTTATTTTTCACAAGGACATACGCTGCTATTAACGGTTGCGTGGATTATTTATGTCGGCGTGTTTGGGTTGCTGAATATCCGTCCTTTGCGTGTGCGGCTTTTGTCGAGCGCAATTTTCTTATTTTATCGTCAAGTCATGCCAGCACTTTCTCAAACAGAAAGCGAAGCATTAAATGCAGGTAATGTGGGTTGGGAAGGGGAGTTATTTGCGGGCATGCCAAACTGGCAAAAACTCGAGCAAATTCCCATTTCACGGTTAACGGATGAAGAACGTGCATTTATGGAAGGCCCTGTTGAAGCATTTTGTAGCAAAGTCGATAGCTGGACGATGCATCATACTATGCATATTCCCACTGAATTACTTGATTTTCTCCGTAAGAATGGTTTTTTAGGCATGATTATTCCAAAGCGCTATGGCGGATTGGAATTTTCTCATTTTGCGCATTCACAAGTGATTACAAAATTGGCCAGTGCAAGTTGTGCTGCCGCTATTTTAACGAGCGTTCCAAATTCATTGGGGCCTGCTGAGTTGTTACTTCATTATGGTACTGAAGAACAAAAAAATTATTATTTGCCGCGATTGGCAAAAGGTGACGATGTGCCTTGTTTTGCACTAACAAGCCCTGTCGCTGGATCAGATGCTGGCGCGATTGAAGATTATGGTATTGTTTGCGAAGCAGAATTCGAAGGTAAAAAACAATTGTGTATGCGCTTGAATTGGAATAAGCGTTATATCACCTTGGCACCTGTTGCGACTTTGCTTGGCTTGGCATTCAAGTTATATGATCCGGATCATTTATTAGGTAAAGAAGAAAATTTAGGGGTTACCTGCGCATTAATTCCAACGCATTTGCCGAATGTGGAAGTCGGTCGTCGTCACGCGCCCTTACATAGCCCATTTCCAAATGGTCCAACACGCGGATGTGATGTGATTATTCCAGTCGATGCCATCATTGGTGGTGCGAAAATGGCGGGCCAAGGTTGGCGCATGTTGATGGAATGTTTGGCAGCGGGTCGTGGTATTTCTTTACCCTCGATGGCTACAGGTGGTTCACGGATGGCTGCGTTGGCAACGGGTGCATATGCACGCATTCGTACGCAATTTCATATGCCAATTGGTAAAATGGGCGGCGTTGAAGAAGCTTTAACCCGCGTTGTGGGTAACATCTACGCGATGGAAGCAACACGTGTATTGACGGTTTCTGTATTAGATCAAGGACAGCGTCCAGCTGTGGCATCGGCTATTGCTAAATTACATACGACTGAAATGGCGCGCCGCGTGGTACTTGATGCGATGGATATTCATGGTGGTAAAGGCATTTGCATGGGCTCAAAAAATTACCTCGCACAAGGTTATATCGAATTACCTGTCAGCATTACGGTTGAAGGCGCGAATATTTTAACGCGTTCGATGATTGTGTTTGGTCAAGGTGCGGTGCGTTGTCATCCTTATGTTGTGCCTGAAATGAAAGCGGCTGCCAATCCAGATCGTGCAGCAGGTTTGATCGAATTTGATCAAGCTATTTTTGCACATTTAGGTTTTATTGTGAGCAATAAAATACGTGCATTTGTATTGGGATTAACAAATGGTCGCTTGAGCACAGCGCCGAGTGGTGATCTAAAACGCTATTATCAAAAATTTGCGCGTTTTTCCGCAGCATTAGCATTTATGTCAGATATGGCGATGGTTTCCATGGGTGGCGAATTAAAGCGTGCTGAAAAATTATCAGGTCGCTTTGGTGATGTGTTGAGCCATCTCTATGTGGGTTCTTGTGTTTTGAAATACTATGCGGAAGGAAAATATGCTTCTGAAGAGTTACCTGTTGTGCAGTGGATTTGTGAAGATCTTTTATTCAAAATGCAAACGCAGTTGGATGGTATTTTGGCAAACTTCCCGAATCGTTTCTTGAGTGCGATGTGTCGTGTGGTTGTGTTTCCGCGCGGACAATATCTGCGTGCGCCAAGCGATCGTTTGGGGTCTAAAGTGGCGAAATTATTTATGGAACCAACAAAACTTCGTGATCGTATGTCAGCAGACCTTTATACAACACCCAATGACAATAATCCTGCCGCAAAAGTGCAAGCAATTTTGCCTGAAGTTGTTGCAATGGAAGCATTGGAAAAACGGGTTGCTAGTGCGCGTCGTGAATATCCATTAACCGCAAAAACACATGCTGAATGGATGGAAACAGCTGTAACGCATGGTGTTATTACACCTGAAGAAGCAAGTACCTTGTCGCGTGTCTATGCTGCAAAAATGGATGTCATCAATGTTGATGATTTTGATCCTGATTTCAAATAAGTCACTTTCTTTGAGGCGCAAATGTAATGATTTGCGCTTTTTCTTTTTGTCACTTTTTTATTTAAGGATAATTATCCATGTCGACAGCAGTACCGCATATGGAAAACAAGGTTTGGTTACAGCATTACACGCATGGCGTGCCTGAAACAATTAATCCCGATATCTTTTCTTCACTTCCTGATTATTTTGAAAAAGCAGTGCGTGATTTTTCAGATCGTCCGATATATACCTGTTTTGGAACAACACTGACTTATCAAGCCGTAGATCGACTGGCAAATAATATAGCAGCATTTTTGCAGCAAAAATTAGGGTTAAAAAAAGGTGATCGTATTGCATTGATGATGCCGAATACTTTGCAATATCCGGTTGCCATTATGGGAGCATTAAGAGCAGGGTTGATTGTTGTTAATGTGAACCCATTGTATACGGCACATGAATTGGCTGAGCAATTAAAGGATTCTGGCGCACAAACGATTGTTGTTTTAGAAAATTTTGCGAATAAAGTACAAGAGGCTTTGTCGCATACGGACATTAAAAATATTATTATTACTAAAATTGGTGATTTGCTTGGAACAGTTAAGGGTGCAGTTTTTAATGTTGTATCGCGTTATATTAAGCGGGTTATTCCTTCTTATGAGTTACCCCAGGCGTTTTTTTTGCAGGATGTATTAAAAAAAGATCCTTCGTTATCATTCATTCCTGTGCCGCTTCAAAATACAGATGTGGCTTTTTTACAGTATACCGGTGGGACAACGGGTCGTGCAAAAGGGGCAATGCTTTCTCACCGAAATATTATTTCAAACATCATTCAATGTGCGGTGTGGATTCAGGATGTAAAGGAACAGAATCATGGTGTGGTGTTGGCCGCTTTGCCGATGTACCACATTTTTTCTTTGACCGTTTGTGCTTTTAGTATTTTTCCGATGGGGGCGTCATCTTTATTGATTCCAAATCCACGGGATTTACCTGCTTTAATGAAGGCAATGAAATCTATTAAGCTGACAATGATCATTGGGTTGAATACCTTATTTAATGCCATGTTAAATCATCCTCAAATGAAAACGGTAGATTTTTCAAGGCTGAGACTGACTATTTCTGGCGGTATGGCAATGCAAAAACCCGTTGCAGACCGTTGGCAACAGGTAACGGGCATTCCTATCTTGCAAGGGTATGGTTTAACAGAATCTAGTCCTGTGATTACCTTATGTCCTGTTTCAATGACGCATTTTACCGGCACCATTGGGTTGCCAGTATCATCAACTGAGGTGGTGATTCGTGATGAAGCAGGGAATGATTTGGCATTTCATGAAGCGGGTGAAATTTGCGCGAGAGGACCACAAGTCATGCTGGGTTATTGGCATGCTGATCGTGAGACGCATCAAACCATTGATGATGATGGCTGGTTGCATACGGGCGATATTGGTTATATGGATGAGAATGGATTTGTCTTTATTGTCGACCGTAAAAAGGACATGGTGTTGGTGTCTGGATTCAATGTGTATCCCAATGAAGTGGAAGCCGTGTTAGCGGCGCATCCAGGTGTGCAAACAGTAGCGGTCATTGGTGTGCCCAGTGAGCAGACGGGTGAGGCATTAAAAGCCTTTATCATTAAAAAAGATCCTGCGATAACGCCTAATGAATTAATTGCCTTTTGTCGTAAGTCACTTACAGGTTACAAAATTCCGAAGCTTATTGAGTTTCGTGATGAGTTGCCTTTATCGCCGGTGGGTAAGGTATTGCGGCGCGAGTTGCGTGATCTAGAGAAAAAAGAGACGTGATAAATCGTGAGACGCGATTTATCGCGTCTCATTACCCTAATGCTCACGTTTTTCAAACATAAAACGTGATAAATATCCAGCAATTCCCCATGAACAAAAAATTTTCATCTTTTGGCGATCTTGAACGATAATTTGTCTCGAAAATGCTCAGGTACTTCATGTACATTCCGCTTTTCTCAACAAATTATCGTTCAACCTCGCCTAAAATCTGAAAATTAGCGGTTTTTCAGATATTCGCGGGGAATTGCTGATAAATATCACGTTTCATTAACGAATGCTTACATCCGCTGTATGCTATTCATCTTTTTCCAAATAAATTTTGCAAAGAGACGCGATAAATCGACGTCTCTGCCCACCGCGATCTCGCTGTAGCGCTGAGGTATCCCCACAAATATTTTTATTTGTGGAGATACCTCAGCGCTGTAGAGACGGCGATTTATCGCGTCTCTTTGCAGCATACGCATCCCGTTTTTCCAATCGTCTATGCGGCGCATGTCTTTCATGTGCTTGAAAAAACCCTGCGGTACTTCCGTTGTTTTCTTCGCGTTGTCGTTTTCGTTCACGTTGTGCAGGAGCTAACAATCGCAGATGCCAGTAGGTATAAACACGCATACATTCCTCAAAAGAAGTACCCGTATGTCCGCCTCCCTTTTTTTCATAATAAAAAACGGGTTTTTTTAATTGTTCTAGTTGATGGGTCATTGCACGCGCATGATAAGGGTGCACGCGATCATCTGTTTTTGAGGATTGCATAAAAATTTTGGGATAGTTTTTTTGGGTGTCAAGATTATGTAGTGGAGAATATTTTGCGAGTATAGAGTGCATTGCTGGATCATCAGGGTTCCCATATTCTGCTACCCAACTTTGGCCAGCAAAAAGCTGATGGTAATGGAGCATATCCAGTACAGCAACATCGCAAAAAACAGCGCCGAATAATGCTGGGCGTTGTGTCATGCAGGCAGCAACTAATAATCCCCCATTGCTTTCGCCTTGAATGCCTAAGTAAGCAGGGCTTGTTATTTTTAGATTAATTAAGTCTTCAGCGACTGCTATAAAATCATCAAAACTATTTTGTTTATATTGATTCGATCCCATTTTATGCCATTCTGATCCAAATTCACCACCACCCCGAATATGTGCATGAACATAAACAAAGCCCTTTTCTAGCAGCGCTACTACTTTTGATCTTAAATAACTTGGATTTAAATAGTCTTCAAAGCCGCCATAGCCTCTTAAGATCGTCGGATTTAATCCATTCAAGGGTAGATTTTTCTTTGTTACGATATGATAAGGAATTTTTGTACCATCTTTGCTGATTGCCGCTAAGCGACGTACAAAATAACGTGATGCATCAAAATAAGGGGTTCCAGATTTTAATAATGCCAGAGTAGAATTTTTTGAATCATAAGCATAAAGTGTTTTTGGCTGTAGAAATGTTTCAAAATGAAAAAACATTTTTTCATCTTCATCAATAAACAAAGGGGTGGCGAAACTATACGCTTTCGGTAGCGGTATTTCCTTCTGACGAATACTTTTTGAAGAAGGCATTAACAAGCATATTTGCATTTGAAGATTATTGAGCACAAAAACATACACATTATTATTGCTACAAAAAATGGTTTCAATTTTGTTCTGAGCATCTGCTTGATACCACAATCTGAGATTCAATGCGTTAGGCTGTAATCGTGGATTCTGCCTGAATTTTTTTAAATCTAAACCAATGATGGCATTTTTTTTAAAGACGATTTTATCAACAACCCAGTCAGAATGGAGTTGAATCAATGCGGTATTTTGATAGATATCGACGAGCTGTGCATCAGTGGGTATAGGCAGCTTATTGTAATGTCTTGGATTTTTTTTTGAGACAAGATGAAATTCACTGTGATAAAAATCCATATGATTGACATAAAATAAATAACGATTTTTTCCATTGTACCAAGCTAGGCTGATGGTCATCATGTGTGAGGGGTCAATTTCAAACACAGTGACTGCCTCTTGCAGACATTTATTTCGATTTAATAGTCGGATACTGCGTGGATAATTGGCATGAGTAAGAGAATTTTCGCCACAGTCTGTTGCAACCAATAAACTATTGCGTGAATACCAGGTAATATCTGAACGTGCCTTTGGGAGTGAAAAGCCATTGCTAACAAATTTTTTGGTTTTAATATTAAATTCGTAAGCTAAAAAAGCATCAGAGCCAGCTTCTGAAAATCCTATTATGCTGACTATTTTTCCGTTAAATTCGCTCTCATATATTTTGGAAAATGCCAAGTCCACATTTTTTTCTTTTGCAAAAGCATCTATATCTAATACCGTTTCCCATTCTGGATTTTCAGAAAGATAAGATTTTTTATCAATTTCTTGTAATAGACCTTTAGGGTGATTTTTATCAGTGAATATTCTTTGATAAAAGCCACTTTCGCTTAGCCATATGTCATCAATGACTTTATTTTTTTTTATGGTTAGCTGACATTCTCTGTAAAGCTTTCGAAAAGTAGCTGTTTTATCAAGGTGTGTGCGTGTATTTTTATTGTGACTGCGGACCCATTGCTGTGCGGTTTTGCTAGTAACTTCTTGAAGTTCCGAGATAGCTTCAATCGTTCGCATAACACCTTCCTTGTGTTAATCAAAACTGAATCCATAAAATTTGGCTAGCGTCTTGCGTACTTGCGCGGTGGTTCATTTGTTTCGCTATCTGATGAATCATCATTGCTGGACGATGAACGAGAAGATAATGAAGTATTACTCGAAAAAAAACTGCTGCTGTTGCTTGATGACATGGAGGAGCTTGTACTGCTAAGTGTGGGTGAAGTGGGTGGAGATGCATTTGCGAGGTCATTGATTTTTTCTAGCAGACCCTGGAATTTTTTTTGCGACTTTTGGAATTCTTTAAATAGTATTTCTTGACCGAACTGGATTTCATTTATTAGTACATCTAGAGCAAAGCAATTGGAAGGAAGTTTTATTTTTTTTTGATAATCAATTAATGCTTGTGTTGTGTCTAAGATAATCGTTAAAAGCGCTGTTTGTCGATCTGTTTCTTTAATTTGTTTTGTGTGTTTTTTGTAATCTACCCAGGCGGCAACAATTTCCTTCTGTAAGTTTTTAGTGCTAATTGTTTTTTGCTCAAGTAGTAAAAGTTGTGTTGTAAAATCATTAATGGCGGCTTCTTGATTTTGCCACATTCTTTGAATGTCTGGGTCTTCAAGTTCTGTTAAGCGCGACACTTCTTGGGCAAGTGCTTGTTGAACATGTGGTCTCGTGAGCGTTCGATTCTCGTGTAGCCAAGCAGTGACTGACTCTCTATCGCCTATGACATCGTTTGGGACTAATGAGGTGATCGACTCGTGCGCATTCAGTGCAACAGTTGCACATATGTTCATCAAAACAGCGCGTTGTGATGCGCCGCCGTCTCTATTGGTTGAAATATTAGCAATAAATTCACCCATAAGATCCGCGCGTGTCGCGCCATCAATTTGTGATGCGTCTGCAGGTGCAATTTGACTTGCAAAATAATTAATAGACGTGGACATCTCATTTAGTTGTTGTGAAAATGTTTCTGTCATTGTTGTAATGTCATTCCAAATGACGGTGAGTCGAGCAGTATACTCTGGAGATTGTAAGTTTTTATAGGTTTCTTTTACTTGAATGAGTGTGTTACGTGCGTTTACAAGTATTGCACGCAATGCTTCTTTTGCTTTTGGGTTTTTAATAAATATATATTTATAACGATCCAGTTTGCAAAGTGCATCATCAATTTTTTGAATGAGGGATTTTTCAGGTTCGATAAAGGCGGATCGCATATTTTCACTCCTTGAAAAAACAGTTACCTATTCCAACAAAAATAATCAACGAAAGCAAATGAATTTTAGAAGGCTAAAGAAGTAGATCACTCTTTGGTTTTTAGGACATGGCTTCATTACGATGTAGGAAATACGCATTAGATTAAAGTGTCCGTGTCAGGGATCAGTGTCAGTACGCGCATAATACTGACACTGATCTCTGGCGCTGACACTTCAGAAGATAACGTAACTGCTGAGTTCGCTACTTTTTTACATCGTAACGAAGCCACGCCTAGTTTTTAAAAACAATAAAGTATCCGCTTTTTACTTTAAAGTTAATTCGTACGCGTTCCTAGGGCGGCTATCTGAAATTACATGTCTAATAATCGCCGAATTTCATCATCCGTCTCTGAATGGTCGGGTTCGGATCGCATACGTTTATGATCCTGGGGATTGCGCCACAGTCCACCGTCCGTAACACTGAAGTTATATTTCTCCTCGTATTGACTGCGTTTTTGATTTAAAAAAACATTTATTTTTTCAGCATCAGATAATGCTTCTGGGCAATGTGGAATTTCACCCGTTTCATTTTTAGCGTATAAAAACATATATATTGTTCGGGGGGTTAAATGTTTTTCAAAAAAAGACAAGGTGTTTACAACAGTATCATAGGAACCAGACTTTGCGGAAAGATGAAATAATGTATTTTGGTTGTCACAAAGTGTATGCGCCTGTGTAATAATATCTTTTTGATAGAGCTCGCACAGTGTTGCGCTATTAACGCGTGCTTCGAGTATCTTTACGAGCAAATCAACATTGTTTTTTGTAATGATTTTGTCATTGGTAGTTTTGCCCGATAATCCACAAAGTAGATGGACTAACCCCCATTTTTTTTTCAGCATTAAAATAATTGCCTGTGCTTCAATTATTTCTTTTGGAAAATGCGCATCATTTTCAAGATTGCAGAGCCGTAATAGTACCTTTTCAGAAGCATTTTTAACCGCTTCTATAAAAACCATTTCTATTAATTCGCGAGCAAAAACAGGTTGTTGTATCAGCATGATATATTTTTCAAGTATAGCCCAGCGATGGATACTACCCTCGTAAGTATGCGCTATAAACAATATTGCATCGTAAGCTGTTTTTTGAGCAAGATGGGGTGATTGCAGAAAGCGCTCTATTTTTTCTGATACGCCTTCATCAACATAACGTTTAATGATCGCGAGTATGGCTTCATTCGATGGGGGAATGACTGACAAAGCCCATTCTCTAAATTCAGTGTTGTCTATCGATATAATGGCATCAAGCACATGGCTTTCATGGCCAAATGAGTTGTGAAAAAGAGTTGCGATGAACACATCATCTTCTTTCAAAGCATAGCGTATTATTTCTTTCAGGTAGTCTGTATTGTTTGATGCTTGTAAGCATTCCTGCAGTATTCGAATTTTATTTTCAACGGTGTCGCTCATTGTGCATAATATGCGGTTGAGTGTAGTAGGATAGTCAAACCCATTTTGCTTGGCCCAGAGAAAACTTTTTTCAAGTATCAGATTTTTTAATGCATAGCTTCCATGGGGGTAATCGATTGTCAATAATAAATGCGGAATAAGTCGCTTTATTAAATTCACGAAACTTAATTGTGAGCAAGCTATTTGTTGAAGAATATAGTAATCAATTTTTTCAGATAAATAATCATCAATGGCATGGTCAATATTTTCAGCATAGCTTGCTAATTTTTTTTCGAAAAGAGGCGACAGTTGATGGTCGATGGTTTGGAGCACACTGTCGTAACTATCATGCAATTCATTTCCAATCTCGAAAAGATATTCGCCAATAAAATCAATTACCCTTTGATGGCATTCCAATAAATTTTTATTTTTTAATTTTTTGGAGAGTGAAACAAGAAATGGAATATGATACGTATTTTTATTGTTTACGTCTGAGAGCAGCTGCATAACGGCGTTATCAATTATTTCAGTGGGGAGACTGAATACGCCTTTAACATGGATATAAAATGGGTTGCTTTCGACGAGCGCAATGAGGTCTTTTTGTAACGGCGCTTCTTCTGGATAGCGCATACTGCCATCATTTGAATTTATTGAAAAGGCGCTTCTTGTAGTCGCACCAAAATGATCAAATTGATAGGAGTAAGCCAATCCGATTTGTGCAAGCAGCGCATAAGCTTGGAGATAGCTTATTTCACCACTGAGGGCTTTGCTGGGTAATTCATTTAAAATAGTGTCTTTAAAAGGAGATTTTAGGAGTGTTAAAAGTGCGTTGCTATAGGCTTCTTCTGAGGAAGAGAGTAGTGTTTTAATAAATTCAAAGCCAAAAAGTTGTAATAAAATGAGGGCGTGCTGAGGAAGAATGGCGGATTCCATCTCATCTTCTGAACTATCATCGGGGGGTAACAAGGGTCTTTGATGTGCAAAAAGTGTGCCCTTGACATTGTAAGATTCATGCTGTGAGTGAGCACGGCTCGTGTGACCGCGTTCAAAGGCAATGATTGAAATACGATTTTGTACAGCAGGTTTTGTTAAGTCGAGAATCTCATCTAAAAATTCATAGGCTTCGATTTTACCGATTTCTTTCATGCCAAGGGCGCTGTATTCTACAGTACCATTGTTGTTTCTAATGTAAATGACAGCTCTCTCGCTTGGCATTGGAATAAGTGCTGCTGTCAGAATAAAAATATGTTTTACAGGTGGATTATTTGTAAATCCTTGTGATAAACAAGGTGTGGTGTTTGTCATCATTAAAAAAGAATTTGTGCTATTTTGAGAGAATTTTTTTATTAAGTCATAAGTGTGTGTTAAGGTTGATAAATCCCAGGAATGATAATTAAAAAGCTGACGTAAGAGAGCAGATGCTTTGATGATGTGAGGGTTGACTTGTCGTATTAATAGCCAGCAAATAAATCCTGCAAATTGATAGGGTTCATGTAAGTAGGCCTTCCCGAGCATGATTATTTCTTCATAAGGGAAATTATTTGTTATTTCTTCATCGGTGTTTGTTTTTATTTTTAGTGGAATGGTTTGATTTAACAATAAATACCAGCAGCACATCGCTTTTTCTTCAGAAGCTTCATTTTCGTCTTGCTGTATAAAATAATAAGCGAGATCTTTAAAACAATTGAATGAGGTTCGCCAATTCTCAGGCAATGCCGGATGTGTAGTAATAAAAGAGTGTGCGTGTCTTAAGTTTTGAAGGATTGGCTGCTTTTCCGCTAGTTCCATTGAGGAGGCTGCGGTGAGTTGTATTTCACGACGCAGACTTTCTGCGCTGTGCGATGCAATGATGTCAGCGAGTTTGGTGAGGGAATATTGATAGCGCATATCGTAACCTTTCTGAGGGTGATGCCATTATCTGAGAGTGTAAACGTCAGTTTTAGCGCTGTCACTTTTAATTGTGACCGCACGAGGTATAGCCCTTCCCCCCTATCGCGTATATAATCCGACCACTTTATTGTTGCGAGAATTTCCATGCGTCACAGAACAACAGCTGTACAAATTGACCACATCACAATGGGTGGTGGCGCACCGATTGTCGTGCAGTCTATGACAGATACTGATACCGCAGATGCTGCTAAAACAGTCGCACAAATTAAATTACTGGCTGACGCTGGTTCCGAAATTGTGCGTATCACAGTAAATACCCCCGAGGCAGCGGCACAAGTTCATGCAATTCGCACTGAATTAAATAAAGCGGGATATGATGCCGTTCCCATCGTTGGGGATTTTCATTACAATGGGCATCGTTTATTGAAAGAATTTCCTGATTGCGCAAAAGCCTTGTCAAAATATCGGATTAATCCGGGCAATGTCGGTTTTGGTGCAAAAAGGGATGATCAATTTAATCAAATGATTGAAGCAGCACTGCACTATCAAAAACCCGTTCGTATTGGGGTGAATTGGGGAAGTTTAGATAAATCGTTGGCAACGCAGATGATGGATGATAATGCAAAATTGCAACAGCCCAAATCTGCGCGTGAAGTATTGCGTGAAGCCTTGGTGGTGTCTGCATTAACGAGTGCGCAAGCGGCTCGTCACTGTGGGTTAACAGAAGATAAGATCGTTTTGTCCTGCAAAGTGAGCAATGTGCCTGATCTGATCGCAGTCTATCAAATGCTCGCAGAACGTTCACATTACGCTTTGCATTTAGGTTTAACAGAAGCGGGTATGGGCTCAAAAGGGATTGTGGCATCGAGTGTTGGAATGGGTATTTTATTGCACCAAGGGATAGGGGACACGATTCGTACCTCGCTCACACCAGAACCCAATGGATCGCGCGATAAAGAAGTCATCGTTTCACAGCAAATTTTGCAAGTATTGGGATTGCGCGCGTTTGCGCCGATGGTGACGTCATGTCCTGGTTGTGGACGTACGACGAGCACTTTCTTTCGTGAGTTAACGCAATCAGTCGATGCATTTATCCGTGAAAAAATGCCCCAATGGCGGAAAAAATATGTTGGGGTTGAAAATTTACAATTGGCTGTAATGGGTTGTATTGTTAATGGGCCTGGGGAAAGTAAGCATGCCAATATTGGTATTAGTTTGCCAGGAACAGGTGAAGCGCCAATCGCGCCGGTTTTTATGGATGGTGAAAAAGTAGCGACTTTGCGTGGTGATGGGATTACAGCAGAGTATAAAGCAATGATTGAAAAATATGTGGAAACGCACTATGCGGTGCGATTGTAGGACTTATTTCGCATATATTCTTAAATATCCCTCCGACGCTGCGCGTGTTGATTCCCTTTTTCAAGCAAGTTGTATCTACACAAATCTAAAAATGGGGTGAAATGGCATATAAACCGCTGACACCCCCTTGAAAACGGGGGTCTGTGCGCAGCACAGGGGGGATTTATGCAAAAACCCTGTAAATAACTTTTAATCGATGTGTCGCTTTGTAGCAGTTACTATTTTCTGTTAAAAGTAGGTAACGCTGGTTCGGGCATAAAGCCGTCAAAACCTGGCATTGGAGATCTTGGTTGGGCTGTTTTTTCAAAAAAACTTGGAGCTTTGTTTTTGTTTTTGGGAGATAGTACTTCTTTATTTTCCGCAAGCTGCTGTAATCGCAGGGTGAGTGCCCCGAATAAGGTAAAAAAAGCAAAGGCGTTAGTAAAGGCATTGGTCTTTTGGTTTTGTTGAGGTTTAAACTTTGGAAGTGTACGTCTCATAGTGTTTTCTCCTGTTATTTAAGGTATTTAGAATGCCTGAAGTATCGCAGAGGAAAATTAACAAAAAATTAAGTGGTTATTTGGCCATTGAGTAAGTTCTCAAAAAGCCAGAGCAGCTTTCGATGTTTTGTTGCGAGCCGCGCGTATAACAAGCGGATTTTCTGAATCCAGAAGCGCATGTTTGTATTACTTTGAATCGAGATCGTGATAAGCGGTTTTAGCAATGGGGCTGAGCTGCTACGGAGATCTTAGGTACCTTGCCTGTTAAAAGAGTGAGTTGGGCGTGGTGCCACTGGCAAAGTTGGCTGAAAATTATTTGGCGAGATCGGAAAAAAGCGGTTGGAAAAAGGAGGTTCTGCTCCATTTGATGCGTTTGGTGGGCTGATGTGAGACCTTCTTTGGAAGTTAGTGTGTCCAGGAGTAGAAGGCGGTGCAGGGATTATTATAGTATTGGCGGGATCGTTGTTGGTGTCTTCTTGGAGTGCATCACTACACTCAGTCAAGGCTTGATTCACTGCGTTCCGATAAGACGTCAATGATCTTGCAGTCACGACATCTTCGATAGTCTTTTTAAGTTTTTGTAGTAGCATGGTGTTTTTATCTAAACAACCGATCATAGCCTCTTCTTCAAGTGCAGTTGATTGGATAGCGTGGTCAGCACAAAACGATACGAATAGATTGTGGTGCTCAAAAAATCTTGTTTCAATAAGACGTTGATTGAGTGGAGAAGTTTCTCTTAACCAAGTAGTAGCGGCCCTCATTTTTAGAAACTTTCGGCTAAGCAAATCCTTCAAGGTTTCTATGCGGATTTCAGATGGATTTCTTGTACATTTGAGCACCGGCCAGTATTGATCCAGTGTGCTCATCCATGCCTCATAAAAATGGGAGGCAAGTCGAGAGTGATGAACAGCCGCTGATTTTACTGCTTCAAGGTGAGAAAGTTGCTCTATTAAAAATCTTCTGAACGCTATTACTGAGTTAACAAGTCTTAGTGCTTCTTCAGATCGTGCTGGTGATTGGACAGTATTTGTAAAAATATCATGGGCATTCAGTGCTACTAATCTAAATACATAGGACGCTAATTTCAGTGCTGTTTTAAGACAGATGATGGCAGTAGCTTTTTTTTCTGTACTTGCTTGGTTGTTATATAATAGAAAATAAGCCTTTGCTGCAGCAACCCTGTAATTTTGAATGGTTTTTAGTAAGTAATCTTTTTCTGGCCACTGAGAGGGACGATTGCTCAATGACAAAACAACATAAAGCCAGGGAAATTCAGAAAAATGCTTAGAAAGCGTCTGATAAGATGCTTGAATTTTATCAAGTTGCTCTAGTATAGGTTGTGGCATTTGACCTCAAAAAATAGTTTTTATAAAGCTTCAAAAACTATTTTAAGGTAAGAATGTTAAAAAACTGTTAAATCCGGGTAACTAATCCGGGTAACTACTCGTGCCTCGCCATATAAGTAATGAAAAATGTCGATGTTGAGGTGATTTTTTGTGAAAAATTAAAACAAAAGTGCAAGCGTACTTGATTGGTACGTCGAGCATTTTGTTTTAATTTTTCGCGAAAAAGCCCCCAACAGCGGCGTTTCTTTCTAACGGAGTGAGTAGTTACAAATCCGGATTGAATTGCGTTAAACAATTTGGATTGAGCAAGCTCTCAGTATTTTTTACAGCTCGTCCGTTTATCTTATTTTTTACCGCAAGTTCCATGGTTTTTCCATTCATGGTTTTTGGAATGTCAGTCACTTGAATAATTTTTTTGGGCACATGATAGGGCGACGTATGTTCCCGAATAATTTTTTTAATGGTTGAAATTAAGGTTTCGTCCAATATCAGATTATCTTTTAATTTGACAAATAAAAATATGTCTTCATCGCCTTTATTTTGTTTTCCTGCAGCAACACAGTCTATAATTTCTGGAATTTTTAAAGCTTGTTCGTAAATGTCAGCAGTGCCAATGCGTACACCACCAGGATTGAGCGTGGTATCGGATCTGCCGTAAATAATCACACCATGATGCTGCGTGATTTTTGCGTAATCTCCATGTGTCCATATATTCTTAAATTGCTTAAAATAAGCGTTGAAATATTTTTCGCCAGTTGCATCATTCCAAAAATAAATGGGCATTGAGGGAAATGGTTTTGTGCAAACCAATTCGCCTGTTTGATCGACAACGGATTTCCCATTGTCATCAAAAATTTCAACAGCCATGCCAAGCCCGCGACATTGTAATTCTTCGGCATAAACTGGCAATAAAGGATTGCCAAGTGCAAAACATGAAATAATATCACTACCACCAGAAATAGAAGAAACACGCACCTCTTTTTTAATATCGCGATAAATATAGTCAAAACTTTCTTTTAACAAAGGAGAACCTGTTGTTAAAAGGGTTTTTAAGTGTGTTAATTGATGTGTGTCTTTTGGTTTTAAATCATTTTTTAAATAGGTTTCGATCATTTTGGCGCCACAGCCAAAAATGGAAACGTTCAATTCATCCACTATATCAAGTAAAGCAGTGTTTGATGGATAAGTCGGTGAGCCATCATATAAGACTAAAGTGGCACCAACACTTAATCCGCTTATCATCCAGTGCCACATCATCCAACTGCAGGTTGTGTAAAAAAATAAAATATCTTTTTCATGTAAATCTGTATGTAACATTAATTCTTTTTTGTGTTGAATTAAGGTATTTCCTGCGCCATGTACGATGCATTTGGGTTTACCTGTTGTGCCGGAGGAATACAAAATATAAAGTGGGTGATTAAAGTTTGCTTTGTAAAACCGGAGTGTTTCTGTAGAGACGCGATTTATCGTTTCTAAAAAAATAACTTTTTTTATGCTGGGTATTTTATTTTGTAATGACGCAATGGTTTCTTCGTGATGAAATTTTTTACCGTTGTAATCATGCGTTGAAATGGTGAATAAAATCACCGGTTCAATTTGTGAGAAACGTTCAATCAAAGCATCAGCGCCAAATTCTGGCCCGCAGGCACTCCAAATGGCGCCAAGCGATGTTGTAGCTAGCATGGCAATAACCGTTTCAATTCTATTTGTCACAAAGGCGGCAACGCGATCACCTGGTTGTAAGCCGTCAGATTTTAATTGTGCTGCGAGCGCTGTGACTTTTAACGATAATTCATGGTATGAAATTTGAGCGCGCTCCCCACTTTCATTCGCATAGCGTAATGCGGTTGCATCGGGGGAAACTTTCCCTTTCCATAGCAAATTTTCTGCAAAATTTAATGTGGCATCAATAAACCACTGTGTTTTTTGTATTTCAGCATGAGGTTGCAAAATGGTTGTGGCTGCTTGTGAAAAAATAATGTCAGAAAACTTAGACAATAATTTCCAAAATTCGCAAGGATAGTCAATCGACCATTGATAAAGGGCATCGTAAGTCTGTTTGCCAGTCAATTGCATGAAGTGATGCAGGTGGGTTTCTGAAAGTGTGTCGACATTGGGGGTCCATAAGGGGGATGTGTTCATTGCTTATCCATAGTCTGTAAGTGTGGCGAGGTATTCCGAGCGTAACAAGCGTACCGATTGTGTATTATTCTAGATTTGGCTGTCAAAGCCTACTACTAATAAACGCCTATTTATCGCTTTAAGGTAACTACTGTATTGCCTTACTTTCGTCCGAATGCTATCTTTCCGGATCGATTTACAGGCATGTAGCTCAGTTGGTTAGAGTATCACCTTGACATGGTGGGGGTCGCTGGTTCGAGTCCAGTCATGCCTAAGTTTTATTAACAGTGACTGTGACTGTGTCGAGGCTCAATGTAATTCAAATGAAAGAAGCAGCTTTAGTGATGTTTGAAATAAGGTTGTGTTGTCTTGAGTCTCCGACACAGTCACATTCACAGTCACATTGAGTTAATTATGATCATCATCACTCTCCCAGACGGATCTCAAAGAGAATTCCAAAATCCCGTTACGGCGCTTCAAGTGGCCGAATCCATTAGTCCGAACTTAGCAAAAGCAACTGTGGCAGCTATAGTCAATGACCAAGTGATTGATGCAACATTGCCAATTGAGAAAGATGCAAGCTTGAAATTAATAACAGACAAAGATGAGGGATCGCTTGAAGTGATTCGTCATTCCACAGCGCATTTGTTAGCCCATGCAGTGAAGACCTTATTTCCAACGGCGCAAGTAACGATTGGTCCTGTGATCGAAGATGGCTTTTATTATGATTTTGCTTTTCGTCCTTTTACGCCAGAAGATTTAGAGAAAATCGAAAAAATGATGGAAGCATTGGCGAAAAAAAATACGCCTGTTGTTCGACAAGTGGTGTCGAGAAATGAAGCGATTCAATTGTTCGAGAGTATGGGCGAGCACTATAAGGTGCAAATTATTCGGGATATTCCTGAAAATGACATGCTGACAATTTATGAGCAGGGCGATTTTATTGATTTGTGTCGTGGCCCTCATGTGCCTAATACAAGATTGTTAAAGGCGTTTAAGTTAACCAAAATTTCGGGTGCTTATTGGCGTGGTGATTCAAAAAATGAAATGTTACAGCGTATTTATGGCACCGCTTTTCAAGACGCTAAAAAATTAAAAGAGCATTTAGATCGCATTATCGAGGCAAAAAAACGCGATCATCGTGAAATTGCCAAGAAAATGGATTTATTTCATTTGCAGCAAGAAGCGCCTGGAATGATTTTCTGGCATCCGAACGGCTGGACAATGATTAATATCATGCGCGATTACATTCGTGCGCTATTGCGTAAAAGTGGTTATCAAGAAATTAATACGCCGCAGCTGGTTGATGCGAGCCTGTGGGAACAATCTGGCCATATGGCAAAATTCGATGCAGGGATGTTTGTCTCTGAATCAGAAAGCAGAAAATATGTTGTGAAGCCAATGAGTTGCCCTTGTCATATTCAAGTGTTTAATCAAGGTATCAAAAGCTATCGCGATTTACCGATTCGTTTTGCGGAATTTGGCTGTTGTCATCGTAACGAACCATCAGGCACCTTGCATGGCATTATGCGTGTTCGCGGCATGGTGCAAGATGATGGCCATATTTTTTGTACAGAAAATCAAATTCAAGCAGAAGTAGCAGCTTTTATTGATCAGCTGCATGTGGTTTATAAAGACTTTGGGTTTACTGACATTGTGTACAAGTTGGCAACACGCCCTGAAAAACGCGTGGGGAGTGACACGATTTGGGATAAGGCAGAGCAAGCATTAGCAGATGCATTGAATGCGAAAGGCCTAAAATTTGATTATTTACCGGGTGAAGGTGCTTTTTATGGGCCAAAAATTGAGTTCCATTTGCGTGATTGTTTAGGGCGTATGTGGCAGTGTGGTACTATCCAGGCTGATTTTGCGTTGCCAGAACGTTTGGACGCAACCTACGTTGATGAAAACGGTGATAAAAAGCCACCGGTCATGTTGCATAGAGCAATTTTGGGTTCATTTGAGCGGTTTTTAGGGATTTTGATTGAGCACTATGCGGGGCATTTTCCTTTGTGGTTGGCGCCCGTACAGATGGTTGTGATGAATATCACAGAAAAGCAACAGGATTATGTAGACAAAGTTGCTAAAAAATTGCAAAATTCCGGGTTTCGTGTGATTGCCGATTTGAGAAATGAAAAAGTTGGCTTTAAGATCCGTGAACATACGATTGCACGTGTGCCATATCAATTGGTTGCGGGGGATCGTGAAGTGGAAAATGGCGCGATTTCAGTACGTCGATGCGGTAGCGAGACATCTGAAGTAATGAGCCTAGATGCACTTATTGAGAAATGTCAGGGAATGCGCTGATGTTTCATGTGCATGCTTAAAGAACGCACACTTTTAGGAGATGGGTTATTAGAGACAGTAAAAAAACCCGCATTAACGAGCTGATTCGTGTCCCTCGTGTGCGGTTGATTGACCAAGATGGCAGTCAAGTGGGTGTTGTTAGTATTGACGAGGCTTTGAGTCAAGCGCGTCAGGCGTCGATGGATTTGGTGGAAATATCTCCCAATGTGGAGCCGCCTGTTTGTCGCATCATGGATTACGGCAAATATATTTTTGATCATGGAAAGCGTAAGGCCCAGCAGAAAAAGCATCAGCGTCAAACGCAGGTCAAAGAAATCAAGTTTCGACCAGTGACTGATGTGGGTGATTACCGCGTCAAAATGAAAAAAATTGCTGAGTTCTTGGAGCGTGGTGATCGCGTTAAAGTGAGCTTGCGTTTCCGTGGTCGTGAGGTGCAGCACCAAGAGTTAGGATTGGAATTTATCAATCGCGTTAAAGCAGATTTACCGGCAGGTGCGATTGTTGAGCAAGAAGCAAAAATGGAAGGCCGACAAATTACCATGTTGGTTGCACCAGGTAAAAAGTAGAGAAATGATATGCGCGTTGCGAGCCGCGCATATTACGAGCCGCGTGTTGCGAGCCGCGCGTGTAACAAGCGGTCAATACCAAGCGGTCAATAAATGCGAGCCCCGCAGGCGATATAAACTCGTGATGAGCTTGTGAAGTAACAAATAAAACAGGAACAATTAAAATGTCAAAAGTAAAAACAAACAGCAGCGCAAAAAAACGTTTCAAGCGTCGTGGTGATGGTTCTTTCAAAAAACGCGGTGCGTTTCGTAATCATATTTTGACGAAGAAATCGCAAAAACGTAAGCGTCAATTGCGTGGTACGCATGCGGTAAATGAATCTGATGCAAATAACGTTGCGCGTATGATGGGCGTTAAATAAAAAATCGACAGAAATACGTATGCAGTAACTGCGTCGTATAACTGTTAAAACCCACACCCAGCGTAAGTGAAGGTGTAAACACAAAGAGGCAGTAACATGGCTAGAGTAAAACGTGGTGTGACGGCAAGAGCGCGTCACAAAAAAGTATTAAAGTTAGCGAAAGGCTATTATGGTGCGCGTAGTCGCGTATTCCGTGTCGCTAAGCAGGCGGTTATCAAAGCATTGCAATATGCTTACCGTGATCGTCGTCAACGGAAACGTGAATTCCGTGCATTGTGGATTGTGCGTATTAATGCAGGCGCACGTTTGCATGGCATGTCCTACAGCCGTTTCATGAATGGCTTGAAAAAAGCGAACATCACATTAGATCGTAAAGTGTTGTCTGACTTAGCGGTGAACGATAAGTTAGGTTTTGCGAAATTGGCAGAACAGGCGAAAGCAGCTTTAGTTTAACGCTTTCTGTAGAGACGTCGATTTATCGCGTCCATTTGCAGAATCTTCAAAAAACGCAGGCATAAAAACCCTGCGTTTTTTTATGCTTATCTGAAATCTTTATGCAACGCGAGATAAAAAACGCTCTCATTGCTCGATGCATGAGCGTAGCGAGTGGTTTTGCAGGAAATCTCGATATGCGTCAAATTCTGCAAAAATACTCGCTACGCTCATGCATCGAGCAATGAGAGGGTTTGTTATATCACTCCCAATTCCGCAAACACCAAAATTCCTGTATTATTCCATCAGCAAAAAATAAAAAAATCGAGATCTCATGCAAGAAAAATTAAATGCCATTGTACAAGCAGCAAAACCCCTTATTTTAGCGGCTAAAAATGCAGATGCTATTCAAGAGCTCCGTGTAAAATACTTGGGTAAAAAAGGCGAGCTGACAGACATGATGAAGCAGTTGGGTCAGTTGTCTGCAGAAGAGCGCCCAAAAGCAGGGCAGTTAATCAATGATGCAAAAGCGCAAGTGCAAGATTTATTAAACACCCAAGAAAGTCATTTTAAAATTGCTGAGCTCAATGAAAAATTAGCAAAAGAAACAATTGATGTGACTTTGCCAGGACGTGGAAAATTATCACAAGGCAGTTTGCATCCCGTAACGCGTGTGCGTGAACGGGTGGTTGAACTATTTTCACAAATGGGATTTACCGTTGCAGAAGGGCCTGAAATTGAAGATGATTTTCATAATTTTTCTGCGCTCAATTTTGTGGATCATCATCCTGCAAAAGAATCTCAAGATACCTTTTATTTTCCAGATGGCACTTTATTGCGAACACATACGTCGCCGGTGCAAATTCGTGTGATGAAAAATCAAAAGCCACCGATTCGAGTCATTACGCCGGGTCGTGTCTATCGCCGTGATTCAGACATGACACATACCCCCATGTTTCATCAATTAGAAGGTTTAGTGATTGATGAGCATTGCAACTTTTCGCATTTAAAAAATTTGCTGCAAACTTTTATCAATGAATTTTTTGAAAAAGACATTACCTTGCGTTTTCGCCCGGGTTATTTCCCCTTTACTGAACCTTCAGCAGAAGTGGATATTGAATGGAATACGGGTGACACCATCAAATGGTTGGAGGTCTTGGGTTGTGGCATGGTGCATCCGAACGTATTAGAAAATGTAGGCATTGATTCAACCAAATACTCAGGGTTTGCGTTTGGTATTGGCTTGGATCGCCTCGCCATGTTGCGTTATGGCATTCATGATTTACGTATGATGTTTGAAAACGATCTTCGGTTTTTGGAGCAATTTTAATGAAATTTTCAGAACAGTGGTTGCGTGAGTGGGTTAATCCCGCATTGGATACAGTGGCATTTGCAGAACAATTGGCGATGATTGGTTTGACGGTGGATGCCATTGATAAAGTAGCTGGTGAATTCTCAACTGTGGTTGTCGGTGAAATTGTCACGCGCGTACAGCATCCTAATGCTGATAAATTATCCTGCTGTGAAGTCAATGTGGGTGAAAAAGAATTATTGAAAATCGTGTGTGGTGCGCCGAATGCGCGTGCGGGCATTAAAGTAGTCGTTGCGAAAGTCGGTGCTGTTTTACCGGGTGATTTTCATATTAAAGAAGCCAAATTGCGCGGTGAATTATCGCAAGGTATGTTGTGCTCAGCAAAAGAATTACAATTGGAGATGGGAAAATCAACTCAAGAAGGCATCATTGAATTGCCAAAAGATGCGCCGATTGGAAAAGATTTCCGTGACTATTTTCAAGTACACGATCACATTGTCGATGTTGATATTACGCCAAACCGTGGTGATGCTTTAAGTATTCGTGGTCTTGCGCGCGATGTTGCCGCTGCTTTATCGATTGAAAATAATGCCCCCATCATTAAAAAAATACCTGCTGCCATCACTGATACCCTTACAATTACGGTGATGGATCCAGATCTGTGTCCGCGTTATGTGGGTCGCATTATTCGTGGTGTGAATAATAGTGTGCAAACGCCGAGTTTCATTCAACACGCATTGCAACGCGCCAATATTCGTTTAATCAATCCTGCTGTCGATGTGACCAATTTTGTCATGTTGGAATTGGGTCAGCCTATGCACGCCTATGATTTATCATGCATTAAAGAGGGCATTATTGTGCGTCGTGGCAAAAATGAAAAAATAAAATTATTGGATGAGCAGGAAATCGTTGTGACTAAGCATGATTTAGTGATTGCTGATAGCGAAAAACCGCTTGCCCTCGCAGGTATTATGGGGGGTATGGGCTCCGGTGTATCAGAACAGACAACGGATATTTTTTTAGAGGCTGCATTTTTCACGCCTAAAGATATTTGTTTGAGTAAACGAAGACATAATACGAGCAGTGATTCATCGCATCGTTTTGAGCGGGGTGTCGATTTCCAAAATACAATCAGTGCAATGGAGCGCGCAACCCAGTTAATTTTGGATATTGGTGATGGAAGTGCGGGTGAAGTGGTTGATGTAAAATCTGAAAGTCATTTCCCAAAACGCGAGGCTATTTTCTTAGCGCACAATCAAATAGAGCGCATCATTGGCATTAACATTTCAGATGACAATGTCGAGCGTATTTTGCAGTCACTTGAAATGCAGATTGAAAAAGTGCAAAACGGATGGCATGTGACGCCGCCCTCGTTTCGTTTTGATATGACCATGCCAATTGATGTTATTGAAGAATTGGCACGGATGACAGGTTATCAAAACATTCCGGCAACACCCATGGTTGCGCCATTAATGATGAATCCGATTGCAGAAAATCAGTTGTCTGATAAAGGTATTCGTCAGTTTTTGGTGAATCGTGCTTATCGTGAAGCGATTACTTATAGTTTTATTTCGCCAGAATTACATGCGTTGTTTTCAACTGAAAAACCGATTGCCTTAAAAAATCCGATGTCGCAGGATATGTCGGTCATGCGCACCAGTTTATTGCCTGGCTTGTTGCAAGCGGTAAAAATGAATTTAAATAATCAGCAAGCGCGCGTGCGTTTTTTTGAA
Source organism: Coxiellaceae bacterium (assembly GCA_030680235.1). GTDB lineage: Bacteria > Pseudomonadota > Gammaproteobacteria > Coxiellales > Coxiellaceae > 2-02-FULL-42-43. The sequence goes on from JAUXWQ010000056.1 coordinate 77,206, forward strand.
ACGGGTTTGTGTTTTACAAAGGATGCACAAACGCCAAAAATTGCGATCGTGATGACAGGCTCCGTTTCTGAAGAGCAGTGGGGCGAAAAAAGTCGAGCAGTGGATTTCTATGATTTAAAAGCCGATATCGCTTCTTTATTTCACCTCGACACAGTGGCTATCGCTGATGCAGTTACGTATCTTCATCCAGGCAGATCGTGCGCATTGCATTGTAATGATAGGCACATTGGTATGATGGGCGAAATCCATCCGACCGTCTTGACGCATTTTGATATTAAGCAGTCTGTGGTTGTTTGCGAATTGGATTTGGATGCCTTGCGTGACAGTGCACTTTCTAAGTTTGAAGCGTTTTCACGTTTTCCATCGGTTCGACGTGATATTGCTGTTGTGTTGAGTGAAGCCATTTCTGCGGATCATATTTGTAGCCTTGTTCGTCGGGCAGGCACTAACATTTTAAAAGAAGTTCATATTTTTGATGTGTATCAAGGCGCTGGCATTGAGGTTGGTAAAAAAAGTGTTGCTCTAGGCTTGACCTTTGTGCATTCATCGCGCACTCTAAGAGATGAAGAAATTCAAGATGCTATTCATGGGGTTATCACTGAATTATCTCGAGAACTTGAGGCAACGTTAAGAACTTGAGTGTGAGCGGCTTTGAATAGAGCTGGAGAGTTAGGAAGTAGCAAGGAGAGAGTCATGAGCGCATTAACCAAGGCAGAGCTTGCCGAAAGTTTGTTTAATAAACTTGGGTTAAATAAACGCGAAGCCAAGGAATTGGTTGAAAATTTTTTTGAGGAGATTCGTACTTCTTTAGAAAAGGGTGAGTGTGTAAAATTGTCAGGATTTGGTAATTTTAACTTACGCGATAAAAATCAACGTCCTGGTCGTAATCCTAAAACAGGGGAAGAAATTCCTATTACGGCACGTCGTGTTGTGACATTCAAAGCAGGACATAAACTGAAATCAAGAGTGGAAGCCTATGTCGGACCAGAAGGAACTGACGAAGAATCAAAATAATGGAATGCAAGGTGACATGGAACTGTCGCCAATTCCAGATAAGCTGTATTTTTCGATTGGTGAGGTTTCTGAGCTGTGTCAGCTCAAGCCACATGTGTTGCGTTATTGGGAACAAGAATTCGAGCAGTTGTCGCCTTCCAAGCGTCGCGGCAATCGTCGTTACTATCAACGCAAAGATTTGCTGTTGGTGCGTCAAATCAAAAATTTGCTGTATAACAAGGGTTATACGATTGAAGGTGCGCGTCAGCATTTAGTGGGTGATGATAGCCAGGCTGTTCGAGAGCTTCAGCATTCACATGCGAAATTGCAGTCTGCCGTTATGCAACTTGAAAAAGTACTGGAAGAATTAGAAGTCACTGTTTGATGCGAACGTGATGCGAGCTTGGTGCGAGCATGGTGCGAGTATGGTGCGAGTATGGTGCGAGCATGAGCGTAGCGAGTGTTTGCAGGGTTTAACGTGTATCGAGATTTCCTGCAAAAACACTCGCTACGCTCATGCTCGCACCATGCTCGCATCAAATCCGCATCATGTTCGCGTCAAGCGCACACTGTCACAACCGGTGTCGTTGTTTCCTCAACTTTTTTGCAAAGTGTTTTAAACAAGCGATTAGCTTCCCTTCCAGCGGTAAATCCTTTGCGTGCTTCCTGAGAACTATCCCACTTTTCGCATGCTTTTTTAGAGAGGAGATAAATTGCTGTTAGCAAAGCGACGCCGGCAATCCCCCCATAAGTTCCCGCAAACGCATAGGCACTTTGTTCAAAAGCAGTTGCGCCTCGTTCATAGCCATTAAAATGACCATAATCTTGACCTGCAGGATTGGTAAAAGTGCTATAGCCGCCTTCTTGAATTTTGATGCAAAATCCAGCGAGAAACATCGGAATTAGAATCGTCAATTCAACGTAGCTGATGATTGGATTTGGGTTGCCATCGATTACGGTGCTTGCAACGGGAAACCCATTGCTTGCTTTCTCAATAGCAGCTTGTGCTGTTCCAAAGTAAGCATGCCCCACCATTTCTGTGCTGTTGTTTTCACGTGTACAAGTAAAAAAATCAATCCAGCCTGACGGTATAAACCAGCTTGGGATGGTTTGCAGTGCGGTGGTTGGAACGGGTCCATTTATTGTGTCATTGACTTGACCTGTATAAGAGGGCAGTGTTCTTGAAGGATCATTCATGTTAAAAACAGCGGTCACGCCCTCATTTAAATCAGCGCAAATTGCAACTACTTTGTCTGATAGACCGGTTGTGCAATAGTCAGCAATAGCACCGCCAGTGGCTTTTAGTTTTGGTTTGCCATTTAGCAATATGACAAAAATTTCATGTGATAATATGGCTGCTGCGAATAATATAACTGCGCTTGCAGCAAGTAGAGATTTTTGAAAAGTTGAGAATGTATGAGGCTGTTTTTGCCAAATTTGGAAAAGGCCCAATAGAAAATACTGATTTTGAGTGTTAAGGATGTGCATTGCTTGGGTAACAGCATCATTCTTGCAGTAAAGAGAGGGTGAGACTCTGTCCAATAATAAATCATTTCTGGCTGTTGCTAAATCTTGATTTAAAGCAGGACTTTCGAAACGAATTTTTTCCAGTTGTTCAGAAAGTGCAATTGCAATTGGCTTTAATTCATTTTCAGGGAGTAATGATATTCTTGACATTGGGATGTTCCTTTTTCCACATACAAGTAAAGTGCATCCGATTTTGCCTTCTAATTAACCGAGACGTCAATCTATTTGTCTATTTTTAAAAACCCGAATAGCATTTTTTATTTTTCTTTGTTGTAATTTTCAGATGAAAAATAATTTTATTTTGGTCGCAATCATTTGTGGTCTAGCAGGCATCCATTTTTTTATTATTAAATGTACAGCTTGGACTATTCCTGAAGCCTACATTGAAAAACCTATGGTGATTGAGGGTGTTATTGCGGGTATTCCTCTAAAAAAAATGCGCGGGAGTCAGTTTATAGTCAAGACGGAAAAAATAAACAATAAAAAAATGTCAACAGGGTTGTTATTGTCGTGGTATAAAAATGTGCCTCCGCTAACAGTGGGTCAAAGATGGCAATTCAGTGTGAGATTAAAACCACCGATTGGGTCTCACAATCCCGGTGGCTTTGATTATGAGGCTTTTTTAGCCTCTAAAAATATTACGGCAACCGGTAGTATTTATGCAGGATATTTAATCAATCCTGAAAGCAAAAAACCTATTGATAGCTTTCGTGAGAAAATACAAAAAAATATTCAAAATGCAATTTCTGATAAAACAATCGCAGCTTTTATTGCGGCTTTATGTGTAGGGTTGCGTGATGGATTAACAGAAAATGATTGGCAAATTTTTCAAAAAACAGGCACGAATCATTTGGTTGCTATTGCTGGGTTGCATATTGGTTTTGTTGCGGGTGCTTTTTATTTTTTAACCAACCGATTGTGGCGATTGTCTTCACGCTTATTATTATTTTTTCCAGCAAAGCGTGCTGCAGAAATAGGATCCTTGTTAGGTGCATTATGTTATGCATTATTATCGGGTTTTGCGATTCCTGCTGAACGTGCATCCATCATGTTATTTTGTTTTTTGTTAGGTAGTTTGTGTCATCGACCATTGTCATTATGGCGCCGACTTTTTTTGGCAGGTGCTTTTATTGTAATTGTGGATCCACTCAGTATGACGGATGCAAGTTTTTGGTTGAGCTTTTCATCGATTGCGATTATTGCATGGTCTATCGAGAACAGAAGCACAGCGTTCAATAAAAATTACTTTGTTAAAATTCAGCATGAATTAATAGCATCATTTAAAGTGCAATTTTCCATTATTATAGGGTTATTGCCACTGATGTGCTTTTTCTTTCAGCAGCTATCAACGATTTCATTTATCACAAACGCACTTGCAATTCCTTGGGTGGGATTTATTATTTTACCTGTCGTTTTATCAGCTTGTTTTTTTAATTTTTTAGGGCTGCATCAGATTGGCCAATTATTTTTTTATTTTTCAGGAAAACTATTATTGCCATTATGGCATTTTTTAACTTATGCAGCGCATTTTTCTTTTTCAAGCGTGCATCTTGTTATTTTTCACGATTGGATATTGGGGCTTGCAGTTATTGGGTTTGTTTTTTTAGTGGCGCCGCGTTATTTCCCGTTAAAATACTTGGGTTGTTTTGGTATAGCACCTTTATTTTTTTATCAGCCCGCATTGCCACTTGAGCATCATTTTCGTGTTACGGTGATTGATGTAGGGCAGGGCTTGTCTGTATTAGTGCAAACAGCACATCATGTGATGCTCTATGATACCGGCGCACATTTTCCTGGCGGTTTTGATTTTGGTGAATCTGTTGTTACCCCTTATTTGCGGTTGCAGAATGTGCAAGTGATTGATCGTTTGGAAATCAGTCATGGCGATAATGATCACAGTGGTGGCGCAGAAGCCATTGTTAAAAATTTTCAGGTGAAATCGCTTTTTACGAGCGCACCTAAATTGGTTGCGCATTTTAAGGCACAATTTTGTAATGCTGATCAATCCTGGGAGTGGGATGGTGTGCATTTTACTACGCTAAATCCCGCGCAAAATGTCTTATACGAAGACAATAATAGTTCTTGTGTGATTAAAATAGATAATGGAACGGCATCCGTTTTATTAACAGGGGATATTCAAGGTGATACTGAAAAAAGATTGGTTGATACTTACGGTAATTTTTTACGTGCCAGTGTTTTAATTGCGCCGCATCATGGTAGTCGAACCTCTTCTTCTGAAGATTTTTTAGAGGCGGTATCACCTAAATTAGTTGTTATTTCTTCAGGAAAATTAAACCGTTATCATTTGCCTGCGCAGTCTGTATTGGCAAGATATGCTGGGCATCATTTTCGTGTATTGAATACGGCAGATCAAGGTGCCATTATTTTAAAATCCCCTAAAAACTGAGCGGTCGCGGTAGATTCATTGCCCTACTTGCTGAACAGTTATAAAATCTAGTGCTATAATCTCCCACTGACACTGACACTGACACTGACACTGACAAGGATGTTATATGCGTAAACTTTTCTATTTTTCAGCAGTCACAGCATTATTATCGGGTTGTGCGCATACGCCAACAATGACTCCGTCTATTTCTTTATCAATGCCGCCAAAGCCAGAGACAAGCAATAAAACGGCTTTACAAATTTATGAAAAACTACCCACGTATGCAGAAGCCGCAAAGCTGCCTTGGCAGCCACTCACAAAAGATTCGCCGGATGAAATCCGTGCGCGACTCATTGCCTTGCATGATTTATCGCCACAAGATCCTTCCTTGGTTCAAGGCATTAAACAATTTCAATTAGAGAATGATTTGCCGCGTACAGGTGTGATGGATCAAAACACAGTAGCGGCATTAAATATTACGCCAGCTCAGCGTTTTAATACTTTAGTTAAAGCGATGCATCAATGGGAAAAATTCCCAGAGAATGCAAATAGCCGTTATATTCAGGTTAATGTTCCGAGTTATACGCTCAATTTAATTAGTCAGGGTGAGAAGATTGTGACGATGCGTGTGATTGTGGGGCGTCCTTCACGACCAACGCCAACCATTACTTCAGAAATAACAACGATTATTTTTAATCCTGGCTGGAATGTGCCAAAAACCATTTTAGCAAATGATGTTATTCCGGGTATGCGTAAAAATCCGAATTATATGAAAGAACATTATGATATGCATATTTATAAAAATTGGGATAAAAATTCTCCTGAAATTAATCCCAGCGCGATTGATTGGCAAACAGCAAATACCAGTAATTTTGTTTATCGCGTAACGGCGCCACCGAGTGATAAAAATCCTTTAGGGCGTGTTAAATTTTCATTTGCGAATGAACATGATGTGTATATGCATGATACGCCTGAAAAAAGTTTATTTGCATTAACGGATCGTGCGCGCAGTTCAGGCTGTGTTCGTTTAGAAGATTCAATGGCGTTGGTTCGTTATTTTTATGCGGATAATAACGATTTAAGTGAAGATTTGTCACAGCAGTATTTATCGACTTATCAAACGAAATATATTCAATTACGCAATGCGATGCCTGTGTATTTGACGTATATTTTGGTGACCGTTGATGCGAATGGAAATGTGCATTTTTGGAAGAATATTTATGGAGAGTAAGTTGTGACGATTTATCTTCACCTATCTATCTCTCTTACTTTTCCGTATAATCAACTTCCGTTTTAAGGCAATTTTTATGACAAAACGGAATCCCCCTCATGACACGTTATATTTTCATTACTGGTGGTGTTGTTTCTTCCTTAGGGAAAGGCATCACTTCAGCCTCTTTAGGCGCTATTCTCGAAGCAAAGGGCTTTAAAGTTACTTTGTTAAAGCTGGATCCTTATATCAACGTTGACCCTGGCACAATGAGTCCATTTCAGCATGGTGAAGTGTTTGTTACAGCAGATGGTGCAGAGACCGATTTAGATTTGGGCCACTACGAACGTTTCGTTCGCACACAAATGGGGAAGAAAAATAATTTCACCTCGGGTCGTGTTTATGCTGATGTGATTGCAAAAGAAAGACGGGGTGATTACCTTGGTGGAACGGTTCAGGTTATCCCACATATTACCGATGAGATTAAAGATAAGATTTTTGCGGGCGCGGATAATGCAGATATTGCATTAGTTGAAATTGGCGGAACCGTGGGTGATATTGAGTCGCTTCCGTTTCTAGAGGCTATTCGACAAATGCGTATTCAGTTGGGTGCGGAGCGTGTACTTTTTATTCATTTAACGCTTGTGCCGTATATTCCAACCGCAGGTGAAACCAAAACAAAGCCCACGCAGCATTCTGTGAAGGAATTGCGATCCATTGGTATTCAACCAGATATTTTGGTGTGTCGTTCTGAAGCCATTATTCCTGACAACCAGCGTGAAAAAATTGCATTATTTACGAACGTCGCGATTGCTGATGTTATTTCACTGCCGGATGTTAAAAGTATTTATACCATCCCCATGTTATTAGATAGTGAAGGGTTGGGTGATCGTGTTTGTGAAAAACTCCGATTGGAAAATCAGCCTTCTAATTTTTCAGAATGGGAATTTGTGGCGGAGCGTCATCAGCATCCAACACATGCTGTTAACATTGCGATGGTTGGAAAATATACGGATTTTACAGACTCCTATAAATCGCTGAATGAAGCACTTATTCATGCAGGTATTCAAACCGATTCACGTGTAAAAATTCATTACATTGATGCAGAGACAATCACGCCTGACACTATCGTTGAACAGTTAAAAGAGGCTGATGCGATTTTGGTGCCGGGTGGATTTGGTGTGCGTGGGGTTGAAGGAAAAATTTTGGCAGCACAATTTGCGCGTGAAAATAAAGTACCGTATTTAGGTATCTGTTTGGGGTTACAAATCGCTGTTATTGAATATGCAAGGCATGTTGCTAATATGCCAAATGCAAATAGCACTGAGTTTGACAAAGAAACCGCTTTCCCTGTTGTAGCTATGGTGAATGAATGGACAAATAGTGCTGGCCTCACTGAAAAACGCGATGAAAAAAGTGAGTTAGGTGGTACGATGCGTTTGGGTGCGCAAACCTGTATTGCGGCAGATAACACGTTGCTTCAAAAAATTTATGGTGCAAAATCTTTTGAGGAGCGCCATCGCCATCGTTATGAAGTCAATAACCAATTGCTACCGACATTAATAGAGGCTGGATTGATTGTGTCTGCTCGCTCTGAAGACAGTTTGGTTGAGACGATTGAATTAAAAGATCATCCATGGTTTGTGGCATGTCAATTCCATCCTGAATTTACGTCAAATCCGCGAGACGGGCATCCTTTGTTTACAGCCTTTGTTCAAGCAGCATTAAAATAGAGAAAAAAATATGAAACTCACTTATTTCGATACCACTAATGACAAACCTTTCTTTCTTATCGCTGGTCCTTGTGTTATTGAGTCTGAAGCTTTAGTGATGGATGTTGCGGGTCAATTAAAAGAAATGACTGATGAATTAAATATACATTTTATTTTTAAATCCTCTTTTGATAAAGCAAACCGTTCATCGCACAATAGTTTTCGTGGGCCAGGCATTGAAGCAGGATTGCATATTTTAGAAAAAGTAAAAAAACAAATTGGTGTGCCCGTATTAACAGATGTGCATGAAGATACGCCGCTACATGAAGTGTCTACAGTAGTTGATGTGTTGCAAACGCCAGCATTTTTGTGCAGACAAACCAACTTTATTCAAAGTGTCATGAATTGTGGATTGCCAGTGAATATTAAAAAAGGGCAGTTTTTAGCGCCTTGGGACATGAAAAATGTAATCGATAAAGCGAAAGCAACGGGCAACGATCAAGTGATGGTTTGCGAACGTGGCGCATCCTTTGGGTACAATAATTTAGTGTCGGATATGCGTTCGCTTGAAGTGATGAAGGGCTTTGGTGCGCCCGTGGTATTTGATGCAACACACTCTGTGCAGTTGCCAGGGGGGTTGGGTGCATCGAGTGGTGGTCAGCGTGAATTTGTACCCGTATTGGCGCGTGCTGCCATTGCAGTTGGTATCGCGGGTTTATTTATGGAAACGCATCCCAACCCCGATCAAGCATTGAGTGACCCTGCGACGTCTTGGCCGCTTGGGGAAATGAAAGCGTTGTTAACGCTCTTAAAAAGCATTGATGGGGTTGTCAAATAATAAATATTTTTTTTGATTCGAGCCACGAGTGTAACGTGTGTTTGCAGGCAATCGATAGCAGGCATAGATAAACCATGAAATACGGTGTTTTTGTGTGACGCTGCCAAAAAATTTGCGTAGAATAAGCCTTTTGAATAATTAAGGATTTTATTCATGTCAGTTATTTCCACTATCGAAGCGCTTGAAATTTTAGATTCGCGCGGCAATCCCACTTTAAAAGTGAGTGTCACTTTATCTTCTGGTGTTGTGGGTTATGCCTCAGTGCCTTCTGGCGCATCAACGGGCTCTAAAGAAGCGTTAGAGCTGCGTGATAAGGATCCTGAGCGATATAACGGTAAGGGTGTGTTAACCGCTGTGCGCTTTGTTAATCAAGATATTTGTCGTGAATTGGTTGGAAAAAACCCTAGCTCTCAAGAGGATATTGATTCACTGATGATTGAATTGGATGGCACACCCAATAAAAGTCGCTTAGGAGCGAATGCCATTTTAGGGGTATCGCTTGCTGTGGCACATGCGGCGGCCAAAGATGAGCGTCAGCCTTTGTACCGTTATTTGGGCGGAGAAGGTCCATTCTTAATGCCGGTTCCCATGATGAATATTATCAATGGTGGCGCCCATGCGAATAATGGCTTAGACATGCAAGAATTAATGATTATTCCTGCAGGATTTTCCACATTTGCAGAGTCATTGCGTGCAGGTGCTGAAGTTTTTCACACTTTGAAAAAATTATTGGCAGATAAAAATTATTCGACAGCTGTCGGTGATGAAGGTGGTTTTGCACCGAATTTAGCGAGCCATACAGAAGCACTTAATTTTATTATGACAGCTATTGAGAAATCGGGCTATCAACCAGGTAAAAATATTTTTCTTGGGTTAGATGCAGCAAGCTCTGAATTTTATGGAGACGGTGTTTATACGCTCGAAAATAAGGCATTAACGAGCGATGATATGGTTGGCTATTTTGAAAAATTGGTTGGCCAATATCCCATTATCTCGATTGAAGATGGCTTAGCAGAAAATGATTGGAAAGGCTGGGCAAAGCTCACGAAAAAACTGGGAAATCGCGTGCAATTGGTGGGTGATGATATTTTTGTGACGAATGCGGAAATCCTAGCAGAAGCCATTGATAAGAAAGTTGGTAATGCGGTGCTTGTGAAGTTGAATCAAATTGGCACTTTGACGGAAACCTTGGCAACGATTGGTTTAGCAAAACAAAATCATTATGGGGTTGTGATTTCGCATCGTTCAGGTGAGACTGAAGACGCAACGATTGCGGATCTTGCCGTGGCAACGGCAGCAGGGCAGATCAAAACAGGATCACTTTCTCGTTCTGATCGGATTGCAAAATACAACCGTTTGTTGCAAATTGAAAGAGAGCTTGGGGATGAAGCGCCTTTTCGGGGATTATCGGTGATCAATGATCGCTGATTGAGGATCAAGGAATGAAGACAATAGTTGTTGCATTGTTCGTGTTGCTTGGATTGCTACAGTACGAGTTTTGGTTCTCTGACGGTGGAATGAAAACGGTCTGGCAGATGAAGCATAATATAACAAGGCAAAAAGAAATTAATACGAAGTTGGATCAACGTAATCAGCAATTGATTACGGAAATTAAAAACCTGCAAAATGGGCATGCTGCGATTGAAGCGCATGCACGAAGCGATCTAGGTATGGTGAAAAAGGGCGAAGTTTTTTATCGCGTTGTAAAAAAATAGTAACTCGTTAGTCCTCGCGCAGCGTGCTTTTTTATTAAAAATGAGCGGATTAAACGAGGGCTGAATAGTTACAAAAATGAGCAAATAAAAATGAAACACTTCGTTATCATCCCTGCTGCTGGCACTGGCACCCGCATGAATACAGATATTCCAAAACAATATCTGAAAATTCACAACGAAACCATACTCCAGCGTGTTGTGAATGTATTTTCCAGCATAAAGCAAATCGAAAAAGTGATTATTGCTTTACATGCCGATGACCATTGGTGGCCAACATTGCAATTGTCTCATCCTGAAAAAGTACTGACGGTTATTGGTGGTAAAGAGCGTGTGCATTCTGTTTTTCTAGGGCTCGAATTTTTGAAAAATCATGCGGATACTGATGATTTTGTGTTGGTACATGATGCCGCGCGCCCCGGCATTTCAACAAAAAATATTATAGCATTATTGGCTGAAATTAAAGATCATCCTGCGGGTGGATTATTAGGGTTGCCCGTTGTCGATACTTTAAAAAAAGTTAATCAAGAAGATGAGGTCATTGAAACCCTATCCCGTGAACAATTATGGCATGCGCAAACGCCGCAATGTTTTCGGTATGGCTTATTGAAACCGGCAATTGAAAGATCATTGCAAGAAAATAAAATCATAACGGATGAGGCAAGTGCGATGGAACAAAATGGGCATCACCCAAAAATGGTTTTGGGTGATGTTCGAAATTTCAAAATTACCTTTCCAGAAGATCTTGTGCTCGCGGAGCTACTGTTAACGGATAGAAGATTTTAAAGTAGCTGGCATATTTTTTGCTAAATTTTCAGAGGGTTTTTTTGGAAATAATTTTGCAGACCAGGTCAGTGGCTCTGAAGTAGTAGGTTCGGGTGTTCTTTCCGCACTTTTCTTTTCAGGCGGTATTTTTGCACTGGGCGGCGTGGTTGCTTTTTTTGGAGATGTTGCTAATACTGCGCCAGGCACTTTCTCTCTGTTGATTAATGCGTTGTAATTTTCAGCCCGTTTTTCGGGCGAAAGTGGGTCGCAAGGAATGTTATTAGTCAAATCGCTAAAAGGATTATGCGCGGGATGTTTTCTGGGTCTGTGGTTGCCTCGGTAAGTACCAGAAATATAGACTACGTAGTTTCCAGTGATTTTTATATGTGTGGGCATGGCTTGTTAACCTATGGAAAAAAGGTAATTTTATTCGTCATTTATTAAAATTGTATTAAGAGATAAACTAATTTTATATGAGTTTTGCAAAGGCGCAAAAAATGTTACGAATTTTAATATCCAATGATGACGGTGTGTACGCTAAAGGCATTGTGACACTTGCCGAGGCTATTAAGAAAATGGCCATTGTTGATGTTGTTGCGCCTGATCGCAATCGCAGTGGTGCCAGTAACTCTTTAACACTGACGGCACCTTTACATCTTAAAACGCTGGATAATGGCTATGTGAGCGTTGAAGGTACGCCAACGGATTGTATTCACGTCGCGATTACGGGTTTGTTAACCACAATGCCAGATATGGTGCTTGCTGGTATTAATGCAGGTTCGAATTTGGGTGATGATGTTTGGTATTCTGGTACGGTTGCTGCTGCAATGGAAGGGCGGTTTTTAGGCTTGCCGGCGATTGCTATGTCTTTGGTAGGTGATGAGCATTATGACACCGCAGCTAAAGTGGCTTGTGAACTCATTCATCATATTTTGAAAGATCCCTTGCCTGGCGCGACGATTTTAAATGTGAACGTACCTGATGTGCCTTTTGAAGAATTGCGTGGCTATGAAGTAACCCGTTTGGGAACACGTTATTGTGCAGCACCGACTATTCGTCAAATTGATCCAAGGGGGAATGAAATTTTTTGGGTGGGTCCGCCTGGCGCAGAACAGGATGCGGGCATTGGTACTGACTTTTATGCAATACGCCAAAACAAAGTGTCGATCACACCGATTCGCATCGATTTAACGCATTATGAAGCATTTGATGTGTTATCTAGCTGGACAAAACGACTAATGGAATGAGATTGTGCGCATAGGGACTTGTTTTAAAATATTCTTTTTTTGCCTAATCCCGTCATTTTTTTTGACCGGGTGTATTGATGATGATCGCGTTGCGCCCGTGGTTAATGCATGGTATCAAAAAAAGGCAGCCTCAAATTTTTATGTTGTTCAGGAAGATGACACTATCTACTCGATCGCTTTTGCTTTTGGTTTAGATTACCGCGCATTGGTGAAGGCAAATAATCTGATGCCCCCATATCCTTTGACGCCAGGTCAGCGCTTAACGATGACGAATGAACCACCAACATCAACGCAAAAAACGATAAAGTCGACAACCGTTGGGCCTGAGGCGTCAGTGGTGGTGGCAGTCAATCCAATGCCAGAGCCCATTCATACCCCGGTTGCTGCATGGGTGTGGCCAACCAAAGGTGAGTTAATTCAAAATTTTTCAACAAGGCCTGATGGGCACCCGGGTATTTCCATAACAGGTAAGGTTGGTCAACGTATTCGTGCAGCAGCGAATGGAATCGTTGTGTACAGTGGAGACGGTGTGCGTGGATATGGTAATCTAATTATTATCAAGCATAACGAAACCTATTTGAGCGCCTATGCGTTCAATCAGCAGAACTTGGTAACGACTGGTGACCGAGTGCAAGCAGGTCAAGTGATTGCTCGAATGGGTCAAAATGATGCTGGGCGTTCATTATTGTACTTTGAAATTCGCCGCAACGGTCTTCCGGTGAACCCGTTGAAGTTTTTAATGTAGTGTTTAATCGAGACTTGTGCGTCGTGTCTCACGAGGTCAATGTGGCAGATAAAAAAACGAAAAAAACAGATTCAAAAAAATCAACTTTAGCAAAACGCGTTGTAAAAAACTTGCATGCGATCGCAACAAAAATCATCAAGCCCAAAAATGTTATGCGGGATGAAAAAGTAAAAGCTGCTAAAAAGCCGGCTGCAAAAAATGCGGCTGTGAAAAAAGCAGAGAAAAAAGTAAGCGCTAAAAAAAATAAAAACACAAAAACATCTGCTGAAGAAAATGATTTGCTGTTTGTTGACGGGGGTCAAGAAAATTTTGAGCGGGAAACGGGGGATTTTGTTGAAAAAAAAGGTATTCATAGTGCAGATGCGTGGGAAACAAAAGATCCTACCAATATTTATTTGCATGAATTGGGTTATAAGCCTTTACTGACAGCTAAAGATGAATTGCGAGTTGCGCGTGATGTTAAAAAGGGTATTGCAAGTGCGCGTACGCAAATGATTGAAAGTAATTTACGATTGGTTGTCAAAATTGCGCGACATTATTGTCATCGTGGATTGGCTTTTTTAGATTTAATTGAAGAAGGTAATTTGGGGTTGATGACTGCTGTTGAAAAATTTGATCCAGAGCGTGGCTTTCGTTTTTCAACGTATGCCACATGGTGGATTCGTCAAACGATTGAGCGTGCGATCATGAATCAAAGTCGTACGGTGCGATTACCTATTCATGTTATTAAAGAACTCAATATTTATTTGCGAGCATCAAAAAAATTAGCGCTTGAATTGGATCATAAGCCAACGGTTGAAGAAATTGCGGCGCTAACGCATCAGTCGGTTGAGAATGTGCGTGAAGTGATGTCGCATGCGCCAGATTCTATTTCGATTGACACGCCGATTGTGCAAGATGGCCAAAAAACGTTGGTTGATATTATTGCTGATGATAACAATCTGGATCCGTCAGAATTATTGCAGCGTAGCGATTTAGAAATGCACATGGAGCAGTGGTTGCAGATGCTTGGCGAGCGTGAGCGAGAAGTGATTATGCGTCGTTTTGGATTGCAGGGGTATGACCAAGGTACTTTGGAAGAAGTAGGTGAGGCGGTCGGTTTAACGCGTGAGCGTGTGCGTCAGTTACAAATTGATGGTTTGCGTAAATTGCGTCGATTGGTTGAGGCGGATGGTATTACACAAGAAGATGCGGTGGATGAGCGGTGAGAGTTGGATGTGAGCTGAGATATTGGATGCGAGGTTGGGTGCGAGGTTGGATGCGAGCCGCGAGTGTAGCGAGCGGACATGCGTGATCCGTCCTTGCCTGATAATTTCTGCAAAGCACTCGTTACACTCATGCTCGCATCGAGGATTGGTGAGTGCATTATTTGAGATGTTGGGTGCGAGCCGCGAGTGTAGCGAGCGGATTTTAAGAAGTGATTTCATCAAACCATGCTTCATAAAAGCATGACATTTTTTCGCCTTGTTCTTCAATAATGTATTGCATAACTGGAAAAACACCGCGGTCATTGCGAATGTATCTTGTGCTGCCATGACGTGTCCAATATTTTTGTTGTGCTGCTTTTGGCAATGCAATATTTAAATGCCGAGACGCATTGGATTTTATTTTTTGCATAACCCATTCTGGCGTTTGACCTGAACGCAATACAATATGCACATGGTTTGAGCGTACGTGGGTTGCAAGCAGGGGCCAATCGTAATACTTACATGCTTCAATAATTGCTTTTAAAACAACCTCCCTTCGTTCATGATTTAATAAAAAAGCATCATACCGCATTTTTTTTAAGGCATTTTGATAGCGCTTTTGATTTGGATTTATTTTTTGAGTGTCAACGCTATTATTTTTCAAGTCAACGCTAGAGCGATGATCGCCATGTAACCAAGTGCCATATGTGGTAAACGTAATAAAATAGGCATAAGGCGGCGTAAAATTTTCAAAACGATTTTTCATCGAAGCAAAATAGCATGATCAAAAAATCGTGCAATACCGTGTTTTTATTGTCTGCAAAGCACTCGTTACACTCATGCTCGTATCGAGATCAGTGAGTGCATTACTTGAGATGCTTGATGCGAGCCGCGAGTGTAGCGAGCGGATGGGTGAACTTCCACACAGGTGCAGTTTTTAAATCCGACGTTTCATCGTACTTGCAAACTGCGCTTGTGCTTTTTCAATTGCTGCAATGCACTTACCCAGTTCACCTTGTCTTGCAGCTTTGGGTAATTGGCTAAAATCAATCTCTTTTGCGCCGGAAACATTGCTGTCTGCGATGGCAAGCGCTTTGTCAATTGCGTTTACTGCAGCGAGTTTTTCTGTTGCGCTGTAAGCGAGGCCAAAGAAACTGGCTGCTCTCGTCGTAAGAAAGGTAGCAGTGCCATAACCTTGTTTTTTATCAACGCCTCCAAAAGGAGTGATATTGGTTCCATGAAATTCACGCGTCTTATTAGCACTGCGTGCCGTATACTCAGATTTTAAACACTGAATTTTTGCTATGTTATGTAAAACGATTTCCTCTGGTGTTGGGTCTTTCGATAAGGGGCGAACGTAAGCATTTTCAAGACCGATTTTTGCATTATCTGTGTCGCTGAAATGTAATGCTCTTGTCATTGCTGGGCTGGCTTTTAGTGTTGCTTGAGTAACAGGTAGTCCATCGCGTAGTAGACCTGCAGCTTGGATGGTCATAGCAGACACATAGCGTCCACAATTAACATCATCACCGAAATTTTGGGCAGCAAGTCCGATGTCGCGTGGATCAAAGAGTTGACTTTTCTTTTTATCGTCATAGCACGAGGACAATTCCTCTTTATTAACCTGAGTCACTACTCTTAAGCGAATATGACGAGAGTTTTCTTGGAGTGCTGTGCTGCCTACTTCCCACTCACGTGCTCGTCCAGAGCCAACTTCAGGAATAATATGTTTGACTGTGATATCACCAGTGGGATTTAAGCTCTCTTTTATGCCAGCTGTTTGTGTTTCTAATGCCGCAATTGCCTTAACTTTCGCTTTCGCATCTGCTTCTGCATCCTTGGCAGATCCTGTAATAATATCTGTCGTGGGATGCAGCACAATCAGCTCATTCGTTTTTTCATTGAAATGATAATAGACAGTCTGGTTACCGACTGGAAGTGATCGATATCCATTTTTGACTGCGTCGCTTTCTCCGATAATAGCGTCTGTATCCGCACTGCTGAATCTCTTTTGCTTTGCATGCATTTTTTCTGCAAGACCGCATGCAACTCTTAAGGTATCAAGATACGCATCCGCGCTTTCTTTGGTGGATATATTGCCGGGTAGTATCCTTAATGCGTCATCACCCGGCATCTTTTTTGCATGTTGAATGATTTGTGTTCGTTTGTGTTTGAGGTATTCTATTATAGCTTCGTTATTTTGTTGGGGCGCCTCGGTTGCTTTGGAAGCTTGTGGAGAAGGTGTGGGAAATGTTGGTGAAGCTGTTTCATTAACATCCACCAAATCAAACTCTGCTGATGGTGATGTGTCAGTATCGCTAGGTGAAGCTTCAGAGCTAGGTTCTGATGCAGCTGCCGCACTTGGTATAGAACCTTCCTCTGTTATTTTTTTCAAAAGGTCTTTCTTTGCTTCTTTTGAAAGCCCTTTTTCCTCAGAAGAGGCGGTCATGAGTTGATGAAAAGCAGCAGCTGCTTTTGGAGAAGCATGTGCTTCTGCTGCAATCAAAATAGCCTCAGGTTTCCCACCTTGAAATGACGAATTTTGGATTTTCTGAAGTGTTTGCAGCTCTTTTTTTAATGTGGAATTCTGTGGTATCGAGGGTGTGGTCCTGTTTTTTTCCGATGGAAAATGAATGGCTTTCCAAGTATCGTTGATGTTTACTGTTTTTAATGCACCAGAAATATTGGTGTATTCATAAGTGGCATCTTGCTCTAATGAAAGTCCCTTAACGGCAATGTCAACACGGGTTTTGCATTTTTGTGCAGCATCTACAAGCACTTTCAATTCGTTGAGTGAAATCTTTTTATCCGCTCGTGCAAGAAAATGTCCTCGTAAGAGTTCATATTTTTTGTGGTCAATTGCTGCTTTTTTTGTAGCGGATTTTCCATTGATTGCTTTTGCAATCTCATTTATAGGTAATTTTATTTCAATTTTTATTTTATTTTGTTTATCAGTTAGTTGATTGTATTCATAAAAAAGTTTGCCCGTAAAAAAGTCAACATTTTTTGGAAGCTTAGTATCATCCCCAATCGTTAATGCAAAATTACCTGATAAATCAAACGGCGATAGATCGTGGGGTTTTCCCATGATTTCACAAAAACGTCGATAATTTTCGAGTAATAGGGTTTTTTCATCGACACGACAGACGCGCAGCGTTTCTGCCATTTGTGTGCGATATAATTCAAATATCATCGTTTTGAAATCTTGCGAGCTATAGTATTTATCAAATGTTTTTCGATCAACAATGACTTCAGCAAGCAGTTGATCTGTTTTTGGATCGAGTATGTGGTGTTTATAAGACTGCCAATCAGCTTGTTTTAATAGGGTAAAAGGAAGTTTTGTGTTGTCATCGATGATAATCTCATCGAGTGCTGTTTTTTTTAAATTGACGCCTCTTAAATCAGCACCTCTTAAATCAGCATCCCTAAAATCAGCACCCCTGAAATCTTTATTGCTTAAATCAAGGTCTGATAAATTCAGCGCTCTTAAGTCTAACAATGACAAATTTTTCTTTTGGGCAATCCGGCTGCGTGCTTCATTGTCAAACTGTTCTAATTGTGTATCTATCGCAAAATCATTTTTTTCATCACGCGCATTTTCGATTAATGCGCGGTGAGCACCATAGTGTAAACCTGGCGTTGGGCCTTTTAACAAGGCATCAAGTGCAGGATTGGAAAATGTTATGTCGACTTGCGTTGGTTGATAACGGTTTGGATCAACTGAGGTATCTAAACAAAAGGTGACCACTGAAGTAGCTTCAGATACGACTCCAATAATCGCAGAACTGTGATGTAGGAGATTTATAGGGCCGCGCGTAATAACTTTTAGTGTGTTGCCGTCAATAGCGAGTTCAGCTGCGTAATCATATTGAAAATGTAAAGGATACCATTCACCTTTGGCTGTAAATTGTGGTAAATGGTCCAGCATGTGTGGTACAGAATATAGAAAATGCTGATTGTGTTTTTCAGTATAATTTTTGATCAATTCGGAAGTTGATTCTTGATTGAAAAACTGCTGCAGGAGATTTCTAAAAATACGATCTTGTTGTTCTTGTGCTACTTTTAGATGGACTAGCATACCGCCTGTGATATGAATTAAGTCAGCGCGCTCTTTTATAGATAAACTATCCCACTGATTAAAATCCAGCTTCGTGTCGCCATCATTCTTTGAGAAATTACAAGCAGCTTTGATATTTTCTAGCTGTATTTCTTTTGGCAAGCCAGCATTATGCAATAGCGTTAAGAATTCATCAGATGTGCGATCAAATAAGTGTTTTTCGACGGTAATACTGTCTCCAGGGGCAGCTTTTAGAGCGTATTTACCTGGTGAGCGAAAATAGTCTGATATGCTGGGCTTATTTTTTTCGAGACTCCTCATTTCTCTTAGATCATTCGTTTTTTGCTCTTCAATTGACAGCTGAGAGCCGTCTGTTCTCGTAATCTCTTCATCTTTTGCGGTAAGTTCTGCGTGTGTTTTTCTTACCATCTTTGCTGCAAGCGCCAAACTCGCATCAGTAACTCCAAGCTTTTCTGATAATGCTCGCAAATAATCAGTGTCATCTGGCTTCAGATTTTTTTCTGCTTTATAGATTGCAAAATAAAATGCGCGGGCAACGCGACTATCGGGTTCTTTACTGGTTTGTTCCAAAATGAACGCAATTCTATTTTGATTGTCTGCTTTTAAAAAAGCTTCTTTTTCAATCCGAT
The DNA here is from genome assembly GCA_030680235.1 of Coxiellaceae bacterium. Classification (GTDB taxonomy): domain Bacteria; phylum Pseudomonadota; class Gammaproteobacteria; order Coxiellales; family Coxiellaceae; genus 2-02-FULL-42-43. The sequence goes on from JAUXWQ010000056.1 coordinate 96,235, forward strand.
TTATTTTGGGTGGGTTGGCAAGTGCGTATAGCCGTTTGTATTCTTTAATAAAATCATTGAGGAATGTATCGCTGTTTGAAAATATAAGGCTATTTGCAGACAGTCCTTTTTCATATCCACGAATATTATTGCGCATAAATATTAATTGCTTAAACGTCGCAAGTTTTTCAGAGTGTTGATTGAAAGCATCTACTAAGTCAGAGTGTTTATTCTCACCAGGTTCATAGCCTGTGTAGCCAATGGTAGCTAACAATTGTGTATTTATAGAATAGTGAATATCAATAGACCCCGTGCCTTGTAGCACCTTAAGTACGTACCTTTCATCTTCAGCGTGCTTTTCTAGTGGATTATTTTCTGCATCGTGATTCGCATATCGATGTAACTGGAGTGTGACATTGTTTGGAATAAGATCTGGGTTTTTTTCAAAGAATGTATTGAGTGAATCAAGAATATCCGTTTTATCATCATAAAAATCAAAGACGATATCCGCATCTGGATTTTCAGAAGCGATTTTATGTAGTTGCGCATATAAAATGGAAAGTTTATTTTTATCGCTGGGAACCGGGTCGTTGCCAGTATTTTTATTTTCTTGAATGCGCGTTGCTTCTGTGCCAGCGGCTTGTTTTTGAAAAATGTCCGCTAATAAAAACTCATCGAAAGTAAGGTTGCCTTTGTTAAACGAGGTAACAATCGTTTTGAGTGTTGGGTTGCAAAATCCATATTTTTTTCTTATAGGGCCCAGTCTTAAGCCAGCATTCAGATTTTCATTTGCAAGTGATTGTCGGGTTGACCCAACCATGACAATGGTTTTGTCTATGGCATCTTGAAGCTGCTTAAAGAGCAATTCATTTCTTTCTTTGATTAACGCAATGAATTTTGCAGAGTTGTCTATTGTGGTCAATATTTTGCTGTCATCGACGCCAATACAGCCATCAAAATCGAGTGACAATACACGTATTTTTTTTCTTTCGTTTCTCGACATACTGACCTCAAATTAGCTTCAAGATCAGTATAGTAGAAAAACCTTAAGGAATTATTTTGTACGGTATTGACGAATTTTTACGTATTTGAGAGCTGTTGATATAACTGCTCGATTTTTTTCTTTTGGGCCAATTTTTGATGGCAGTGGAGGCTGGGGTCGATAACTATCCGATTTTTAAGGGCTTCTCGGCCAAGCAGGAAGCGATAGCGGAGCGGGTCACGATTGGATAAAGTAATTTCAATCGTCCAAGATTCGTGTGCTATGACAAGCGTTGTCTCGATAACATAGCGATATTCAATATGTCCATTTGAGCTCATAACGCGCCTTCCATCAATTAAGGGTGCGCTGCAAGTAATGACCAAGGTGTCATCACGTTGCAGTGGATGAATATCAAAGGTCACAAATTCTTTATTGTTTTTTTTCTTTCGTTCGATATTAAATGCGTGGAGTGAAGATGTTTTTGCACCCGTATCAATTTTTGCTTTGATCATGGGCAGGCGCAAATCGGGTAATTGACACCAAACGTCTCGTCCGAGTAACAATTTATTGCCAATTGTTTTTGTATGCATAGCGTATTAGCCTTGATAACGACTGCGTGGGCCGATTGGCTTCGCATTGTTTTCAATGTGTCGAATAATAGTGCTCGCAATATCTTTATCGGTTGCTTTTTCGATACCCTCTAATCCAGGTGATGAATTAATTTCTAAAATGAGTGGTCCGCGTTTTGTGCGAATTAAATCGACGCCGGCCATACCAAGCCCCATGATTTTTGTTGCTTTAATCGCAGCTTCACGTTCTGTTTTGGTGATTCGAACGATTTCAGCAGAACCACCGCGATGAATGTTTGCACGAAATTCACCGGGTGCCGCAACGCGTTGCATGGAGGCAATGACTTTATCGCCGACGACAAAACAACGAATATCACAGCCTTTTGATTCCGCCATATATTCTTGCAAAATAATATTCGCATTTAACCCACGTAAGGTTTGCGTCACGCTTTTAGCAGATTTTAAGGTTTCTGCTAAGACAACGCCAACGCCTTGTGTGCCTTCGATTAATTTAATGATGATGGGAGGGCCGCCCACGAGCGAAATTAAATCATCAATATCGCTACCAGCATGGGCAAAACCAGTTGCAGGCATTTTAATACCCTTCATCACAAGTAATTGTTGTGAACGTAATTTATCGCGTGAGCGGGTAACGGCAAGTGACGAGTTAATGCTGTAAGTGCCCATCGTTTCAAACTGGCGTAAAATAGCTGTGCCGTAAAAAGTGCGATTGGCGCCGATGCGGGGAATGATAGCATCGAATTTTTCAAGCACGTGGCCTTTGTACTGAATAGTAGGATTTTCAGCAGTAATGTTCATGTGACAACGCAGATAATCAATCACGTGTGCTTCATGCCCGCGCGCTTCTGCTGCTGCTACTAGCCGCTGTGTGGAGTATAAGTGTTTGTTTCTAGATAAGATTGCGATTTTCAAGCAGTATTTCCTTCTATTTGTTGACGATTTAAGCATAGCACAAGGAATGCGCACTTTAATCGAGTATTCAGGCTTCCGCCAGAGCGTTTGAAGCTTTATACTGGTTTCCTATGAAAAAAATAAAAACTGCTTGGCCATGGCTTTTATTGAGTGCTCTGATTATCTGTTTGGATCAGGTGAGCAAGCATCTTGTGCTTGCCCATGTTTCTGCGCTTGATGTTGTTCGTGTGCTCCCCTTTTTAAATATAATATTACGCTTGAATGCGGGTGCTGCTTTTAGTTTTTTAGGTAGTGAAAGTGGTTGGCAAATTTATTTATTATCTGTGATTTCTGTCGTGGTTTCTGTTGTGTTGGTTGCATGGTTATCACAGTTACCAAGACGTGAATGGTGGATTGCGGCACCGGTTAGTTTGGTCTTGGGTGGGGCTTTGGGTAATTTGATTGATCGTATTCACTATGGTTACGTAATCGACTTTATGGATTTCCATTTATTTGATTGGCATTTCGCAACATTTAATATTGCGGATGCTGCTGTATCCGTCGGCGCAACGTGGTTAATTGTAAGAGTGGTTTATGAAAGTCTTATTGGCAAACCCTAGGGGTTTTTGTGCAGGCGTTGATCGTGCGATTGAAATTGTTGAGCGTGCACTTGAACAATTGGGTGCGCCTATTTATGTGCGCCATGAAGTGGTGCATAATCGCCCAGTGGTTGAAAAATTAAAATCAAAAGGCGCTATTTTTCTCGATGATATTAGTGAAGTACCTGTTGGTGCGACATTGATTTTTAGTGCGCATGGGGTGTCGCAAGCGGTGCGTGAATTAGCCTTGGAAAGAAAATTTAACTTGTTTGATGCAACTTGTCCTTTGGTAACAAAAGTGCATATGGAAGTTGCGCGTTATGCAAAAAATAATATTGAATGTGTGTTGATTGGGCATGCGGGCCATCCTGAAGTGGAAGGTACGATGGGGCAATACCATAATCAAGAGGCGGGCATTTATTTATTAGAAACCGTTGAGGATGTTAAAAAACTGGTCTTAAAAAATCAAAATCAAGCAGCATATGTGACGCAAACAACGTTGTCCGTCAGTGATGCTGCAGAAATTATTGCAGCGCTTAAAGATAAATTTCCGAGCATTCAAGGCCCCAAAAAAGACGACATTTGTTATGCGACAACCAATCGTCAAGAAGCGGTTTCACAGTTAGCAACGCAATGTGATGTGATGTTAGTGGTAGGTTCGGTTGAAAGTTCTAATTCAAATCGCTTAAAAGAATTGGCGGAGCGCTTGGATTGTCGTGCGTATTTACTCGATGATGTCGCGATGATGCGGCCTGAGTGGTTTGAAAATGTGACAGTGGTTGGCTTAACTGCAGGTGCGTCTGCACCGGAAGAATTGGTTCAAGCGGTGATTATTCAGCTTAAAAAGTGGGGCGCAGAAGGGGTTGAAGAAACGGATGGCGTTGTTGAAAACATTGTCTTCGCGTTGCCAAAAACGCTGCGTGATGCGCGGCTTTTGCAGTCATAACTTGAGGGTCGATGCTCGCATCAAACATCACCCCAAATCCATATGCAATTGTTTGCTTATTTGTGACAGTGTAAAAACCCCGTGAATGCTGTGTGACGCGTTATCGGCAGAGGGATTCACAACCAATGCATAGTGTTTATGGTGTTGAGATAAGGTTTTCACAATATGTCCAACGCATGCATTTTTTAGTAGTGAGAAATCGAGTGCGATGATTTGCGAATGCGGCGCCATAATCATTTTTACGAATAGTTGATCACGGTGAACACGGCGTTCTTGAATTAGTTTAATGGGTTTTTCACCCCAGAGATCTTCTGCGCTGATAATGCCTTGAAAATACCCTTCTTTGTTAATAACCAGCAATAAATGTGCACCGCTCGCTTCCATTTCATGAATGGCGTGGTCTAGCGTATCTTCTGGTGTAATGGTATGGGGTGGTGTTTTTGTAAAATCAATTAAAATGGATAAAGCGGGATCATCTAAATGTACCAATTCGGGTAATTGTAGGGTTTGTAATTGGGTATGATTGGGTTGAAGACTGATTGTGGGAAGCGCTTCATATTTTGCCATAAGATCTCTCCTCTTATGCTTTGATTATGGCACAAAGATGGGTTAAAAGCCTTTATCCGAGTCTGCTGTTTTATGCTACCATGCAAAAATACGTTGTCGTGTTGTGTAGTGAGGATTTTATGAGCGAAAAGCCATGTACTAAAAAGAAGGTAACCATTACTCAAAAAGAATTGCCCTTGTGTTGTCCGCGTGAAGATGAGCGTGTGTGGGATGGTCATCCGCGTGTTTATTTGGATATCGATGCAAAGGGTCACGTTACTTGTCCCTATTGTGAAACAGACTATAAATTAGGGTGAGTTACTTGTGCGTAAAATTTTAGTGGTTGGTCCTGCTTGGGTCGGCGATATGATGATGGCGCAAGTATTGTTTCAATTGTTGCGACACCAAAATCCGACAGCAGAAATTCATGTATTGGCGCCTGTTTGGAGTGAGGCTTTATTATCGCGGATGCCTGAGGTCACAAAAAGCATTGTGTTACCTTTTGGGCATGGTCAATTTCAATTGAGAAAACGTTATCTTTTTGCAAAACAATTGCGTGCCGAAAAATATGATCGTGCATTCGTATTGCCGAATTCTTTTAAGTCTGCACTTATTCCTTTTTTTGCAAAAATACCGAAAAGGACCGGGTTCTTAGGCGAGAGTCGTTATGGTTTATTAAATGACATTTATGCTTTAGATAAAGAAAAATTACCCAAAATGATAGACCGTTTTGCAGCACTGGCTTATCCTAAAAAAGCGATACTTGCTGCTAATTTACCAACGCCGTATTTATTACTGAATCAAAACACGGTTGATCTTTCGTTGAAAAAACAGGGTCTAAGAAAAGATCAAAAAATTTTAGCATTATGTCCTGGGGCAGAGTATGGTCCTTCAAAATGTTGGCCGCCAGACTATTATGCAGCAGTGGCTAGCCAAAAATTAAAAGAGGGTTGGGCTGTTTGGATTTTTGGATCCAAAAACGATTGTGCAACGGCAGAGCTTATTCAAGCGGCTACAGAACAAAAATGTATTAATTTAACGGGAAAAACGAATTTATCGGAAGCGGTAGATTTATTATCATTGGCCACTGCGGTGGTGACGAATGATTCTGGATTGATGCATATTGCTTGTGCGTTAAATCGAAAAGTGATTGCGCTTTATGGTTCAACCTCACCAGATTTTACGCCGCCGTTATCAGAAAATGCATTGGTATTAAAATTAAATTTAGAATGTCAGCCATGCTTTGAGCGCGTTTGTCCATTGAAGCACCATCATTGTATGCGTGAATTAATGCCGGCGCAGGTGTTGTTGGAATTGTAATGCTCTGTTTGTTTGCGAGAGAGAGTGTATGTGCGAGCATGAGCGTAGCGAGTGTCTTTGCAGGATATCTCGATGCGTGTTAAACCCTGCAAAGACACTCGCTACGCTCATGCTCGCACTCGCACTACTGATCAAAACCCTTCACGGCACGAATCACGTTTTTATCTTTTTCAAGGGCAGTGAGTCGTTGATAATTATCAGCGGTATGATCTTTGGACGCAGATTTGTGCCACAAATGAAATACCGTTGCCAAAAACTTCCCATTTTTTATCTGAACCCCGTTGTGTAGCAGTCGAATAAATAAATCGCTATCTTCGTGCCCCCATCCTTGAAACGTTTCATCATAGCCATTCACAGCAATAAAATCATTTTTGAAAACAGAAAAATTACAGCCTTTTGGAAATTTCCAGTTTGTCGTTCTCCAGTAAGGAAAGCGTATTTTCTTTAACAGGGTCATTAAAAATGTATTGCGAATAGCGGGTATCATTTTATTCGTATTATTTTTTAAAAATAACAGTAGCCATTGTAAGTTAGATCGTTGAAATAAAGAGTGATGCGGATCTTTTAAAAAAATTCGTGTGAAATTTTTCGAGAGTAATACGCGATTTCCTGCAACAAAATACCCTTTTTCAGCAAGTGCACTATGTTGCTTTAAAAAATCAGGACAAGGTATGCAATCGCCATCAAGAAAAATTAAGTAATCACCCGTTGCTTCTGCTACAGTTTTATTCAAAATAAGCGTTTTTCGAAATCCTTGGTCTTCATGCCAAAGATGTTTGAGTGTGGGCAATGCTTTTTTATGGGTATTAATAACAGTGCGTGTTTCATCAGATGATCCATCATCCGCAATAAGAATCTCGCAAGGATTTTGAAGTAAGGTTGTTTCTTTTTGTAATTGTGTTAATACACAATCAAGCGCGGCTGGGTAATTATAGGTGCTAATAATAATGCTAACTTTTAACATGATTTTCTAATTCCGCCAGTTTTGCGTATTTACAAAAGGTACCAATAAAATTCCCGAAGGCAATACAAAATCCTGCGCGGCCATCTAAAAAGCCTAGTCGAAATAAGTAGCCTCGAAGAAAAATCCAAGTGCCACTCTGCAGGCCGCGAAAAAATCCACCCTTTTTTTTTCCGAATAATTGTTTTGCAGTGAGTGTTGAGTATCGATTCGCTTTTTCTATAATTTGAGATAAATTTTCAAAGCTGTCGTGAAGTAGCGGTGATGTTAAGTGACCTATAGGCGCTGTCGTTTGAAGGGATTCGTGAATGGTATTGTTATTAAATAGCGCCCTATCGCGTTTAAATAGACGCGTAACGCTATCTTTGCCTTGATCGCCAAAACGCATCCAGTGCCCACAACAACGATTTTGTCTGGGTAGTGAAAATACTTCATAGGTTGCAGTGGTAATAATGCTTAAAATTTCATTTTTTAAGGCTTCCGTTACCCATTCATCGCTATCAATTGAAAAAATCCAATCGCCGGTTGCTTTTTCTAACGCCCGATTTTTTTGAATGCCAAATCCTGGCCAATCTGTTTGAAATACCTGTGCGGTATAGTTGCGGCATAGGTCAACGGTGTTGTCTGTGCTGCCGGAATCTAGCACAATAATTTCATTCGCGAACGAAACGGACATTAAGCACTTTTCAATCGTTTTAGAAGCGTTTTTCGTGATGATAATAATGGACAGGGATGGTTTCATTTTCCGCTCTTAAAATGCATAATATGGCGACTTTTACAGGGTTGAGATTAAAACATGACAAACATTGTACTACCAGAGTTTAGTAAAAAACACGTGATTGTGTATGGTGATGTGATGTTAGACCGTTACTATCATGGGGATGCCTCCCGTATCTCGCCAGAAGCGCCGGTTGCTGTCGTGAATGTGAATGAGGTTGAAGTCCGGCCAGGCGGCGCTGCAAACGTTGCGCAAAATATTGCAACGCTCGGTGCGTCTGTTTCTTTATTTGGCTTGGTAGGTGAGGATCGTGCATCGCGTGAATTAGAGGATTGTTTGCGTGGATTGCCAGTGGATTGTCAATTTTTATCACTACCTGATTTCCCAACGATTACGAAACTGCGTGTTATTGGTCGACAGCAACAATTAATTCGTATGGATTTTGAAAAGGCCTGTGCTGAAACTGTAGATGATGATGCTTTATTTCTGCAATATCTTGACTCATTAAAAACAGCAGATGTGGTTGTGTTGTCAGATTATTCCAAAGGTGCTCTAAATAATGTTGAAAAATTAATTGCTGCAGCAAAAAAACATCATCTTCCCATTTTGGTTGATCCAAAACATAAACACTATGAGCGCTACTCAGGTGCCACACTCTTAACGCCCAATTTAAAAGAATTTGAATCCGTTGTTGGGCCTTGTGCCGATTTGGCAGAGATTATTCAAAAAGGTTTGGAATTGCTGCATAAAGTGTCTATTGAAAGCTTGCTTGTTACCTTGGGTAAAGACGGCATGGTATTGATCAAACTTGGACAAGAAGCTGTGCATTTTCCCACAAAAGCGCGTGATGTATTTGATGTAACGGGTGCGGGTGATACCGTGATTGCCGTACTCGCAGCAGGATTGGCCGCGGGTATGCAAACTATTCATGCAGTAGAATTGGCAAATTTAGCGGCTGGTGTTGTTGTGGGTCGTTTGGGTACGCAGGCAGTCAGTTTGGATGATTTGCATCATGCCTTATTACGCTCTGGTGATTTGAGTGCCGGTGTTTTGTCCTTAGCGCAATTATTGTTGCTTGTGAAAGACGCGAAAAAAAATGGCGAAAAAGTGGTGATGACCAATGGTTGTTTTGATATTTTGCATGTAGGTCATGTGGATTATTTGTCAAAAGCCAAGGCCTTGGGGCATCGTTTGATTGTGGCTGTCAATGACGATAATTCTGTGCGTCGATTAAAAGGAGAGACGCGCCCCATTAATCCGTTGGAAGCGCGCATGATGATGTTGGCGGGCTTAAAAAGTGTAGATTGGGTGGTTGCATTTTCAGAAGATACGCCTGCGAATTTAATTGAAATGGTGAATCCGGATGTTTTGGTAAAGGCGAATGATTATTTAATTCATCAGATTGCAGGGAGTGATTTTGTATTGGCCAATGGAGGTGATGTTAAAACCATTCCCTTAGTCGAAGGGTTTTCAACAACCCAATTAATTGAAAAGATGAGAGAAATCGTATGATCGTCGTAACTGGAGCGGCTGGATTTATCGGTAGTAATATCATTCGTGGATTAAATCAAATAGGTATCACGGATATTTTAGCGGTAGATGATTTAACAGATGGAAAAAAATATCGCAATTTAGCGGTTGTGCATTATCAAGATTATATGGATTTCCGCTTGTTTTTATCAAAAATTGAAAACAATGAAAGCTTCAATTCAAAAATTACTGCAATTTTTCATGAGGGTGCTTGTTCCGACACGATGGAGTGGAATGGCGAGCACATGATGAAAAATAATTATGACTACACTAAAACGGTTTTTCATTATTGTTTAGAAAATAGTATTCAATTTTTATATGCTTCTAGTGCTGCGGTTTATGGATCAAAAAATAACTTTGATGATCAAGATTGGGATCAGCTTCCTTTAAATGTTTATGGCTATTCAAAATGGAAGTTTGATGAATATGTGAGACCGTATTTAAAAACTGCAAAATCACAAATCGTCGGTTTTCGTTATTTTAATGTCTATGGCCCGCATGAAAATCATAAGGGAAAAATGGCGAGTGTTGCTTTTCATTTGATGAATCAATTGGAAAAGGATGGCACGGTCAAATTATTTTCAAGTTATGGTGGTTATGGCGATGGCGCACATGAACGTGATTTTATTTTTATTGACGATGTTGTAAAAATGAATCTATGGTTTTTAAAGCATTCTGATAAAAGCGGTATTTTTAATTGTGGCACTGGATTAGCGCGTTGTTTTAATGCGATTGCAAAAACATTAATTGAGTTAAAAGGAAGTGGGGAATTGGCATATATTCCTTTTCCAGAGTCATTGAAAGGCGCCTATCAATGTTTCACGCAAGCGAATTTAACGGCATTGCGAGACTGTGGTTTTACAGAGCCATTCACATCGCTTGAAGAGGGGCTTCAGAAGTATTTTCATTGGTATCATGACGCGGGAAAGTTTCATCGCGGGTGATGCGCTGATATTTTGGTGCGAGCCGCGAGAGTAACGAGCGGAATTCCGCATTGGAGTGAGTTCTTATTTTCTGCAAAACACTCGCTAACGCTCATGTTCGCATCATGTTCGCATCATGTTCGCACCTGGCCACTGTAGTACAAACAGAGATTTTTGGTGCGAGCCGCGAGTGTAGCGAGCGGAATCTTGCAGCGCTCATCAAGCCTTATTTAGCAGTGGTTGTAAAGCTCGCCTCACCGCCGGTTCCTTGGTTCGGACTTACGGTGACGGAATAAGACGTGTTAGGTGCTAAGCCGATCACGTTTACTTGAGTTGATTGCGTACTTGTTTGGTAGACCATCGTATTATTCGGGCCAGTTATGCTGACTTGATAGGTTATGGATCCTGTCGCATTGGGAACAGCATTCCAGGTGACGTTGGCGCTTCTGCTTGTGGGGTTTTTCACTGCGACTGAGATGCTGCCTGGTGCAGTGCTGCTGTTTTGTTTTGAAGGCGCACCTGTTTGCATAGCGGCAGTCACAGCTGATTGTAGCTTGGTTTGTTGCATTTCAAGTAGTGTGTCTGTTGCACTGCCACTTTGAAGTGTTGATGCAAGTATAACGGTCAACAAACGTTCGTTTTGTAGTTTCGCTTCAAAATTTTGACGTTCGATTTCTTTTAACGTAATCAGAATATCGCGCTGTACTGTTGCGGGTTCTTCATTCGTTAACGCAGTATACCAAGCAGGATTATTCAAATCGTGTGTTGCGCGATATTGTTCAACTTGCAAAGGGCTTGCGGTAGGCTGGCCAATGTAAGCACCTAAGCTTGGAATGGGTGTGCGTTCAGCGACCAATTGGTTGTAGACATTAAGTGATATGGAGCGTATCGCTAACATATTGCGAATCGACAACATGAACTTTTGATAATCATCCGATTTTTTGAGGGAAATGATGGCTTTTGCATTGCCATAGAGCCCAGAAAAACTCACTTTGCCTAACAAATTCTTTGTAGTAAGCATGGCATATTTTATAAAATTATTCGCATTTTGTAATTGAGCAGGTGTGTAACCCATGGGTGTGATCACACTGGCGAAATCGAGTTGATTATTGTTGATATTGGTAGGTGGTGCTAATAATTTTTGATTGTTTGGATCTATTGCGGTGAGTGAGCTTGAGTTTGCGCCGCTTGGTAAATACAGTGTATCAGAGGCTTCTGCGTTTTCCCCCAAAATGAGCGACTGTGTATTATTTTCTGACAAATAAGTGCCAAAGGGAGTGCCTTCAGCTGAAGTAATGGGTTCTGAGCTGTCTGATTGATTGAGCGAATAAGAAAATTGCAGTAACGAGTTTTGTATGTTGTTAGTGGTTTTATCTTTCGCAAGCGCTGCAACAGCCTCTGATAGTGGTACTGCTGTTTGGGTGGATGATTCCTTCGTGGTCGGTAAAGGTACCGTGGCACTGTTCAGACTGGCTATCTTGGAAATATTGGGATTGGGGGTATGGTTATTGGTGGTCACCCAGGTGATTGCGTTGTTGTACATATTATTCAAAAAGGTTTCGAGTGAGGTCTCAAGGTCGCCAAAACCTTTTGACATACCAGCTGTTACACCATTGGTAATGCTTTGGGGTAAATCACTTAATTGACCTGAAATTTGTGTGAGCAGGCCCGTTTCTGTTGGTGTGGGGGCAGGGTTGGCATTTGGGCTCATTGAACCCATTCCGGCAGTTTGTCCAAAAATGGTTGTTGCTGCTATTAGGGTAGATGCGGCAGAAAGTGCAATCAAAGTCTTTTTTTTCATTTCCAGTGCCTCGCTAAAACGCGTTTGTTAGAACCAGTTGATGGAAGGTTGAGAGTTGCTTTTTTTCTGATCGGAGGGGGTAACGCCAAGCGGTTGATTTGTATTGGCAGGCGGTACAGTATCTGTTTCCGCAGCGACAGATTTCTCGGGGGGTGGCGTTGGTTCTGTTACGGTATTGGGCTGTTGTGCAGGCTGCGAAGAGGGTGAGCCGATGTACCAAGCTGGCGCCGCTTTTTTTACAGGTATTACGGCTTGTTGTGATTGGGGTGTAATGACTACCAGTGGCGTTTTCTGATTTGGCTGAAGACGCTGAAGCTTGATAGCGCAATCTGAAACGCCGTTGACAGGATCTGATAAAATGCTGGTAGCGCAACTGCCGTGTGCTTTGCATGCTATGAGCGCAGCTTGTGCTGCGGGAGGTAGTTTGTCAGGGTCGCTATTCGGTGCGTATTGTTGAAGATAGGGTTTGCAGGCTAAAGCAATATTGTCTTCCGCTGCTTGATTGGCGAAGCTTGAAGTGGTGATGCTGCCCAGTAACAGTCCAGTGATGATAATCCGTTTAATCATGATCCAGTATCCTCCAGTGCTTTGATAACGAGTTTTAATCGATCTTCAGCAAATACACGTCCCAGCAAGCGTAGACGTTCAAAGACAACATTACGACGTAAAAATAATCCGGCGTTGTCCGCTTGTGATCGGGTGACTTCTTCCGCTTTCATCAGTACTTTTGCGGCGGCGCCTGGATAAGACATATCTAGGCACATCAATAGGCGTAAGCCGCGCCCTGTTTTGATGTGAGCGAGTACTTCTATCATGGCATCTTCTTGTTGAAGGTCAATATTGCCAACATCGTCGAGTATTGTGGCCAGCTTTGCCATCTCTTGTTCAAGCTCAGCATCGCCATCCAGCGTCCAGTCTTCAACGCTTTCCATAAAAGTGATGACGCGTAAAATGGTTGGATCTTGATATTCTCGCCAGAAGTCATGAACGGCTTTGTAGCTCAAATCGGGCATGCTGTGAATTCCACTTAAAACATAAAATAATAGAATATAACGACCAACCTTAAGATACCATTAAATTTCGAATCTAACAGTATTTCCCATTCAAGATCGTCAGTGAGAACTGCTCCCAATCTAAAAACATTCGTGCAGGTTTGTCTGTCCTGGGGTAAAATTGCATCATTTTTATAACTAGGACTTTTTTCAATGGGCGTTACAGGCTTTCAAACTTATAAAAGGCTTATGTATTTAACAAAGCCCTATATTCTTTATTTCGTGCTTGGGATTGCCGGAACGCTTCTTTTATCGGGTATTGATTCTGCTTTTATGGGGTTTATCAAGCCGATTATTGATCTTGGTTTTGTAAAAAAAGAGGGCGCTTTTATACGTATCCTACCGTTTTTGGTGGTTTTTATTTTCTTGGCACGCGGCGCGGCAAATTTTATGTCGAGCTATTTTATTTCACGCGTTTCAAGATCCGTTGTTCGCGATATACGCTGTTCTATTTTTGCAAAACTACAAAAATTGCCAGCCAGTTTTTATGATAGCAATAGCTCAGGGCATATTATCTCGACGATCCTTTATAATGTTGAGCAAGTCGCACAAGCCAGTTCTAGTGTGATGATTACACTCTTGCGTGAAACCAGCTTATTTATCGGATTAATTGTGGTTATGTTTGTCGTCAACTGGCGACTGTCTCTTATCTTTATCGTGATCATGCCTTTCATTATTTGGGTTGTGAAATGGAGCAGCGTTCGTATGCGCCGTCTCAGTGTGGGGGTGCAAAAATCGGTGGGTGATGTGACCCATATCACTGGTCAAAGTGTTGATGGGTATCGTGTTGTGCGTTTACATGGGGGTGAGGCCTATGAAAATAAAAAATTTCAAGAGGCGGCAAAAAGTAATTTTCACCGTGAATTAAAAATTGCTGTCACCAATAGTATTGGTGGTTCTGCTACCCAGGCCCTCTTTGCCATTCCCTTAGCGGTTGCGTTAGGGATTGCGACAAGCCCGATATTACATACAACAGCCGGTAGTTTTGCTGCCATTCTTGCAACCATGGTTTCACTGCTGCAACCAGTGCGTCGATTAACGGGTGTTAATAATACTGTGCAAAAAGGAATTGCAGCGGCAGCCAGTATTTTTTCTTTGTTGGATGAATCAACTGAAATTGATAGTGGTGAAAAAACGGTTGAGCGTGTAAAAGGCGATATTGTGTTTGATAGGGTGTGTTTTGAGTATCACAGTTCTGACCGTCCTATTTTGAAGCATGTTTCTTTTTCAGTGCCTGCTGGAAAAACAGTGGCTGTTGTTGGAAAGTCGGGTGGTGGTAAGTCAACACTTGTTAATTTATTGCCAAGATTTTATGAAATCAGTGGGGGTCTAATTAGCATTGATGGCATTGATATTCGAGAATATCGTTTAGCTGATTTGCGAAAGCAGTTTGCGTTTGTTTCTCAAAATACAACGTTATTTGATGATACGATTTTTAATAATATTGCTTATGGTTTGCCAGAAGTGAATCGTGAAGATGTGTTGCGTGCTGCAGAAGCAGCTTATGCTATGGAGTTTATTGTTCAGCAGCCACAAGGTATCGATACCTTGATTGGTGAAAATGGCGTATTGCTTTCAGGTGGTCAGCGACAACGTATTGCCATTGCACGGGCATTATTAAAGAACGCACCCATTTTAATATTGGATGAGGCTACCGCATCGCTTGATGTTTATGCGGAACGTCAAATACAAAATGCATTAGAAGACTTAATGAAAAATCGTACTTCCATTGTCATAGCGCATCGATTATCGACGGTTGAAAATGCAGATATGATTGTTGTTGTGAATGAAGGTGAAGTGGTTGAAATGGGAAATCATAGGACGTTATTAGAAAAAGAAGGTGCCTATGCTGCGCTGTATCGTTCTCAATTTAAGGAGTAAGCGTGGGTGTGGTATCAAAAAAATATTTTCTCACTGCTTTTATTCCCGGTCTCGCTTATCTATCGTGCAGTTGTTTCTCTACGACGTTTTTTGTATCAAAAAAATAGGTTAAAAATACACCGTGTTTCTGTACCTGTTATTGTGGTTGGTAATATTACGGTAGGGGGTACGGGTAAAACACCACTTGTGATTGCGCTTGTTAAAGAATTGCAAAAGCAAGGATTTCATCCAGGCATTATTACACGCGGTTATCGTGGTAAAAATAAACAATGGCCTTGTCATGTTGAAAAAGACAGCGATCCTTTTTTATTCGGTGATGAAGCTGTTTTATTGGCACAAAAAACGGGTGTGCCTGTAGTGGCAGGGCCTTGTCGCTTTGATGACGCAACACTATTATTAGAAAAATTTTCAATTGATGTCATTATTTCAGATGATGGCTTGCAGCATTATGCATTATATCGTGATGTTGAAATTCTCGTTATTGATGGATTACGCCGTTTTGGCAATGGATTTTGTTTACCAGCGGGTCCGTTGCGTGAGCCTGTATCACGGTGCAATACCGTTGATTTTGTGATTACAAATGGCATTGAGATGCAATTTGTTATTGATGATATTGTTAATATGGTTGATGACAATAAAAAACTATCGGGTGTTGATGATAAAAAAATAATGGCGATTGCTGCCATTGGAAATCCCGATCGATTCTTTCAATCGCTAAAAGAAAAAAATCTTATTTTTGATACAAAAATTTTTCCAGATCATTATCATTTTGAAAAAAGTGATTTAGAAAAACTGTCTTGTGACATTATTATTATGACAGAAAAAGACGCCGTAAAATGCCGACAATTTCTGGATGCGCGTTGTTATGTTGCAAAAGGGGGCGTTACTTTAGATGCAGATTTTGTTTCAAAAATAATAACTGACATTAATACCAGTGATTCCCTACGAATGTCTGAAAAACCGCTAATTTTTAGATTTTAGGCGAGGTTGGATGGTAATTTGTTGAGAAAAGCGCAGTGGTCATGAAGTCCATGAGCATTTTCGAAACAAATTACCATTCAAGATCGCCAAAAGATGAAAATTTT
>JAUXWQ010000045.1 GCA_030680235.1 Coxiellaceae bacterium
AATTTTCAGATTTTAGGCGAGGTTGAACGATAATTTGTTGAGAAAAGCGCAGTGGTCACGAAGTCCATGAGCATTTTCGAAACAAATTATCGTTCAAGATCGTCAAAAGATGAAAATTTTTTATTCACCGGGAATTGCTGACAAAGCTTGATGCGCGCATGAGTGGATAGCACTCACTACGCTTACACCCAGATTATTTTAATTTGCTTTTGATTTTTTCACTGACTTTTGCCATGTCTGTGCGGCCTTGTGCTTTTGGTCGGATAATGTTCATGACGAGCCCCATTTCCTTTTGCATAACGGCGCCAGTTTGCTGAATGGCGGACTCAATCAGTGTATCCACTTCTTCATCGGTGAATTGCTGGGGTAAGTATTCTGACAGCTGAATAATTTCTTTTTCTTCTTTTTCCGCTAAATCAACGCGATCACCATTGCGAAACTGCGTTGCGGATTCGCGACGCTGCTTGATCATTTTATTGAGAATGGCAAGGACATCTGTATCGGAGAGCTCTACGCGTTCATCAACTTCTTTTTGTTTGATGGCTGACAGTATAAGACGAATGGTGCCCAAGCGCTCAGTTTCTTTTGCGCGCATAGCAGATTTCATGTCTTCTTGAATACGATTTTTGAGTGTCATGCGATGTTGCTCCTGCAGTAGATAGACAAATTAAGAGACGCGATGCCGCGTCTCTACGATATCATGTCTGCAAAGACGCGTTTTGAGATAAACTAGCTGCGGATACGTTCTTTTTCGAGCGTTTCCTGTTCTTTTTGCAACTTTTTCGCAAAACGTTTTACGGCAGCGGCGTGCTTGCGTTTACGTTTTGTCGTTGGTTTTTCATAGTATTCGATTTGACGCAATTTCGTTGGAATGCCCGCTTTTTCGCATGCGCGTTTAAAGCGACGTAGTGCAACATCAAAATGACCAGTTTCTTGAATTTCTACAGTTGGCATGGGGTCTTTGTACCTTTAATCAAAAGTTTAAAAAATGAGGCGTAATCTTAATCCGTTTGTGCTTTGAATGCAATGACTGTCATTCAGTAATTCCTGGTGCTTCACCTGAAATCTGAAAGTTAGCGGTTTTTCAGGCATTCGTCGGAGATTACTGGCTGAAATTTGGCTGGAATCTGGGTTTCGCATTTTTGATTGTAATGCGTATAATGTACAGGTGTTCTAGAGATATTCAAGGTTAACGGTATAAAAGGAGTTTGTTATGGTGAAGTACGGAAAAATTTATCCAGTCAGCTTTGGCTTTGCATTCGGTTTAATCTCCGGTATTGGTTGGATGTTGTTGTGTTGGGCAGGTGCGCGTTGGGGTTGGGGCTTAACGGCAGTTCAGATGATCGGCAGCATGTATTACAATGTATCAGCTACCTTTCTTGGGGGTATATGGGCATTTTTTGAAGGATTTATTAACTCTTTCGTTTTTGGGCTGCTGGTTGCAATGACTTATAATTGTTCTTGTAATTGGTTTTGCGCGAAAGGGGAATGTGATACTGCTTGTAAATAGGGTTGTTTATTTGAATAGCAGCCCTGCTTTTGGGGCTGTTGTTAAACTGTTAAACAGGCTCTAGGGATGATGGATGGCGCTACGATTCGTAAGACAATTTATAAAGCTTGAATCGAGCTCTGGTATCGTTTTGTTCATCGCGGCTGTGTTGGCGATGATTATTGATAATACGGCGTTAGCATCATGCTATGACAATTTTTTTCAAACCAGTATTCAGTTTGCTATTGGTAGTTGGCTCTTAACTAAGCCATTATTATCTTGGATTAATGATGGATTCATGACGCTTTTCTTTTTATTGGTTGGTCTGGAAGTTAAGCGAGAAATTGTTGCGGGTGAATTAAATACAATACGGCGCGCTATGCTGCCTGGCATTGCAGCCATAGGTGGCATGATTATGCCAGCACTGATTTACTTATCAATTACCTGGTATGAGCCGATAGCTGTCAAGGGCTGGGCAATTCCTGTTGCAACGGATACGGCTTTCGCGCTTGCCATTCTTGCGTTATTGGGCAAAAGAATTCCTGTCGGTCTCAAGATATTTTTGACAGCGCTTGCGATCTTTGATGATATTGGTGCGATTATTGTCATGGCTATTTTTTATTCGTCACGGATTTCAGTACCGCATTTACTGATTGCGTTGGCATTAATTATTGTGTTGATCGGATTAAATTACTATCGCGTTGTGAAATTATTTCCTTATTTAGTGGTTGGGTTTTTCTTGTGGCTTTCTGTGTTGAATTCTGGTGTGCATGCGACTTTAGTAGGTATTATTTTGGCAATGACGATTCCGCTTGAAAATTTAAAAAATCCAGCACGTTCACCGCTGCGTTGGTTGGAGCATCGACTTCATCCTTTGGTGGCTTTTTATATTTTGCCATTGTTCGCTTTTGCAAATGCAGGCGTGTCGTTTGAAGGTTTGGGTTGGCATCATTGGTTAGGATCCATTCCGATTGGTATTGCGCTCGGATTGTTTTTTGGAAAACAAATCGGGATTTGGGGAAGCACGATGCTTGCTGTGAAACTGAAAATAGGGCATTTACCTGGGGATATCACGCCTTTTGGCTTATATGGGATGAGTTTGATTGCTGGGGTTGGATTTACCATGAGTTTGTTTATTGGGACGCTTGCCTTTCATGCCATTGCGCCTTTTGCTGCGTATGTGCGAATGGGTGTTATCGCGGGGTCTATTTTTTCTGGATTCATTGGTTATTCGATGTTGTGTTTAGCTTATCCAAGGGTTGCAAGATAGCATTTTGTTAAACAATCTCTACATCTTCCCACCTTCCTAAGTTGTCGCGTCTTAAAATTCGTATGTTATGATATTTGCAATCACAGGGAATACGTTCCCAGCAACCTCAGGAAATTAGCATGTCAACTTTGCAGCTCGAAACGACTTATTTAAAAAATTATACGGTCCCTGATTTTCAAATCGACCATGTTCATTTGCATTTTGACGTGCAAAATGAACATATTATAGTGAACTCACTGTTAAAAATAGCACGCAATCCACAGTCCAAAAATCAAAAAGCACCGCTTGTTTTAGATGGTGAAGCGTTGGTTTTGGAATCTATTTTTTTGGATGGAAAGATCCTAAGCAATACGCAATTTAAAAAAACAGAGTCGCACTTAACGATTGAAACAGTGCCTGAGGCATTTGTATTAGAAACAGCCGTTAAAATTTTTCCTAAAAAAAATACAACATTGATGGGGCTTTATCAGTCACGTGCAAATTTATGTACTCAGTGTGAATCAGAAGGTTTTCGGCGCATTACTTTCTATCTAGATCGCCCTGATGTGATGTCTGTTTTTACGGTAACGATTTCTGCTGATAAAAAACAATATCCGTATCTGTTATCTAATGGAAATTTGGTCGAAGAAAAAATATTGGAAAACAACCGTCACTGGGTACGATGGGAAGACCCTTCTAAAAAGCCGTGTTATTTATTCGCGTTGGTCGCAGGTGATTTTGATGTGATTCAAGATCAATTCACAAGCATGAATAATCGCACCATTGATTTATATTTTTACTTAGAAAAAGGATTTCGTGATCAAGGCGACTACGCGGTTATTGCCCTTAAAAAATCAATGAAATGGGATGAGGAAAAATTTGGGCGCGAATATGATTTGGATCGCTTTATGATTGTTGCAGTCAGTGATTTTAATATGGGTGCAATGGAAAATAAGGGGCTTAATATTTTCAATACGAAATATATTTTGGCAAAGCCAGAAACTGCAACCGATACGGATTATGTGAATATTGAGCGTGTGATTGCGCATGAATATTTTCATAACTGGTCTGGTAATCGCATTACTTGTCGTGATTGGTTTCAGTTAACCTTAAAAGAAGGTTTGACCGTATTGCGGGATGAATTATTTACAGAAGATATGACTTCAAAAGGGGTTGCACGGATTGATGTCGTCAACACCTTACGTAACCATCAATTTCCAGAAGATGCAGGCCCTATGGCGCATCCCATTCGACCAGATAATTATTTAAAGATCGATAATTTCTATACGGCAACCGTGTATGAAAAAGGTGCGGAAGTAATTCGCATGGTGCGAACATTGTTAACGCCTGAAATTTTTCGCAAAGGAATGGATTTATATTTTTCGCGCCATGATGGTCAAGCGGTAACAACGGAAGACTTTTTAAAAGCGATGAGTGATGCTTCTGGAAAAGATTTCACGCAATTTTCTCGTTGGTATCATCAAGCAGGAACGCCAATTTTACGTGTAAAAACACACTATGATGCGGCCTCTAAACAATACACAGTGATTATTAAGCAAAGTTGTCCAGCAACGCCGGGGCAATCTGAGAAATTACCTTTGCATATGCCATTTTCCTTTGGATTAATAGGCAGCCATTGTGAAGATTTATTTGAAACAAAAATTTTAGAGATTAAAAAATCTGAAGAGACATTTGTATTTGAACATATTCCGGAAGATGCGGCGCCCTCTTTATTACGTCATTTTTCAGCACCAGTTGAGCTGCAATATAATTATACCAATGAACAATTGGCATTATTATTTCAATGTGATTCTGATCCTTTTGCGCGATTTGAAGCGGGTCAGCGATTGTTGGTGAATATGGTTCAATCTGTTGCAAAAGACATGATGTTTGATAAACCAGTTTCAGCGCCACCCTTATTGATTGAGACCTTTAAAAAATTATTATCGCAAAAAATTACTGATGAAAACTTATTTTCACGTTTACTTATGTTTCCATCATTAAAATATTTAGTGTCGCAAATTGATAAAATTGATTTGGATATTATTTATCAGGCAAAAGTTTTTTTAGAAAAGGTATTAGCGACGCAATTAGAAGCAACTTGGTTTAAATTGTTTAAAGAGTATCAATTGTCGGGTGGTTATGTATATGATAATCATGCTTGTGGTTATCGTCGTTTAAAAAATCAATGTTTACAATATTTGTTAAAGTCCAACAACAAAATGAACTATGTGGAAAATGTGTATTATCAGGCCACTCAAGCGAATAATATGACGGATCAATTTGCAGCATTAGTAGCGCTTAATGATTGTGATGTGCCGCAGCGAGAAGTAGCGCTTGCTAAATTTTATACGCAGTATCAGCATGAACCTTTAGTGATGAACAAATGGTTGTCGTTACAAGCAAGTACTTTGTTGTCGCAGGCGATTCATGATGTTCAAGCATTGTTGGTGCATCCGTCTTATGATCAACAGAATCCTAATAATGTTTACGCGCTGTTGGTGACTTTTGGCGAGAACACCTTACGTTTCCACGATATAAGTGGCGAGGGTTATAAGCTCATTGCAAATCAGGTTTTAGTATTAGATAAGTTTAATCCGCAAGTGTCATCGCGTGTTGTGCGTCCATTAATACAGTGGAAACAAATGGATGCTGTGCGTGGTGTCATGATGCAGGCAGAATTAAAGCGTATACTGGAATCGAAAAAATTGTCTGATAACCTATATGAAATTGTCAGCAAAAGCATTTGAAATCAAGGAAGCGCAGGCTAACACTCATGGGCCGGAAGCCCGTGTACTTTACAGAAACGAAATTTCCTACACTTTTGGCTTAGATGACTATAATTAAAGTGTTGTTGTCTTTCTGGAGAAAATATGAGGTTATTTCTTATTGTTGCGACTCTCTTTTTTGTGGGAGCAGCTTTTGCGGGAAACCCTTGGTGTACGTTAACATTTTCAGCGGGGGATGTTTCAGGGGTACCTGCGAACTCAGGGTTTTTGCCCAGTACAGGTGCGACTGTAAATTCGGGCGTTAGGTTTGTCGTGCGCGGTTATGATTTGGGCGGTGTCCCCTGGGGTAATAGTGGCTCTAAAACGATCTTTGTCCCAACTTGTTTTTATTTGGCCTCAGGGTCTGTTATGTATGTTCGTGCATCGTATGTTGGTCAAGTGGGTGGCGAAAGACTAAGATCTTTTTGTTATAATGAAAAGCTCTCTACTTTGTCGCAGAATCAATATGTTATTCCCGAGTTTCCAGGGCCGTTATGGAAGCCTTGTTAACGTCTCAATTTTATATAAAATTAGCGATGTGAATTATATTTTCAAGGAGAGTAAAGATGAAACAGATGAAATGGGTGTGTGCAATGTTGTTTGCACTGGCGACATTGGCATTGGTGGGTTGTAATACGATGGCAGGTGCTGGTGAAGACCTTCAGGCGGGTGGTAAAGCGTTAACGAAATCTGCTGATGAGCATTCCTAAGGAATTACAGTAATCATGATGCGAGCCGCGCGCGAAGCAAGCGATTTTCAAGGTTAATAAGGCCTGCTATTGCCTGCAAACACTCGCGACGCTTGCGCTTGCATCAAATAAATTAATACACTTTAGTTCATCACATCTCTGATTTAATAAGTGTTTCAGCAGGCCCTATCTTTTTGGTAAAAATCAGTTTGCCATTTCTTTCGAACAGCCCAGCTTGATAAGTAATTTCATAATCGGGTATCGCTTCTTTCAATAGCTGTTGATTATTTTGTGACAGACTTAAAAAAAATTTCCTCATTGAATTGGTATTGCCAAAATCAGCTTCGCCAAATCGTGATATTTTTGGTTTAGCTGCGCTTAATGCAAAATCCCTTAGGAATTTTTTTAGGACACTTTCACTGCGTATTGTAGTATTTTCGAAATTTGTTTTAGAAGCACTGAGTATGCTTTTTTTATGAGGGTCATTTGTCGTATTAATCGATATTTGCATGGCTGTTTCGATGTTTTGTGCAGCGGTAGTTATGTGTTTATCAAGGGCATTCGTTTCAGTGACTGCTTCTGTCATGCTTGTCATTTGAGGGGTGTTCGATGGTGCTAGATCATCCTCTATCACAATGGTTTTAAAAATCGGCATATCCGTTAAATAGCCATTAGATGTTAGTAGTTGGTTAAGATCAAGACCCATACTTTTGCATACTTTCAATTTTTCACAGTAAATTTTTAGCGTATTATTATCGCAGAGCGCATAATTTCTAATGAGGTGTTGTGTTAATCTGTTTAGTATTTCTTCCGTAATATCAAGGCTGATTAAATCTAAAAGAAAATTTTTGATGGCTGGAAGCGTATTCGTTAGGTCATTAGATAGGGTATCTAAATTATTTTGAACAAAGGCAACTGTAGCGCTGAGAAGAAAAGTCATGGTTAATTTTTTTGAATATAAATGTAAGGTCGCTTCAAAAAATAGCACGTAGTTATCAGCACATTGTCGTAAAAACTGTTCATCGCAGGAATTCAGATAGTCAAAATGGGTTGAATGATTTTTTTTAATGCGACAATGAAATAAAACATCTAAAAAAACAGCCCATTCTTCTGTTGTTAACAACAATTTATTTTTTTTAAAAGCCTCCCAGAATATAGATAGCATAGGGGTATCCTTTTTTGAGTCATACCGCATCATTCCTGTAATGGCTTGGGCAAGCATGATGAGGGAGTTAAAGCTATCTATTTTTTGTGAGATCATGGCTGTTGTATTTCACATGTTGGTATATCCTATGATTGCAAATCATGAGTTCTTGTACAAGAAGGAGAAATAAACAATAACCCTTTCACTTGTTCCGCACGATTATCAATAACTTTTATATTGAGCGACATTGCTGCTTCAGATCAAGTCCGTATACTGCTGTAAATTCCAGACGGTTAAAGTTTGATCTATTGTGAAATAATCGATTGAAGTGTCCATCAATATTCTCCAAAATGTTTTTTTGCGAAAATTATTTAATACGGAGTAATACCAATGGACGCCTATGATATTAAATTGAAACCGGAATATTTTAGGGGTAGCGCCGCGACATTTGCGTGGTGAAATTGCAAGCAAGCTAACATTAAGCATGATGGCAATAAACATTTAATAATGTGTGAAATAATGCATCCTGAAACAAAGCAGCGTTGGAATACACCGGAATTTCACGCTGAAATGAAAGCGGTTACGTCTGACTATCAAAACTATGGCGGTTATCAGCTAGGGGATAACAATGCTGGTATCGCAGCAAACATTTTTCATCCTGATTTTTCCAATCAATTAGAATTACTTGTTGAGGTGATTAAGGGTAAGTGTCCGACCAACTACACTCGGGCATCGAGCTTAAAATTTTGAGGCAATAAATTGCGATAATCGTCATCCGTTTTACAGAGATGGATTTTATGAAGCATCTGGGTGAGATATTTTTGAGGATCTATCTTATTGGCTT
>JAUXWQ010000037.1 GCA_030680235.1 Coxiellaceae bacterium
TGGTTCATCCGGCAAGTGCGTACTTATCAGTAAAATTATAGCTTGAAAAAAGTGAATTTACGTTTGAAATAACCTTGTGCATTCAATCATGAGGATTTTTCAATATGTCTACCAGTTTGCTATATCACGCCTTTGGCATAGTCGGTTATTTTTATCAAAGCACTCGCTTTATTGCGGGGATCATAGTAGTTGCAATACAAGCAGATAAATGGCGACTAAGGTGTCCTGTTTGTCGAAGTCGTGATGTCCATTGTCGAGGCAAATCGATTCGTCGTTTTCGCACTGTATCAATTGGTCAAAAAGCTGTATTTATTGACCTTGCTGTTCAGCGAATAGAATGCACTAAATGCCAAACAGTACGTCAGGTAAAGACACGATTTTCTGATGGGCATAAGCGTTATACCTATTCATTTGAGAGATTGGTTCTGGATCTCTCAAGGCATATGACCATCAAATCAGTCTCTCAACACCTTGGTGTAAGCTGGGACCTGGTTAAGGAGATACAGAAGAATAACCTGAATAAGCGCTATCGCTCAGTAAAATTAACCAAAGTTAAACGCATTGCAATTGATGAAATATATCAGGGTAAAAAGCCAGGCTATCTAACCATCGTCATGGACCTTCAAAGTGGCGCAGTAATTTTTGTTGGCGAGAGAAAAAGTGCGGGTGCGTTGACCCCATTCTGGAAACGCTTGAAACGATCGGGCGCTCAAATTGAGGCGGTTGCAACCGATATGGGGCCTGCATTTATCAGCGCAGTGCACACGAATCTTCCAGATGCGACGCTGGTATTTGACCACTTCCATATCATCAAGTTGTTCAATGAAAAGCTAACAAAACTGCGCCGTGATCTGCAACGGGAAGCAGAAAATGGACCTGACAAACTTGCTTTAAAAGGCACTCATTGGTTGCTTCTCAAAAACCCAAATAATCTTAATGATAAGCGCGATGAACGCCAACGTTTGGATGCTGCACTAAAGCTTAACAAACCGTTAGCAACTGCCTATTATATGAAAGAAGAGCTACGCGATATTTGGCTCCAGCCAGATAAAAACTCGGCTGAAACAGCACTTGATGAGTGGGTT
>JAUXWQ010000048.1 GCA_030680235.1 Coxiellaceae bacterium
ATTTTCAGATTTTAGGCGAGGTTGAACGATAATTTGTTGAGAAAAGCGCAGTGGTCACGAAGTCCATGAGCATTTTCGAAACAAATTATCGTTCAAGATCGTCAAAAGATGAAAATTTTTTATTCACCGGGAATTGCTGAATACTCACATCATGCCCGCACATCTCTTTTCTAGCTTTATCGAGCAGGTTTAGCAGATGGCAAATCACTCTGCACGTAAGTTTCCCAAGATATTTGAGCTTTCATCTCAGTTGTAAGAGTAGGGAAAGTAACACCCCACCGATGAATAATTTTCGCTTTTTTTGTTTCGCCTAAAGCGGGATCTTTTTTTAACAAAAACCTAATTATTGATTCACACACACTATTAAGACTTGCTCTAAAAACAGCTTTATAAGCTTGATCAATTTTACTTCCTTGTTTTTCCGTCATTTTTACATATTCTCTACACCGCTTTAAACCATACAAAAGATTAAAGATTGAGCAGTCATCGTTTAAACGCAGCTTCTCCATCGCTTCCTTAATATATAAAAGAATCCCCGGGTAAATAAACGTCGGCTGATCACCTTGCATCTCAATAAAACGATACAAAGAAACGTACTGACGCTTTGCAAATTCAGCAGTAAAAAGAGGTGAGGAGGACTGATCTACAACAGCATGTTCTTGTCTCATAAAGATATGGGCTCGCAATCAAGTTTTAATGGTTACAATCCCTCGCAGACAACTCCTTTGTTTTAACGGAGAGCAAGATTGCTGTCAATACAATTAATCGTACGGTATTGCGCACATAAGCACATAAAAAAGTTTCTTGGACTTGATCCGCGGCTCAATCAAGGACGATCATCGACCACTTTCTGCGAAGGAATTAAGTTTGCACGCGTTAATCCAAACATAACAGCAAGGGAGCCAGCAACATAAATCGAAGAATAGGTACCCACAATAATGCCAAGCATCATCGCAAAAGAAAAATAATGCACGCTTTGCCCGCCATATAAAAACAAGGCAACGACAACAAATAGCGTTAAACCAGAGGTCATAATCGTTCGCGACAACGTTTGATTGATTGATAAATCCATAATTTCAAGTGGCGTGCCTTTGCGAATTTTACGGAAATTTTCACGCACGCGATCATAGACAACAATTGTATCGTTTAATGAATAACCCAAGACTGTTAACAAAGCTGTTAAAACAATCATGTCGAACTCTATATGGAAAAATGAAAATACACCGAGAATTAAAATAGGATCATGCACCAAGGCAAGCGCGGCACTAATCGCAAAACGGTATTCAAATCGCAGCGCAATATAAATCATGGTGCCAATAAATACTAAAACAACCGCTAAAATGCCATTGGTTAATAATTGCTTACCGACTTGTGGGCCAATATATTCAAGTGAATTAATTTTAGAACCTGGCATCGCATCCGTTAATTTTTGTTTCAATTGCTCTTGCGTGAACGATTTATACAGTCCAACACGCACGGAAACCATATTCTCCGCTATTTGTTTTTTCGCATAAGCTTGTACAACAGCTTGTGTAAATCCTGCATTCACAAGCTGTTCACGCAATTGCGTTACAACAACAGGCTGCGTAAAAGCAACTTCTGCTTGCGTACCACCCGTAAAATCCAATCCTAAATTTAACCCATTCACAGATAAGGAAATAACAGACGCCACAAAGATCACAGCAGAAATAATAGCCGCAATCCAACGCTGCTTCATAAAAGGGATTTTAGGGTTGGCTTTAAAAAATTCCATAAATAATACCTAGGTGGGTGAGTGTGAATGTGAGCATGAGGGTGGCAGAGGTGAAATTCTGTTCAAACCAACAATAAAACTAACCACAAATAAAGCTTTTAATTTGCAGTTGAATTAAGTTACACCCCTGACACACTCACACCCCCTCACTTATTTATCTTTATTCCAATTGATAACTTCGCAATTTTTTTCTTGCCATAAATTAAATTAATAGCGGCTCGCGTGAAGAAAATGGCAGTAACCATGGATGTTAATAAGCCAATAATTAATGTCACCGCAAAACCTTGCACAGAACCTGTCCCTAATGAAAATAAAATCACCGCAACGATTAAGGTTGAAATATTCGCATCCACAATGGTAATAAAAGCGCGGTCATATCCTGTTGCAATCGCTGAATGCGGTGATAAACCCGCACGTAATTCTTCTCGAATACGCTCGTTAATCAGGACATTTGCGTCAACCGCCATACCCACCGTTAAAACAATCGCCGCAATACCTGGAAGCGTCATTGTCGCCCCCAAAACTGACATAATCGCAACGATAAAGACAACGTTTAATAACAAGGCACAATCGGCAATCAAGCCAAACAAGCTGTAATACAGCAACATAAATGCCGCTACAAATACCAAGCCTGCTTCACAAGCATGCAAGCCAGCACGGATATTTTCTTTTCCTAAACTTGGCCCAATGGTACGCTCTGAAATGGCCATAATCGGTGCCGTATAAGCACCGGATCGCAACAATAGCGCCAAATTTTTTGAAGCATAGTTCGATTCCATGCCGGAAATTTGGAAGCTATTACCGAGCGCACTGTTAATCGTTGCTACATTAATGACGCGTGGGAATTGCTGCTGTGTTGTCTCAACCCTACCATTCACAAGGTGTTGCACCATTTTAGTTTCAACATAAACAGTTGCCATTGGCTTGCCAATATTGTCTTGCGTCGCTTGATTAAAACGCGTGACTTCACTACCTCCGGCACGCACACTCACAGCAGGCCTGCCATCATCACCGGAAATCGATGTTGCATTTAAAATGGATTTTCCGTGTAACAGCACATCATTTTTTAATAAAATAGGATCGCCTTTGAACTGATACAAGGTATCACCAAAAGGCACAACGCCACTGTTTGCTGCAGCCGCTGCATCATTTTGCGTATCGACCATTTGAAACAACACCGTTGCCACTTTACCGATAATTTCTTTTGCGCGTGCTGTATCTTGAATGCCTGGTAAATCCACACTAATTTGATCACGACCTTGTTGTTGAATCACAGATTCACTCACCCCCAACTCATTCACCCGATTACTCAAGGTTGTTAAATTTTGCGTGACCGCCTGTTCTTGCAAAGCAATGGCTGCAGGCTGTGAAAAAATGGCTGTTAATAAATAACGGCCCTTTTCTTCAGAAGGTATAAAACCATAATCTGAATAATTATTTTTTTCAGTTAATACAGATTTTGCATGGTCGCGGTCTTCTGCGCTATGAAAAGCAAGCGAAATACCGCCCGCACTATTTTTTTGATCCGGCGCAATAATCGCAATATTTTCATAACGAATTTGAGCATCACGTAATTGATCACCCATCGCATGCGCATCACTGTTTAAATGCTCTGTTAACATTGCACTGGTATCAACGCGATACAAAAAATGAATACCCCCTCGCAAATCGAGACCCAATTTCATGGGTTCTGCTCCCAAAGCGCGCAACCAATGCGGTGTGCGTGGCGCTAAGTTTAAAGCGACTGTATCCCCGTCACCAACAAGTGCTTGAATATAGCTTTGTGCTTTGAGCTGATCTTCGGTGTCTTTGAAACGAATTAATAAGCCTGTGGGCTGTTGCGTCACTGCAACCGTCGCAATTTTCTGTTGAGAGAGTGTATCTTTAATTTTAGAAATCACAGTCTCTGTCACTGCCTGACCTGATTTCGGTTGAATCTGAATAGCAGGATCAGTACCGTATAAATTAGGTAAAGCAAAAATAATGCCAAAGGCAATGAGAAAAACAATTAGGATATAGCGCCATAGGGGGTATTGGTTCATGCTGCTGACTCTCAGTATTCCGTGACTGTAGCTGTGACAGTGACTGCGTCAGTGACTGACACAGTCCGTCACTTTTATACTAATTCATCGATTCCATCGTGCCTTTTGGCAATACAGACGCAATCGCATTTTTTTGAAAAATCATTTCCATGTCTTTACCTATCGACAAAGCAACATAGCCATCACGCAATTTCGTGATACGACCAATAATACCACCCGCAGTCAATACTTCATCGCCCATCGCTAAATTCTCAAGCAATTGACGCTGTTCTTTTGTGCGCTTGGTCTGCGGACGAATCAACAAAAAGTAAAATACAGCGATAAAAATAATCAACATAGGCAAAACAGACAAAAGACTGCCTTGTTGTGCTGCCGCAGGTGCTGCATCTGCCGCATAGGCTGTCGAAATTCCTAAAAATGATAACAAGCTCATATATAACCTCACAAATTTTTGGTTCAATGTACAGGGTTCTGAGAAAATTGGCAATATTGAGGAAATTAGAGCAGTAGTTCCCGCTCAACAACTAACTAAACCGCGACTTTTCAGATTTGAGAGGAGGTTGAACGGTAATTTGTTGAGAAAAGCGCAATGTACACGAAGTACCTGAGCATTTTCGAAACAAATTACCGTTCAAGATCCTCCAAAGATGAAAAGGCTTTCTTCAGCGGGAACTCCTGAAATTAGAGAGTGAAGCACTGGCAAAAATAAGCCGTGCACTGCTTTCCCCATAGCCATTGATTTAACATCTCTTAATGCTAGCACTCGCGCAGTGCGAGTATTTTTGGAGTGTATCGAGACTTCCTGCAAAAACACTCGCCACACTCGCGCTCGCATCAAGAAACTATTTTGTCACGATTTTGCCGGTTTTTTTCCAGCGTTCATGACGACCGGTACGGTCTTTAAAATCTCCCGCTAACTGGCCGCACGCGCCATCAATATCTTCACCCCGCGTTTTACGCACCCAGGTTTTTACACCTGCTGAGGTTAAACGGTCTTGAAACGCCGTAATGGTTTCTGCATCCGAACAAATATAATTCGTTCCAGGAAAAGGATTAAACGGAATTAAATTCACTTTGCATGACATATTATCCAGCAAGCGAATCAATTGTTTTGCATGCGTTAGGCTATCGTTAATGCCTTTTAACATCACATATTCAAAAACAATGCAGCGTTTTGACGCTTTTGGAAAATAATCACGACAAAGCGGCATTAAGACTTCAAGCGGATATTTTTTATTAATCGGCACCAATTGTTCACGCAATTCATTCGTTGGTGCATGCAATGACACCGCCAATGAAACAACAGAATCTTTTTTTAATTGCAACATCATAGGTACAACACCGGACGTACTTAACGTTACCCGATATTTCGACAATCCAAAGGCTAAATCACGCATCATTAAATCCATCGCACCGATGACTGGTTGATAATTTAATAAGGGTTCGCCCATACCCATCATCACAACATTTGTGATTTGCTGGTCGGTTTTTTTTAATTCTTGTACTGCTAAAAACAATTGTCCAATAATTTCAGCATGCGATAAATTGCGGTTAAAACCCTCTTTACCCGTCGAACAAAAAGAACAATTGAGTGCACAACCAACCTGCGATGATACACACAAAGTGCCCCGTGTTTTTTCAGGAATAAAAACGGTTTCGATCGCATTACCATCGTATAATTTAAACAACCATTTTCGGGTGCCATCGCTCGCGATTTGATCAGCAATGGTTTCCATGAGTTGAATACAGGTTTCTGATTTTAATTTTTCACGAAAGGACTTACTTAAGTTGGTCATCAAGTCAAAATCGGTGACACCACGTTGGTAAATCCACTGGATGATCTGATCCGCACGGAATGCAGATTCGCCCCAAGATTTAAACAATTCGATTAATTCATTCCGTGAAAAATTAAGAAGATTTTGCTGAACGATCATTGTTCTTCACGAGGCTTTGCCATACGAACGACAATCGCACGACCTTTGATTTCTTGCCCGCTCGATGCCAATGCTTTTTTCGCATCTTTGACATTGCAGTAAGTAACAAAGGCAAAGCCTTTTGAGCGACCCGTACGATTATTTTTAATTAAGCGTACATTTTGCACCTCACCATACTGTGAGAAAAACTCTTTCAGATGATGGCTATTTGCATGATAAGACAGATTGCCAACATACAGCTGCTCATTTAGTGGATAACGCTCCGCTTTACGCTTTTTTCTAATAATAACAACAAGTAAAAGCAACACGACAACAACAGCGATGATAATGGAAAATAACATGGTAAGCCTTCTCTAATGGTAAATAATGCCCCATTGTAAAACAGAAGTGGGCGCGAAGCGAGCAGCAGATCCTAAATGTTAATTTTATAACTTACGCCAGCCAACAAAACATTTGCCGCAGGGACATTATTGCTCGTATTTTTAAACGTATAAATATCTTGCCCCGTAATAGCAGCATTTTTTGTTACATTATAAGCAATACCCAAACCTAAATCGGGTGTCCAAGCATTGAAGGCATCAAATGAATTTGTTCCACCATAACTTTGATGCATAAGCATAACGCCTACCGTCGCAAAGACATCAACTTTAGTGTTTACTGAGTAAATACCTTTTGCATCAATACCAAAACCCGACAACGAATCTTTAACATTATCTACACCCGCATAATATAAAGTTGCGTAGCCAAAACTGACATAACTTGCTTCAAGCGCTATGTACGGGTTGAACTGATAACCAATCAAAGCATCCCACGCAAAAGCCTCTTTAGAAGCAGAAGTCGCAGCATAGTTAGCAGCATTTACAAAAACGTCGCTATAGCCTAAACCCGCATTCACATAAGGACCCGCTACACAATTTGAAAAAGTTTGTTCAGGAGCATCCATACCCATTGCTGGAGCTACCATACCAACTGCTACCAATGCTGCGGCATTGACAAAACCTACGACTAATTTTTTCATGAAAATGCCCTGTTTTACTGCCCATAATGCGTATGGTTTCCCACGCGCCACGGAGTATGCACAAGGGTTTTTTTGATGTCAACGCAAGATGTTAATGCTAAGATGGTCTGTCAATGGCATCAATTTAAGCATTTTTTTGATGCAAGCCACGCGCGTAGCAAACGATTTTTAGGATCGGTGCGCTCTGTATTTTCTGAAAACACTCGCTACACTCGTGCTCGCATCAACGTACTGAATGCACATAACAATGATGCCTCACACTGCAACCACTAGGAACGGCAATGAAACACCACAAACTCATCATTTTAGGCTCAGGCCCTGCAGGCTATACTGCTGCAGTATATGCAGCACGCGCGAATTTAAATCCTGTTGTGATCACCGGCATGGAACAAGGCGGGCAGTTAATGACAACAACTGATGTTGATAACTGGCCTGGTGATGTAGAAGGTTTGCAAGGCCCTGCCCTCATGGAACGTATGCAAAAACATGCAGAACGCTTCAACACTGACATTATTTTTGATCAAATCAATGAAACCAAATTGGATCAAAAACCCATTTATTTAAAAGGCGACAATGGCGAATATACGTGTGACGCATTAATTATTGCAACTGGCGCTTCCGCACGTTATTTAGGATTGCCTTCCGAACAAAGCTTTCGTGGCAAAGGCGTTTCCGCTTGCGCAACCTGCGATGGCTTTTTTTATCGCGGCAAAAAAGTAGCTGTCATTGGTGGCGGCAATACGGCAGTTGAAGAAGCGCTTTATTTATCAAATATTGCCGCTCACGTGACAATCGTGCATCGTCGCGACAAATTCCGCGCTGAAAAAATATTAATTGAAAAATTAAAAGCCAAAGACAATGTGACCATCGTATACGATTCTGTTTTAGAAGAAGTACTCGGCGACACTACCGGTGCAACAGGCATCAGAATTAAAAATGTAAAAACAGATACAGAAGAAAAGCTGGCATTAACCGGTATATTTATCGCGATTGGTCATGATCCAAATACCAAAATTTTCAAAGATCAATTAAAGATGAATGAATCAGGTTATATTCAAACAAAAGGCGGTCAAGAAGGCGGCGCAACATCCACCACTATTCCTGGGGTTTTTGCAGCAGGTGATGTTGCAGATCATGTGTATCGTCAAGCCATTACATCAGCAGGATTTGGCTGTATGGCTGCACTGGATGCAGAAAAATATTTGGATCAACTTTAAGCGTCGCGATCTGGATGCGAGCATGATGCGAGCATGAGCGTTAGCGAGTGTTTGCAGGATCTAATGCCTTGAAAAACACTCGCTTACGCTCATGCTCGCATCGAGATCGCATCATGCTCCCATCAAGGTTGAAGCAACCCCTCTTCTAATCGGCGATCATCCCGAATCACATTTTCATTTCCACCGAAAAACAATCGAACACTGCGGACAAGACGATAAGGCACTGTCGCATCTTGAACAGCAGCCAACTCCGCCGGCGATTGCTCATAGCTTTTCATGATCCAACGACCCGTATTTAAAATCCCTGTAATACCAGGCCCTATAACGGTTGCAAAAAATAATGCGAGCACTTTCGCATCGAAAGCAAAATGCATCAAACACAAAACGGCTGAATTTAATCCCAAAGAACTACCTATCGACGTAAGCATCGAAAATTGCGTATCTTTTAAACCCAACAATCCACCGGTTGCCGTCGTTAATTGCACAGCCGTCATCAACTGCCTTAAACAAGCGATTAATAAAAAATAGGATGCTGAATTAACCAAGTCGGCATTGTCAGGATTATTCGTATTCACATATAAAGAAATGAAGGATCGCCTTGCAAACAGCATTGTTATAAAAACCATAACTGGAAAACTCATTCCCAGCACAATCCCTAGATTACCGTACTGCTTCAACGTGCCATATTTTTTTTCACCCAAGGATTTACCAACACAAACACTAATTGCCTGCGCAAGCCCACCACTCATCGTCGACAGAAATAAGGCCAGACTCTCTGACATCTGGCTAGCTGATAATGCCGTCAAACCACCACTCATCCCTAAAAATATATTGTTAATCATATTCGCAACATTTTCAGTCGTGTTTTGCAAACCCGTTTGCAAACCCTTTTTTGCAAGCTCTTTATATAAAGCTGGCTGAAATCCCCCTTGTGCACTGAAAATATGAAAAGGCTGAATATTTTTTTTCATACAAAAGTACAAGGTATTTAGCAACACCGTCGCAAAACTCGCCGCTGTAAATGCATAACCAAGGCCATCCATTTCCAATTTTGGAAATCCGGCTTTCCCAGATAAAAATAAATAGGCAAATAAAACAGATAATCCTGAATGCATCACATTAGAGGCCAATACAGGAATAGGCTCAAGCAAGCCCTGCAGCAAACGTTGCTGCGCTGTTAAACAATTCAATGCGAGAAACCCAGGTGCTGCCGCCTGAAAATAATCTTGTGCTTTTTCAACGGCAAAATGATGCTGCCCCAACAAATGCAAGATATGATGATTCGCAAAATAATAGAGGGCTGCTATCGGCAATCCAATAGTACCAGCCAACAACATACCGTGTCGCAACACAACACCAATTTTTTGATTATTATCAGTGATAATTTTTTCACAGGCAGCCATTCTTTCTAGAGAGGTGCCTTCTGCATTTTTTTCTCTATCTGCTTTCTGAATTTCACCATACAACTTGCTAATTTCACTCGAGAGAATCGCCAGGCTTCTTCCAGCAAAAACCATATACATCGATTCCATCGCATTAATTAAGGTATTTGGTGCGAGCAAACGTTCATCCGTCTTAGCAAGTAAGATGGCACAAGCAAAATAACGCGCGGCTACAACAGCACCACGCAACATCAAAGGCCAACTTTGCCCAAGCAATGCTTTTAATAGCTGTGAACGCGATTCAGTATCAGCCAATGAATCAGCATTAACGGATGGCGCAATAACGTGATAATCCAAAAGTGGGGTTTGATCGGTTTGGTTTCGAGGGGTCGTTACAGGAGAGCCAGGCATAATTTATCCTTGCATTCTTATACGGCAGAAAAAGAAGTGTGGCCAGAGGCAGAATCGAACTGCCGACACGAGGATTTTCAGTCCTCTGCTCTACCGACTGAGCTATCTGGCCAACTTTTTAAAGAACGCAGATTAAACCGTCTTAGCGAAGAATAGTCAAGCTATTCAGTGACTTCTTCCGTACGTTTTTTTCCAGCATCA
Organism: Coxiellaceae bacterium; assembly: GCA_030680235.1. Taxonomy (GTDB): domain Bacteria; phylum Pseudomonadota; class Gammaproteobacteria; order Coxiellales; family Coxiellaceae; genus 2-02-FULL-42-43. Next base: position 9,959 of record JAUXWQ010000048.1, read on the forward strand.
CGGAAAGTAATACGACCACGCGATAAATCGTAAGGCGTCATTTCCACCATCACGGCATCACCTGTCAAAATACGAATATAATTCTTTCGCATACGACCAGAAATATGCGCATTGATGATGTGACCGTTTTCTAATTTTACTTTAAATGTCGTGTTGGGTAGTGCTTCAATGACTACTCCGGACATTTCAATTTGATCTTCTTTTGGCATAGGCTAAAAAACTCGAGTTAGAAATTTCCGTTACATTACCATAATTTACTTATAAATCGTATAGGAACGTATATAAATTAACTTTGACAACTGGCATCCATACATTGACGTTATCTTATCCTTACAAATCACACTCAATGCCCATTTTTTTCAGAAGACCTTGAAGCACATCATAATCCTGATACTTCAGCTTCAACCAACCCGAGCGTTGATTCGCATTATTTTCCAACATCACTTCTGCACCAAAATGATCTGAGGTCATTTTCTCAAGGCGACGAATGTTTGCATCTTTATTCGGAGATTCTGATGTACTACCACGCACCTGCTGAATTTTTTGCTCTAACTGACGTACAGACCACCCTTCAAAAATTGCTTTTTGTGCGAGGGACCACTGTGTCGACAAAGTCAAACCCGCCAATATTTTGCCGTGCCCCTCGGATAATTGTTTTTCAATTAAAAATTGTTGTACGCGCGCGTCTAATTGCAACAAACGCAGTGTGTTCGTAATTTTAGTGCGTGACTGCCCCACTGCTTTTGCAACTGCTTCATGCGTATATTGAAAATCCTGAATCAATCGCATCAAGGCTTCCGCCTCTTCAATGGGGTTTAATTCTTCACGCTGAATATTTTCAATGAGCGTGACTTCAGCAGCTTGGGCATCCGTATAATCACGTATGATACAAGGCACTTCATGCAAACCCGCCAATTGCGAGGCGCGCCAACGCCGCTCACCCGCAATAATTTCATACCGATCCTGCTTTATTGCGCGAACAATAATCGGCTCAATGACCCCTTGCGAACGAATAGAATCTGAGAGTTCTTGCAATGCTGCTTCATTAAAAATACGACGCGGCTGATACTGCCCACGCGACAAAAACTCAACTGGAATATTTTTTAGGACTGAGCGCATATCACTTCCTTAGGAACTACTTGCACCATCATAAGTGATGTGCGGAAAAAGACCAATACATTAAAATGTCGAAGGGACAGGGACTCTAGCACGATACAGACATTCTACCCACAAACTTATCCACAGGCGCTGTGGAGTAAATTGCAAGCGTTAATTTGCGCACGTTTCCTGCATTTTTACCACCCTCTTACATTCCTACCGATTACCGTTATAATGTCCGCAACTTCACATAGGTGGCGCTCTATAACATGGCAACGCTTGCAGAACAATTTCCCTTATTAAGCCAGATCAACGGGCCCGATGCGTTGCGCCAGTTATCAGAAAATCAACTGCCTACGCTCGCCACCGAGCTGCGTGACTATCTCATTACACAACTTGATCAATGCGGCGGCCATTTTGGCGCGAACTTAGGCACGATCGAACTTACCATTGCTTTACATACTGTGTACAACACCCCATACGACAGAGTGATCTGGGATGTCGGTCATCAAGCCTATCCCCACAAAATTTTAACAGGACGTCGCGATCAAATTCATACCGTCAAACAAACCAACGGTCTCGCTCCTTTTCCAAAGCGCGGTGAAAGCGAATTTGATTGTTTTGGCACAGGACATTCCAGTACATCGATTGGCGCAGCACTCGGCATGGCTGTCGGCGCACAATTAAATGGTGAGGATCGCAAAGCGATTGCCATTATTGGTGATGGCGGATTAACTGGCGGGCAAGCCTTTGAAGCACTCAATCACGCCGGCGCTATTGATCCGAACATGCTCGTTATTTTAAATGATAACGACATGTCAATTTCTGAAAATGTTGGCGCACTCTGCCAGTATTTAGGCAGAATTTTATCTGGAAAGATGTATACCGGCTTTCGCGAAGGCGGTAAAAAAATTCTGGCAAAAATGCCACCGCTTTCTCGTCTTGCCAAAGAAACTGAAAAACATTTAAAAAGTTTGGTTGTGCCAGGCGCCTTATTTGAAGAGCTCGGATTTAATTATATTGGCCCTATTGATGGCCATGACTTACCCACCTTGTTATCAACACTGCAAACCTTAAAAACATTAAAAGGCCCTAAATTACTGCATATTATCACCGTTAAAGGAAAAGGCTATGCACCCGCTGAAGCCGCACAAATTGATTATCATGCTGTCAAACCAGGCTTTCACTCAAAATCAACTGAAAAAAAATCGGCTTCCAAACCAACCTATACGGATATTTTTGGTGATTGGTTGTGTGACATGGCCGCAAAAGATAACCATCTAGTTGGCATTACACCCGCCATGCGAGAAGGCTCAGGCCTTGTTAATTTTGCAAAACAATTTCCAGAACGGTATTTCGATGTTGGCATTGCAGAACAACACGCTATTACTTTTGCAGCAGGATTAGCCTGCGAAAATAAAAAACCCGTTGTTGCCATTTACTCCACTTTTTTACAACGCGGATATGATCAGCTGATTCATGATGTTGCCTTGCAAAATTTAGACGTCACATTCGCAATTGATCGTGCAGGTTTAGTGGGTGCGGATGGCCCCACACACGCAGGTAGTTTTGATATTAGCTATTTACGCTGTATTCCCAACATGATTGTCATGGCGCCATCTGATGAAAATGAATGTCGTCAACTACTCACAACAGCCTACGAATACAAAGGCCCTTCTGCGGTGCGTTATCCACGCGGTAGCGGCACAGGAGTCCCTATTGAAAAAGCACTAACAGCCTTACCCATTGGTAAAGCGCTGCTAACACGGCGCGGTGAAAAAATTGCTATTTTAGCTTTTGGCAGTTTATTTCATGTGGCATCAAAAGCCGCTGACACATTAAATGCAACACTTGTGAATATGCGATTTATTAAACCGCTCGATGAAGCGATGATTTTAGCAATGGCAGCCTCACACGATTTATTGGTGACGATTGAAGAAAATACCATTATGGGCGGCGCAGGATCAGCCGTATCAGAATGCTTATCAAAACACCGCAACACAAAACCCATCTTACATTTAGGATTGCCAGATGTCTTTTTAGAACACGGCAATCCAGATCAAATGCTCGCGGAATGCGGTTTAGATACAGATGGAATTTGTGAATCAATCCGCCATTATTTACAACCTGAATTAACACCTGCATGACCAAATATAAAATTACGGATGATGAGAAACAAACTTTTCAAGATGCCATGGAAGGCGTAAAAAGATATAGCGTCAAAAAAGAAAAATCCATAGAAACACACGTTATCGAACCACACTCACAAAAAACAATACCAAAATTGATGTTTAATTTAAGACAGGATAAATCGCGTCTCACCAAAAGACCTTTGCCACCACAACGCACTGAATTACATCGCGTTACTGGACACGATATTATTTCTTTCGCTAAAACCGGATTACAACACAAAAAATTTTCACAATTAAAACAAGAAAAAATAAAAATTGAAGCAACGCTTGATTTACATGAACATACAAGTGATGAAGCATTAATAGCAACAGATCATTTTATTGAACGCTGCCAAAATAAAGGTTTTCGCGCTGTGTGTATTATTCACGGAAAAGGATTATATTCTTCCGACAATAATCCCGTGTTAAAAAATTTATTAAATAGTTACTTACGCGGACATGAAAGCGTAATTGCTTTTCACTCATCAAAAAATAATACAGGGTCGATGATTGTGTTGCTGAAATATAAGGCTTGATGCGAGCATGAGTGTAACGAGTATTCGCAGGAAATCGCAATATACATTAACACTCGCTACGCTCATGCTCGCATCAAGCCTCGCTCGTTGCTCGTCGCTTATCTACGCCCAATAGCATCAATTGAAATATACACTTCATCACTCGGCACCGTTGTTACTTTCCATCCATGCCCATACATTAACTCCAGCGAGACCGGAAAATAATTGTCTTCTTTCAATGTTTCATAATGCGCAATCATTTTTTGCCATTGACGCTTAGACAATAATCCACGCGCACGCACTGGATGCGCATTCATCATACCAACCGCTTTCAATTCTTTAAAAAAAACATCGAGACGATCATAGGCTAAGGTAATCATTTCACGATCCATGACAGGATCTGCAAAAGAAAAGGAACGCATCCAATCACCCACATCATGCATATCAAAAAAAGCATGAACATGCGGATTTTTATCAGCTGCTAGAAAACTACTACGCAATTCTTGCAAAGTATCAGGACCACATTCAACAAATAACAATAAACCCTCTTCTCGCAAAATATAATGACACAATTGAATCACAAGCTTTGGATCTGCCGCATTAAAAAAAGCAAAATGGGCAATCACACAATCTACAGAATTTTCTTTCAGCTGCTTTAACGCATCTACACAAGTAACATCAATAATTTCCGCTAAAGGATATTTTTCTTGTAATGCACTATGCATCTGACCGGTATGCCATGCAAAATTCACAATGACCGATGGCGCAATACGAATATAATCCAAACGCATTAATAAATGTGACACAATTTCATGATAGACATGATCATGCGATAACGCGTTTTTCAACGCACGACGTTGAAAAACCTGCATTGCTTTTTCATCAATACGATTATTTTTCATACAAAAACCCGGTATTGCACTATTGAGATAGGATGATACGCTGAAGCGATGAAAATATATAGCAAGCTTTTTAAGGCATTCTGTCCAATACAATGTATTTTGTGTGATTTAACTGCGGAAAATGATCAGCAGATTTGCGAAGACTGCTACCAAACACTCCCTATTACAGAAAATCGCTGCAAACAGTGCGGCATTCCAACCCAGCTTGACAACAGTGTTTGTGGTGCCTGCCTTATGACGCCACCGCACTTCGATTGCACACATATTTTATTTAACTATGAAAAGCCCATGACACAATTAATCACACATTATAAATTTTATGAAAAATTATCCTTAAGTGATTTTTTTGCAACACAATGGATTGGTTTTTTTAAAAAAAATACCCTTGAACTGCCCAACGTCATCATACCGATACCTCTTCATAACAAACGCTTACAAAAACGGGGGTTTAATCAAGCGCTCGAAATTGCAAAACCAGTTGGGAAGTATTTTCAAATTCCTGTTGATGCAAAAAGCTGTGTGCGAATCAAAAATACAGAAGCGCAATTAGCTTTATCCGCAGAAAAACGACAACACAATATTAAAAATGCCTTTGCCTTGTCAAAAAAAATAGTCGCCACGCATGCCGCTATTTTTGATGATGTCATGACAACCGGGAGCACTGTAGGAGAGCTTAGCCGCGTTTTAAAAAAAACAGGTGTTCAAAAAATTAGCGTATTTTGTTGCGCTAGGGTATAAAATGTACACTAAAAAAACAATTTATCTCTGCTATGTACATAAAAAGCGCAAAAAATAGGCTAAGATGCGAGCACATCAAACGCTAAGCAGGGTTCTTAAGATATGTCTCTCTTGAAAAAAATCACCATTCCCGTTCTGACAATCGCGACAATAGCTACAGCGCATGCAGATTCCAATATCATTCCACAATACTTACCCGGCGGCTCCATCCCTACCTTGTCTCTATTCGATGTCTTTTCTCCGATCACCACTTTTAAACAGTCAAGCTGGTGGTATACCGTTGGTTTAATTCACGACCAAAACAATCAAGCCCATAGTCTTCAAGCACAAATTACAAGCCTTAACCTCTTTAATCACTTAGCAGGATTAAGTCAATTTGGCTTCACTTTCACAGATGCCTTGGGTCACGATGATTATTTATGGAATTGCTACCCTTCGCCAGAAATGCTAGCCAACTATGCGCTTGGGACTCTACACTCTATCAATGCCATTGACAAAAATTTTAACGTATCCGTTTCATCTGAAGATGGCAACACAAAAAATCCTTTTTTATACGTCTTCGCACACAATCCAACTGACCTCCATGCTGTTGGCCAAATCGGTGCGCAATATACGATAAACGCTTCAAGTAATGGCGAAGTTGGTTTTGCAAGCAATAATCCAGAGTTGGTGCACTATCAATTTGAAATGACCTTTCAAGATGAGCGTGGTTTGGTTGGTGAAGGCATTAACGGCTATGTAGGCGGGATTGCAGCAAATGATCCATTGAGCGCACAAAACTCTTGGGAATTTGCGATGCCAAAGATGCGTCTTTTATCCTGGAAAATAGTCATTTCTCCAACAGGAAAAACAACGACACAATCACCTGTTCAACAAACGATGACATTTCAAGGCAATCATACCGATGACAACATCTGGCTTGATCGACAACTACTCTATAAACCAAGCGTCGAAACACCTGCTAACAACACCTTAATGAGCAGCATTCAAACTGCCGCAAAAGGAAAAAGTAATGTGGGTGATTCACAGGTACTTTACGTTGGCACATGGATGGCTTTCTGCTTCAATAAAGCGCCTTTTAAAGGGCTTTGTGGTGATGCCGTTGCCTTCTGGAACAACAACACGGCAACTAACTTGATGGATAGTGACACCAACGCGCATGGTGGTTTTATGAATATTTTTACACCAGATTCCAATGGCGCAGGCTTTCCAATACAGGTGGGCAGCACACAAACAGAAGAATTATCAATGAGTGATGCCCAAAAAGATTTACCCTATCGCATTGAAAATGACCCTAATAGTATTTTTACGTCGCCCATTTCACATCATCAATATGCACAAACCGTTATGGTGACTATCAGAAAAAATACAGCCTTTTCAGCTTTATTTGATCAAGTATCCCATACGCTGAATAATGATCGTGACTATGTGTTGAAGTTTACTGCCCTGTCATCACTCACTGAAAACGTTCCAGCAGATACCAGTGCTGGTTTTTATGAAGGCGCTGCAAAGGTGTATCTCTGCGATAATGATGGCGACACATGCTCACCCATAGGCACAGGATTTATGGAAGAGATGGGGTATTAATGCAGCAATTCCCCACGAACAAAAAATTTTCATCTTTTGGCGATCTTGAATGGTAATTTGTTTCGAAAATGCTCATGGACTTCATGACCACTGCGCTTTTCTCAACAAATTACCATCCAACCTCGCCTAAAATCTAAAAATTAGCGGTTTTTCAGA
>JAUXWQ010000058.1 GCA_030680235.1 Coxiellaceae bacterium
TTATGAAAGTGGCAGTCTGATTATTACTTCCAATCAACCTTTCAGCCAATGGGATCAGATATTCCCAGATCCCATGATGACTGTCGCCGCAGTTGACCGCATTATTCATCATGCTCACATTATAGAAATCGAAGGAGAGAGTTATCGGAAAAAACAACAATTGAAAAAATAAATCACTATCATTCAACCGGACATCTTAATTGTCGTCAATGTGGAACAAGTTAGTTGACGCGAGACACAAACGGGATGACTGCTTTCGCGGCCTCACCAATGTCGCAGACGTGACCCGTGACCACGCTCATTTACGGGCAGAGACGCTCCAGTGACTATTCGGTCTTCGCTGTCGCGGTATTCCACTTTACCTCACGTCTCGCCGCATCGTGTTTCTTTCAAACGCATTGCGGCCGAAGGCCGATTACTACGCTCATTACTGTAAATTTCGGCCATTAATTACAATTATTATCGATCTTACGCCGTCAACTGAACTATTTCTCAGTCAGCAACAACATTGCGCAGACGAAAGAAACAAGAAGACCTGACAATACGGACGCTAATACTATCCCATCACCAGTTACCACAAAATATACGCAAAGAATTAAGGAAAATAATAGAGCAGCAATCATGATACGTTTTATCATATCAAAGCATCCTTTTTGGAAATTAACGAAAGACTGTTAAAAATAACCAGATCAATATAAATCTAATCAATTCTCCTGTATTCCTTAATGAATCACAGAAATAATTTTTCTTTCTTCATAGTCTGCCTATCCTTACTCATGAGGAGTTTGAAAGATGGCAGTTACACAAATTTATTTACGCCTTTTAATTTTCTAGATTTTTATTCGTCAGAAATGAACAACGCAGCACCTCGATTCGCCAATGTATCTGCTTTTTCATTACCCTCATGACCAGCATGACCCCGAACCCAAATCCAGTCTATTTGGTGTTGCTGAGACAAATGATCTAACTCCTTCCATAGGTCTACATTCTTAACTGGTTTCTTACCTGCCGTATGCCAGTCACGTTTCTTCCAAGCAAGAATCCATTCACTAATGCCTTTCTGTACATATTGTGAATCTGTATGTAATTTAACCTTACATGGTCGTTTTAATGCTTCCAGGGCACGTATTGTTGCAAGTAACTCCATTCGGTTATTGGTGGTTTGCTTCTCACCGCCGAATAATTCTTGGACTTGCCCATCGCATTTTAATAAAGCACCCCAACCACCAATGCCAGGATTTCCCTTACAGGCGCCATCAGTAAATATTTCAACTAATTTTAAGTGTTGCATTTCATTCTTTTCTTATTTTAATTTCTTTACATTCAGTCATTTGATGTTTACTTCCCATGGGTCTGTCATCGCATCTTTGTGTAGCAGGTGCCATCCTTTTTTTCCCTGCGAGTGCGTGCTTCCATCCAGGCTTGATAATATGCATTCCATGTACATGTTTAACTGCCTGAAGGAAATAGACACCACCAGAAATTGGCCACCAGCGATCACCGGCTGCCTCCATAAAATTAAAGCGTTTACGCCATTTCTCTTGCTTGAATGGTGGTGTATAACAACACAAACGTCCACCCGTCATCTCAAAATTCAGGAGCTTCAACCAATCTTTGAGACGTGGTAATGCAATAAAATTACCACACCAGGGAAATTCACGTTTATTTCTCTCAAAGTATTGATGCATACCCCATAGGCTTAGCGGATTAAATCCAGAGATAACAACATGGCCTTCTGGCATCAAGATTCGATACACTTCGCGCAAAATTTGATGCGGGTTTGAATTAAACTCAAGTACATGTGGAAGTAACACCAAATCCATACTACCACTCTTAATTGGCAAGAAATCTGGATTGGCGCATAAAGCTGTACCTTTATCTGTCCCTACACAAAATCGTAGTGGCATACGGTTTGTTTGCAGAAAATCAAATTGAGTCAATCCAATCTGTACCGCGTTGTAACCGAAAATGTTTGCTACTGCTTGATCAAAATAGCGCTGTTCATAATCCAGTAGATATTTACCAAGTGAAGTTTCAAACCACTCCTGTACATTCTGTACTGACATATAGTTTATTAGCTATCGAAGTAGCTAGTTTAATTTTAAATAGATATTCATCGTTATGTTTTATTTTGTACTACTATTCATTAGAAGCATCCTAAAACAAAAAATTAATTTAACCGGAAAAACTGAATGTTACAAATATATCCTGTCTGTGCCTTTAAAGATAATTATATCTGGATAATTCACAATCAACATTACGCAGCGGTAGTTGATCCAGGTGATGCCAAGCCCGTAATGCATTATTTAGAGTCTAAGAAATTACAACTCATCGCTATACTTAATACCCACTATCATAAAGATCACATTGGTGGAAATGCTATCCTGCTAGAAAACAGTTTAGTGCCTGTCTATGGATCAGGAAATGAGCCAATTCCAACACTTACTCATCCTGTTAAAGATGGGGGTAAGATATTCCTGGAAAAACTATCTCTTAATTTTAGCGTATTAGACATAGCCGGTCATACTGCAGGACACATTGCATATTATGGCGCAGCAAACGGGGCGCCTATACTCTTTTGTGGAGATACGCTGTTTGCTTGCGGGTGTGGGCGAATCTTCGAAGGAACTGCACAGCAAATGTATACTTCATTACAAAAACTGGCAAATCTGCCGGATGAAACGCTTGTCTATAGTGCCCATGAATATACATTGAGCAATATAAGTTTTGCCAGGACTGTTGAACCTGGAAATTCCGCATTATCAGCATTTGAAAAGAAAGCAAAAGAATTGAGAAAACAAGATATTCCTACACTGCCCTCCTCAATTACAACAGAAAAAGCTACAAACCCATTTTTACGTTGTCATCACCCGGATGTCATTTCTAGCGCGTGCTCCTACGCTAATAAAACGTTATCTGATCCAGTCGATATATTCACAGAACTTCGTAATTGGAAAGATATTTTTTAAATTTTAAAAAATATTGTGCGTACGAAGATTGATCGTTTATGAATCTAAGCCATTTTGAATCCGCTAAATAAAACTTAAGTTTGAAACGGATAAACTAAAAGGTGCCTCTAAAAATTCAAAGTTCTAAACCACTACTGTCCCGTTAACACGTAAGTAAGGCGGCCTGATTCGGTCATAATTGGTATAACAAGATTTCTCGTAACTTGTTGAACCAATTAAAGGAATAAGGCCATGGCACATTGTAATACGATCTTCTCACAAATACTAAAACTTATTCCGAGACATGAATTTGAGACGCTAGCAAATGAGCATCATTCAGGTCGAGTGTTCCGAACTTCATCCAGATGGTCGCAGTTTGTGACACTTGCAATGGCACAGTTGGCAGGTCGAAAGAGCCTGCGTGATATTGTAGAAAACGTTTCTGCCCAGGCGCACCGTCTCTATCATTTGGGCAGTGCAAAATTGACACGTTCCAACTTGTCCCGCATCAACGAAAACAAACCTTATACGCTGTATGAATCTCTGGCAGGAAAATTATTAGGTCGTTGCCAAGGGATGACGCCAGGTCACAATTTTCGTTTTAAGAACCCGCTTTATTCATTGGACGCTTCTACCATAGACCTTTGTTTATCGGTCTTTCCGTGGGCAAAATTTCGCACGACAAAAAGTGCTGTCAAGCTTCATGTTGGGTTGAATCACGATGGCTATCTACCTGAGTTTGTCTCCATTACTGACGGAAAAACCAGTGATATTGAAATGGGTCGCGCACTACAATTCCCCCAGGGTAGTATTGTTGCTATTGATCGAGGTTACAACGACTACAATTGGTATAACCAGTTGACCAGAAATAAGATATTCTTTGTCACGCGCCTCAAGATCAACGCCAAGTATAAAGTGATTAGCCGTCGTTCAGTTCTAAAGAACAAAGGACTGACCAGCGATCAAGTCATCAAATTCACCGCATTGAAACCAGCAAAAGAGTGCCCAATTGAGTTGCGACGTATTGGCTATCGGGACAAGGAAACGGGTAAACATTATGTTTTTCTAACCAACAATTTTAAGCTATCAGCTAAGACTATCGCTGATATCTACAAAGCGCGTTGGCAAGTAGAATTATTCTTCAAATGGGTCAAACAAAACTTGAAGATTAAGTCTTTTATTGGAACAAGCAAGAATGCAGTAATGACACAGATTTGGATTGCCGTATGCATTTACTTGCTATTGGCATTCATCAAATTCCAGTCAAAGATAAACAAAACGATGCAACAAATCCTAAGGTTATTGCAGCTCAATTTGTTTGAAAAGCGTGACCTTGCGGCTCTATTGCGAGGAGACCCTCCCGTCAATATACAGACTAACAATTCTCAAATGACTTTGGTGTGAAAGTTAACGGGACAGTAGTGATATTAAACCATGTTTGTGATAAAGTGCTTCGTAACTTGCTCATCTCATTGATAAAGTTGATTTTAAAAGCTTCTATTTTATCATTCCGGGCAAGTTATTTTTCCTTTTTCTGCCGTTCCGGCGACTAATTCAACTCGTTTTATTGGGCTTTGCAAGTCCCTC
>JAUXWQ010000059.1 GCA_030680235.1 Coxiellaceae bacterium
CACATCCTCCTTGCGCTATCTTCCTTGAGTGTGTGCCTGCGGCACACAATGTATTTCGTGATTATGATGGCTATGCATTTTACGCTTATGAATTTTATCAAACAGCTTGCTGCCAATTGACTGTATTGTGTTTGCATCCCAGCGCTGCATGAAAACTCCGTTGATAACTGTGTGGAATTGTTTTTTTGATTGTATGCGAAAAGTGAGGTGAGTGGTATTTTAATTCAGGGCGGGGTGGATTAAAACAGTGATGATTTCTGGTGTAAAAAACGCCCTCAAAATGGATTTTTCATGCCGAAATTTGGCTCAACCATGCGGGTTTAAAGGTGCTGGGATCATTGGCGGGCGAAATGGTTAGAACCCCGATATGCAAAAAAATATCAGATACAAAATCTCTGAACTTTCACAAGCGGATGTGGAAGCATGTTTTTTAGATATTGGTGCTTAAGTCATGGCAATGATCCCGGCACGGGGTGGCATATGGTTGTTATTTTGAATTATCTGATGGTAAAAAAATTATTGATGCTATATCCAGCTGGTGGTGCAAATCACTTGGACATCAACACCCGCAATTAAAAATCGCCTTGCTGGAGCAAATAAAAAAATTTGAGCATGTGATTTTTGCAAATACAACAAACGCAACTATTATAAAATTATCTCAAAAACTAACTGGTTTATTGTCAAGTTTAGATAAAGTATTTTATGTTGGCGGCGATGGCTCTTCTACTGTTGAAACAGCAATAAAAATGAGTATACATGCGAGAACAATTTGCGGTCACAAAAATCGCAATCAATTTATTGCATTTAAAAATGGTTATCATGGTGAAACGATCGGTGCACTGAGTGTGAGTGATTGTGGATTATATCGCGAACCATACAAGAAATTATTATTTGAGCCTGTTTTTATAGAACCACTTTATGTGTCTGGAATAGATGATGCACTTTGGGGTGATGCATCTGATCATTGGAATGTAATTAAAAAAATATTAGAGCCCTATAAAGACACAGCAACGGCACTTATTTTTGAACCTATCGTTCAGGGTGCTGGTGGCATGAAAATAATAAGCAAAGATTTTTTATCACGAATTTGCACATGGGCTCGTGAAAACAATATTCATATTATTGCAGATGAAATCATGACGGGTATTGCGCGATGCGGAAAAATGCTTGCAAGTGAATATGCAAATATTCAACCGGATTTTATTTGCTTATCAAAAGGACTAACATCGGGATGGGTTCCATTTAGTCTTGTATTAACAACCAATTCGATTTATGAATTATTTTACGATGATTATGAATCTGGAAAATCATTTTTGCATTCTCATACTTATTCAGGAAATGCTATTGGAGCAGCGCTTGCGTTAGAAACATTAAATATCATTGAAACAAATAATTATTGTGATCGCGCGTCCGAATTACAAACGATTATGCGAATATCCATGAATAAAATCTCTGAAAAGACAGGCTTAATAAAAAATATCAGGGGGATTGGCGCAATCATTGCAGCTGATTTAGACACGGGTAATTCAAAGGAAAGAATGGGTTTTCGTTTTTATCAGGAAGCTGTTAAATTAGGTGCGTTAATTCGACCATTGGGTAATACAATTTATTGGCTTCCACCATTAACCATTTCAAATGAAGTGGTTGAATCTTTAGAAGAAATTACAATAAAGGCTATTTTAGCTGCTTTTCGAAGGTAAAATTTTCTCTAAATTCATCATATTAACCCGTTCCTAAGTAACATTCCGTCCCTATATGTCGGCGAACCCACCCGTCGTGTTGCAAAATGGATTAGGCGATGCTACCCTTTTAAACACTATCAAATCTGCTCGGTTTTTTATGATAAAACTAGGGGTGCTTCCATTGTTACTTATGCCACTTTTGGCGGTAGCATTTTCTCCACAAAGCATACTAAATCCACCCGTAAGTGCTAAGGATAACCAACAAGGGTTATACTCCAAAACGCCAGAATTTATGACCGCCAGCGATATGGCTTCTGCAACGCTTTCTAATGTAAGTATTAAGTATACTGGGGATCAGCCTTCCCATACAGTTACTGGTATTTACATTTATACTTTAACCAGTAATCCGAATGACTGCACAAGCAGTACTCTCTTTGAAAGTGAAGGAAATCCCTATGGCGCATTGTGGTCACCAAAAGTTACTATGACGCAGAATCAAACTAAATCCATAGGAGCAAATTATCTATACAATATGATAATGCTTTTTTTGTATGGAGCATACGTTGAGGGCCAAGCAGCAGCTATTTACACGCCAGGTAATGCGGAGGACGGCAATAGTGAATGGTGCCTTTGGCTTGGGATCACCGACCAGCTTGTAGGAACAGACAACTTAACGTCTTCGACTGGCAGTTTAAATCCTGGTAATATTTTAGTTCAGTTCATACTCGGAGATCCTCCTAAAAGTTTTACACATATTACGTGTGATGACGCAACGAGACTCTGCAGTACGACCGACACTATTCAACCCCAGCTTTTTCCACATCAACGGCCTTAATATTTATTCAAATGCAAATGGATTAGCATGAAAAATATTTTCTTGATCATAATGAGCATTTTGTTGATGAACATAGCAACTGCAGAGAAAATTAACCCTATGGTGAAGAGGGACAGCGTTCAGTTCAATGCATTTATGACCAACAGTGACAGGCTGAGTGACTCAGTATCCAACATAAACATTCAAAATACGTCTGGAGCTCAAACATTCACTATCACAGGGATTTTTATTCAGAAACTTTTTCAAGGTGGTGATTGCACCACCTCTTACTTTGATAGTCATGGCAAGCTTTACGGGATAAGCTGGTCGAACGCCATCACCTTTAGTCCTTCTGCGTCCACCCCGCTAGGTGCAGGTTATTTATATAGCATGGTCATGAATTATTTATATGAAGCAGCGAACACGCCACCTGGTGGAACTGCGGCAACAACACCAGCAGGGACGTGGTGTATTCAGTTAGGCATTCTACAAGGGGCACCCGCTGAATACACTACTTATTCTGTTAATACAAACACCACCCCAAGTTCCAGCTTAAGCAATGTTGTCACTTGGACAAACAATTCCAGTCCTGCACCCATTGCCATTACATGCGATGACGGATCTCAGCAATGCACAGCAACTGCTACTACCCAAGGTTTCCCAGTATCGTAATGACAATTGTGAATCAACATCATGCTTATGGAATAGACTTTCAATGCATTGAAGGAAGTATTGATTTCCCTCAGCGTAGATTATCTTACTGGTGTGATAAACAAAATTTATATCTTCACATTCCTCATGTGGCTAAATATTTTGTGGATGCTGCTGCGAATCTAGTCACGATCGAGGTTGATCCTTTACTGACCTGTCGAGAGATTATTAATACTTGGCTCTATGGCACAATACTTGCCTATTTACTGCAATTTCAAGATTATTTAGTGTTGCATGGTTCTGCGGTATTGATTAATCACAAAGCAGTTATTTTCAGTGGTCATTCAGGTATTGGGAAATCGACCACTGCATTCGCTATGGCTGAACATAACTACCACATCCTGACCGATGATCTTGTTGTTATTCGGCAAAATCAAACTGGTCAACTTGAGCTGATTCCCTCAACAAATCATTTAAAATTATGGCAAGATGTATTGACTCATTTTGATAAAAACACGGATCAGTTGAAACCTGTTCTGAATAAACCTGGAAAATATGTTATTCCTTTCTCGTCCGTGATAAGCGAACCCGTTCCAATTGCATCAATTTATGAATTAAACTCCTGTGAACAGACAAAGTCTATTTCTTGCATACCTGTCTATCATATTGAGGCATCTAAATTATTAATTAGAAATACGTATCGATATGAGATGCTAAGACCGCTTAATAAATTAACCAAACATTTTTTCCAGATTACTCAGTTATTGAAAGATATTAAATTATTTTATATCACACGTCCCACAAATTTATTTCAATTGGATGATCTCATTAAAGTGATTGAAAGATCAGAAGGAAGATAAAAATTTTGCCAGATAAATTGCCCTTGGAATAACCAGAAAATTCAAAAAATTGAGATGTGCATCCGGGGATTGAGATGAAGACGATGCTTCAATAAGCTGTTGTAGTTTTTTTACGTCAATGACCTGTTGTACCAATGGATGACTTGACAGAGAGTGTATACTTGTTTTTGCAATAGACAGTTGGCGATAATACCTTTTTGAATAATCTGGAAGAAATGGCGTTTTTGATAATCGTGTTACTATTTTCTTTGGTAATAAATTTTGCATGCCAATTCTGATAATACTGCGAGGATAACCATTTTGAAAGCGATAATGATTAGGAATACGTAAGCAAAACTCAACAAAGCGCTTATCAAAATAGGGGTTGCTCAAATACACAGCTGGTTTTGGTGCATCAGAAAATTGATTAAATACATGGCTAGCATGCTGCAAAAACCAATTGAGTTGAGTGAATGCATTATAACGAGCATCTTTAGTAGAATACTGGCCTGCTTGTAAAAATTGCTCGGTCATAGCGTGCAATTGATCTTCAGAGATAACCTCTGCTATAAAATCAGGACGAATTAAACTATATGCCAAGAGTTTAGCGCGATTATTTAAGGAAGAGCGCTTCTTTAACCATTGAGGACCTGTAAGCGTTAAAGCATGCTTAAAAAAAATACGACTTATGGATTTATTTGAATGTTTCTTATATTGCAATATTTCTTTAAATAAATTTAAATATTTTCCCTGGCAAAAAAGTTCAGATAAATATTCATACCCTGGATAACTGCTCGTTATTTCCCCCATTGTCCCATGAAGTATAATTTTGGCACCATATCGTCTTGTAGCATCGTTAATGGCGTAGTGTTGATAGTATTGTGCGCTCGTACATAGATTTTCGGAAAATGCGTCTAAACTATCAAATGGTCCACGTTCTTCATCAACAATAAATTCTTTAATCAACTGATTACTTTGAATTAACTCTAAATATTCTTTTTCATCGTTGTTTGGTTTTATCTCCGAAGATGGGAGGACGTTGGAAAAACAAATCAAAGATTTTGATTTGTTGGCGTTGATTTTTGCATACATCATTGCAATAGAACTAGAATCTAACCCACCACTTAATTGTAAACAAACGGGTAGATGTGAGTTAGTCGTGGCTTGAATAGCCTTGGAAAATTGCTCTTGAAAAGTCTCACGCAATTCTTCATTGGAGCAGAATGAAATAGGATTGTTTAAAGTGGGTCGCCAATATTGAAATAGAAAATGCCTTGCTGATCTTATCACCAATCGATGGGCGGCAGGTAAAAAGTAAATGTTTGAAAAAGATGTTTCACCCGCTTCTGCTTGAAATTTCAACCAATCATTTCGAGCTATTTTATTTAAATTAGGTTCTCTAGGAACAGTGTGTAGGCAATGTAACGCTTTGAGTTCGCTTGCAAAAACAATTTTATAATGATCCATATAATAATATAAAGATCTGGTGTTAAAATGATCGACAATTGCCAGCAACTGTTTGCATTTTTCGTCCCATATCAAAATGCTAAACTCTCCTATTAAGTAATTTTGACATTCTAAATTCCATTTTAAATAGGCTTTTAGAATGAGTTGGTGATCGTGAATATCAAGCGTTAAAGGTAATTGAAGCCGTTTTTTCAATTCATCCTGATTAAATAACCGACAGTGCGCAACAATGGATATTTTCTGCTCTTCATCATAATAGGGTCGTGTTTCTTTCCATGGCTGTCCATGATAATGTGTTATTTGTTGGGCTAATCCGCATTGTTGTCCAAGCCATATTCCGGATCCGTCTTTTCCATGATGCGCCATTCCCTCATTGAGTTTTATTAAATCGCACTCTAAATGTGCTCGAATATCTTCAGCACATTGATTGCGGTAATAGATAGCAGAAATAGCAGACATAAAGACTCTCTTGTTAATGCGTAGTTGGCAATCTCGCGAGAACCTAACTGAGTCATGGTTTATCTAAGGTACGCCTGGATCTCGTCCACAACTCTTTGTGCGTCGGCTTTAACAAAACTGAAATATTTTTCATTTCAAGACCCGGTTTCAAAATTATCAGTTTGAAATTCATTTGAAGCACCATGAATACTGTTAGCTTCCAAAGAATAAGTTTTGGGTGGGGTGAAGTTTATATGCTTTATATCTCCATCTTTTACCGTAGCGGACAACAAGCCTTCCGTTATATTACAATCATTATCTTGGTAGATACAAATTAGATTTTTTGCAAGGGCATCATTTATCCAACTCTCGATACTATGGTTGGAAATTACAGCCTGTGAATTAGCATTTTTCAATAATTTCTGTGTTAATTGTGCAGCGGAAATAGGTTTTTCAAGCCAACACCAAAGTTGCGAAGCTGTTTCGTTAAACCAATAATATTGACCATTTTCGCTGTCTAAAATAAAAATTTTATCTTCAATCATTGTGTAAAAAAAAAGTTCATTGTTTTGTTTCAACAAAACATCATTATTTTTCATAGTTAATCCTTGCTTAAATTACCTATTTATTTGATCGCAACCAATTTAACGCCCCGTTACCAGCAGCCCTGCCTGTTGCAAAACAAGCAGTGAGTAGATAACCCCCTGTGACTGCTTCCCAATCTATCATCTCACCCGCGCAAAAAACACCTGGCATTTTACGCAACATTAAATTGTCATTGAGATCTTCAAAGCGAATGCCGCCAGCACTACTGATAGCTGTTTCTAGTGAACTTGTTGCAGAAAGTCGAATGGGCAAGGCTTTGATAGCATCTGCTAGTTTTTCGATTTTGACTAAATCTTCTTTAGAAAAAAATTCATATAATAAACCTATTTTCGCATCAGGGAGACGCGTTGTTTTTTTAATATGACTCGTTAAGGTTCTGGACCCTCGCGATTGTGCTAAGGCAGCCATTAGTTTTTCTCTAGAAATATCAGGCGCAAGATCCAAAGCCAGTACTGCAGTACCAGTTGAAGCTAACGCATCTCTCAATTTTGCCGAAGCTGCATAGATGAGGCTACCTTCCACGCCAGTCCTTGTTAAAACGAACTCTCCTTTTTGTTTGAAATCTTTAAAAGATAACACAACAGACTTCATTGGAGACCCGTGAAATTTTTCACTAAAATGTTTTGACCAATTGACGATGAAGCCGCAGTTAGCAGGATAAAACGGTTTAATGTTGATGCCCGCCTCTTCTAACCATAAAACCCACTCTCCACGCGATCCTAATTTTGGCCAACTAGCGCCGCCGAGCGCGAGTATCGTTGCATCTGGCTTGATCTTTACTTCACCAGTAGGTGAATCAAAAATCAGAAATTTTTCTTGCCAACCCTTCCAGTGGTGGCGCGTATGAAAAGTAACGCCGTTGGTTTGCAATCTTTGTAACCAAGCTCTAAGTAAAGGGCTCGCTTTCATTTCTTTTGGAAAAATACGTCCTGATGAGCCAATGAAAGTTTCAATACCGAGTCCTTTTACCCACGCTAATAAATCATCGGGCTTGAAATGATTGAGGTGTGTTTCAATTTGTTTTTGCTTATCGCCATAGCGGGTTATAAAAGTGTGATAAGGCTCCGCATGAGTGAGGTTGAGTCCACTTTTACCAGCCATTAGGAATTTTCGACCTAGCGAAGGCATAGACTCATAGAGGTCTACTGTGACAAAATTTTGACTCAATATTTCCGCAGCCATTAACCCTGCAGGTCCGCCACCGATAATCGCGATTGATTTTTTCATAAGTTAAGTTATAAGCAATTTAGGACTCTAATTTTAACAGGTATAGAGCCCACACATCTACTGATTTTCAGTTCATCTTGATCTAGCGGGTCTACTCAAATCAATGGCATTCGGCCAAGCTCCCACTAATCTTGGATTATTCCCAGATGCCCATTTTTTAATGGGCTTATGCGAAAATCTTGGATAGTGTCGACCAGGTCTTATTTTTTGTTTTACGCACGCAATTAATGAAATTGGTGCTCTATACAAATGCCCCGCCAATGTTCCCAACGCCCTGTAACCCGCTTACTGAGCTATTTTTTTCTGTCGATTTGCTTCAAAAAACCACCTGTTTTAGACACAATTAATGCGGAAACGCATGAGATCACTATTATTGAGTCAGATACAGTTGTCTCTTATTCAACAATTAATTTGTTGAGTGCAATTGAGAATAAATATCCATTGGCATCCAGCATTAAAGTGATATTGGATAACGCAAAATACCATTATTCTGAAGCAGTAGTCGAGTAAGTTCACCGCATTACTGCGGCAAACTTCTCTAAGAACCGGACTTGCAAGTTTCCCTGCATCCGGCTCAAGCCTTAGTAAAATCATCGTTGGATGATCCAGCATATTACTTTAATGCATCATTACAAGGTATTTCCCACCAAGCAGACCAACTATCTTTGCATTCTCTAAATAAATTCTTGCTTATGCGACGCGCTTGTCGCTGTGCAATATACTCTGAAAATGCAGGATCGAATGGTGTTGCATCACCTTTAATTTTAATGTGACGTTTAATTGGTGTTTTAGAAATTTCAATTAAATCGAGATTTGATTTCTTCCCTGATTTATCTTTAATTTTTCTAAAGAAAACCCAGTTCTGATGTTTGACTGATCGAAAATATTTCTTGCGAATCCATTGTACACTTTTATTTGGATGACGTCGTTTAGCCCATTGCCAAAGTGTTTTAAAGATGTTGTGGGTTACATAGCTGAAGGTTTTCTTTGCTGAATTATGCCGGTGATAATTCGCCCATCCGCGTATTTTCGGATTTAATAGATGAATTAAATTTTCCGTCTTTGCAGCAGCATTTGATTTTACTATTTCTCGGATATTATCGAGAAAGCGTTTAACACTGGATTTAGCAGGTTTACAAATAAACTTGCCGTTATATTTTCGTATGTTAACACTTAGAAAATCAAACCCTTCACTGATGTGCGTGATTTTTGTTTTCTCTTTCGAGAGTTGTAAACCACGCTCATTTAAAAAGATTTCAACAGTAGGTAATACTGTATTTTCCAGTACTGATTGCGTTGCACCGGTGATAATAAAATCATCTGCATAGGTGCAAACGTTCACTTTATCTCTACGTATTGAAATGACAGATTTAACTTTTTCTTCCAATCCACTGAGCGTGATCGTCAATAATGTAGGTGAAATTATACCGCCCTGTGCTGCTCCAGTGTCTGTAAAATAATACTCATCTTTTTCTATGTAACCCGCTTTCAGCCATTGCGATAACATCTTTTTATCTGTGGGTACATTATCCAGTAACCATTGATGTGAGATATTATCAAAGCAAGAATGAATATCGCCCTCCAAAATAAATTCCGAAGAATACTTTTTACTTAATACGAGTGCGCATTGTTCAATTGCATCTGCAGTGGAACGCAGCGGTCTAAAACCATAAGCATTTTTATCTGCTATTGTTTCAGCCACTGGCTCCAACGCCAATAAATGTAATGCTTGTTGAGCACGACATTCCATTGGCGGAATTGATAGCGGGCGAAATTTCCCTTTTTGCTTTTTCGGAATATAAATCCGACGTAATGGTTGCGCACAATACCCTCGTCTTTTTAAGGATAAAGCTGCACACATCTTTTGTTTTGGTGTTTTCCAAGTAACATTATCAATACCAGGTGTTTTAGCACCTTTATTTTCAGTAACGCGTTTTACTGCGAGAAATTTCGCATAAAACGAGTGAGTTAGAACCCATTGCAAAGATTTAACTCTGCCATGTTTTCCTTCTCGATATGCTTTCGCAATACGCATTTGCAGTCGATGCACTTGTGATATAGCGTGTTCCCAATCAATTGATTGCCACGTTAAATCACCGCGAGTGGGTGCACCAGATAATGTGTTTAGCATTACTGTCATTTGCTTTCCTACTTAAGTCGATTCGACAAATTATCTTGCGATTAAGACCAGTTGGATGTCAGCTTGCTTTCGCAACAAATCATATTTCAATTTGTATCCGCATCGTTACAACACGGCGTTTGCTTTTTCCATCCTCCTGCTTCCGCACATTCAATACATTCCTTGCGGACATGCATGCCTAATTTTTTTTTCAGGAACTGTACGGGCTTTCCACGTTCCACATAACAAACAA
Organism: Coxiellaceae bacterium; assembly: GCA_030680235.1. Classification (GTDB taxonomy): domain Bacteria; phylum Pseudomonadota; class Gammaproteobacteria; order Coxiellales; family Coxiellaceae; genus 2-02-FULL-42-43. Next base: position 10,097 of record JAUXWQ010000059.1, read on the forward strand.
ATAAATGGGTTAGGTTCTTCAATTCCACCGGTGGTGCAACATTCGCGGTGCATTACGAGCCAATAACACCTTGACCACATACCTTTTGGTTGAAGCTTGTCATCACTTTTAGCTTCTTGTAGTTGACGATGTTTCTGTGAAGTTCACATATATTAACCGTACCATTCGTTCCTAGCGCCTCACCGTTTTAGTGCTAACAGTTTCGGTCGTACTTCGCAGTACTTCCTACGGATAATCCGCGGCTACATTGTCCCTGAAGCTTCACACAAAGAAATGCATGTTCAGGTAGGAAACCGCTAGCGAAATAGCGGGTTTTGTAGCATATTTATCATCCGTGAGAAATTGCTCAAAACAATTTGTTATGCGACTTCGTGTCGCGCGGCCCAGGACTACCGAAGCGCAGTGAGTAGACCGACGGAACTTCCCCATCAGCCGCTCGCAGAACCGTACGTGAGCCTCTCGACTCATACGGCTCCCATTAGGCAAGAGCACCTACCATACCAATTTCCCAGTGTGCAAAAAGCTTTGGTCTTTCTTTCACA
>JAUXWQ010000050.1 GCA_030680235.1 Coxiellaceae bacterium
ATTTTCAGATTTTAGGCGAGGTTGAACGATAATTTGTTGAGAAAAGCGCAGTGGTCACGAAGTCCATGAGCATTTTCGAAACAAATTATCGTTCAAGATCGTCAAAAGATGAAAATTTTTTATTCACCGGGAATTGCTGAAGTCACGTCCCCACGATGGATTACAAATAAGGGCGCGCAGCGAGCCCTGGCACCCCTAAAACACTTGTGGGTGTGGGAGGGGGCTTATGATGCAACCACGTCTTCACAGTGGGTGCTACACCAACCATTATGGCACCAGTGATTACAATTTTGTGGGATGGGTTTCGCTGCTGCCTTTTTTGCGGCTGTTGATTCATCCATGCCACAACCCGCTAACAAAAGAATACCTGCCATGATTAATACGATTTTCAAAATTTTCATTGTTAATCCTCTTTCTAAGATGCCGCACACTGATTTTCATTCACAACACAACCGCCATATGGGCTGTTATGACGACAGGCATCTCTTGCACCATTCATTGCAATTTGTTTACTGAAAGAAGACCAATACCATGTCCCTTGTTTGGGTGTGGATGTTGTTGGGTCTTTTGCTGCTTCATTTGGAAGTGTGTCATGGGAATAACAACGATAATAAACTTTCGGTGGGAAACAAACCATAACACAGGTATGGCGATTATTTTGTTCCGTACATAATTTTTGAATGGTTTTTTTTGTTTCTTGCTGCGATTTTCCATACCAGTTCCAAACAGCACCCCCTGTATTGGTAGCAGTACAATGCCATAGCGCGTCCGCAAAGCATCCGATAGAAACTGTCAGCAACACACTTAAAATTAATAATCGTTTAAACACAAATAATCCTCAGGGTCGGTCGTTATGTCAGACATCATACGGTTAAGATTTTTGAAACTCAATTGAAGTTTTACGTGCATAATTTTTTTTTACAGAAGATCTTCATCTATATTTAATATCTTATTTATTTAAGATATTAGTTATAGTTAGTGATAGGCATTTCTGTGGAAAACACCTATAAATCTTTTTTAATCAATATATTAGACTGTTGATAACTCGGGGGTAAGCACAGCGTTCACATGTTGATCAACCTGTGGATAACTTTGACCCTAAAATTGCACACGTGTTATACGCGTTTGGTACCTATCTTATCCACAGGGTTTAAAGCCAAAAAATATTTTTTTTGAATAGCATTTCTTTATGAAATTTCTGTACTATTTAGATGCAAAAAACGTTTCGATAAGAGAATTGTCTGTATTTTAAACAGTCTTGAAGGAAGAACAGATTACGATAATGTCACTGAATGGATGCCAGTTGCATCGTCATTGATTTAACCTAGATTCGGCAGTTAAACCCTACTGCGAACACTCGCTACGCTTATGTTCGCATTTAAATTAGCATTTAAAAGAGTTGTTTAATAAATGCTTTTGCCTCTAGCAATGTTTTTTGTGCGGTAATATTGGCACGTGCTGCACCATCACGAAGCACTGAAATAATATAATCATCATTGCCAGAATATTCTTTTCGGCGTTGTTGCATGGGTTCTAAGAGCGCAACAATAATTTCAATTAACTTTTTCTTACATTCCACATCACCAATTTTACCTTGACGATATTTATCTTTAGCTTCAGTTACCCATGTTGTATCGGTATTAAACGTATCGTGAAAAATCCAAAGTGGATTATTTTCAACTTGACCTGGATCCGTTGCACGCAACCGTTTTGGGTCGGTATACATACCCATGATTTTTTGTTTAACAGTGTCTGCATCATCACTTAATAAAATGGAATTATTAAGTGATTTACTCATTTTTAATAACTGTCCTGATGGAGAAGGTGCTCCTAAACCAATTAATCGTTTGCTTCGGCCTAACAACATTTTGAAGATGGGGAATAATCCACCCGCTTTTATATAATCGGCATCATCAATTTGTGAATCAACACCGCAATATAACTGGTTAAATTGACGTGCAACATAATGGGCTAATTCTAAGTGGGGTGCTTGATCTTCACCAACCGGTACAACATCAGCACGAAACGCGAGAATATCGGCAACTTGTAAAATTGGATACCACAAAAAGCCCATTGAATAATGATCGCCCAATTGTTTATCACGAATTTCGTCTTTAATTGTAGGGTTTCGCATTAATCGTGGATACGAAATAATCATGCTGAAATAAGTCGCTAATTCAAAAATGGCAGGAATATCGGATTCCAAAAAAATGCAACTTTTTTTTGGATCAATGCCAACACTTAAATAATCTAGAACAATATCTAAAACACTTTGGCGAATTTCACCGGGTTTTTCGGCTTTCGTTGAAAAGGCATGGGGATTTGCAATTAAGAAATGACAAAGATAATCATCTTGTAGCTGCACGCGGTTTTCGAGGGAGCCGACAAAGTGGCCCAAATGTAATTTTCCCGTTGGCGTATCGCCGGTAAGAAGCGTGGGTTTTGTTGTCATTTTGGCATCCAAAATTTTTGATTAATGTTGTTGAATTCTACCATAAGGCATTGCGCATAAAGCAGGAAAATTCTCAAAAATACGGTATTGCGAAGAAATTTTTACCTTATATCATAGCGTATTGTTTCTGCTATACTAACGGTATGATAAAAGTAATACCATAGTAGAGGCATTTATGAGCGTTGCAAAAATTGCAATTTCAATTGATCAACTGTTGTTAAAAAAACTGGATTATTGGGTGAAACAAGAGAAATTTGAAAATCGTAGTCAGGCAATTCAATTAGCAATTGAAGCATCAATTGTTGATTTGGAACAACATGCATTGTCGTGCGAATGTGAAAAATTAAACAGAAAAGAAGAACAAAAAATAGCGGAAGAAGGATTATCAGGAGATGCTGACGCATGGGAAAAATTTTAAGAGGGGATATTGTGTGGGCAAATTTGGATGTTACGCAAGGTCACGAACAATCAGGTCGTCGCCCTGTATTAATCTTAAGCCATGTCATTTTTAATGAAAAATCTGGCACGGTTATAGCTGTAGCATTAACGAGCCAACAACAAAAAGCAGGTTTTCCGCTGACATTACTCATTGCTCAGAAAATTTTAAAAAAGACAGTTACGATAAAGATTAGCCAAATAAGAACGTTATCTGTATTGAGATTAGGGAAAAAAATTGGGCATTTACATCCTGCAGAGGTGGATAGGGTCGTTGAAGGATTAAGTAAAATTATTAGGTAAGGAACACGCTTTAGATTTACAAATCCCCCCGGTGCTGCACACCGCTTCCCTTTTCAATGGGGTGTCAGCGGGTTATGCGCCATTTCATCCCATTTTCAGACTTGTGTAGATACAAATGTTGAAAAAGGGGGTCGATGAGCGCAGCGAATCGGGGGGATTTAACCTATCGTATATGTAGGCTTCTGTTAAAGCCTTATCTCGCAGAAGGTCTTCTCGGTCCGCTAGGCTTTCTTGGGCCTGTCGTGCTTCTGCTGCCGCTAGGACGAGCACTGCCAGTACTTCTAGGCGCTCGCTCGCTTCGACCTTCAGAAGACCTTACGGGGCGATCAGCTCTCACAGGACGATCTGATTTTGAAAAACGATCATCTCTGCTTGGAGCATCTCTTCTTGCGGAACGATCCGCAGAAAAACTTCTTTTTTCAGAACGGTCAGCACGTGGCGTCCACTCTTTTTTCTCTGTGCGATCGAAACGTGCAGGGCGATCTTCACGATCTCTTCTGGGGGCTACATTGCCACGATCAGCACGATCAGCACGATCAAATCGCGCGGGTCTTTCAGAACGATCTCTGCTTGGTGAGCGATCATCTCTAGGAGCAGAACTTCTTGTAGGACGATCTTCACGATCTCTGCGTGGTGCAGCTGCACCACGTTCGCCTCTTGGAGACCATTCTTTCTTTTCAGTTCTCTCGAAGCGAGCAGGTCTTTCCGAGCGATCAGTTCTTCCAGGGCGATCATCTCTGTTTGTTGAAGCCCTTCTTACGGGGCGATCAGCACGTGGCGTCCACTCTTTTTTCTCTGTGCGATCGAAACGTGCAGGGCGATCTTCACGATCTCTTCTGGGTGCTACATTGCCTCTATTATCACGATCAAAACGTGGCGGTCTTTCAGAACGATCAGATCTTGGTGCGCGATCATCTCTAGCGGCAGCACTTCTTGCAGGACGATCATCTCTTGCAGAAGAACGACCACCACGAGGCGCCCATTCTTTTGCAGCCATGCGGACAAAGCGCTCTTCTTTTTGTATGCGTGGCATATCAGCGCGATCTACGCGAGCAGGCTTTTCGCTATAATTTGCATTATCTCTTCTTGAGCGACGCGCTTTTTCAAAACGATCATCATTACGACCACGGCTTTCATAACGGCTGTCATTTCTTTTCGGTTGATTGGTGCGTGTTGCACGACGGGGTACTGCATCAACAGCGCGATCGGGCAGTGAATTCATGGGTACAAAACCATCAACTTCTCTGCGTTCTAGTTTTTGTTTGATTAAGCGCTCAATTTCAGCAAGCAAACGAAACTCATCCGCTGAAACTAAACTAATGGCTTCACCTGTCGCGCCTGCACGACCAGTACGACCAATGCGATGTATATAATCTTCAGGCACTTGTGGTAAATCGAAGTTAATCACATGGGGTAATAATTCAATATCCAATCCCCGCGCCGCGATATCGGTTGCCACTAAAACGCGCGCTTCCCCGCTTTTAAAATCTGCTAATGCACGCGTGCGAGCACCTTGGCTTTTATTGCCATGAATGGCAACTGCTTGCATACCATCTTCAACTAAAAACTCAGCTAATCGATTTGCACCATGTTTTGTGCGTGCAAACACCAAAACTTGTTCCCATTTACCTTCCCAAATCAAATGCGATAACAGCTTGTTTTTATTTTTTTTATCGACGGGATGTAACCATTGTTTGATGGCATTGACAGTTGTGTTTGCGGGTGTAACAGAAATTTCAACGGGTTTATTCATTAAGCCTTTTGCAAGGGTGCGAATATCACTTGAAAATGTTGCAGAAAACATAAGATTTTGACGTTTTTTTGGAAGGGCTGAAATAATTTTTTTGATATCATCAATAAAGCCCATATCGAGCATACGATCCGCTTCATCTAATACCAAAACTTCGACTTGTGAAAAGTTCACACCTCTTTGTTGGTATAAATCGAGTAGACGTCCCGGGGTTGCCACTAAAATATCAACGCCTTTTTTTATGCGCGCCATTTGCGGGCCGATTTTTACACCACCAAAAACAACAGAGGATGTTACGGATAAGTGTTTACCGTAGGTTTTGATGCTTTCTAAAATTTGCGCTGCTAATTCACGCGTGGGTGTTAAAATCAGTGTGCGAATGCAACCTGGTTTTACCGCTTCACCATGAGATAGGCGATCTAAAATAGGTAATGTAAATCCGGCTGTTTTTCCAGTGCCTGTTTGTGCGGCAGCCATTACATCTTGATTATCTAAAATCGCAGGAATGGCTTTTAATTGAATTGCGGTAGGTGTTTTATAACCTTTTTCATTTAAGGCTTTTAAAATTTGTTCGGAAAGTCCCAATTGGTCGAAATGCATAGTTTGCTCTTGTGTAGTAATTCTTTATTGAGGCGTGAAACTACAGGAAAACGCAAAAAAATGCTAACTTTTTAATCAATTTTGTTTTAAAAATGCGATGCCGTACAGATTAATCGAGGGTTAATTCATGCAAGCTCCGTAGTTTTGAAAAAGACTGAATAATTACGTTATTTTTCAGGTACAATCGCAATCTATGATTAAACATCCTTCTATTACAGATTCTTTAAATGATGCCCAGCGGGAAGCGGTGACGGCAGAATTATCACATTTGCTTGTCCTTGCTGGTGCAGGCAGTGGTAAAACACGCGTTTTGGTACATCGTATTGCCTACTTGATGGCGGAACATCATGTATCACCGTATGAAATTTTGGCGGTAACCTTTACGAATAAAGCTGCAGCGGAAATGCGCGGACGTATCGAAAAATTGCAGGGTGTTCCGATGAATCACCTGTGGGTGGGGACATTTCATGGCCTTGCACATCGTTTATTGCGTACGCATTTTACTGAGGCAAAATTACCGCAAACCTTTCAAATTATCGATAGTGAAGATCAACTGCGTTTAATTAAACGCATTCATCGTGCGATGAATTTAGATGAGAAGCGCTGGCAGCCAAAACAATCACAATGGTTTATTAATAATCATAAAGAAAATGGTCGGCGTGCTAGTGAAATAGTCATAGAACGTTCTGATTATACAACAGAGCAACTCCATGCGGTTTATGTTGAATATGAGGCAATGTGTGAACGGACAGGTTTAGTTGATTTTACGGAATTGCTATTGCGCTCATTTGAATTATTAAATAATAATGAAGCGGTAAAAGCACATTATCAACAGCGTTTTTCACATATTTTGGTGGATGAGTTTCAAGATACGAATACCATTCAATATCGTTGGTTGCGCGCCTTGTCGGGTCAGAAAGCCTTTATGATGGCGGTGGGTGATGATGATCAATCCATTTATAGCTGGCGTGGCGCACAAGTTAAAAATATCCAGTATTTTTCGAGAGATTTTAAAAACGCACAAACCATTCGACTTGAACAAAATTATCGCTCAACCAAAGTGATTTTGGATGCAGCCAATGCGGTGATTGAGAAAAATAAAAACCGTATGGGTAAAACCTTGTGGACAGAGAGTGGCGTTGGCGAAAAAATCACGTTGTTTGAAGCCTATCATGAACGTGAAGAAGCCGGCTTTGTCATTTCAACGATTAAATCATTATCACGCAATCAATCGTTAAATGATTTTGCCATTTTATATCGTTCAAATGCACAATCACGGGTACTTGAGGAAGCCTTGCTTGAAGCGAAAATTCCCTACCGTATTTATGGGGGTTTTCGATTCTTTGAACGCGCTGAAATTAAAGATGCATTGGCGTACTTACGTATGCTGGTTAATCCCCATGATGATACCGCTTTTGAAAGAATTATTAATACGCCAGTACGTGGTATTGGCCAGACAACATTGGCAAAAGTACGTGAAATCGCGAATCAAACACGTGGATCATTATGGAATACCGTTCGTCATTGTCTTGAAACGAATGAATTTTCTGCGCGCACACACAGCGCACTAAATCACTTTGTTGAATTGATTCAGACTTTATCTGTAGAAGCACGACCTTTAAAATTAGCGCAAGCGGTCGATTTATTATTAACACGCAGTGGATTATTGCAAGCGCATGCAGAAGATAAATCAGAAAAAGGTTTATCGCGCGTAGAAAACTTAAAAGAATTAATTTCTGCAACGACTGATTTTGTTGTAAAAAGCGAACATGATAATTTATCTGAAATTGAATCATTTTTAGCAGAAGTTGTTTTAGAGTCCGGTGATCAACAAGCAGATCAACAAACAGAGTGTGTGAGCTTGATGACATTACATGCGGCAAAAGGATTAGAATTTCCGGTTGTTTTTATGGTGGGAATGGAAGAGCAATTATTTCCACACCAAATGGCAGTAGCAGAACGTGATGGTTTAGAAGAAGAACGTAGACTCTGTTATGTTGGTATGACACGGGCAATGCAAAAACTGTATTTGAGTGCGGCAGAATACCGTCAACTGCATGGACAGGGACAATATCATGCGTTGTCGCGTTTCATTTCTGAAATTCCAGATGAATTGATGTTGCGTGTACGTCCCAAATTATCGGTATCAAAAGTGACCGATTATTCAAAAGAAAGCACAACCTATTTTGCAAAAGCTGCGCCGCGTAAAAAAGAAAAAGTGGTTGAGAGTTATGGTGGGTTTTCAATGGGTCAGCCTGTGCAGCATGCAAAATTTGGTCGTGGTGTGATTGTGGATGCTGAAGGAACAGGAGAAGCCACACGTGTGCAAGTGCGTTTTGAAAAGGCAGGGACGAAGTGGTTGGTGTTGGCATTTGCAGGGTTGAGTGCCGGGTAATCCTCGATGCGAGCATGAGCGTAGCGAGTGTTTTTGCAGAGTTTAGCGTGTACCAAATTTTCTGCAAAAACACTCGCTACGCTCATGCTCGCATCGAGGATTACCTGTGTGCTTCTGACGGATCTCGTTCCCCAAATAATGCCGTTCCAATCCTCACCATCGTCGCACCCGATGCAATAGCAGCTTCATAATCTGCGGACATTCCCATCGATAACGTATCCACAGAAAATCCCGCGTCAATCAATTGCTTTTGTAATTGAGCAGTTTTTTGAAAGACGTTATTACACACACTCTCCCGAATGTGTTTCTGAGGAATGATCATTAATCCGCGCAATTTCAAATTTTTGAGTAGGGCAATTTCCTTTGCGAGCGATAATAATTTTTCTGGTGTAATGCCGGATTTCGTATTTTCATTATCAATATTAATTTCAATGCAGACATTTAAGGGTGGCAATGAAGCAGGGCGCTGATCATTTAATCGTTTCGCAATTGAGAGTCGATCCACACTGTGCACCCATGAAAAATGTTCTGCAATAGCTTTGGTTTTATTGGATTGAATGTGTCCGATGAAATGCCATTCGATAGCCAAATCTTTTAGTAAAACCTGTTTTTCTAGGGCTTCTTGCAAATAGTTTTCGCCAAAATATTTTTGGCCTTGAAGAAATAAATCACGAATTTTTTTAGCGGATTGTTTTTTGCTGACGGCTAAAAGCGTCACCGCATTTTCAGTGCGGTGATTTTTTTTTTCAATAAGACGAAGTTGTGTGAGCAGATTACTCACACTCACACTCACACTCACGCTATATCCTTTTTGGTCCCGCCATTTTAATCTTTTCAGCCACATCAAATTGTTTAAAGTTTTCTGTAAAACTATCAATCAACATATTGGCTTTAGCCGTATAAGCGGCTTGGTCAGTCCATGTTTTGCGAGGATCTAATAGCATGGCATCAACATTTTGAAGCGCTGTTGGAATACGTAAATTAAAGCCTGGCAATATTTCCGTATGGTTATCACCAATTTCATTGGCAACTGCCGCATGCACAATCGCGCGTGTTGTCGGAATATCAAAGCGTTTTCCGCCTTCTCCGTAGGCACCATTTGTCCAACCTGTATTAATTAAATAAACCTGCGCACCAGATTCTTGAATACGCTTCATCAATAATTCTGCATATACTGTTGCTGCGCGTGGAAAGAAAGGTGCGCCAAAACAACGACTAAAGGTTTGTTTAATGGCAGAGCCACTGCCCATTTCTGTGCTACCAACAAGTGCTGTATAGCCACTGAGGAAGTAATAAGCGGCTTGCTCTTTTGTTAATAATGAAACAGGCGGTAATACACCGTATAAATCACAGGTTAAAAATAAAACGGAAGAAGGTATGCCGGCTTTGTTTTCATCAACACGTTTTTCAATAAAACGACGTGGATAAGCGGCACGTGTATTTTGCGTGAGAGAAGAATCTTTATAATCAGGCAATCCATTGGCATCTAAAATAACATTTTCCATGATAGCGCCATCGCGAATGGCGTGCCAAATCACGGGTTCATTTTTCTCCGATAAATCGATACATTTTGCATAACAGCCGCCTTCAAAATTAAATACGCCGGTTGCACTCCAACCGTGTTCATCATCACCAATTAAATAGCGTGCTGGATCAGCAGATAAGGTTGTTTTACCCGTACCAGACAATCCAAAAAATAAGGCAACATCACCCTTTTCACCAACGTTAGCAGCACAGTGCATGGGTAATACATCGTGTTCAGGCATCCAATAATTGAGCACAGAAAACATCGCCTTTTTCATTTCACCTGCATAACGCATGCCGCAAATTAATACCTTCCGTTCATGCAAATTCAGCATGACGGTAGCATCAGAATTTGTGCCGTCCAGTGCAGGCTCAGCAACGAAATTTTGTGCAGACATCAGCGTCCATGATTTTGCAGGATTATGTTTTTTAGTAGGCTCAATAAATAAATGTTGTGTGAAAATATGTTGCCAAGCTGTTTCTGTAATGACTTTTACCGGCAAGCAAAGCGCATCATCGGCACCGACTTGCAAATCTGATACAAAAGTTTCTTTATCGCTTAAATAGGTTTCTACGCGATCCCACAAGGCATTAAAAACATCCGGTGACACAGGCTGATTGATTGCGCCCCAATCTACGGTTGTCGCTGTAGCATCATCTTTGACGATGAAGCGATCTTTTGGAGAGCGACCTGTACGTGCACCGGTGACAACAGTAAGCGCGCCATTTTTGCTTAAAACACCTTCGTTATGCGCAATTGCCGACTTGAGTAGTGTTTCGGTTGTTGGATTCATGATGTCTCCTGCAAGGGGTTGGTCTGCGTTGAGCCCACAATCTTACAAAATTCAGGAGGAAAAGGCGATTGTTAGTGGCACTTTCGTGAGCGTTCCTGCTAAATAGTTATATTTTCTTGCTATTTCATAAAGGATGGCTTTTGATCAGACCACATGACAAAAGGCATAGCTTCTGTTTTTTGGTCGGCATTAGGCGCATAAAAACAAGGTTCACCAGCACTATTTGGATAAGGTGCTGTCGTTGCATTTAATAACTGTTGTGCATCCGCTTGTGTGGGATTGGGGTTTGCATTGGTCGGAGGAATGGAAACGATAACCATATTGTTGTGGAGTGTATAAATAAAAAATGCTGGTGCAAAATTGGTTTGGTATTGTGCAGTGTGAATTTCTGCAGCACTAGGACAAGACATATTATTCATAGCAACTGTTTCTGCTGAACCGGTTATGAGTGCGGCAGTTATGAGTAACTTAGTTATTTTTTTATTCATCAATGTTCTCTTTTGCATTAAAGTTATCTGTAAAGAGAGGTGATAAATCACCTCTCTTTGCAGTGTTTTTAGATCAATAGCGATAGTATTCAGGTTTAAACGGACCTTTTTTGCTGAGCCCTAAGTAGTTTGCTTGTGCATCAGTCAGTTTTGTTAATTTAGCGCCCACTTTTTGTAAATGGAGTGCCGCTACTTTTTCATCAAGATGTTTTGGTAATACATACACTTGATTGTCGTATTTTTTTGCATGATTCCATAATTCCATTTGTGCGAGCACTTGGTTTGTGAATGAATTTGACATCACAAAACTTGGATGTCCTGTTGCACAACCTAAATTCACCAAACGACCTTCTGCTAATAAAGTAATGCGTTTTTTATCAGGAAAAATGATTTGATCGACTTGTGGCTTGATGTTTTCCCACTTGTATTTTTTAAGTGAAGCAACATCAATTTCTAAATCAAAGTGACCGATGTTACAAACGATGGTCTGGTCTTTCATTTTTTTCATATGGTCATGCGTGATGATATCTCGACAGCCCGTTGCCGTAACAAAAATATCCCCTTTGCTTGCAGCCGCTTCCATGGTTGTTACATCATAACCTTCCATTGTTGCTTGTAAGGCGCAAATGGGATCGATTTCAGTGACCCATACACGTGCACCCAAACCACGTAATGCTTGCGCACAGCCCTTACCCACATCGCCATAACCACAAACAACTGCAATTTTGCCAGCAATCATGACATCGGTAGCACGCTTGATCGCATCAACCAATGATTCACGGCAACCGTATAAATTATCAAATTTAGATTTGGTAACGGAATCATTTATATTAATTGCAGGAGCTTTTAATGTGCCTGCTTTTGCCATGTCATAGAGACGATGCACGCCTGTTGTTGTTTCTTCAGAAATACCACGAATGTTTTTCATGATGTCAGGATATTTTTCGTGAACGATAACGGTTAAATCACCGCCATCATCTAAAATCATGTTGGGCTGCCAGCCTTTTGGACCATTTAATGTTTGTTCAATACACCAGTCATATTCTTTTTCTGTTTCACCTTTCCATGCAAAAACAGGAACGCCTGCTTTTGCCATTGCAGCGGCAGCATGATCTTGTGTTGAGAAAATATTGCAAGAAGACCAGCGCACTTGCGCACCGAGTGCAATTAAGGTTTCGATTAATACGGCTGTTTGGATTGTCATATGTAAACAACCCGCAATTCGTGCGCCTTTTAAAGGTTTTTTTGCGCCGAATTCTTTTCGGAGTGCCATTAAACCGGGCATTTCTGTTTCAGCGATGATAATTTCTTTGCGACCCCAATCTGCTAATGCAAGGTCAGCAACCTTATAATCTTGCTGTTTTGAAGTGTTTTTTTTAGAGATTGTTTTTTTTACCATGATCGTTCCTTTTGTGTGTGATTAGATTTTTGATTATAGTGCTTCAGCTAATAGTTCTTTTTTATCTGTTTTTTCCCAGCTTAAATTCAAATCATCACGACCAAAATGACCATAGGCTGCAGTGGGTAAATAAACAGGGTTTAATAGATTTAAACTATCGATGATTGCGCGAGGACGTAAATCAAAATGTTGATTCACTAATTCAGCAATTTTATTTTCTGGTATTTTATGGGTTCCGAATGTGTCAACTAAAATAGAGGTTGGTTTTGCAACACCAATCGCATAGGAAATTTGAACTTCACAACGATCTGCCAATTTTGCAGCAACAATATTTTTTGCAACGTAGCGTGCAACGTAGGCGCCCGAACGATCGACCTTTGAAGGATCTTTTCCGGAGAAACAACCACCGCCATGACGCGCCATTCCGCCGTAAGAATCAACAATGATTTTTCTACCTGTTAATCCACAATCGCCAACAGGTCCGCCGATGACAAATCGTCCCGTTGGATTGATAAAATATTTTGTGTCTTTGTGTAACCATTCGGTAGGAATAATGGGTTTAATAATTTCTGCCATCACGGCTTCTTGTAATGTTTTCTGGTCAATTTCCGGATCGTGCTGCGTTGAGAGGACAATGCAATCAACTGCAACCGGTTTATTGTTTTCATAACGCAAAGTAATTTGGCTTTTTGCATCGGGACGCAACCAATTAACTTTGCCAGATTTACGCACAGTTGCTTGCTGATGCACCAATTTATGTGCATACATAATAGGAGCGGGCATTAATTCAGGGGTTTCATTGGTTGCATAACCAAACATTAATCCTTGATCGCCAGCCCCTAAATCATGATCTGCGCGATGATCAACGCCCAGTGCGATATCGGCAGATTGTTTGCCAATGGCGGATACAACAGCGCAGGCTTCGCTATCAAATCCATACTCAGGATTGTTGTAACCAATATTTTTGATGGTATTGCGTGCGATACTTTCCATATCAACCCACGCGTTCGTTGTGATTTCACCGGCAAGCATTACTAAGCCATTTTTAACGAGCGTTTCACAGGCAACACGTGCATGTTTATCTTTCGCTAAAATAGCGTCTAATACTGCATCTGAAATTTGATCGGCGATTTTATCAGGATGGCCTTCAGAAACAGATTCTGATGTAAAAATGCGTGTGGTTGACATATGTGCTCCAGTGGTTCTGCAATCGATAATATGTTGAGCACATCATATGATATTTAAAATCGTTTTGCACGGTGCGAGCCGCGAGTGTAACGAGCGATTGTTTTCTTAAGTCAATGGCTGTGAGCCGCACCCGTTCGAAGGCAATGGAAACGTATGAAGTTAAGTGTTATTTGTACTGGAGCATTCCTTTACATTGCTTCAATCAGAATGTGTTAATCTATCATTACACTGTGCGCTAAAAAGGTAAGTTATTATTGCGCAGCCCCTTAAAACCGAGTCATTGAAGGCCCAAAAGCTTTTTCTGTATTGGTTAAGATTAGGTGGTTTGAAAGTGCAATCACGGTGTTTTGGATAAGTGCATTTACCAATAGGATTAATCCACCGAGCTCGAGCGAAATCCCTTGAGAAATGAAGTCGACTGACGTTATTTTAATGTTGTTTCGCAGGCAGTAATTATCAAGCTCAAAATGCCGTAACTCTTTTATAACCTGCTCAATTTCCATTTGATTATTTGAGAAATGAATTGTCAGCTGCGTTTCACTTGAAAGAATTTTAGTGGCATCATGGCTACTTGCAGCCTCCACAACAGCATCAAAAAATAAAGCGAATGAGCCAGCTTGATTTAGTGTGATTTCTTGGTGTGCGTGTTCTGTCAGTGAGATGCTGAGTGTATAGCCTTCCGTTATTTTGGTTTGCGTAATACTCTGGGGGTTTAGCTTGCGCTCATTTCTTATAAGGGTTACATCTAAGTAAGGCGATTTTTCAAGAAGTCTCATAAAATCATCCAGTCAATGGCGGGTTTATAATGACAATTATAGTGGATTATCAGGGCTTTCTTCCAGATGAATAATCTGTTTCCTACTGCTAAAGCTGGTCGATAATTTTAGGTAATTTGCGCGATCATGTAGTTAACTTTCTTCAATTGAAGCTAACTATCCGCAACTTATAATGAAAAACAGGATATGTTGTGTTGATTCAAACATTGAAAATCGATAATTTTAGAAATATATCGCGCATGATGCTATCATTTTCGCCGAAGTTCAATGCTTTTAGCGGAGATAATGCCGCAGGAAAAACCAGCATTTTAGAAGCTATTTATGTGTTAGCAACGGCGAAGTCTTTTCGGTCGAGCCACCATGAGATGATGATCGCAAATACATTTAGCGAATTTACACTTTTTTCAGAGAGTTATGACGGATTATCGGTAATTCCAATTGGATTTCAGCGCAATAGAGAGGGTTTTTCTCGTATCCATTTGCGAAAAGAGCCAATTAAATCGATCACAGAAGTTTCTCAATTACTACCTGTTTTGTTTATCGGGTCAGACAGCCATCGCATTTTGATGGATGGCCCAAAAGTTCGGCGACAATTTTTGGACTGGGGCTTGTTTCATACAACGCCTGATTTTTTGGCATACTGGCGCTTGTACCAAAAGCTATTAACGCATCGTAATGCTGCTTTGAAAGCACGTGTTTCACGTGAAGAGATGATGGTGTGGAATGCGCAATTGGCGTCAACTGGTGAGCAATTGACTCAACTGCGAAGAAATTATATTAATGATTTTTTGCCTTGTTTTCGCGATATTTTAATGGTTTTTTTTGAGTGCTCAGCGATTTCCACGCACTATTTTCCAGGGTGGAGTGGTGAAAGCTCCTTGTTAGAGTGTCTGCATCATCAGCTTTCACGTGAATTTCAAATAGGACATACTTTGTCTGGGCCGCATCGAGCAGATTTGATTCTAAAGGTTGATGGGCTGCCTGTGGAAGAGATTTTATCGCAGGGGCAGCAAAAGCTGGTGTCTTATGCATTAAGACTGGCGCAGGGGATTCATTTTAAAACAGTGACTGGAAAATCGCCTATTTTCTTGATTGATGATTTGCCTTCCGAATTGGATTTTGAAAACCAAGAGCGCGTAACCCGCATTCTTCAGAGACTGGAGGCTCAGGTGTTTATTACAGGAATTCATCAGCAAGATTTAGAGAAAATTTTAAGATCTGATGCTGAAAACACCATGTTTCACGTGAAACATGGTGAGATTCAAGCTTCTTAAGTTGTTTTTGCTGCTGGTGGCTTAAAGTGTACCCGCAAACACTCGCTACACTCGCGCTCGCATCAGAGCACTCAAGGTTTGGAAAGAAGTCTATTGTCTGTTGCATTACGTGTTTTGATGCGAGCGCGAGTGTAGCGAGTGTTTGCAGGAAATCAATTAGAACATTGACCCTGAAAATCGCTTGCACACCGCGTGCGACTCGTATTAAAAAGCGCTTAACTTGAATTCATTGATTGGTCGGTCCTGATGTCTCAGGCAGATAAAAAACCAAGGTTGATGCGATTTTACCTATAAGCGTGCTTAATCTTGCCGTTTAGTGGGTGTCGTGACCCGCAAAGGCCGTCATATCATATGGGCCTTGCCTGTGTTTCACGTGAAACATATCATGTAATCTAGGTTTCGGCAGTTAAATCCATAGTAAGAGCGCATACGCGCCAATCTCAGTTTGGTAAGCGGCTTTTTTCGAAGACCGAACGGTAGCTGTTGTCATATTCGGTAAGGGCAAATTGATTGCGCGCCAGCATCACAGTCATTGGCTTAAGAAATTTGATAAATCACTCGCTACACTCGTGGCTCGTATCATGCGCAATGTATGATGCGAGCTGCGAGTGTAACGAGCGATTGTTTTCTTAAGCCAATGGCTGTGGCGCCAGCATAACGCGAAGGCTGTTGGGGCTTAAGGTCCGTGAGATACTGTTTATTTAATATGCCAATGAGCCATCGCCACTACTCGGTCTTCAAAACAGCTTTTGAAAATAAAATAATGATTAAAATCAATTGGTTAAATATTGATTCAGTGGGGGGAGTTTTACAATGCAGCGCGACAAAAGCAAGCTGTTCTCATTCTCTTCTAACAGAGCAATACTACACACGCTTTTTCACCACGCTAATAAAATCCCATCCAAAAAAATACCCAAAAACACGCTGATTTATGGTATTATCTCAGCTTCAATAATGTCTCAAAAAGAATGAATTCTATGACGATGACGCCTGAAAATTCCACGTATGACTCCTCCTCCATCAAAGTACTAAAAGGCCTAGATGCTGTTCGTAAGCGTCCAGGCATGTATATCGGTGATACAGACGATGGCTCTGGGTTACATCATATGGTGTTTGAAGTCGTCGATAACGCAATTGATGAGGCATTAGCTGGGCATTGTAATAATATCATTGTGACGATGCATGCCGATGGCTCTGTTTCTGTCAGCGATAACGGTCGTGGTATTCCGACCGATATTCATGAAGAAGAAGGGCGCTCTGCCGCTGAAGTGATCATGACTATATTACATGCCGGTGGTAAGTTTGATAATAATGCTTACAAAGTGTCAGGTGGTTTGCATGGCGTGGGTGTTTCTGTCGTAAATGCCTTGTCGAAGGACTTGTATCTAACCATTTATCAAAAAGGCAAAAAATTCGAGCAGCATTATCAGTTGGGTGAGCCATTAAAACCATTAGCGGTTACGGGTGATAGTGATCGGACCGGTACAACAGTACGTTTTATGCCAAGCGATGAGATTTTCACCGATACCGTTTTTCATTACGACATTTTATGTGCGCGACTACGCGAACTCTCTTTCTTAAATTCTGGCGTTAAAATTACACTTCGAGAAGAGTCCACGGGCAAAGAAGATATTTTTCAATATCAGGGGGGCATCAAGGCCTTTGTTGAACATTTAAACCGTAATAAAACACCCATTCATTCAGAAGTTGTTTATTTCTCCACAGAAAAAGATGGCATTGTTGTTGAAGCGGCATTGCAGTGGAATGACGCATTTCAGGAAACGATCTTTTGCTTCACCAATAATATTCCACAGCGTGATGGCGGTACTCACCTTGCAGGTATGCGTGCAGCATTGACGCGCACCTTAAATAATTACATGGAAGAATTAATTAAAAAAGCAAAAATCGAAACCACGGGTGATGATGCACGCGAAGGGTTAACAGCTGTTTTATCGGTAAAAGTACCTGATCCAAAGTTTTCATCACAAACTAAAGATAAATTGGTGTCATCGAATGTAAAACCGGTTGTTGAAAGTTCTGTTTCTGAGTATTTAAATAATTTCTTATTAGAAAACCCACAACAAGCCAAATTGATTGCTGCAAAAATTATTGAAGCTGCGCGTGCACGTGAAGCAGCACGAAAAGCACGTGATTTAACGCGTAGAAAAGGGGTATTAGATGTGGCAGGTTTGCCGGGTAAGCTGGCAGATTGTCAAGAGCGTGACCCTGCAAAATGCGAATTGTATTTGGTTGAGGGTGACTCCGCGGGTGGTTCTGCAAAACAGGCACGTGATCGCAAAAATCAAGCCATTTTACCGCTCAAGGGTAAAATTCTGAACGTTGAAAAAGCACGTTTTGATAAAATGCTGGGATCGCAAGAAGTGGCAACGTTAATTACTGCATTAGGCTGTGGTATTGGTCGTGATGAATATAATCCCGATAAATTGCGTTATCATCATATTATTATCATGACCGATGCTGATGTGGATGGTTCACACATACGCACCTTATTGCTTACGTTTTTTTATCGTCAAATGCCAGAATTAGTGACGCGCGGACATATCTATATTGCGCAACCACCCTTGTATAAAATTAAAAAGGGTAAGCAAGAAGTATATGTAAAAGATGATGATGCCTTGTATGCGTACTTGCTGCAATTGGCATTAGATGGCGCAAAATTATTTCCGAATGCCACTGCACCCGCTATTTCTGATCAAGCGCTGGGTTCATTAGCAAATGATTTTTATCGAGCAGAACGAGCGATTCAGCGTCTTGCCATTCATTATCCAAAATTTATTGTTAAACAATTAAAGTACATGATGGCTCTAGCAGCAGAAGATTTGTTAAATGAGTCGCGTATGCAGGAGTGGATTACAGAATTAAATGTATTAATGCAAAAAAACAACAACGATATCAGTGCAAAATATGCAGTGAAATTAAAACTACATGCAGAAAATAAACATTATTTTCCTGTGGTTATTGAAACAAAGCATGGTATTGATACGGAAACTGTTTTAGCGGATGAATTTTTCCGTTGTCACGATTTTGTCGCTATTTCACGTTTTGCAAAAGCAAGTGTTGGCTTTATTGAGGCAGGCGCACGTATTGTTCGTGGTGAGCAAGAAAGAAAAATCATGGCATTTGAAGAAGCCTATGAATGGGTACTTGCTCAAAGTAAAAAAGGCCTTGTTATTTCACGTTACAAAGGTCTTGGTGAAATGAATCCAGAGCAATTGTGGGAAACAACTATGGATCCTGCAGTTCGTCGTTTGTTAAAAGTAACGATTGAAGATATGGTACAAGCCGATCAAATGTTTACAACCCTGATGGGTGATGTTGTTGAGCCGCGCCGTCAGTTTATCGAAGATAATGCTTTATCCGCATCCAATATCGATGCTTAAAATGAATGAAGCAACGCGTCCAGCAGGGCGCGTGCCTCTAAACGAAGCACCTGAGTATTGTCGAAACAAATTATCGTTCAAGATCGCCAAAAGATGAAAATTTTTTGTTCATGGGGAATTGCTGTCTAAATATAAGGCCTATACTATATTAATAAAAGAGGCCGGTCCCATGAAGCGAATGCAATTTGATACGTTTGACACGGCACAATTTGTGCAACCGGGTGTGCGTGGAAGATTAACCCGTGATCTTTCTGGGTTACAAGATGTAAAAACGGCAGCACCTATTGCTTTAAAAAAAGGTCAAAAGCTAATTATTCAGCCAATTGGCACCTCCGTTCGCTCAGATTACTTATTAACATGTTATATCGATAATAAAAGCACAAAGCGTGATGATATGCCTGAAAGTGGGGGTGATATTATTAGCGGTGACGTTTTTCAAGTAAGCGGTATTAATCCTAAAAAAACTTTTCGATTTGAAGAATTTTTTTATCGCTCCCGAGAGCCACTTTTTCCAGGAAATCAATCACCTAGTGTTGATGAAATTAATCAATTTCTCATACCCGATTGTACCTTGCTTGCAACATTACAAGCGATATTAAATCACCCCAATGGGGCAGCTTATATCCGTGATATGCTTCACGACAATGGTGATAGTACAACAACCATTCGTTTTTTTGAGCCAAAAACGCGCAAACCTATTTATTACACGGTCACTAATTCAATTGCTTATTCAGGTAATACACCATTAAGTTCACACCCCGTATTGTGGGTGCATGTGCTCGAAAAAGCATTTGCTGCACGTGGAATGAGAGATAATGAAACCAGAGTAGATTCATCAATACCTTCTGTTTATGCCAGCGGATTAATGCCCAAATTTTGTCTGGAATCAATGGTAAACACCAAAGGAAAGATACATCAATTTAACTTAGATGCTAAAAAGTTTTTACCGCAACAGCTTATTTTGACTTCACCAGTCGGTGAGTATCTTATCTCTTTGTTTGGTATGGTTAAAAGAGGTGAGGCAGGTGAAGAAGATCTTAAAATATTTATTAGAGAATTTTTTAAAAATTATCTGAATAATATTGAAGATATTGAGCAGCTAATAATGGCATTTCCAACGATTGATAAAGAAGCTATTAAAGAACGTTATCTTGAAATGTTGGTTAAAATTTTTTCTTTCCCAGATATTTTTCCATTGGAAGAAAGCAAAATAATAAGTGCGCTGAACAATACGCCTTATTATGAAACCTATTTGCAATTAAAAAAATGTGGTAGTGATCAAGAAAATTATGCAAGCCGCAGTTATTCTGATGCTGAATTAGAAGCTTATTCACTTATTCAAGAATCACTCGCACGGGGCGGTTTAGTGACAGCATCATGTGGAATAAGTGATATTGGCCTTATTGACGAACATGCATACAGTGTTATGGCCGTTTTTGAAAAAGGGCATGAATATAGAGATAAAATAACAGGTGAGAAAAAATTAGTAAAACGTTTATATGTTCAAGTGCGAAATCCTTGGGGAAGCTTTGGACGTGATTACGACGAAAAAGAAGAAAAGCTAGAACCAAAAAAAACAATACAGTCTGAATTTTTAGTGGAACTAAAAGATTTCTACCGTTGTTTTGGAGACGTCTGTTTTTCAGATTCTGTTAATAGAGTTTTTGAAAAAGCAGAAGAAAAACAGCGATTAGAGAATAATATTCACCATCTGCTTAATGCGCCGATGAGCTTCGAAGAATATAGTTTTGCTAATTTAATTGCAGAAGATTTCCTTGTTGAGAAAACCACAAATGATTTAGTTTCCTTAGAATTATTGTCTTTATCACTATTAACGGAAGAAGAAAATCAAAAAATTGTAACTTGTTTAGCAATAGATAATGAAGAAATTCGAAAAGAATCGATATTTTCTGCATTAAGTATAGAAACCATTGGTTATTTTGGGGATGACTCTGAAAGAATAAAAGCACGATTGTATTATTTAATCATGATTCGTAGTGATTATAATAATGCAAAAAAGTATAGTGATCTACTTCAAGAAAATACACCTTATGCTGCTTATTGGAAGGCAATTCAAATACGAAAAAATGTAATTCATTTATTTGTTTCTTATGAAACAAATATTTTTTTAGAAAGTTTAGAGTCATTAAATAACAAATTGATGGATTTTTTAGAAAAATTGGAAATGCAGGTGAATTCTGTCGATTTTATTGCAAATAATCAAGTAGCCTTGGAGGCAGCTTTCTCGACATTAAGTGAGCATTATGTTTTTATTAAAAAATTCTCAATTTATTTACCTAATTATTATGAAACATTCGATGCTGTTGAAGAAAAATTAAAAGCGTTAGCTAATTTTATTGCAGAATCAAAAAAACAATCAATGAAAATTGTTTCTTCGATGAATGAAACAGCGGCAAGTATTTTTACTCAAATGATTGCTGAAGCAAACACGATAGAACAAGCTGCATTTCGTTGGAATTCAGAGCGTCACTTATCGGATGCTGCAAAACAGGCAATTAGTAGCGCTATTGCTGCTCATGATATCAGTTTGGCACGTACGCCCTTGGAGCAATCCTTTGTTTCTGATGCAGCGTGTGTTAAGGAAATAACAAAACAAGTGATGGGTATTTCAGCACTACAAAAACAATTTAAATTGCTGTGCAAAGGAATTTTTTTAAGTGGTGATAACCAGTATGAGCGGGGTGTTGAAACGACGAAAGAAACGGGTGTTGCCATTGCTGAAGTGTTGGCACCATTTGTTGAAGTGCAAGACAGATTGGCTTTTCTTGAAAAAGAGACAGACAGTCATGCTATTAAACAGTTATTAAAATCTTTAAGACGCATTAAAGAGGCGCTCATAGAAAAAATTCGTAGCAGTTTGTCTGAAGGACAATCCTATTATGAAATGGCAAATGGTGACATTGGTAGAATCGTAAGTAATATGGCGCAATGTTTTGATGATGTTACTTGTGCTTCTTTGAAAGCGGATTTTCAAGATTCAGCAAAAAAAGAAGTAGTCGCAAAACGTGTTGGAAAGTTAAGTAACGCTTTAGATAGAGAATCGACGCTGGCGCATAAAGAAATGAACTGCTGTTCATTTGCATTAGATTATGTGTTAGCTAAAAAATTAGAGGATAAGATAGCATCAAAAAAACCCTCGGATAATGTTGAACATTATAGAAAAACCTATCTTAACTTAACAAAATTAAAACGTACTGAAACTGAATTGCCAATGAAAAGTGAGGCTTATTTATTGATGCGTGATTGCACGCGAACAGATTCTGAAGAAAATAAAAAACGTTTTGTGGCATTTACAGAGCGCCCTGACGTTAAAAAATCATCCATTGGAAAAACAATTGCTATTTCAATGCTCGGGTTTTTAGGAGTTGTTGGTATTGCTGGATTGATTGTTTTAACACATGGTCTTGCATTACCACTTATACCCATTTTAATTGCGAAGGGTCTAGCGGCAGGCGCAATTGCAGCGTCAGCAACAGGGTTGGGTGGTGTGGTTGTAGAAGCAAAATTAGCTTCAAATAAACAATCGAAACTAAAAAATATGTTCGCTTCTTTTTTTAAGACAGGACCCAAAAATGAAGATGCGACTAAAGAAATAGAAGCAAAAGACAAGCCTAAAAAGATAAGGTAGTCTGTACTTTTCTTGGTGTTATTCAAACCATTCGTTTTAATACATCATCATGGTCATAAAAATGATGCTTTAGGGCAGCCAAGGTATGAATGATAAGCAAACCAAAAATAGTCCACGCTAAATAAGTGTGCCACGGACGTACAAGGTGTGATAAGGCTTTATCAAGAGGAATAAAAGCTAAATGAATATCGCCAAAGCCCCAGAAGGGTAAAAGATGACCGCCAGCGAGTGTCATTATAACACCTGAAATACACATCATAATGACAACAAAATATAGTAAAAAATGCACCAATTTTGCAGCTGCTTTTTCGATAAAAGCCATGCGGGTTGGTAAACGAGGGGAGGGATTAATTAAAGTCCATACTAATCGCACTAGCATTAAAATTAAGAGCGTGACGCCTGCTGATTTATGATAGGGCATTAACATTTTTTCGATATCTTTTGGAATATAACTAAAAGCAACACCAAGACACAATAATCCTAAAACAATAATGGCCGTTACCCGGTGTAATAATTTACTAACATTGCTATACATTTTTTCTGTGTTGAAAATAGTCATGATATATGCTCTTCTTGTAGCTAGTAGAATTATTTAAACATCATTTTCAGGATGAGGAAATCTTTATGTTATAGATAAGGATGATTTTTTCAGAAATTAAAATGTAGCATGTTGGATTATATGAATGATAAAAAAAAATATCTCGGAGCTTCGCATTATAGCGGGTGACTATCGTAGCCGAAAAATTTTTTTTGAAGCGGAGAATGGATTACGCCCTACGCATAATCGCATTCGTGAAACTGTATTTAATTGGTTGCAGTCGGTAATTGAGAATAGCCTCTGCTTAGATGCATTTGCAGGCAGTGGCGCGATGGGATTTGAAGCATTGTCCCGAGGTGCAAAACAGGTTGTATTTTGTGATATTTCAAAAAATGTTATTCAAAATTTAAAAAAAAATGCAATTGAATTAAAAATAATGAATGTTGATTTTTATCAGTGTGATTTTGTTTCAAAAAATCCAGTGGTTGATCAACAATTTGATGTGGTTTTTTTGGACCCTCCTTTTCAAAAAAATGTATTGGTAGAAACTTGCGCATTATTAGAAGAAAGAAATTTGCTAAAACCAAATGCATTTATTTATTGTGAGTTTCAGAAAGATTCTGTTGATATTACACAATTTCCAGAAAATTGGATTATCAAAAAACAGCAAGAAACGCAGACAATTGTGTATATGTTATTCATGCGAGCATAATAAATTCGCTCGTTACACTCGCGGCTCGCACCCATCTTCCTACTAAGCATTTCCCACAGACTGCAAATAACCTTGCGGGCTTAGCGTCAACATCAATTGTCTAAAATGTGAAAATAAGGCGGCTTGTTGTGGTACTGGCAGAGGTGATGAGGCATTAATGGCTTCGCGTGCCGATTGGTCCAATGCATCATTGCCACTGCTTTTTACCAGTTGCACTGACAAAACGGAGCCATCAGGTGCGATGGAGACGGAATAAACACATTTTAATTGGTTATTAATTTCAGGAATACGCCAATTTGATTGAATGCTGGCAAGAATTTCCGCTTTATATTTATCAACTTCGCCTGTTTGCGCTTGTGATTGAATACTAGAAATATTTTTTGCTTCTGTATTGAGTTGCTGTGCCATTAATTGTTGCTGCAGTTTTTTTTGTTCAGCCAATAGTTTCTTTTGCTTTTCTGTTTGAATGGCTTTTTTATCAGCTATCAATTGCTGTTGTTTTAATGTCGCTTCTTTTATCTGAAGCGCTTTTTTTTGTTGAGCTAATTTTTTTTGAGCCTCTGCTTTTTTCTTTTTTAATGCGGCAGCTTTTTCGGCTAAAATCGTTGCCTTTTCGGATTCAATCAGTACAAGTTTTTCTTTTGCGGCCGCTTTTTTTGCAAGCATTTTTTCTTCAATCACTTTCTGTTGTGCCGCTTCAGCTTGTTTTTTTATAGTAACATCTGGTTTTACAGGTGGTGTGGGTATTGGTTGTAGTGCTGCCTGTTTAATTTCTGTTTCTGTTGCAGTATCAAAAACCGCAGAAGCATGAATAACATTAGCGGGTGCGCTGGATGCAGGCATTTGAAAATGGGATGATTCAAAATTAAGAATCAAGAGACAAACAACCGCCACATGCACAAAGAGTGCAAAAATAAGCGGTTTTTTGTATTTTTGTTCTATCACTGCTTAGCCCAATTATCTGACATGTTTTTCCAAAAATGGAATCACTTCATCAATCGCAACATGTTCAACGGCTTCATGGGTGCGATTTTTATATTCAATGGTTCCTGCATCAATGCCTTTTTCGCTGATGACCAAACGATGAGGAATGCCCAACAAATCCATGTCCGAAAACATCACTCCAGCACGCTCCTTGCGATCATCCATCAACACATCAAATCCCATGAAACGCAATTTTTCATAGAGTTCAAAGGCTTTTTCGCGAACGCGATAGGCTTTATGCAGTTGCATTGGCACAATCACAATTTGAAAAGGTGCCATGGCAAGTGGCCAAATGATGCCACTATCATCGTAATTTTGTTCAATGCTTGCGGCAACAATGCGAGAGATTCCAATGCCATAACAACCCATTTGTGGGTGTAGTGTTTTGCCGTCTTCGCCTAGCACCGTTAAATTCATTGATTTACTATAGGTGTTGCCCAATTGAAAAATATGTCCTATTTCAATAGCACGCGCAAAACGCAACTTTCCTTTGCCATCGGGGCTTGTATCGCCTTCTTTAACGGGGGTTGTTCCCTCTAAATTTTCAGCACGTTCAATATTAGCTGCATAATCACTGCCATCACTATAGACAATGATATCTTCGCCAGATTCTGCAAGCACCTGAAATTCATGTGAAAATGCACCGCCAATTTGGCCGTTATCAGCCAATACTGGACGAAAACGCAAGCCAAGACGCGTAAAAATTTTCAGGTAAGCGTCATACATGATTTGATAGGTTTCTTTGAGTGATGCTGTATCGGCATGAAACGAGTAAGCATCTTTCATTAAAAATTCACGTGCACGCATCACCCCAAAGCGTGGGCGGATCTCATCACGAAATTTGGTTTGAATTTGATAAAGATTCACAGGAAGTTGCTTATAGCTATTTAATTCATGGCGCATCAAATGGGTGATGACTTCTTCATGTGTTGGGCCAAAGCAAAAATCACGTTCATGACGGTCTTTAATCTTTAATAGTTCTTTACCGTATTTTTCCCAGCGATCTGTTTCTTGCCACAATTCAGCAGGTTGCACTGCTGGCATTAAAATTTCTAACGCACCAGCACGATTCATTTCTTCACGAACAATTGCTTCCACTTTTTTTAAAACGCGCACACCTGTTGGTAACCAGGTATATAATCCACTCGCAAGTTTGCGAATTAATCCCGCGCGTAGCATGAGCTTATGACTCATCAATTCTGCATCAGCAGGGGTTTCTTTGACAGTGGCAAGTAAAAACTGAGTCGTTAACACGGAACTCTCCTGAAAAGTTAGTCTTTAGGAACATGTACGAAATAAGTCCTACAACTGATCGCTCAATATGACGCGATCTTTAAACGTTTCTCATTCAAAAATGCTTGAAGTGCAATAAGCATTCCTTCACATTTTTTCAATCGAAACGTTTAAATCTCACGGCATCTTGGGCGCCACTGGCAGGATTTATTTCGTACATGTTCCTTATTGTCCGAGAGATTGCTTGTGTGTGCAAGCATTCTGTGGTGAGTAAAATGCTAAAATGTACCGATGCTTGAGCATTTGAAAGATAGTTGGTCAAGTGTGTCTAAAATGGTATAAGAAAGAAGGTCAGTATATTGATTCGGCGAGGTGTGTCATGTCCAGAGGATCCACAAGTCACACGGAAGAAACCAGTGAAAAAATTAATTTAGCTGAAGACTACCCAGGCATTTATTTTCATTTGCAAGATAAGCGAGCTGCTTGCATCGCGTTGATGAGCGCATCGGCAGCGCAATCGCAACTTTTACTTGAGCAATATCGACGTGAATCAGCACTTAGTCGAGGAAAATTGCAAAAAACAATTGAAATCAGTGATCATATTCAATTTAATATCCTTGAATCGCATGATTTATTTGATAAACCTGTGATAACAATAACAACGTTATTACAGGCAAAGAAACGTTCACGCTATTTTCGTGGTATGCGTATTAATGGTGACGCACTAAAATTATTATTGCCCATGGATTTGTCAGGAGTGGATTTTGGTAATTGTGTTTTTGAATGTGATGTTGATTTTACAAGATGTAATTTAAAAAATGCGAATTTTCAAGGCGCCGTATTCAATAAAAAATTGATCGTTAATGATGCGGATCTTCGTGGTGCAAATTTCAAAGACGCTGCCGTTACTGAATTATGTACAAATATAAAAACAAAATGTAGTGGTCGATTTACCTCTTCCTTGATACAAAAAAATAAGGTAACGAAAATAAATCGTGAAACATATTGTCTTGATGAAAAACTAGCAATTACTGTTTATACCAATGGTTCAGAATATAAAATTTTTATTGCCGATATAGAATACGATCCTCGTCAATTCTGGAATAATTTTGAAATCGAGTATAGAAAATTACAAAAAAAAGGTGGTTTTGGTGATCAAATAAAGCATTTGAAAAAGCTATCACTTATTCAGAAAATTTCAGCATTGTTTTTGCATGCTCAAGAAGATAATAAAAGTCGAACATTAACAGCATTAAAAATAATTGTGCAACGTGCAGCGTCTGTTATTGTCCCATCTGTTCAGCAACCGCCACTATGTGATAGTAGAGAAACCGAACCACAGCATGTACCACGAGAATCTTCTAAGGTTGATCTGATAGAACCTGTTACCACACAAACGATGGCATCTCCTTTTGGTGGCGTGATAGCTGATGAAGAAATCTTACGTCGATTAACAGTAGATTTTTACAATCGTGAATCTGGTCAATTACTAGATAGTATTGAAGCAGATGCGGCAAGCATCATGCTGCGAAATGCGCTGCATTCAATTACTACACTCACAGAAAATATAGCGAACTTGTTGAAAAAATATCAATACTTGAAAGCAAAAAATGATGACACACGTTTTGTTGATCAATTATTACTTGAGCAGATTTTCCCAGAATTTTTGAAACAAATTATTTATCGACAAGCGTCAAAAATAATACCCTATAAACTACTGAATGATTTTTTTAAAGAGTCAGGACTGCCTTCTCATGTTAAAGAAATAATGTCAAATGCGCAGTTTGTATTTAGTGGTGAAGTACGGTTGATTACTGTTAATAAAGCTCTTTTTTTAAAGACATGCCATATTGCATGGGGAGAGTTATCTCTTTCTACTTTAGTGGATATTAATGTAGCGGCGAAAGAAACCGCTGCATGTGTTTTTGAAAAAATGAAAGCGCATAGTCAATTACGTGAACCAGAACGAACTTGTGTTGAAAGACAGTATTATTTAGCGCGCTTAATCCAAACTGAAAAATATTCAGAGGCGGAAAAGGAAGCAGAGGCTTTGCGTGCTGCATGGCCAACCTATCCTTTTGAAGATGATCAATATGGTATTTTTTCAACAATGAGTGACACTATTAAAAAGGGTTTAATTAAAAGTGTTGAAGAGAAACTCAGCGCTTCAGTTTCAGCTGAGGATGAAAAAAATGTTAAAGATTATTTTTATCAGCAGTGTCAGCCTGGTCGGATTCAGGAGGTGTTTAAAAAATTAATGATGCCTGTAGGTTTTTATGAATTAAGGACTAAGTTACGCGCTGCACACGAGAAACTTTTTTATTTTACTAACCCGATGACTGATGCAATTGATGTAACAGTGTTAATGAGACGTATCGCTAAAAATGTACTTCTATATAAACAACCAATTGATCAAGATGATGTAAAATTATTGTATCGCTGTGTGAATAGACCTTTTGTGTGGATTGCAGGTGAAACTGAAAGACAGGCATTGTTTCAGGCAGCTGATCAGAATGTGTGTCTGCCAGAAATGATTAGACGGATGCTTGGAAATGCCATGATGGCCGATGACTTATTGAAAAATAATGCGCGGGAAATAATGGATGCCTCTTTGATTAAGGAACAAGATTTTAAAGATTTTGTGAATGGATTATTGGATATTCCTGCGATCACAGACGACTTGAAAAAAATATTTCGTTCTATTTGGCTTGAGTATGAACCGATAAAACGTGCCGTTAGAGAATTGCCAAATGGTGATTTACTATTTGCCGATCCTGATGTTTCGGAAACGCGGG
This sequence comes from Coxiellaceae bacterium, assembly GCA_030680235.1. Taxonomy (GTDB): domain Bacteria; phylum Pseudomonadota; class Gammaproteobacteria; order Coxiellales; family Coxiellaceae; genus 2-02-FULL-42-43. Next base: position 28,691 of record JAUXWQ010000050.1, read on the forward strand.
CTTTAGTCGCGCATCCTGAAATAAATATGATGAAGCTGAGACAAGCAAAAACATTATATGAGCTATTTAAGGATATTGAATTAGCGATTTTAAATCCATCTTATAATTTTTCTGGTGTAAGGCAAATATCGGTTTCTTGTGATGTCTTTTTAGCTCGTGAGTCTTACCAAAAAGAAAAGTTTCCTGTGCCAGCGTTACTGCCGATTAGGGAGATTTCATGTGAAATTGGTCACTTGCGAAAACAACTGGATGATTTTTTACTTGAGCTTGGTGACGAAAGTACAAAAACTTTTGGCAAAAAAATCAATCTGGCGTCAGAAGCGGTTCGTGCACGTAAAAAAACTTGGGAAAAACATGTGACGGCATTGATTCAGCTGCAAGATCGTGTACCCGAACAACGCTCTGCAATGGCCTTATAACTTTGGGGTATTAAACCACTTAAAAACCCTGTATATTTGCGCGCATTATGAAAGAATCACTTAAATTAAAGTTAATAACCTTGGCCAGTCGTTTTCGCGAATTAAGCGCGATGTTAAGCGATGCGGTTGTTATTAATAACCAAAATCAATTTCGTGAGTTATCAAAAGAATATGCACAACTAGAAGATATTGTGCGGTGTTTTGCACACTACCAGCAAAATGAAAAGGATATGTCAGCAGCAATGCAGATGATTTCTGAAAATGATGCAGAGATGCAAGCGCTTGCAGAGGAAGAATTAGTTACATTAAAGGCATCACAAGAAACCTTACAACAAGAGCTTCAATTGCTTTTATTGCCAAAAGACCCTAATGACGACCGAAATGTATTTCTGGAAGTGCGTGCAGGAACAGGTGGGCATGAAGCAGCTTTGTTTGTTGGCGACTTATTTCGGATGTATAGCCGTTTTGCAGAAAACCAAGGCTGGGGTTTTTCCGTTGTCTCTTCGACGGATGGCGAGCAGGGTGGTTACAAAGAAATTATTGCGCGCATTGAAGGTAAGGGCGTCTATTCCCAGTTAAAATTTGAATCAGGCGCGCATCGCGTACAGCGTGTGCCGTTAACAGAAGCGCAGGGGCGCGTTCATACCTCAGCGTGTACGGTTGCTATTTTGCCAGAGCAAGATGAAATTGATGACATTAAAATTAATCCTGCTGACTTACGTGTGGATACCTATCGTGCCTCGGGTGCGGGTGGTCAGCATGTGAATAAAACCGATTCCGCGATTCGCATTACGCACTTGCCTTCAGGGTTAGTGGTTGAATGCCAAGATGAGCGTTCACAGCATAAAAACCGTGCGCGGGCGATGTCTTTATTGTCTTCGCGATTATTAGACCAAGCGCAAAGAAAACAGGCGTCTGAACAAGCCGCACAACGTAAAAGCTTAGTGGGTAGCGGTGATCGTTCTGAACGTATTCGCACTTACAATTTTCCGCAGGGTCGTGTGACGGACCATCGTATTAATTTAACCTTGTATCAACTCGATGATGTCATGGATGGCAAATTAGAATCAATAATTGTGCCGTTAACACGTGAATTCCAAGCGGAGCAATTAGCAGCAGTGAGTGATTAATATCCCAATGCTTATCGTAGAATATAAAAAGAAAATAACAGAGCAATTGTTTCCGTTGTCAGGCACAGCAAGAATGGATGCTGAATTATTGTTGATGTATGTGCTTAATAAAACACGCGCACAATTAATTACAGATTCAATGACTGTCGTGAGTGATGCTGAGGCCAGCATGATTGATGCCGTTGTCGCACGCCGCTTATCGGGCGAACCTATCGCTTATATTTTAGGGTATCAACCTTTTTGGACATTAGAGTTATTGGTGTCCCCTGATACCTTAATTCCACGTCCTGAAACGGAATGCTTGATTGATTGGATTCTCACGAATCTTGGTGATCAAACAGCGTTAACGATTGCCGACTTAGGAACAGGAACGGGTGCCATTGCGCTTGCTTTAGGATCTGAAAAATCAGGCTGGAAAATAGATGCAATTGATGAATCCTATGAAGCATTAGCCATTGCCAAAAAAAATGCCGATAAAAACAACATAAAAAATGTTTCTTTTTATCAAGGCGACTGGTGCAATGCGCTTCCTAATAGAAAATATGATGTGATTGTGTCCAATCCGCCCTATATTGCTGAGGGGGATTTGCACTTGAAGCGATTAACATTTGAACCCCAAAGCGCTTTAGTTTCGGGTAGTGATGGCTTGGATGCTATTCAAATTATTGCAACGCAGGCAAAAGCTTTTTTAAAGCTGGGTGCTAGCTTGGTAATTGAGCATGGCTTTGATCAGGCGATGGCTGTGTGCGATATTTTTAGAAAAGCGGGTTATGATGAAGTGCATAATCATCGAGATTTGTCGGATGTGCCGCGGTTTGTGACAGGGCGACAAAACTGAGAGATACTTCGAGATTAATGGTGCGAGTCGTGGCATTCACTAACATACAAGTTACGATTTTTGTAGGGTTTTTACTATGATTGGCATTTTACTCATTAATCTTGGAACACCTAAGGCACCAACGGAATCTGCCGTTCATGATTATCTCGATGTATTTTTATCAGACCCTTACATCATTACCTTACCAAAAATACTCCGTGATTTTTTGGTGCAAAAACTCATTTTACCAAAACGATCAAAAACATCAGCTGAAGCGTATAAAAAAATCTGGACGCCAAATGGTTCGCCATTATTAGTCAATTCATTAGCATTACAAGAAGCTTTGCAAAAACAATTGGGCGATGATTATTTTGTTGCATTAGGCATGCGTTATAGCAAACCCAGCATTCTTGATGCCATTCAACAATTAAAATCTTGTGAAAAAATCATCGTATTGCCATTATTCCCACAATTTTCGCGTGCAACGACACAATCCGCATTAGATATTGTGGTGGCTCATACAGATCCAAAAAATACGATCATTATTCCAGATTTTTATGACCAAGATTTCTATATTAATGCGCTTTCAGCGCTAATAGAAAAAAACTTTGATCGGACAACGGAGTTTTTATTATTGAGTTATCATGGCTTGCCAAAGCGTCAAATCGATTCTGATAATTATCGCACACAATGTTACAAAACGGCCGAATTGCTCGCTAAAAAATTAAACTTGTCAGAAGATAATTATTTTGTCACATTTCAGTCGCGCTTGGGTTTTACGAAATGGATTTCACCTTACACCGACAAGTCATTGAAAATGTTGCGTGAAAAAGGTGTTGAAAATTTGAGTGTCGCTTGTCCTTCGTTTGTTGCAGATTGTATTGAAACGCTCGAAGAAATTGATATGCGTTTACGCGAGCAATGGGTTTCACTGGGTGGAAAAAGTTTTCGTATGACTCCCTGTTTGAATAACGATAACCTCTGGGTTGAGCAGTTGGCGACTTACTTAAAAATGAAAGAGAGGTAATGATGCATTATACAGCACTTGAAGGCGCAAAAATATTTTTAGTTGTAAAAGCTCTTCATAAATTATGACAGCGGTTAATCATAAAAAATTTATTATTTTTTGCAAAACGTATCGTAATGATGTTTTGCGTGCAAAAAAATTATTGAAAAGTATCGCGATGTTTAATCGTGATGCAATACCAGTTTATTTTTCCATCCCAAAAGCAGATGTAATAATTTTTAATAGAGAAATCAGCCAAGATTATTTGGCGGGATTGAAAATTGCTTATTTTAATCTTATTACCGATGAAGATATTGTATTAAGCAACGCAAAGGCTTCTTTGGAGGCCTATTATGCAATGCCGGGTCAGTTGTCTCAGCAGATTATCAAAGCAGAGGCCTGGCGAAAAATTGGCTGTGAAAATTATTTATGTATTGATGCGGATAGTTACTTTACACATGAATTTTCATTAAAAAATTTTATACATGAGTCTGGAGTCCCTTATTCATTAATGCATGAGAGTGAAGCATTTATAGTGGAACTCATTAAAATGGATAAAAAAAAGATTCTGTCTGACATTAAAAAACAATGCACTTTAATGAAGGTAGAGTTTGATCGCGAAGGTCCCAACTATGATTTTGGTCCTTCCCCTTTGATATGGTCAAAATGGGTCTGGGAATCACTCGATGAGCAACATTTTAAGCCACGTAATGAGACCATTTGGCAAGCAATAACCCGATTGCCACACGAAATTATTTGGTATGGTGAAGCACTTTTAAAATATCAAGCCATACCGATTTATCCCAAAAACCCTTTATTTTTTTGTTTTCATTACGATTGGCAGATGCCAAGTGTTGAAGAGCTTAAGCCTTATATTGGTATTGTGAGCCAATCCAATTGGGATAAAACACTAGATTCTGATTGTTGCAGAAAATCTTTATTATCTCGAATGGTGAGAAGCTTTCGTAGAACAGTTGGACGCCTAAAAAACAGATTAAAAAAATGAATAATGTAAAATTAGCAGTATCGATTATTATTGTTGGCTATCGTTCACAGCCTGTATTGCCTGATTGTTTCGACGCTATTTTGAAACAAGTGGGATGTGCATCGGAATTAATTTATGTTGAAAATTGCCCGGAATATTCGGCAAAAGTATTAGTCAATGAAAAATACCCTTTTATAAAAGTGATTGAGTCTGAAAAAAATGCTGGTTTTGGTGCTGGCTGTAATTTAGGTGCGCGCGATGCAAAGGGTGATTATTTATTATTTTTAAATCCAGATGCGGAAATTAAAACGATTGATACCCTAAAAAACATGGTAGATTTTATGCAAGCGCATCCTCAAGTCGGTGTGAGTGCGCCGCTATTTTCGCAACTGGATGAAACCAGTTTGTATGGCGTTCAAGGGAGAGATATTTCGACCAGTTATTCCGGACAAAAAGAAGTAGGGTTACAATTTCATGCGTTGCCGGGTGATATTGCATGGGTATGTGGCGCCGCTTTAATGATACCAAAATGTTTATTTGAAAAAATAGGTGGCTTTGATGAACAGTATTTTATGTATTCTGAAGATGTTGATCTGTGTTTGACGGTGAGAAAAGCGGGATTTTCAATTGCGCAAGTCATGAATACGAATGTGATGCATCGGGGTAGCGAGAGTACGAAATCCTGGGGAACATCTCAAATGATTTATCGAACAACAGCATCTGATTTTTTATTTACACAAAAACATTATACGCCAGAACAACATGCACGCATTTGGAAAAAAAGAAAAAGACGTTATAGTTTACATTTAATCGCCAATATTTTTTTAAATTGGCGAAAATTTTCGCGTTATTTGATGCAGTTGCGTGCGATAATGCGAGCATGAGTGTAGCGAGTATTTTTGCAGAAAATCTCGATGCACATCAAGCTCTGCAAAAACACACTCGTTATTACGCTCATGCTCGCATCAAAAAACGAGCGCGCTTGTTTGTATCACCCATTTACTCTTTTTAGTATCTCATCCACCGCATCTTTTGGCGTCACTGGATTAAAAATTTGTTTTCTTAATTTCCCATCTTTCCAATCATGTATTAAAATTTCTAAGGTATTTAAAATAGACGCTTGATCCACCGTATGTGCAATATAGGCGTGTCGTTTTTCAAGCAGTTGATCTAGTTCTTCTGACTGATGTGTTAACGCAAAAATAGGGCGGTCGGTCCAGCTATAATCATACAGTTTTGATGGAATATATTGGCTGCAAGCATCTCTATTACCGTGAAGCAGCAATAAAACATCTGCGTGTCGCATAATATCCATGATGACTTCACGACCTGATTTCCCGGTTTTTTTGTCCTGCTCAACACGTCCGTGCAACACCATAATAGAGTGCATCGAAAATTTTTCGACAGCTGCTTTAGAGGTATTATCTAAACTTGTGCCATACACATGAATTTTTATTTTATCTTGATAGCTTGGGTGGTTTTTAAAAAATAGAGATAATGTTTCTAGCAAGGGTGCAAAAGAACGATCATCTGCGAGTGAGCCAAAATGCATGATATTGAGTGTATCAGTACCAATCTGTTCTTTAGGAAGTGGCTCAAAACATCCGGGTGGTATAGAGCCAGGACGAACGGAAAAACCATTTTCTATTAGGCGTGGATGACGCGTTTGTGCTTGCTTCAAAGCATTTTCTGTAAACCACCACGCAAGATCAGCATAGGCTGCAATTTTTTTTTCGAGAGACGCTTGGAATTTTTGATCTTTGGTTTTTTTTAATAAATCATTTTCAACGAGTGGGTCATGAACTTCGGCAATCCAGGTGATCCTCGTCGATTTTTTAATTAAATAACCGGCATAATGGGCAGACCATGCACCGCCAGTGGTGTAAACAAGATCAATCTTATTTTTTTTAATTAATTGGCGCGCTCGGAAAGCGGCAGGATAAGACCAAGACCATTGGCTAGATAATCCAACCATGCCCCGTTCAATCATGCTAAGCGGTAAGACAAGTAGAGACACAAGTGTTGTTGCGAATTTGTAAGAAAACCCTTTTCCTAATCTTGTTTTCAACCAATGTCTAAAGTCAAAACGGAGTGCAGATGGCCCCCAAGGAAGTAATTGATCATGAGGAAATTGACTGTCCTTTTTTCCGGTAACAGCGCTGATGACATGCAATGTAATATTGGCATCCAATAAATAGGGGATTTTATCTGTGATTGTTAAACTGGGCGCTCTTCCATCCATATTAAAATCATGTGAGATAATCAGCCAATGGCTTTTTTTTAAGGTTTCTTGCATGAACTGGGGTCTCTTAAGCGGTATTTTCAAGTATAGTGTCGATTGTATATTAATAATGCAAGTTTTTGTGATTGGGGAATAAGATAATGGCTGTTATACCTGTTATTTTGGCAGGGGGTTCTGGCACGCGTTTGTGGCCCCTGTCGCGAGAAACCTACCCAAAACAATTTATTAAATTGATTGGTCAATACTCGCTGTTTCAAGAAACTATTTTGCGTGCTCGTGCAGTCAGTGAATCGCATTGTTTATACGTTGTGTGTAATGCTGAAAATTATTTTATTTGTTTGGATCAGTTGTCTGAAATAGCCATTAACAATGTTTATTTTATTTTGGAACCCGTTGGTAGAAATACGGCACCTGCTATTGCAATGGCAGCATTGGTTGTTAAGGCGCGTGAAAAAGAAAAAATAGTATTAATAATGCCTTCAGACCATCAAATTAAAGACATTGCTGTATTTAAAGAGGCAGTTGTTTGTGCTGAAAATATTGTAAAAAAAGAAAATGCATTAGTAACCTTTGGCATCAAACCAACAGCACCAAAAACAGGATATGGTTATATTGAATGCGGAGAGGTTATTGAAAACACAGTTTGCAAAATTAAGCGATTTGTTGAAAAACCGACTTATGAAACCGCATTGCAATTTTTAAAAACAGACTCTTTTTATTGGAATAGCGGACTTTTCTTGTTTGATGCAGAAACGTATTTAATAGAACTACAACAACAGGCTTCAGAAATTTATAGTACAGCATTGCTTGCTTATGCTGCCAGCAAAAATGGCGATGATTATATACGAATTGATGCAAGTCTTTTTGGAAATTGCCCGAGTAATTCGATTGATTATGCCGTGATGGAAAAAACAAAAAATGCAGTGATTGTGCCTTTAAATACAGAGTGGAGTGATTTGGGTTGTTGGACTGCTGTGTCAGAAGCCGTAGAAAGTGATGCATCTGGCAATACAGTGTGCGGAGAAGTTTTTTTACAGAATACTGAAAATTGTTACGTAAGATCAGATGGTCGTTTAATTGCTGTGTTGGGATTAAAAGATAAAATTATTGTGAGTACAGCCGATGCCATTTTGATTGCGGATAAGCAATATGCACAATCCGTAAAATTGCTCGTTGAAGAAATTAAAAAAGACAATGTAACGATTGTAAAAGAACATCTTTTGATGCATCGTCCGTGGGGAAGTTATGAAATATTATCACAAGGCCCCCATTTTAAAGTGAAGCGCATTATGGTAAATCCTGGTGCGACATTGTCTTTGCAGGTGCATCAGCACAGAGCGGAGCATTGGGTTGTGGTTTCAGGGGTTGCCGATGTGATTAATGGAGATCAAGCCTTTTCTTTAAAAGCGAATGAATCTACCTATATTTCACAAAATAGTCTGCATCGTCTTTCGAATTCACAACAAGAAATGCTGGTGATTATTGAAGTACAATCTGGAAATTACTTAGGTGAAGATGATATTAAAAGATTGGATGATGTTTATAACCGTTGAGGAAAAGATATGACAAAAACAAGTGAAGTACAAATGGTATTGGCGTCTTCGAATCCAGGAAAAATTGCTGAAATAAAATTGCTTTCAAAAAAATTGCCCATTGAGTGGGTTTCTCAATCTGAATTTAATATTCCTGACATTGAAGAAACGGGAAAAACATTTATTGAAAATGCTATTTTAAAAGCGCGCCATGCTGCAAAACTATCGGGGTTGCCTGCATTGGCTGATGATTCTGGTTTGGTTGTTGATGCGCTGGATCGTAGACCTGGTGTTTATTCTGCGCGCTATGCTGGAAAAAATGCCACTGATGTAGAGCGTAATGAAAAACTATTAGCGGAATTAAAAGACATAAAAGCAGCAGATCGTACAGCCAGTTATCACTGTGTATTGGCTTTGGTAGAAGATGAAAATGATCCTGTGCCACTGATTTGCCATGGTGTTTGGGAAGGGTCTATTTTGTTTGAAGCGCGTGGAAAAAATGGATTTGGTTATGATCCTATTTTTTATGTGCCTACGCACCGTTGTTCAGCAGCTGAATTATCCGTTGCAGAAAAAAACAGGGTTAGTCATCGCGGACAAGTGATGGAGCAGTTAATTGAGGCCTTTGAATCGGTTGAGATGGAATAAGCATGGAGAGCCTGTGTGCGTAAGCATAAGCGAGTGTTTTTGCAGAGCCTAGGTGCGAGCATGAGCGTAAGCGAGTGTTTTTGCAGGGTTTGGTGTATATCGAGATTTCTTGCAAAGCACTTGTTGCGTACTTGGGTGCGAGCCGCGAGTGTAGCGAGCGGATTTGCAAAGTGCATTAGTGTATTTCAATCACAACCCTTCGATTAAATGAAGACCCCATCGGATAGGCGTTGCTGGCAATAGGATCAGATGCGCCTTTCCCGCGTATCACAAGCGTTTCATCGGGTACGCCATCGACTTGTAAATAAGAGGCGATGGTATTTGCGTAATGTAGCGATAGCTTATCGCGCGCAGGGCTTAGTAAAACAGTATCGGTATAGCCGGTAATGGTAACGGTGGGATGATCAAAATAACGCAAATAGCTCCGAATAAAGTTTGACAATAAATCCATATCGTTTGCGCGGTGAGCCTTTAATTCTCGGGTATCTTTAACGAAAAAACAATCCACTGGGATGATGAAAGTAAAGCGTAGACCTTGTTTAAAGACCTGGATACCAGTTTTTTCCAGGAGATAGATTTCATTAATTTGCAAAGAGGTAAGGTTGGAAACTTTTGCAGTTCGAATATAATCGGGTTCTTTATTGCAACTTGTTAGAGCAGCCGCAAAAAAAAGTGCTAAGGTGATAGCTTTAAATGAATAGGCGATTCCATGCTTGTTCATCAAGATTTTTCCGAGCTGTTATATTATGATTCAGTAAATCATACCATTTTGATTGAGGAACGGGTAATGAAAAAAATAATAGTCAGTATAGTGATGATGGGCGTTGTTACTGGCATTTTTGCGCAGCCGACATCACCCAGCAATAATCAAACAAATTCTGTATTAATCGCAACTTGCCCACATATTTCCGAAATTAAAAAAAATTTAACAAAAGGGAACTGGACTGCTACGACAAAATATGGCTTTTGGGAAAGCTATCATCGTGCCTGTTCGAATGATTTAACCAAATTTGTGGGTGCGCAGTGGGTTGGTGCTAATCTGGGTCAAGTAACGTGTATTTACAAAGCTGACGTACAATTTGACATGGGTAATCAATTGATTACTCAACCAAGTTTCCCTGTGTTGCTTGTTTATCACGCACTTGCGCATCAACCAAAAGGTATTCATTGGAAACATATGCAGCATGGTGTTTATAATTGTGACTCACAAAATCAGGATGATTGTGCATTTGCAGTTAATTTAGAAAAGCAATCCGGTAATATTTTTGAGGAAGCGGAGTCCCTTAAATCAAGTTGTAGTAATACACCAACACCGTTGAACACAGATTAAATAATACTGATAGACAAAGATGTATTCAGTAAGTGTAATACAAAATCTACTATGACCGCTCAGTTTTTAGGAGATTTTTTGCGATAAATTGAGAAAAAAGCGCAGGTGTACTTGATTGGACCATCGAGCATTTTTTAGAAATTTATCGTAAAAAAGCGCCAAAAAATGAGCGGGTTGAACAATGCTGAAGTTACGAAAGGATCATCATGTTGAAAATTTTAAAAGGCAGTTTGTCGTTTATATTGTACGCATTAAATTTGCTGGGACATGCGTTCATTATTGTTTGTATTGCATTAGTTGGATTTTTAATACCCATTAAGAAATGGAAGCTAACCATTCAGCGTGATTGTTTGCAGAAAATGCCAAATAGTTTTAATCGTTTTAATGCGTGGATCATGTGCATTTCAACAAGAGGGCGCTGGGATGTCTTAGGAACGGGCAACTTAAATGAAAATGGGTGGTATTTGTTAATTTCGAATCATATTTCATGGATTGATATTTTAGTACTGGGAAAAGTATTTCGTGGAAAAATTCCCCCTGTGAAATTTTTTATGAAAAAAGAATTATTATGGCAGTTGCCCGTTGGGGGACTTGCTTGTTATGCAATGGGGTATCCTTTTATGTCGCGACATAGCCATGCTGAAATTAAAAAAAATCCAAGTTTAAAAGGAAAAGACGTTGAAACCACTAAAAAAGCATGTCGCACCTTGGGTAAGTTCCCCTCAACATTAATTAATTTTTCGGAAGGCACGCGCTTTACTGATAAAAAGAAAGAAAGACAGCAATCACCCTATAAACATTTATTGAAACCACGCGCAGGAGGAGCTGCAGTAGTGCTTCATGAACTGCATGACAATATGTCTGGTATTTTAAATGTTGTTATTGCTTATACGCCAAAAACGCCGACTTTTTGGCAATTTTGCTGTGGTAATTTTGATAAAATTGTCGTGCGTTATGAATTATTGCCGATCACATCCGATTTAATAGGTGATTATGATGGGGATAGAAATTTTCGTCCGAAATTACAACAATGGTTTAATCAATTGTGGGAACGTAATGATGCATTGATTGAAAGGGTTAAAACCACTGGACGATAATGCTATGGCTACTGTGTTACGCATTGCAACTCGAAAAAGCAAATTGGCTTTATGGCAAGCAAATTTCGTCAAAAATGCGATTGAAAAAGAATATCCTGCATGTAAAGTACAATTAATTAAGATCATGACAGAAGGTGATCGACAACAAACCATTCCATTGACGCATATTGGTGGAAAGTCTGTTTTTGTTAAAGCTTTGCAAAAAACATTACTCAATAACGAAGCTGATATTGCTGTGCATAGCATGAAAGATATGTCGGTACATCAGGCAAAAGGGTTGGTTATTGCTGCCGTGTTGGAGCGCGCTGATCCGCGCGATGCATTTTTATCCTGCAAATACAGTACGATTGAAGCATTGCCGCAAGGGGCGATTGTGGGAACAGCAAGTCCACGTCGTACTTGTTTAGTGAAATCAATGCGTCCAGATATAGAAATAAAATTATTGCGTGGCAATGTAGACACCCGATTAGCAAAATTAGCGCGTGCTGACTATGATGCGATTATTTTAGCGGCCGCAGGATTAGATCGTTTAGATTTATTCTCACAAATACGTGTACGATTATCGGATGAAATTTTTACGCCAGCCATTGCGCAAGGTGCCATTGCGGTGGAATGTCGTGAAGAAGATGATTTTTCTCGAGATATTTTACAGTTTTTAAATGATGAAAAAACGGCTGCTTGTGTGAGTGCAGAGCGCGCGGTTAATGAAATAATGGGTGGTGATTGTCATACAGCTATTGGTGCTTATGCGAAAATAATGGATAACCATTTATTTTTAAATGCGATGATTGGTAGTGAAAAGGGTGAGACTATTTTGCGCGCGAGTGTTGAAGGTAATGCGTGTGATGCAAAAATCATCGGTGAACAAGCCGCAAAAATGTTATTGGACCAGGGTGCAAAACAATTTTTGTAATCAGTTGGATGTGGCTCCTGCAGTGTCAGGGATCAGTGTCAGTATTATGCGTGTACTGATACTGATCCCTGACACTGCAGGAGCCACACCCACTCATTCAATACATTAAGTATATTGCTTATGAAAGTGCCTTTTATCATTTTAAACACCCGCCCCAAAAACCAATCACATGCATTAACCCTGCAATTACAATCAATGGGTGCACAAATAGTTGAGCTTCCCTTAATTGAAATTGAACCTGTCTTTTTTTCAGAGATCGTTTATAAAACAGACATTGCACTTTTTTTAAGTGCGAATGCAGTTAACTATTTTTGTCATAAAGCAACGGTCGAATGTGCTTGTATCATTGCTATTGGCCCTGCAACAGCCCAAGCACTCAGCAATCATGGTTATGAAAACACAATGAGCCCACTGCATTTTTCTAGCGAAGGCCTGCTTGAAATGCCAGCGTTACAAGAGCCCCAACATAAAAAAATTATGATTATTTCCGGGGAGGATTCAAAGGCGCTGTTGCCAGATACTTTAAAATCACGTGGTGCATGCATTCAAAAAATCTCTTGCTATCGTCGAAAACGGGTTTCTTATAAGGCAAGCACACTTATTTCGGCATTGCAGTGTGGTTATATCATTGTTACAAGTAGCGAGATTTTCCAGGCTTTGCTAAACTTGTTTGAAGCACATGCTGCATGGTTAAAAGAAAGAACGCTTTGTGTCATCAGTGATGAAATGAAAAGACAGGTGAAAAGTCTTGGTTTCAGATCGGTTATTCAAGCGAAAAATGCAACAACTGAAGCAATAATAGAGGCATTAGTAGATGACAACAGAAATAAGCAAGTCTGAATCTAAAAAAAATAATTGGATTGCCCCCTTCGCGCTCATTGTAGGTATTGTTGCTTTGGTGCTTAGCGGATTTACGTACTTTATCTCAAGGCAAAATCAAACTGCATCACAATTACAGGCCCTAGAAACATCAGTGATGTCTGTATCGCAAGACAGTGAAGGGCGCGCACTGGCATTACAAAAGCAAATTGCACAGCTCAAAACAAATCTTCCATTGTCATCCCAAAAAATATTGGCAGAAGTGAGCTTTTTAACAATGGTTGCCAACACGCAATTAACTGTTAATTATGATATTAATGCTACGCTACGTACATTAAAAGTTGCGCAAGCATTAATTGCTTCTTCAAATGATGCGCATTTTATTGGCGTGTCAACGGCCATTCAGTCAGACAGTGAAGCACTACAAAAAGCACCTGCATTCAATCAATCGCAACTTTTTTCTGATATTTCTGCAGTGATTCAAAAAATACAAGCATTATCGACTTTACCACAAACGCCAACAGTAATAGTTAATACTACGGTGCGGGTAGAAGATGCGACTAAACCTTGGTATCAAAAACTATTGGGGGTGCTTTCACAATTAAAAGATTTGGTGATTATTCGTCATGTGAATGAAAATAATCCGCCATTAGTAGCGCCCAATATGGAACTCAACTTAAAGCAAAACATCATAACGCAATTAACTATGGCGCAATGGGCACTGTTGCATCATAACAGCACTATTTATCAGTCAGCATTACAGAATGTGAATGAATGGACGACACGTTATTTTGCATTAACAACAGAAAGAGACGGTGTTTCGGCAACCTTAGCACAATTAATGTCGGTGAATATCAAACCTGTATTGCCTGCATTAACGAATACGCTGGCTGCATTGTCGCAAGTAAACTTATTGCCTTCGGATAGCGTTAAGGTACCTGATGTTGCACCTTCAGCAGTAGCACCTGCTATTGTAAATAGTGTTCCGGCAAAATCTACTGAGAAAACACCAGCTACTTTGCCTGAAAAACCGAGCAATAGTAATCCAACAAGCGTGGAGACCTAATACGTGCGTACTTTATTTTCGTTATTTTTTTTACTGTTGATTGCGGTAGGTCTTGGCTTTTTAGTTCAAAAAGACCCTGGTTATGTCGTTATTGGTTATAATCATTGGACAGCCGCGACCAGTCTTTGGGTAGCAGTTTCTATTATTGCGCTTACGTTTTTTATCTTGTATCTGGTGGTTACAGTTTTAAAAAATATTTTCTCCATTCCGGAATATTTTTCACATCGTCGGTTTATTTTAAACTTACAGCGTTATCAGAAATATATTTCGCAAGGTATTGCAGATTTATCAGTTGGCAATGATCGAGCTGCTGAAAAATTATTTATAAAGTTGGTGCGAAAAAACAAACATTACACGACGTATTTGTTAGCAGCACAAGCGGCTCAAGCACAGCAAGCCTATGATCGTCGTGATCAGTATTTAAAGCATGCATTTCAACTTGCAGGGAATAATACGTTTGCAGTGTCATTGGTTCAGGGAGTGTATTATTTACAAGCAGAACAATATGATGAGTCGTTGGTGATATTAAAACAACTCTATAAACAGGAACCTAAAAATAGCTTGTTATTAAAAGCATTAAAAGCACTGTATTTTAAAAATCGTGATTGGCAGTCTCTGCAATTAATTCTACCGCAACTCAAAAAACAAAAGCTGATTTCGAAAGAGGAATTGGGACAAATCGTAACGCATATTGATTGAGCACGATCTCAATTCAAAGCAATACAAACATGCGTTCACATGTCTTGATGCGAGCATGAGCGTAGCGAGTGTATATCTCGATGCATATCAAATTCTGCAAAAATACACTCGCTACGCTCATGCTCGCATCAAGAACTCATACTCGCATCAAGAAATGTGAGCGGTGTTATTAAAGATGCGAGACAATCCCACATCTTTAATAAGCGCTTACTAACCCTTCATGCTATCGAAAAACTCACCATTAGTTTTAGTGAGTTTCAAGCGATCGATCAAGAATTCGCCTGCTGCCAATTCATCCATCGGATGGAGAATTTTGCGCAGAATCCACATTTTCTTCAGCTCATCAGGTTTTGTAATCAACTCTTCACGACGTGTACCAGAGCGATTAATGTTGATCGCAGGAAACACGCGTTTTTCTGCAATACGGCGATCCAAGTGGATTTCCATATTACCTGTACCTTTAAATTCTTCGTAAATAACCTCGTCCATCTTCGAGCCAGTATCGACTAACGCGGTTGCAATGATTGTTAAGCTACCACCTTCTTCAATATTTCGCGCAGCACCAAAGAATCTTTTTGGACGTTGTAGGGCATTGGCATCGACACCACCGGTTAATACTTTTCCAGACGCTGGAATAACGGTGTTATAAGCACGACCCAAGCGCGTGATCGAGTCTAACAAGATGACCACATCTTTTTTATGCTCAACCAAGCGTTTTGCTTTTTCAATCACCATTTCTGCTACTTGCACGTGGCGTGAAGCAGGTTCATCGAAGGTGCTTGCGACCACTTCGCCTTTTACGGAACGTGACATTTCTGTGACTTCCTCAGGACGTTCGTCGATTAGCAAGACGATTAGCACGCATTCAGGGTGATTGTGGGTAATAGAGTGCGCAATATTTTGCAGCATCATCGTTTTACCTGCTTTCGGCGGAGAAACGATCAATCCACGTTGGCCTTTGCCGATTGGCGCTGCCAAGTCAATAATACGGGCCGTGATGTCTTCAGTGGAACCGTTACCAATTTCTAATGAAATACGTTCATCCGGATGCAAGGGTGTTAAGTTTTCAAATAGAATTTTTTTGCGTAGGTTTTCAGGGGGTTCGCCGTTTGTTGACTCAATTTCAACCAATGCGAAATAACGCTCGCCTTGTTTTGGGGGACGAATTTTTCCGATGATGGTGTCGCCTGTGCGAAAGCCAAATTTACGAATTTGATTCGGAGAGACGTAAATGTCATCGGGTCCTGCGAGGTAAGAGCTCATTGAAGAGCGCAGGAATCCAAAACCATCTTGCAGGGTTTCGAGAGTGCCTTCGCCATAAATGTCTTCGCCATTTTTGGCGTGAGTCTTTAAGATAGCGAAGATCATGTCTTGCTTGCGCATGCTATTGACGTTTTCGATGCCGAGACTTTCAGCAAGCGCGCTGAGTGCAGCGGGAGTTTTGCCACGTAATTCTGTGAGATTCATACAGATGGATTGCCTTTGAGGTTGTTTTTGTAGTGTCTTAATCTAATTGGATTTGTTTCAGAGTGTTTCGAGAGCGCCTTTTTGCAGGAGCTATAAACAGAATTCTAGAGCGTTCAGTTTGAAATTGCAAGGGTAAGTGACTATCTCAGTTGCCTCATAATCCCCAATAAACCACTTTCTCGGTGCGAGCATGAGCGTAAGCGAGTGTATTTTCAGGAAATCTCGATACACGCGTAATTCTACAAAAACACTCGCTTACGCTCATGCTCGCACCGAGAAAGTGGTTTATGATTGCGCAGGCACTACCGAGTGACCCTATACATTTTCTTCCAAAAATTCAATCAGTTGTGGTTTTGACAACGCACCTACTTTGTTCGCTATCATTTCACCGCCTTTGAACAGCATGAGGCTTGGAATACCGCGCACACCATATTTGCCAGGCGTTTCTTGATTCTCATCCACATTGACTTTAACGATCGTTACACGGCCTTCAAACTGCTTTGCAGTCTCTTCTAGTGTAGGGGCTAACATGCGACAAGGTCCACACCAAGGCGCCCAAAAATCAACCAGAACTGGTTTTGCAGCATCCAACACGTCCGTTTGGAATTTTTCATCAGAGGTTTCTAAAATGTGTTCGCTCATCATAATCTCCTGTAATATTTCATAAATGCTAACAGGAAAATGATGCTATGGCCAAATTACATTTTTATTATTCCGCAATGAATGCGGGTAAAAGTACAACACTTTTGCAGTCGAGTTATAATTACAATGAGCGTGGCATGGATACGCTGTTGTTTACCCCGATAATTGATGATCGTTTTGGTCATGGAAAAATCACATCGCGAATTGGATTGCAAAGTCATGCCACGGCCTTTGATAAAGCGTTTGATTTATTTATCTCTGTAAAAACGACATTGCAAACAAATCCCAATATCCATTGTGTATTAATTGATGAAGCGCAATTTTTGACAAAAAAACAAGTTGAACAATTGGCGAAGATTTGTGATTTTCTTAATTTGCCGGTGTTGGCTTATGGCATACGTTCTGATTTTCGGGGCGATCCTTTCGAAGGCAGCGCCTACTTATTAGCATGGGCAGATAATATTATTGAGCTTAAAACAATTTGTCATTGTGGCAAAAAAGCAACGATGAATATGCGGATAAATGATGCAGGTGAAGCCATTACAGAGGGTGAACAAGTTGATATTGGGGGTAATGAAAAATACATAGCAACTTGTCGCAAACATTTTCAATTAAAGGAAGTCAAATCAATCGATAAAAATGTGTATGCCACAGCGTGCATATAACTCGATGAAGCGCAAACAAAATGACAATACAAAGCAATACTGCTTTTATTAATAATATTAAATTGCACTACCTTTTTGCTGGCTCTGGAAAGTTGTTATTATTGCTTCACGGATTCCCAGAATTTTCATTGGCATGGCACAAGCAGATCGATTTCTTTTCAACACATTATTTTGTCGTTGCGCCGGATTTGCGTGGATTTAATCTGTCTGAAAAACCGAAAAATATACATGATTTTCAAATGAAAAATTTCATTGATGATATCGATGCATTGATAAAATATTTTAAATATGAAAAATGCATTATTGTTGGCCATGATATTGGAGGGAGTATTGCGCAATGTTTTTCAGCACAATACCCCAATCGTGTTGAAAAATTAGTATTGATCAATTCTGCTCATCCCCAAGTTTTATTTGAAGCGTTACAAAATAATAGTGAACAACAGAAGCGTTCTGCCTATGTCAATATTTTACGTGATCCTCGAGCAGAAAAAATGATTGCCTCGCATCACTTCGCCTATTTTTGGCAGCAGTTATTGTTTGAAATCACAGAGAAAAAATTATTTTCAACACAGATAATCAATGCTTATGAAACCGCATGGAGAGTTCCTGGAGCAATGACCGGTATGTTGAATTATTATCGTGCCTGGCCATGGGGAATTAATTTCTCAGATAAAAAATTGTTAAGTGCTTCCACTGAAACGTTAATTATTTGGGGTGAAAAAGACCGTTCACTGTGTGATGATATCTTAAATAACCTATCTGTCTATATTCCGAATCATTGTATTAAAAAAATTCCAGATGGGTCGCACTGGCTCGTGCATGAAGTTCCAGCGCTAGTTGCGCAATGCATTCGTTCATTTATTTAATATTTGGTTAATATTGCGTCACTAAGATGATTGCATTAATAACAAAGTATGGTTCGGATAGTATGCCAGATAAGTTTTCAGATAAAATTGACTTAGTTAAACCATTGATTGAGAAATTTGATAGGGCAGCTTATAGCGTTAGCCATAATTTGTATCGGCATCTCTCTCATGAAGACATGAGTTCTATTTTTCAAACAGAACTCGATCACATTAAAGCCGCAATCTCTCAATCGGTGTTTAAGTATTTATTTGAGATCAATGATATTGATCTATTAGGATTTTATCGCAAACAGTTTTTGACCTTGTCACCAGAAACGGTTGCAATGCATCAAAGTCAAATAACTGAACATTTATTGGCTCAAGGGCTGATAGATTATATACGAAGCGCATTTTTTATTTTTTTACGAAAATCTTTGGTTCAAAATGCTTTAGCAGAAATTGTAGAAAAAGCAGAAGTAGTCAATAGTGTACTGCAGGAATACCTTGCATCAGATAAAGAGAGTTTTGATGCGGCATCTGCTGCTATTGATGCGTATTGTGAATTAGTGGCAGACAAAATTAAAGAAAATGAAAAACGAATGATGTTGCCAAAAATAAAAACTCCTGATGATATTTTTTATTTGAAAAAGCTGAATTTGTTTTTTGATACGCCTCAAGGGAGCGTATTACGTTTTAATCTCTTGTGCTTTTTTTATCAGGAATTTGATCGCCAGTTGCAAGGTGATCCAGGTTTTGGTGTGGCACAAGCGTTATTGCATCAATATCATGTTTTGCTTGCGAACCTATCTATTCAACAAAGAAATTTCCGAGCTTTTTTGGAAAGTAAGTATTTGAGTCGGGCTACCATTGAGATTGAATATGAGGAATATTTTTCTCATGTGTACGTTATGCAGGAAGAGGCATATACAGAGATTAGTACATTTTGTTGCTTTCCGTCTGATGACCATGATGCCAAAACTGCCTTAGATAGATGGAAAACTTTTCTAGAAAAAGACATACCAGCTTTGTATAAGGAGTTGTCAGATGAAAATGAAATGTTGGAAGATCGTGAGACGGATACGCCTCAGGTGACTTCAATGAATCCATCGGATGTGCGTTCAGGCACTGTGGAATTTTCAGAACCTGTGTTGACTAATAAAGCTGAAGAAGTCGGGGAACTGCCTGAATTTGATCCGCGCGTTGAACATTTTGATGTGGATGATGGTGAAGATGAAGATGATGATGATGAATATATTGTGCTTTATAGAGGGAATTGCAGTACTTTTTTCTCCATGGAAAAGCAAGACGCGTTGTGCGAAGCACAGCGCACCAGCGATTCCCCGCGAATGTCTGAAAACCGCTAATTTTCAGATTTTAGGCGAGGTTGAACGATAATTTGTTGAGAAAAGCGCATGGTCACTAAGTACCTGAGCATTTTCGAGACAAATTATCGTTCAAGATCGCCAAAAGATGAAAATTTTTTGTTCACGGGGAGTTGCTGTATTATGACAAACCGTTTGCCTCGTGGGTTCTTGCTGTGTAGAATCCGGCGTGGATTTAGACTACCGTGGGAGACTCAAGCGCATGCCGACATCTATACACCCGTCGATGCCATTAATACAAAGAAACACCTTATTTCAACAACTTCAGCCTTGGATCGTTGTCTTTTCCGCATCCCTTTTCTTTTTTTTTGAGTTCATGCAAGTCAATATGTTTAATGCGATTGACGCCTCGTTGTTCAAATCGTTTCATTTAACGGACGCTACCGATCTAGGACAGCTGTCCGCTTGTTATATGTACGCTAACGTATTGTTTTTATTCCCAGCCGGTATGATTTTGGACCGTATCTCAACACGCAAACTGATTTTATCTGCCATGTTTGTTTGTGTGGCTTGCGCTTTTCTTTTTTCCATGACGACGCAACTGTGGCAGGCAGAAATATGTCGTTTTGTAACAGGAATTGGTGGCGCATTTTGTTTATTGAGTTGTGTGCGTTTTGCCTCTCGTTGGTTTCCCCCAAAACATATGGCCTTAGTCGTGGGTTTGATTGTCACCTTTGCTATGTTAGGTGCTATGTTGGCGCAAACGCCCTTTACTAAAATGACTGAGATGTTTGGTTGGCGCATGACCTTGCGTCTCGATGCGATATCTGGTGTCGTGATGTGGGTGATTATTGCTTTGTTCGTCCGAGATTATCCTAAAGGGACAAAAGCATTTTTTGATGCGCAGCATGCCGAACTAGAAAAAATTGGTTTTTGGCATGCATTAAAACAAGTGATTGCAAATTCACAAAATTGGTTGGGTGGCGCTTATGTTTCTTTAGTCAATCTTCCGGTTTTTCTATTGGGGTCAACTTGGGGTGGTTGGTATTTGGTTCAATCGCATCACTTGTCTGCAGATGATGCTTCTTTAGTCACTTCAATATTATTTGTTGGAATGATCATTGGGTCACCCGTTGTGGGATGGGTTTCAGATTTTCTGGGTCAGCGTAAAATGCCGATGATTGTAGGTTCTGTGACATCATTGATTGTTATCATTGCAATCATGTATACCCCACATTTGTCATTTAATGCCTTGTTGGGTTTATTTTTTGCCTTAGGTTTTGTGATTAGCTTTCAAATTTTAGGTTACCCGCTGATTGCAGAGAGCAATAGTGCCTTGCTAACAGGTGCTGCAGAGGGAATGGCATCGGTACTAATTATGGGCGGTGGTTTTTTAATTCCTGTATTTCCGATGTTATTGAATTTAGAATGGAATCATAAAATGGCGCATGGCATTCCCTTGTATTCTGCTGCAGATTACCATGTGGCGTTTTTAATTATGCCGATTGCATTTTTATTTTCTTTGGTTGCTGCAATGTTTGTGCGTGAAACACATTGCATTGCATTTGAAGAGCAAGAGGATGGTTCTGTGCAATCTGCGCTTTCTGTTGAGATGAAAGCCGCTTAGCGCCTGGTTACAGGCCCGGGTTTTTACCGTAAGGCATACGCCATTTGATTTTCTGTGTACTATTAGAGGAATAATTTCATGGCCACCTTTATCGTCAACGACCCTTCAGATAGTACCGTAAAAGAAGCAACTGCACGTTCATGGTGTGTTGTCTTGGTTGCATCCCTCTTTTTCTTTTATGAATTTATTCAGATGAATATGTTCAATTCCATTTCATCTTCATTGATGCAAGCTTTTTCTGTGAATGCTGAAAAACTCGGTCTTATGTCTTCTTTTTATTTTATTGCAAACGTGGTGTTTTTATTTATTGCCGGAATGCTGCTTGATCGTTGTGCAACGCGTCGTGTGATTTTAACGGCTCTTGCCATTTGCATTGCAGGCACAGCCTTGTTTTCGGTGGCAACCAGTTTTGCATGGGCATGTTTTTTCCGGTTTTTAACGGGTATTGGTAGCGCATTTTGTTTTTTAAGCGTGATTCGTTTAGCAACACGGTGGTTTCCCGCAAAAAAAATGGCTTTGGTAACAGGATTGGTTGTCACGATCGCAATGCTAGGTGGCTTTGTATCGCAAACGCCCTTAACTCTATTAGCGCAAGCCTTTCAATGGCGTACCGCGTTACAAATTGATGCGGCAGCGGGTATGGTTTTCCTTATATTGATTTTCTGGGTAGTGAGAGATTATCCGGAAGGTCATGCAGAAGCTCATTTGGCAGAGCAAGATTTAATTCAGCAAATCGGTTTTTTTCAAAGTCTTCGTATGGCATTTTTGCGCGTTGAGAATTGGTGTGCGGGGTTATATGTTTGCTTTATGAATTTGCCTGTTGGTCTTTTAGGTGGCTTATGGGGCGTGCTGTATTTAACGCGCACGCAAGGATTGTCAACTGTACAAGCATCGGAAGTATCATCAATGTTATTTATTGGCACATTGATTGGTGGTCCGATTGTTGGGTTTATGTCTGACAAAATTGGTATGCGTCGTCCACCAATGTTTTTTGGGGCGTTAATTTCCTTGGTATTTATTTGCGTTGTCATTTTTGATCATGCTTTATCTTTCCCTGCCTTATTTGCCTTGTTTTTAGCGGTAGGTATTTGTACAAGTGCGCAAATTATTGGGTATCCTTTGGTGGCTGAAAATAGTAAGCGTGTGATTACGGCGATGTCAGTCAGTGTCGTGAATATTTCTGTGCAAGCGGGTAGTGCCTTGTTCCAGCCATTTTTTGGCTATTTACTAGATAAACACATGTTTATGCGTGTGCATCAAATTAGTGATAATTTCGCAACAAGCGATTTTTCCTGGGCGATGTGGATTTTCCCAATTGGATTTGTGCTTGCGATGTTGATCGTGTTTGCCTTGCGTGAAACGCGGTGTCAGCAATTGGAAAATTAAAAATGGGGTGATATGCCATCTAACTCTAGGATCTTAGCGTAGCAGACAAATCTTAATGTCTTACTTTCGACTTCTTCACAGTAATTTTTCATGAATAAAAAATTTTCATCTTTTGGCGATCTTGAGCGATAGTTTGTCTCGAAAATGCTCAGGCACTTCGTGCACATTCCGCTTTTCTCAACAAATTATCGTTCAACCTCGCCTAAAATCAGAAAATTAGCGGTTTTTCAGACTGCTGACTTTTTCACACAAGGAAGGAGGAAGGAAATTGCAAGATGAAGAATCCGTTTTACGTTTTAAAAAATCAAACGCGATGTAAGCTCCCAATTGTTTGTTTGTTTGTTTTATATTTCTTTCTCGTTGCGCATCAAACAGATCATTGGGGTCACAATAACTACCAAGTGGACCTTCAACTTCCAATTCAGGCACTGATGGAGGATTTGAACTAAGTTTATTGCATGTTGAATGTAGTTGATTAATGAAGTTGCTCATTGATTTCTTTAAACTCGGAGGAATAATAGGAGGTACAAATGCCTTCACCTTGTCGTTTTCCTGTTGTTCACTGTGCATATTGATGTCAAGAACACTATATTCAAATCTTTTTAAATGCGCATCATCGCAAAATAATTGATTTTTTGGGTATATCAAACCTACCCAAAGATCTAATACATAACCACTTTCATTTTTTAGATCTGTGAGCCTGAAGTTTCGGTTACGAGGTACATTTTCAGTGATGACAAAATAATGACCTGCATTACAATCGCCAGTGCTTACTAAGGCAATGTTTGGAATATTGAGTTTTGCCATATTGTAGTAAAGCAAAGAGGAATAGTGGAAGCAGATACCGGCTTTATAATTGATCGCTTCGGACACATGCGTGCATATAAACTTAAGAGCGTAATGCTCTTTTTCATAGACACTAGCAGTATTATCCCACACAAACGAGCCACCTGATTTTTTGTACAATATGACGGATGCTAAAAATTTGAAACACAATTCCGGATTTTCTGGGTTTGGGTTGGTTTTAGCTGCTAATAAAAACACAGAAACAAATAAGTTCAGTAATATTTCATCCGTTATAGCTGCTCCGATGGGAGCTTTTTTATTTAACCCTTCCATTATTGCTGCTGCAAACCCCCTATTGGCGGGAGGGAAGTCTAATATTTTATAAGTTTCTGAAACAGCTTTTAAAATAAGGCCAGGATTCTTTAGCCCCAGCAATGGATTATTGTCTGACACATTAATTAAGTCAGTGTTTGTTCTCATCGTTAACCCCCAGAATTTATTCAAATTATATTTTATTTACATTAAAGAAGTATGAAATGACTAAAAATGACTAAAAATTTTTTGTAACTACTCGCACCTCGTTGTCTGAGTAATGAAAAACGTCGACGTTGAGGTGATTTTTTGTGAAAAGCTAAAACAAAAGCGCAGGCGTACTTGATTGGTACGTCGAGCATTTTGTTTTAGCTTTTCGCGAAAAAGCGCCCAACAGCGGCGTTT
>JAUXWQ010000067.1 GCA_030680235.1 Coxiellaceae bacterium
TCAGGGCCCGAGTGAACGTAATCACTCAAGAATAAAGAGGCCGAATATATGAATGCATCTCACTTTTATTTTGCTAAAAATTGAATTTATTGTTTGCATCCAGGGCGGGGTCCATATATGACTTAAGAAAATAATCGCTCGTTACACTCGCGGCTCACACCACACACTGCACATGATGCGAGCCACGAGTGTAGCGAGTGATTTATCAAATTTCTTAAGTCAATGGCTGTGATCCCGGCACGGGGTGAAGCTGGGCACACGTTAACATGCGTGGGGAGTATGATTTTACAAAAGCAGCGAATAATTCGCATTTTAACATGCCAAAAATCTTGGCACTAAAGATAAAAGAATCAGCGGGTTAATGCACGCAAACGTTACAATGTGCCCCTATATGTCGGCGAACCCTATAAGGTCAATAAACTACCAAACCATGACAATGAAACCAATGCGCAACATTGTTGTAACGGTAGTTTCCGTTCTTAGAGGGCTGGGCTCTGGTAACAGAGCCTGGCTACTCGACTCCATACGAAGTTGGGAATTTCTGTAGAGATCGGGAACTATGGCCCATTACGCGTATCCTTCATTAATCACACGAATCATTTCTGTAATGGATGTTTTTCCTTCAACAACCAATCGATAGGCATCGTCAGCGAGTAATTGATGATGCTCGCTTTTTTTTGCAAGCTCATGGAAGGAAGCGGTGTTGTTGCTTCTTAAGGCTTCTGCCATTTCATCGTTAAATTCTAATAGTTCAAAAATAGCCATACGGCCGCGATACCCTGTGTTGTTGCAGTAGGAGCAGCCTTTTCCATATTTAAAGGCAACCCCTTCTGTTTTGTAAGGTAATTTTGAAAGCCATGCTGATTCATGCTGGTTTAAAGGCCTTTCGTCTATGCATTCCCGGCAAATCAATCGCACTAAACGTTGTGCCAAAATGGCTTGCGTCGTTGCTGCAATAATGTAGCTTTCAATGCCTAGGTTAATCAAGCGGTAAATAGTACTGATCTAGGGTGTCCAAAACCGCTCTAAATCACATACTTTCATTCCCTAATAAATGGACCCGAGAACATGGTCTTCTTTCCCAAAACTAATCGCCAAATTAAGGCATTATCCTTGCTAACTCGATGATTTTTTTAAAAAATCA
>JAUXWQ010000002.1 GCA_030680235.1 Coxiellaceae bacterium
CAGAACAACAGACGTAACAGGTGCTGTTGAGTTGCCAGAAGGTGTTGAAATGGTAATGCCAGGCGACAACATCAAAACAGTTATCGAATTGATCTGCCCAATTGCGATGGAAGAAGGCTTGCGCTTTGCGATTCGTGAAGGTGGACGTACAGTTGGTGCTGGTGTAGTAGCGAAAATTATCGCGTAATAGTGCGAGTCGCGGGCAATGTTCGCGACTTTTGTGAGATGGTTGGTGCGAGCCGCGGACGGTGTCCGCGATTTTTGCAGAGGTTTGAAACGGTTACAGAAGTGTCAATGACACTAAAATTTGGAATTATTTTATGGCAGCAGCATCTTTAGTCAGTAAAAATCAGCGTATTCGCATTCGCTTAAAAGCTTTCGATCATAAATTAATTGATCGTTCGACAAAAGAAATTGTGAATACTGCAAAGCGTACTGGCGCGCGTATCAAAGGACCAATTCCTTTGCCGACAAAAATTGAGCGTTATACGATTCTAGTTTCTCCGCACGTTGATAAACATGCGCGTGATCAGTATGAAATTAGAACGCACAAACGTGTTGTTGATATTTTGCAACCAACGGATAAAACCGTGGATGCTTTGATGAAACTCGACTTAGCTGCTGGCGTCGATGTTCAAATCAGTGTGGAAAGTGTTGAGTAGAGGCACGATTTATCGTGTCTGTAGCGGAATTTTGATGCAAGCTGCGGACTTGGTCCGCAAAATTTACTGTAGAGACGTCGATTTATATCGTCTTTTTTCAGGTTATATGTGAACTGTTATGTTTTATTTGGAGAATGATAATGTCACTGGGTTTAGTTGGTCAAAAGCGTGGAATGACACGCATATTTACAGAAGCAGGTGAATCGATACCGGTGACGGTCATTGAAGTAATCCCGAATGCTATCACGCAAATCAAAACTGATGCGAATGATGGGTATTCAGCGGTTCAAGTTACGACAGGCTCCAAAAAAGCATCGCGTGTTACGAAAGCAATGGCAGGCCATTTTGCTAAAGCCGGCGTTAAAGCAGGTTCAGTGGTTCGTGAATTCCGTTTAACAGAAGCTGAAGTAGCATCATTAACATTGGGTGAAGCATTCAGTGTTGATATGTTTGAAGTAGGTCAAAAAGTTGACGTTCAGGGTATTAGCAAAGGTAAAGGTTTCCAAGGGGTTATTAAACGCCATAACTTTACAATGCAAGACGCGACACACGGTAACTCGTTGTCACATCGTGCGCACGGTTCTACTGGGCAGCGTCAAACACCAGGTCGTGTATTCAAAGGTAAAAAAATGGCTGGACACATGGGTGATGAAACAGCAAGTGCTGTGAATCAAGTGGTTGTTCAAGTGAATACAGAATCAAATTATATTTTGGTTAAAGGCGCGGTTCCAGGCGCGATAAACGGCTTTGTTGTTTTAAAAGCAACCGTAAAAAATAAAAAGAAAGGGGCAGCTAAATGAAATTATCAGTAAATGGCGGCGCTTCCATTGACGTTTCTGATGACATCTTTGGTTGTGAATACAACGAAGGCTTAGTCCATCAATTAGTGACTGCGCACATGGCTGCAGGTCGTCAAGGCAGCAAGGCGCAAAAAACACGCGCAGAAGTACGTGGCGGTGGCAAGAAGCCTTGGAAACAAAAAGGTACTGGTCAAGCACGTGCTGGTACATCGCGTGGTCCATTATGGCGTGGTGGTGGTGTTACGTTCGCTGCTGTTCCTCGTGATTACACGCAGAAATTGAATAAAAAAATGTATCGCAAAGGGATGAAAATTATTTTGTCCGAATTGGTACGTCAAGATCGCTTTATGGTTATAAATGCGATAGACTTGCCCGCTCCAAAAACTAAGGAATTAGTGACCTATTTGAAAGGGTTGCAGTTAGACCAAGTATTGATTGTGGGTGCTAATGAAAATCATGGTTTGTACTTAGCGGCGCGCAATCTCCATCATGTTGCGGTGTGTGATTACACAGAAGTAGATCCAGTTAGTTTGTTGGCGTTTCCAAAAGTCCTTTTTACAGAGGAAGCGTTGAAGAAATTTGAGGAATTGCAAAAATGAGACAAGAAAAATTATTGAAAGTGTTATTGGCACCGCATCTTTCTGAAAAGGCAGCATCGCAATATGTTTTTAAAGTAACAAAATGCGCGAACAAGTTTCAAATAAAAGATGCTGTTGAAGCCCTTTTTAAAGTAAAAGTAAAGTCTGTGAATATTGTTAATGTGAAAGTAGGTGCGGCAGTAAAATTTGGTCGCTCTATTGCTAAGCGTGCTTCTTGGAAAAAAGCGTACATTACATTAGAAGCAGGTCAGCAAATTAATATCGCTTAATGCGAGTTGCGGTGCGAGACGCGGACAAAGTCCGCAAGTTTTACAAAGTAATTTGAGAATATGTTGGAGTAACCATGCCTTTAGTAAAATCAAAACCCACGTCAGCAGGTCGTCGGTTTTTAGTGAAAGTAGTTAACCCTGAGTTGCATAAAGGTAAACCTTGTGCTTCTTTGTTGCTACCTAAGAATCGTTGCAACGGTCGCAATAACGTTGGTCGTATAACCTTGCGTCATCGTGGTGGCGGACATAAACAGCATTACCGCATTGTTGATTTTTTACGTGATAAAGATGGTATCCCTGCGCGTGTTGAGCGCTTAGAATACGATCCAAATCGTAGCGCCCACCTAGCGTTGTTGGTGTATGCAGATGGTGAAAGACGTTATATCATTGCGCCGAAAGGCTTGCGCATGGGTGATGAAGTGATGTCTGGCGAAAATGTGGCTATTAAGCCTGGTAATTCGATGCGTTTGCAGAACATTCCACTGGGTTCAACGATTCATTGTATTGAATTGAAGCCTGGCAAAGGTGCACAAATGATTCGTAGTGCTGGCACTTCTGCGCAGCTAGCTGCGAAAGAAGGCGTGCATGCAATTTTACGTTTGCGCTCTGGTGAGATGCGTAAGGTGTTGATTGATTGCAGAGCCTCAATTGGTGAAGTAGGTAACTCAGAGAATAATCTCCGTTCATTGGGTAAAGCTGGTGCTAAGCGTTGGCGCGGTATTCGTCCAACGGTTCGAGGCGTTGCAATGAATCCAGTTGATCACCCGCATGGTGGTGGTGAAGGTAAAACATCAGGTGGTCGTCATCCAGTGAGCCCAACCGGCGTTCCAACGAAGGGTTACAAAACGCGTAAAAATAAATTTACAAATAAGATGATTATTCGTGATCGTCGTAAGAAATAAATAATAGTGTAGAGACGCGATTTAGAGTGTCTTTTGCGAGCCGCGGACGGTGTCCGCGAGTTTTGCAGAGATTAAATTAAAAGAGGAAACAGCAGTGCCAAGATCAGTCAAAAAAGGTCCGTTTGTCGAATTGTCATTACGGAAAAAAGTTGAAAAGGCTCATAAAGAAGGTTCAAAACGTCCTATCGTGACTTGGTCGCGTCGCTCAATGATTGTGCCTGACATGATCGGCCTGACAATTGCTGTTCATAATGGAAAAGCGCATGTTCCTGTGTATATTTCAGAAAACATGATTGGCCATAAATTGGGTGAATTTGCGGTTACTCGTACGTTTCGCTCGCACTCAGGTGATCGTAAAGTTGCAGCGCCATCCTCTGGTGCCTCTGCAGCTAAAGCTAAAGATAAAAAATAATAGGTGGGTTAAGTGATGGAAGTGTCAGCTAAAATGATCCGCGCTGGTGTTTCAGCGCAAAAGGCAAGACTCATAGCAGATCAAATTCGTGGTTTGCGTGCCGAGTCTGCTGTTGAGTTGTTGCGTTTTAGCACGAAAAGCGCTGCTAAATTAGTGAAAAAAGTGGTTGATTCTGCGATAGCGAATGCAGCAGAAAATGAAGGCGCAGATTTAGATGATTTGTTTGTTAAAACAGTCTGTGTTGATGATGGCCCTGTCATGAAGCGTTTTCATGCCCGTGCTCGTGGTCGTGGCTGCCAGGTTTTGAAGAGAACATGCCATATTAAAGTAACTGTTGCAGATAAAAAATAGCTGTGAGCCGCAAAGTGACGCGAGCCGCGGGGACCTAGTCTGAGAAATGTTTTAAGCTGTGAATGAAGTGTTGCAAGGTGTTGCGAGCCGCGGACGTAGTCCGCGAAATATTTTAAACCGTGAATGAAGTCTTGCAAGGTGTTGCGAGCCGTGGACGTAGTCCGCGAAAGGCTTTAAGTGGCGTATGAAGTCCGCAAATTTAGTAATTTTTGGAGAAATATAAATGGGTCAGAAAGTTAATCCAACAGGTATTCGGTTAGGCATCACGGAAACGTGGAAGTCTATGTGGTTTGCACACAGCGAATATGCAGATTATTTAAACGCGGACTTAAAAGTTCGGGATTACTTGATGAAAAAGCTTGCTGGCGCCTCTGTTTCTCGCATTCAGATTGACCGTCCGGCGCGCAATGCAAAGATTGCGATTCATGCCGCACGCCCAGGTGTCATTATTGGTAAAAAAGGTAGCGATGTAGATACCTTACGTAAAGAAGTTTCCAAAATAATGAATGTTCCTGTACATATCACGATTGAAGAAATTAGAAAACCAGAATTAGATGCAAAGTTAGTTGCTGAAAGTATTGCACAGCAGTTAGAAAGGCGTATTATGTTCCGCCGCGCAATGAAAAAAGCGATGCAGGCAACAATGAAGAGTGGCGCCGAAGGCGTTAAGGTTCATTTAAGCGGCCGTTTGGGCGGTGCTGAAATTGCTCGTGCTGAATGGGCGCGTGAAGGACGTGTGCCATTGCATACATTCCGTGCAAATATCGATTACGCAACAGCTACTGCAAAAACCACCTACGGCATTATTGGTGTTAAGGTGTGGATTTATAAGGGTGAAGTCGTTGCTGATGAAAGTGAATCATCAGTTGATGTAACAGTTGTCGATGCGACGGATAAAAAGTAAGCGATTGAGGAATTATTACAATGCTGCAGCCAAAAGCGAGAAAGTATAGAAAGTCATTCAAAGGTAGAAACCGTGGCGATGCGACGAGTGGTAATACCGTTTGTTTTGGCGAGTTTGGATTAAAAGCGATCGATCGTGGTCGTATTACAGCTAGACAAATTGAAGCGGCGCGTCGTGCCATTTCCCGTCACATTAAGCGTGGTGGAAAGGTTATGATTCGAATTTTTCCTGATAAGCCAATCAGTAAGAAGCCACTTGAAGTTCGTCAAGGTAAAGGTAAAGGTAACGTTGAGTACTGGGTAGCTGAAGTGAAACCTGGTTGTGTGATGTTTGAAATTGAAGGTATTTCAAAAGAAATTGCACAAGGCGCATTTGAATTGGCCGCTGCTAAGTTGCCGTTAAAATCGGTGTTTGTTCAAAGAACGGTGATGTAATCATGAAATCAACAGAATTAAAAACAAAGTCAAAAGCGGAACTACAAACCGTTTTGGTGTCTTTATTAGAAGAACAGTTTCAGCTCAGAATGCACAAGGGCATCACTGAATCTCCAAAGACACATCTTTTTAAAAAAGTGCGTAGAAATGTTGCGCGTGTAAAAACGGTATTGAGAGACCTCTAATCATGACAGAAGAAAACAAAAAAATTGTTCGTACCTTAACAGGTATTGTTGTCAGCGACAAAATGCAAAAGAGCGCAACTGTTTTGGTTGAAAGACGCGTTCAGCATCCTAAATATGGAAAATTTGTAAGACGTTCTACTAAATTTCCTATTCATGATGAAAACAATGTTTGCCGTATGGGGGATGTTGTTGTGATTAAAGAAGGCAGGCCAATTTCTAAGACAAAATCTTGGGTTTTGTTAGAAGTTAAGGACCGTGCAGGAAAATAATTTAGTGGCCGGTGTGCTGGTGATTTAAAGGGGTTTTTACAATGATTCAAGTTCAATCCACACTCGATGTAGCCGACAACAGTGGTGCGCGTCGTGTTCAATGTATCAAAGTGCTTGGTGGTTCCAAGAGACGCTATGCATATGTTGGAGATGTTATAAAGGTTAGCATCAAGGAAGCAATTCCCCGCGGCAAAGTGAAAAAAGGTGAAGTCATGAATGCAGTGGTAGTGCGCACCTGTAAAGGTGTTCGCCGTCCAGATGGCTCAGTGATTCGTTTTGATTCAAACGCAGTGGTTCTCTTGAATAATCAAGGGCAACCAGTAGGAACACGTATCTTTGGACCAGTAACGCGTGAATTACGCACTACAAGTTTTATGAAGATTGTTTCATTGGCGCTTGAAGTACTTTAACTTTAATTTTTGGTGTAGAAGTAGAAGATCATGAATAAAATTAAAAAAAATGACACAGTCATTATATTAACAGGCTGTGACCGTGGACGTTCAGGCAAAGTGATTAAGATTGATGCTGATCGTGCTTTGGTTGAAGGTATTAACATGGTTAAAAAAAATGTGAAGCCTAATCCGCATACGCAAACACAGGGCGGTATCGTTGATAAAGAATCAACCATTCATATTTCTAATATTGCTTTGTTAAATCCAATTACTAATAAAGCAGATAAAGCTGGCTTTAAAGTAGTAGATGGTAAAAAAGTTCGTTATTTTAAATCAAATGATGAACTCGTTGTTTAATGCGAGCCGCTCACGTAAGTAAGTGGTTTTGTAAGGTGCACAAGTAAAGTGTAGAGAGTTATAAAAATGAATACTGCATTACAAAAAAAATATAACGATGAAATTGCAAAAAAACTCCAAAAAGAGTTTGGTTATAAAAGTATTATGCAAGTTCCTCGCATCACAAAAATCACATTAAATATGGGTTTGGGCGATGCTGTTGATGACAAAAAAATTGTTACTTTTGCATTGGATGATATGACGAAAATTGCTGGTCAAAAACCAGTAACAACCTTGTCAAAAAAATCCATTGCTGGTTTCAAGATTCGTGAAAACTGGCCGATTGGCTGCAAAGTTACTTTGCGTCGTCATAAAATGTATGACTTTTTGCAGCGCTTGATTTCTATTGCGATTCCACGTGTTCGAGATTTTCGTGGTTATAGCGCAAAAGCTTTTGATGGTCGTGGCAACTATAGTTTGGGTATTAAGGAACAGATTGTATTTCCTGAAATTCAATACGACAAAATTGATAAAATTCGTGGTTTAGATATTACTATCACAACCACAGCTAAAAATGATGCTGAAGCGCGTGCATTATTGAAAGCATTTGGCTTTCCACTGAAAGGTTAATGTGGCGAGTAGTTGGTGTGAGACGCGGATAAAGTCCGTGACTTTACAAAGAAATAAAGTGTGAACTATTTATAAAGCGGTACTTTTAATAGAGGATTATCATGGCAAAGACAAGCGTCATGTTACGCAACAAAAGAAGACAAATATTATCAGAGCGCATGAAAAAATCGCGTGCTGAATTAAAAGAAACGATTCGTATCGATGAAGTAAATCGTGATGAAGCAATTGATAAATTGCAAAAGCGTCGTCGCAACGAAAGTAAATGTCGTGTGCGTAACCGTTGTCGTTCTTGTGGCCGTAGCCGCGGAACGTTAAGACGTTTTGGATTGTGCCGCATTCATTTACGTGAAGCAGCAATGCGTGGTGATGTTCCAGGTTTGCGTAAAGCAAGCTGGTAGATTTGTCGAAACGTAATTTTTTACGTTTCAATTTGAAACAATTGGTGATATGAGAATATAAAATGAGCCTACAAGATCCGATAGCAGACATGTTGGTGAGAATTAAAAATGCACAAGCAGTTTCAAAGAAAACTGTCTGCATGCCATTGTCTAAATTAAAAATTGCGATTGCACATGTATTGCATGATGAAGGGTACATTGATGGTTTTTCTGAAGCGAAGGCTGATGGAAAAGCAACGATGACTGTTGAGTTGAGATACTTTGAAGGTCGTCCTGTTATTCAGCGTTTAAGTCGTGTAAGTCGTCCAAGTTTACGTGTTTATCAAGGCAAAGATAATTTGCCGGAAGTTGAAAATGGTTTGGGTATTGCGATCGTTAGCACTCCAAAAGGGGTTATGACTGCTCAAAAGGCCAAAGAAATGGGTTTGGGTGGTGAAGTTTTGTGTGTTGTAAGCTAGGAGAACTGGGATGACGAGTAGAGTCGCAAAAAATCCGATTAAAATCCCTGCCGGCGTAGATGTCAAAGTTGCAGGTCACGATATCGTAGTTAAGGGTAAGCTTGGTGAATTGAAGCAAGTCTTATCAACATTAGTTGCCGTGTCTCAAAATGATGGTCATTTACAAGTAACGGCAGCAAATGATACTGCAGAGTCAGATGCTTTATCTGGTACCATGCGTGCAATTTTGCAAAATATGGTAAAAGGTGTTTCAGAAGGCTTTACAAAAGAACTCGTCATGATTGGCGTGGGTTATCGTGCAAAAATACAGGGTACTGGTTTAGATATTTCTGTTGGATTATCACATCCAATGGTAATTGAAATGCCAAAAGGTGTTTCTGTTGAATGCCCAAGTAACACTGAAATTGTGTTGAAAGGTGCTGATAAGCAATTGCTTAATCAGGTTGCTGCGAATATCCGTTCGGTTCGTCCTCCAGAGCCTTACAAAGGTAAAGGTATTCGTTATAAAAATGAAGTTGTGATCTTGAAAGAAGGTAAGAAAAAATAATGGCTACGTTAGACAAAAAAGCGGCGAGAGCGCGCAGAGCGGGTCGTACGCGTCACACAATTCGTCGTTTAGGCGTAAATCGCTTAAGCGTGTTTCGTTCATCAAATCACATTTATGCGCAAGTGTTTACTGCGTGTGGTGGCACTGTATTAGCAGCGGCTTCTACTTTGGACAAAGAAGTTCAAGAAGCATGTAAGCATGGTGGTAATGTGAAAGCGGCAACATTAACTGGTTTATTGTTGGCAAAACGATGCAAGTTGGCTGGTATTGATAAATTAGCATTTGATCGTTCAGGCTATCGCTATCACGGCCGTGTTAAAGCATTAGCAGATGCAGCGCGTGAAGGCGGAGTAGAATTTTAATTCTTTGCAAAGTATTTAATCAGTATTACGAGTATTGAAGGGTAGTGAAAGTATGGCAACTCAGGGCGCAACAGAAATTCAAGTTACTGACGGCATTGTTGACAAATTAGTCAATGTAAGACGTACAACCAAAGTGGTTAAAGGTGGTCGTGTGTTCGGTTTTTCCGCACTCGTCGTTGTTGGTGATGGCCAAGGTAAAATCGGTTTTGGTCAAGGCAAGGCAAAAGAAGTGCCTGTTGCAATTCAAAAAGCGACAGAGTCAGCGCGTCGCAACATGACTCAAATTAACCTGAATGGTACAACGTTGTATCACGAAATTCGTTCTCGTCATGGCGCAAGCAAAATTTTAATGTTGCCTGCTTCTGAAGGTACCGGTGTTATTGCTGGTGGTGCAATGCGCGCTGTATTTGAAGTAATGGGGATTAAAAATATCCTTGCAAAAAACGTGGGTTCCACAAATCCTGTAAACGTTGTTCGCGCAGCGGTTAAAGGACTAACGGGGATGTTAACACCTGAATCTGTAGCAAGAAAGCGCGGCAAATCAGTTCGAGAATTGATGGGAAAAAATAACAATGACAAAAACTAAACAAGTAAAACTTACTTTGATTCGTAGCATTTTTGGTTTAAAACCAGGTCATGCGCAGTGTGTTCGTGGTCTAGGATTGCGTCGCTTAAATCACTCTGTTGTAGTGGATGACACAGCGTGTAACCGTGGCATGATTATAAAAGCTTCTTATTTATTAAAAGTTGAAGCAGTATAGCGCAAGCTATACAAGCCGCGGATAAAGTCCGCGATTATTAAAACAAGATTTTGTAGAGGATTTAACGATGTTACTAAACACAATTAAGCCGGCTTTCGGTTCAAAACGTCCTAGAAAACGTTTGGGCCGTGGTATTGGTTCTGGTTTGGGTAAAACAGCTGGTCGTGGTCATAAAGGTCAACATGCGCGTGCAGGTGGATCTCACAAGCCAGGTTTTGAAGGTGGTCAAATGCCTTTGCAACGTCGTTTGCCGAAATTCGGTTTCGTTTCCAGAAAGGCAATGGTTACAGCTGAAGTACGTTTGTCAGAGTTAAATAGTGTACAAGGCGAGATTGATTTATTTTCTTTGAGAGAAGCAAACCTTATTAATGCATCAATTGTGTTTGTAAAAGTTTTTGCCTCGGGTGAAATTAAAAAACCAGTTACTTTACGTGGTATTCGTGTTACTAAGGGTGCTAAGGCGGCTATTGAAGCGGCTGGTGGTAAAGTATTATAGATGCGCGCGCCGCAGACTAAAGTTTGCGATTATAACGGAGCCTCAATTACATGAGAGGAACATCAAAACTCGGTACTGGATTACAATCCGGCGGATTGTCCGAGCTAAAACGAAGACTTATTTTTGTCTTGATTGGCATTATTGTTTTCCGCATTGGCACCTATATCCCTGTACCTGGTTTGAATCCGGATGCGGTTGCACACTTATTTCAGCAGAACGAAAATGGACTGCTTGGTATGTTTAATATGTTTTCTGGTGGTGCATTAAGCCGGATGACAATTTTTGCGTTAGGCATTATGCCTTACATTTCAGCGTCTATTATCGTGCAAATGTATGGAATGGTTTCGCCAACTTTACTTCAACTGAAGAAGGAAGGGGAAGCAGGTCGCCGCAAGATGAGCCAATATACGCGTTATTTGACCTTGGCTTTATCGACGCTTCAGGCATTTTTTATTACGCGCTGGTTGGTAGCAAGCGGTACAGTGTTAACGCCGGATTTCATTTTTTATTTTGAGGCGGTTGTAACCTTAGTTACAGGAACTATGTTCATCATGTGGCTCGGTGAGCAAATGACAGAGCGTGGTGTTGGCAATGGTATTTCATTGATTATTTTTTCGGGTATTGTTGCGCGTTTTCCCTTGGCAATTTCTGAAGTGATGAATCAAGTGCGTCAAGGCCAAATGCAAGTGATTACCTTGGTATTACTTGTTGTTGTTGTAACAGCAGTGACTTTGGTGGTGGTGTATTTTGAACGTGCGCAGCGGCGTATCGCGATTAATTATCCGAAACGTCAGCAAGGTAACCGTTTGTATGCAGCGCAAACAAGCCATTTACCGCTGAAGATTAATATGGCGGGTGTTATTCCTCCGATTTTTGCACAAAGCATTATTTTGTTTCCTGGTGCAATCGCAAAATTTATCGGAACGGCAAAAGGTTTCGCTTGGTTGAATGCCTTTTCATTGGCGATGTCTTTTGGACAGCCAGCCTATATGATTGTGTTTGCAGTGGCAGTGATTTTTTTCAGCTTTTTCTACACGGCATTGGTTTTTAATCCGAAAGAAACAGCAGATAACTTGAAGCAACAAGGCGCGTTTATTCCTGGTATTCG
The DNA here is from genome assembly GCA_030680235.1 of Coxiellaceae bacterium. GTDB lineage: Bacteria > Pseudomonadota > Gammaproteobacteria > Coxiellales > Coxiellaceae > 2-02-FULL-42-43. The sequence goes on from JAUXWQ010000002.1 coordinate 11,276, forward strand.
TCCTGGCGAACAAACAGCAAATTATATCGACAATATCATGACGCGTTTAACGCTTGCAGGTTCGGTATATTTAGCGCTTGTCGCATTACTGCCACAGTTTTTAATTATGGCATGGAACGTACCTTTTTATTTTGGCGGAACATCTTTGTTGATTGTGGTTGTTGTGTTAATGGATTTTATGGCACAGGTACAAGCACATTTAATGAGTCATCAGTATGAGTCGCTGATGAAAAAAACGAAAACTAAAGGATCGAAGCTTGGTTTGATTCGATAGGGCTGGAATCATAATGAAAAAAGTGCGCGAATCTTGCAGAGAGTTGTGATACGATCCGCGCAATAAAGCAATATGAAGTTTTTTATTTTGGATTTTGGGGTAATAGCATGAAAGTAAGAGCATCAATTAAAAAAATTTGTCGCAATTGCAAAATCATTCGTCGTAATGGTTCTGTGCGTGTCATTTGTAAAGATACACGACATAAACAACGTCAAGGTTAAGTTTTAGCCTTGCATTTTGAGGTAGTGAGCGTTATTCTAGTCCGCTTTTTAAGGGCTAGAAATATATTTCTAAGTTTGATTTGGAGTTAAGAGTATGGCGGTTGCGCGTATTGCTGGTGTGAACATTCCAGCGCAAAAGCATATCAGTATCGGTTTGCAATCCATTTATGGTATTGGTCCGACGCGTGCAAAAAAGATTTGTGTTGAAGCTAAAGTAGATCCAACAGCTAAGGCAAGTACTTTGTCAGAAGCAGATTTAGATTTACTTCGTAATGAAGTTGCTAAGTTTACTGTGGAAGGTGACTTACGTCGTGAAGTCTCAATGCAAGTAAAACGCAAAATGGACTTAGGCTGTTATGTTGGCATTCGCCATCGTAAAGGGCTTCCTGTGCGTGGTCAACGTACGAGAACAAATGCACGTACGAGAAAAGGCAAACGTAAAGCAATCCGTTCACAATAATTCTTAAAGAAAGCATGATTCGTTTTATGCTTCTGTAAATTTAATGTGAATCACTTTTCTATAGGGTAATTAACTTGTATAGAGTAAGTGTCTAAAATTAAATAATTCCGCGAACGCAGTGAGCGTAATTCGCGAAGCGACAAACAAAGGTGAATAATGGCAACAGCATCAGCGTCAGTGAAAAAAAAGGCTAAGCGTAAAATCTCAGAAGGTGTTGCGCACGTGTGCGCTTCTTTTAATAACACCATGATTTCAATTACCACTCCTTCTGGCGATGTACTTTGCCAAGGATCAGCTGGTCGTTCAGGATTTAAGGGGTCTCGTAAAGGTACGCCTTTTGCTGCGCAATTAGCCGCTGAAACTGTTGCTAAAAAAGCGATTGAAGAATTTTCATTGCGTCGTGTTGTAATCAACGTAAGTGGGCCAGGTGCTGGTCGTGATTCAGCTGTTCGTGCAATGCGCAACGCAGGTTTGGAAATTATTCGTTTAGTTGATACGACGGGCATTCCGCATAACGGATGTCGTCCACGCAAAAAACGTAGAGTGTAATTTTTTGTAGAGACGCGATTTATCGTGTCTTTGAATTGGCAATAAAAGCCCTATGCGCAAGCAAGGGTAAGTATTTAAAACAGGCAAGAAAAACATGGCAAAATATCTTGGACCCAAGTGTCGTCTGGCTCGTCGCGAAAAGACGGATTTAGGCTTAAAAAGTGGTATCAGAGACATCGAAACTAAGTGTAAATTTGATCGTACACCAGGACAACACTGGCAACGTCGTACACGTGTTACGGATTACGCAACACAATTGCGTATGAAGCAATTGATTCGTCGTTTCTATGGCGTATTAGAAAAGAAATTCCGTTTGTACTACAAAGAAGCTGAGCGTATCAAAGGATCAACAGGCGAAAACTTATTGCGTTTGTTAGAATCTCGTTTGGATAACGTTGTATACCGTATGGGTTTTGCTGTTACACGTGCTGAATCAAGACAGTTGGTTTCTCACAAATCAGTGTTAGTAAATGGCCACGTGGTTAACATCGCTTCTTATGCAGTTAAACCAGGTGATGTAGTGTCTATTCGTGATAAAGCAAAAAAACAATTGCGTATTGCTGCAGCTGTTGATTTGGCTGGGCAGCGTGAACCTATCTCTTGGATGGAAGTCGATGGTAAGATGATGTCAGGCGTGTATAAGTCATATCCTGATATGGATCAACTACCGCCAGAATTTAAAGTCAACTTAGTCGTTGAGTTGTATTCAAAATAATGTAAGAAGTAATAAATAACGCACCTGAAAAGGTGCGTTTGTTTTTAAACCTAGATTAGGCGTTAATCGCTGAATCTAGATTAAAGCAGTCACTGTGAATATTCTTCGATTCACCTTGACTTTTTCGTGGCAGTAGTTCCCGGCGAATGTCTGAAAAACCGCTAATTTTCAGATTTTAGGCGAGGTTGAACGATAATTTGTTGAGAAAAGTGCAGTGTACACGAAGTCCATGAGCATTTTCGAAACAAATTATCGTTCAAGATCGTCAAAAGATGAAAATTTTTTATTCACCGGGAATTGCTGGTTTCATGGCAACTTAACGAACATCACTCAACCATTATAGAGGCAAGCGATGCAAGACGTTTATAAAACATTTTTGACACCTAACGCGATTCAAGTTCAAAATATTTCACCTTCTTATCATCGTATTGTATTAGAGCCATTTGAACGTGGTTTCGGACATACTTTGGGTAATGCTTTACGTCGTATTTTATTATCTTCTATGCCAGGTGCTGCTGTGGTTGAAGCGCAGATCGAAGGTATTTTGCATGAATACAGCACATTGCCTGCTGTTCGTGAAGACGTTGTTGATATTTTGTTAAACCTGAAAGGGTTAGCATTTCGTATGATTGGTGTTACTGAAGTAACCTTGAATTTAAATAAAAAAGGTCAAGGGCCAATAACTGCTGCTGATATCACTTTAGAAAATGGCGTTGAAATTATTAACCCAGAACATGTGATCGCACATTTGACTGAAAATGGTGAAATCAACATGAAGTTGAAAGTAACGATTGGTCGTGGATATCAGCCTGCTGCTATCCGTGAACAGTTATATCAAGATACCCGCCCGATTGGCGTGTTATTGCTTGATGCTTCTTTTTCTCCAGTCAAGCGTGTGGCATACCAAGTAGAAAATGCGCGTGTTGAAAATCGTACTGATTTGGATAAATTGATTATTGAATTAGAAACCGATGGCACATTAAATCCAGAAGATGCTATTCGTTATGCGGCAGCTATTTTGCAGCAGCAGTTGTCATCTTTTGTTGATTTGCAGCATGAAATTGCGGCACGCCCTCGTCAAAATAAAAATCATTTAGATCCATTGTTATTGCGTCCGGTAGATGATTTAGAATTAACTGTCCGTGCAGCGAATTGCTTGAAGGCTGAAAATATCTATTATATTGGCGATCTCGTTCAGCGTTCTGAATATGATTTATTGAAGACGCCAAACTTGGGCAAGAAATCTTTGCTTGAAATTAAGAGTGTTTTAGCGCAACGCGGATTGTCATTAGGTATGAACATTGAGCCATGGCCGCCTGCTGAATTGCAAGATAAGTAATTTTATTGTAGAGACGCGATTTATCGCGTCTTTTGTTTATGTATTAAAGAGGTATTTAAGAAATGCACCACAGAAAATCAGGAAAAAAATTAAGCCGCCACACAGCGCATCGCAAAGCAATGTTTAAAAACATGTCTGCATCGTTGTTAAAGCATGAGTTGATCAAAACAACCGTTGTAAAGGCAAAAGAATTGCGTCGTGTTGTTGAACCATTGATTACATTGGCGAAAGTAGATTCAGTTGCCAATCGTCGTTTGGCATTTGCAAGATTGCGTGATGATGCTGCTGTTGCAAAACTATTCACACAAATCGGCCCACGCCATGTTAATCGTCCAGGCGGATATGTTCGTGTATTAAAATGCGGTTTTCGTGCAGGCGACAGCGCACCAATGGCGCTTGTTGAAATCGTTGATCGTCAAGATGCACAATCTGTTGCGTAATTGATTATGATTATTTGAATTAAAAAAGACGCCCGTAGGCGTCTTTTTTTTGGGTACGAGCATGAGCATTTTTTTGATGCATGAGCGTAGCGAGTGTTTTTGTAGGGTATATGTGTATCGAGATATCCTGCAAAAACACTCGCTACGCTCATGCTCGCATCAAAAAATGCTTATGACGTCATTGGCTGAATTGTTAGCGTGACTTTTCAGATTTGAGGTGAGGTTGAAGGTAATTCGCTGAGAAAAGAATAGTGTACAAGAAGTACATTAACATTTTCAAAACAAATTACCGTTCAAGATCTTCCAAAGATGAAAAGACCTGGTTCAGCGGGAACTACTGGTACTAAAATGGGATATCATCATCAAAATCAGTGCTAGCATGCGCTGCAGAGGCCATTGCTGGTGCTGCTTGATGTGATGGCGCTGAAAACTCTTGATGATCGGCAGCTGAACTACCTTGTCCTGCGCCACGGCCATCTAACATTTGCATTTCATTGGCAATGATTTCAGTTGTGTACTTTTCAGCACCACTTTTATCCATCCATTTGCGTGTACGAAGACTGCCTTCGATGTACACTTTTGAGCCTTTTTTCAGATATTCGCTTACGATTTCTGCAAGACGATTAAAAAATACAACGCGATGCCACTCTGTGCGTTCTTGTGCTTCACCACTTTGTTTATCGCGCCATGCAGTACTGGTTGCAACGCTAACAGTAACAACAGGGCTATTATTTGGTGTGTAGCGAACTTCAGGGTCTGAGCCTAAGTTACCGATTAAAATAACTTTATTGATTCCACGTGCCATGATATTAATTCCTCGTTTGTAAAATTACCTAAGCTAGATTACGCGCTCTTTTTTGTTGCTGCAATACCGTGTTTTTTAATGGCTAATAAAAACCACAGCGCTGCAATAATTGCGCAAAATATAAACACACCTGCTATTCCAAGGTGTTCGTAAACGACACCTCCCAGTGTGCCACCAATGAAAATCCCAAAAAACTGTGATGAAGAATAAACGCCCATGGCAGCGCCTTTTTTTTCAGGGGGTGCTGTTTTAGAAACAAGCGATGGCAGTAATGCTTCAAGCAAAGTAAACGCCGTAAAAAATAGTAATAGGAGTGTGCTTGTAGTAAGTGCGTTAGTATTAAGAAAAGAAAACAAACACATCACGCTTACTATTATCCCAATAGCGGAAATAAAAACCCCATGCATTTTCTTTTTGGCTTCCGCAATAATAATAAAAGGTAGTGCAAACGCAAAGGCCACAATCAATACCACCAAGTATAAAATAATTTGTGTTTGCGATGATAAATTGAGTTGCTGCGTTAAGATAATGGGGATCACAACAAATAACGCCGTTAATATGGCATGCATTGAAAAAATACCAATATTTAATTTCAATAATTGTTTATTGTGTAGCACATCCCTGAATTTTTTCTCGCTGGTTTTTAAGGGTTTTGGTAGTGTTGGCAAAACCTTTAATAGTACAACACCCATTAATGATAATAATGCTGTTGTCCAAAAAATACCGGATAATTGAAAGTAATGATTGATGATAGGCCCAGCAATCATTGCGAGTGTAAAAGATAAGCCAATGGATAATCCAACAAATGCCATCGCTTTTGCGCGTGAATGTTCTGGAGTGATATCTGCAACGGTTGCCAATACGGTGCTACCAATAGCACCAGAACCTTGTAAGGCACGTCCTAGCATTAATAAATAAATCGAATGAGATAATGCGCAAATAACGCTACCGATAAAAAATAGAATTAATCCGAAAAAAATAAGGGGTTTTCTGCCAATACGATCCGATAACATGCCGAATGGAATTTGAAAGCAGGCCTGTGTTAAGCCATAAATACCAAGTGTCATGCCAATTAATTTTGGTGTTGCGCCAGATAATTGCATGGCTGCAACAGAAAATACCGGTAGAATCATAAATAATCCGAGCATGCGAAAAGACATAATGCTCGCAAGTGTCATTAGCGCAGTTTTATTTTTCAAAGGTTGCCTCGTAGAAAAAGCAGTAGAATACGGTATCGATAAAAAATAGTGAATGCCTTTCTTGATGTAAGTTTGAGTAGTGATGAATTTTCTTGGTTGTCTTCTGGCAACAGGAGTTGGGTCGCTATGACTGAATTCACAGCTGGTGGCTTTAAGTGCACGGCAGGTACAGCCCCTTAGTAGTTGGTGCGGGTGTGATTGCCATTGCAATTGTCTGTATTAGCAGAAGGTTCCTTACTAATATAAATTGCTTTTAATTTTTCAAGTATCACGCCTAGTTTTCCATTTCTTTCTGCTGGTCCGAAGTGCGTTATATCAAATGTGGCGGATGGATTGGATTGTAACGAATGAACTGTGGACAGCAATCTTTTGGTAGCACTTAATCGTGTACCTGCTGAAAAATATTTTCCAAAGAAGCCATTATTAAAACCCTTGCTGTCGCTTTCATCTAATTTATTTTGATAATGTTTTTGGAGATATTGTAACTGCTGTTGCAGGGAAGTTAATTTTTCTTCTTTTGATGAAGTGTGTTCATAGAAAGCATTATCAAAATAAAAATGTGTGTTAAAACTTATTATTTCAATGTCAGTATTAGTGCTATAGCGACTCGTCATCACGTAATACAGTGTTGCAATATCAGGAAATGATTCTTCGCCTTGGGGGATGGCGGGGTCATAACAACACCATTTTTTTGTATGAATATTATAGCGTAATGCGCAACAGTGGCCGGCCGGTATAAACCCCATTTTTTTAAAATAAAAAGAAAACAGCAGTAAAATATTTTTAGTCGAAAATAGTGCCGCATTTAATATTCTTTCTAGTTTTTCAACAGTGAGTGTGTTTTCAATGAATTGTTTATCTAGGAGAATTTTTCCTTCTGGTGGATCAAACCATTTTTGGTCAGGAGAAAATAAATTATTCTGGTTTAATTTTTGTATGCCATTTTGCCACCATATTGCTTGATGAAACAAAACAAAGTTGATGGCTTGTTTGAAATAATAATCTAATTTTTTTTCATTAAGTGGTTTTTGTGCATTTTCGTTGGGTAAGGTAATGATTTTTTGCAATGATATTTCTTTTTCATCCCATTGTGAAATGCAGTTTAATAGTGCTTCCCACCACGTTAACTTATCTATTGCTGCCATGTAAGCGTATAGGATGGCAAAGCCTTCGCACAAGCCAATCTTTAATTTTTCCTGCCATAATCGCGATGGTGGTTTATCAGGATTTTTTATGGCCATATAAGCAATAAAACGATTAATTAAGGTGTTTTGATCAAGTTTGTAAGTTGTTTTTGTTGAAACGAACATACTGGTCATGTTGCCATCATCAAATCATTCTCGAATTGTCATGTTACGCCAATTTGCCTTGTTTTTCTGCATGGGTGATAATGCTTGATTCTAAATTTCTAAAGCAGATGATCACATGCAAAAAACCATTTCCATGCGTGGCGTACGTACGCACAATCTTAAAAATGTTAACGTTGATATTCCACGTGATCAATTGGTCGTTATTACAGGGCTGTCTGGTTCGGGTAAGTCATCGCTTGCATTTGATACCTTGTATGCAGAAGGTCAGCGTCGTTATGTGGAGTCGCTTTCTTCTTATGCGAGACAATTTCTATCGATGATGGACAAACCGGAAGTCGATACCATAGAGGGATTATCACCGGCTATTTCTATCGAGCAAAAATCGGCATCGCATAACCCACGTTCAACGGTGGGCACGATTACAGAAATTTACGATTATTTGCGCTTGCTGTATGCCCGTGTTGGCACGCCAAAATGTCCGACACATCATAATACCTTAGAAGCACAAACAATTTCCCAGATGGTCGATACCGTTTTGGCTTTGCCAGAAAACACAGCGGTGATGTTATTATCGCCAGTCGTGCGTGAACGTAAAGGAGAATTCGTTCAATTATTTTTAGAATTAAAGCAGCAAGGCTTTGTACGTGCGCGTATTGATGGCGAGATAAAAGAATTAGATGACGTAAAAAAATTAGATTTACGTAAAAAACACACGATTGAGATCGTGGTTGATCGCATTAAAGTACGGCCGGATATTCAGCAACGTCTCGCAGAATCTTTTGAAACCGCATTAAAATTATCCAATGGTTTAGCCTCTATTTCGCATGGTAAGGCAAATATTGTTTTTTCATCGAAATATGCGTGTGCTGAATGTGGGTATTCTTTAAATGAATGCGAGCCTCGCTTATTTTCTTTTAATAGTCCAATTGGTGCTTGTGAAACGTGTGATGGTTTAGGTGTTGAGCAATCCTTTGATGAAAAGAAAATTTTACATAATCCATCGCTGTCCTTATCACAAGGCGCAATTAATGGCTGGGATCGTCGTAACCTACATTACTATCAAATGCTAATGTCATTGGCAGAACATTTTAAGTTTGATTTAGAAAAACCGTTTTCATTATTGCCTAAAAAAATTCAACATATTATTTTGCACGGCAGTGGCGATGAAGAAATTGAATTTTCCTTTGTGACACATAAAGGGACAAAAGTAACACGAGAACACGCATTTGAAGGTATTTTACCGAATTTTCGTCGACGTTATAAGGAAAGTGAATCGGAAGCGGTACGTACTGAGCTTGCAAAATTTGTGACGCAGCAACCGTGCTCTTCCTGTAACGGTACACGTTTGTGTATCGCTGCACGACATGTTTTTCTTGAAGAAAAAACATTGCCGGAAATTAGTGCGTTATCGATTCAAAAATCCCATGATTTTTTTACGAATTTACAATTGACCGGCAATAAACAAGAAATTGCCGATAAAATTTTAAAAGAAGTTAATGCACGTTTAGGATTTTTATTAGATGTGGGTTTGAATTATTTAAATTTAAATCGTAGTGCAGAAACCTTGTCGGGCGGTGAGGCACAGCGTATTCGATTAGCAAGTCAAATTGGTTCTGGTCTTGTGGGTGTCATGTATATTTTAGATGAGCCTTCTATTGGACTGCATCAGCGCGACAATGATCGTTTATTAAAAACACTTGTTAAATTGCGTGATTTAGGCAATACCGTGATTGTGGTAGAGCATGATGAAGATGCTATTTTAACGGCAGATTATGTGATTGATGTGGGTCCTGGTGCGGGCAAGCATGGTGGCGAAATTATAGCCTGTGGCACACCGGATGATATTAAAAAATCTAAAAATTCTATCACGGGAAAATATTTATCCGGTGTTGAAGGCATTAGGGTTCCAGAGCATCGCTTGCAAAATACCTGTCGCGAATCAATTAAAATTATTAATGCAAGTTGTCATAATTTAAAAAATGTGACGGCAGAAATTCCACTTGGGTTATTAACGTGTATAACGGGTGTTTCGGGCTCTGGAAAATCGAGCTTAATAAACGACACGTTATTTCCTGTGGCAGCACATCAATTGAATAAAGCACATTTAAATAATGTTGGTGTGCATGATGAAATCTTAGGATTAGAAAAATGCGATAAAGTTGTCGATATTGATCAAAGCCCTATTGGTCGCACGCCGCGCTCTAATCCTGCCACGTATACGGGCATTTTTACACCGGTTCGTGATTTGTTTGCAGCAACGGTTGACGCACGAACACGCGGTTATTCTGCGGGTAGATTTAGTTTTAATGTTGCGGGTGGGCGATGCGAAGTATGTGAAGGTGATGGCGTTATTAAAGTTGAAATGCATTTTCTTGCGGATGTTTATGTGATTTGTGATACCTGTCAGGGAAAAAGATATAATCGTGAAACATTGGAAATAAAATACAAAGGTAAAAATATTTATGATATTTTGCAAATGACGATTGAAGAGGCTTATGAATTTTTTGCGCCCGTGCCATTTATTGCAAAAAAATTACAAACTTTAATTGATGTCGGATTGTCTTATATTTCGCTCGGCCAAAGTGCAACAACCTTGTCTGGTGGTGAAGCGCAACGCGTTAAGTTAGCGAAAGAGTTGTCTCGTCGTGATACGGGAAATACCTTATATATTTTGGATGAACCAACAACAGGCTTGCATTTTCACGATGTTGCGCAATTGCTGAAAGTATTGATGCGTTTGCGTGAACATGGAAACACCATTATTGTTATTGAACATAATTTAGATGTCATTAAAGTTGCAGATTGGATTATTGATTTAGGACCGGAAGGGGGTGATGGTGGCGGTGAAATTATTGCAACAGGTACGCCTGAAACCGTTGCCAAAAATCCGCGTTCTCACACTGGAAGATTCTTGAAGAAATTGTTGTAACGACTCAGCGCAAGCAGGATGTAAAAAATCCCCTGAAAAATGAGCAGGTTAAGCGATGGTTGAAGTTACAAATTGCTTAAGCAGTAAAGAAACGCACCCAGAAGGGTGCGTACTGACTAAAATGCGTTTATGTTATTTTGTTAACGCTGGACATTGCGCGGAAACGCTTGAATTACAGAAGTAAATACCGTTATTTTCTGGAGTTTTCCACTGGTTGCCTGCTGCAGCTGTATTTGCTTTTACAGGGCTTGCTTTGTAAGCCAAAGTGATGCCACGTGAGCTCATTGTTGATGTGTAAGTACAGGTCATGCTGTTGTGATAAAGCATAGCTGTTGGATACACGAAAACATTTGTTTGTGACACGATTGCATCAGCAGTAGGTTGTACTAATGAGCCCGGTGTTACTTGTGTAAACGCACCTACTTGGTATGTCCATTGATTCGTTACAGATGATTTGCTAAGACCCGCATTAACTTGCGCTGTTGATGGACAGACAACAGCAGCAGCCATTGCGGATGCAGAAATAACGGTGGATGTTGCAATAGCGATTAATAGCGCTTTTTTCATTGGGTAGCCCTCTCATTGATTTGAGGGGGCAGTTTATCGCATATTAATTTTTCAGTTTAATTATTCTCGCTTTTTTACCTTATTTTACTGCATTTAATGAAATATTAAGCTTTATGAAATTTCTTAAATGACGTTAATGTACTTATCGATGCTTCATCATATTTGTTTTTAAGCGATAGGCGAACGAGGGGTGAGCGATTCCTCTGATGTTGCTTCTTCTTCGTGCCACTTAATAGCGAGGGGTCTTGGTGGAAATAAGTAGGAATACGTGTTCGATGCGGCAGTTGTAGCGGTAGATGCTGTGGCTGAAAGGAGAAACCATCCTGCTTGAAGGGCGTTTTTCCCTGTCCAGAAAATCAGATTTGCCGTTAATGTGATAGCTAGGGACACCCCCATTTCGATAGCGATTTTTGACGGGGTTGCTATCACGTCGAGGCCCGTCGATACGATGCTACGAGTGGTGTGTGCTGCGGTGGTAACACCTGCGTGAATTCCAGTGTAGGCAGCGGCTTCAAGGGCGTCTTGAATTGGCATAATACTAACCTCCATTTAATAGTCACCAGTTTTCATACTACGCTCAAAAACAGGGTAATGACAAGCGAGCGCCGCCATATATACTTGAAGTAACGATCCCTGTGCAACGTGATATAAAAAATGTGTTTCGTTGCGCAACTCGCATCAAGCAATGAGAGTGCTCGTTTATATGATCTTGAATCGACACCGACACGCAATACTACACATAAATCAAAAAGATTTTTGGGATATGCTACCATAGTAACCAAGAAAGACGGGCAGCCAGGATATCTAGATTTATTGTAACTCCCCAGGTACCTTACGCTCTGTATCATTGGTCTTGGTCGCGATTATCGACATTGAATCGCACTCAAAACGGATCATGGTATTCACATTGACCGGAATTCTATCTGAATTCTTTGAAAGACTTGAGCCGTGTGCGGTGAAAGTCGCAAGCACGGTTCTTAGAGGGGCCGACCTCAGCAATGAGGTCGGCTTACTCGACTAAGAACATCGAACACTTGGAAACACAAAGACTTGGGCCGCCAATACATCGAATCATGCTGGGCACCCTCAGCCGCGGAAAATGCCACTGAGTTTCTCCGACACTATCTTACATCACCGAGCAACAGCCTGGTTGACGTGATTTCGATGGCCGCATAAGTTTTCCAAAGCTGATGTTTTTGCTCGACACAAGCTTTGTAGAGCGCCGCCGAGGCCGCCGCGAGCACGCCGCCGCGTGCCACGTCACCGCAAGCACTAATACAGCACCGAGAACCCAAATCAACCACGGAACGAATATCAGCAGACGAGGCAGTAAGAAGAAGAGATCGACGCGACGGAATGTGCCTGTCAATATTCTGCGCGCGACTATAAATACCCTCAGCAATATCCATCGAACGTTTTTTAGAAGTTTTAAGGGTGCTTTCTTGAATTAGACCAATGACAGGTTGCGAAAATAAACAAAGCTGATCACCAGTCCACAGCCTCCAATTTTTATCATAAATCTCATACGCTTTAGCAAGAATAAAGTCATTATGCAGCGGACGTGTTTTGTTAACATAATCTTCTAATTTGGTTTTAAATTCCGCGATTTTTTGTTGTAAGACAGAGGTCGTATTAGGCGCCTGACACGCGTTTTGCACCTCTGCTGGTGTTGCGCCGTTAAGTGCCGCCTCAAGGCCTTCGAATAAGCCTTCCGCCTCTTTTTCTTGTTGCTTCAGAAAAGCGGCAAAATCAGGTCCAAATACATTTTTAAATTGATGTGCAATTTCTGTGGGATCAAGATATTGTGCTATTTCTTGGGCCATTTCTTCATCGCCCGTGGCCAATGCCACTTTAAATGCAGTATCAAGGTGTATTTCTGTTTCTGGATAATCTGCGCCTGTAGGGGTAGATAGTAATGCACTGCGATTTTTAGGACAGGTTTTTTCAATAATGTGTTTCACACCATCAAGATTTGCATCCAATGCAGCGCTGAGTAAATTATTTCTTTTGTGCTCAATACTGTGCGCAATCAGCCAGAGACCAGAAGTGCCATAATTAGCTAATGTATCGGCGGGTTTAGCGCTAAATAAAGCTAAAGCCGTGTTTTCTAATTGCTCGAGTGGATAGCCTAATAAGTTTGGCGCAACAAGTCGCGCAATATCAGCATACAGAAAGATTAAAATACGCATAGTCGTATCATTACAGGGAGAAATCTTTCTTCCAAATGCTAATCCAACATAATCATTCTTCTCATGAAACACATGAAACATGAATAAGCGAAACGTATTCCATTCTTCACGCGTCTTAGTAATGTAGTCGCCAGCAATGGGTTGTTTTGGGCTTACAATTAAAATAGCGCCGCTGGGTCCTTGTTGTACTGTGAGATAGATTTGGGTTGGTGCTGCTACAGCTATTGCAGTTGATGCTCTACTCATCGTCATTACCTATTAATAATGTTGTGATTTTAATAGGTATTGTACAAATCTGTTATTAAAGCTACCTTAAATAAGGGTGCAAATTGTGGTGCCAAAATGAACTAAAAAAGGCGTGAAAATAACGGCAACGGCACAAGCCAATCGTGAATCATAAGAAAGCTAGTGAAGGAGATGCATCATGAAGTCACCGTCGAGATCGTGACAAGCAGTTTTTTTAAAAATGAGACTTAGATGATATTCACCTCTGTATTCAGTAAAATTTTAAATCGCCTAAATACAGTCTCCTGAATGGTCTTGCTTAATTCTTTTATGGCAAGGCCAGTGCCACCGCCATAATTAATCAGTACTAATGCTTGGTGTTCATGCACACCAATATCGCCAAATCGTTTTCCTTTAAATCCGCATTGTTCAATGAGCCATCCTGCTGGGATCTTAACATCACCATTGGCTTCTTGAAAAAAAGGTATATTTGGATAGTCAGTTTGAAGTGATGAAAATAGCGCTGCCGAGATAATTGGATTTTTGAAAAAACTACCCGCGTTACCAATCAGCTTTGGATCGGGTAATTTTTCTTGACGAATGGCTATAACGGCATCGCTGATGGTTTTAATTGAAAGTGGTTTATCTTGTATTTTATCGCGAATAGCCCCGTATTCTAAATGAAAAACCGGTTTTTTATTTAATCGCAAGGTAACCTGTGTGATAACAACCTTATTTTTTAAGGCGCGTTTAAAAATACTGTCGCGATAACCAAATTCACAGTCATCACCTCTTATAAAAAAAGGGGTTGACAATAACGCTGTTGGGGAGATTTCTAAGCCCGCTACGCATTCCAATACATCTTTTAGCTCAACCCCATAGGCGCCAATATTTTGAATGGGTGCAGCACCGACTGTGCCCGGAATTAAAGATAAATTTTCAATGCCCGCATAATTATTTTTAATGCAATAGAGAACCAATTGATGCCAATTTTCACCTGCCCCAATTTTTAAAAAAACGTGATCATCCGTTTCAGCAACTTTTTCAATACCTGAAATGCAGTTGTGAATGACTAAACCAGCAACATTTTTTGTGAATAAAATGTTACTGCCACCTCCTAAAATCAAAGGAGATTGGTAGTGTGTGAGCAGTGTTTGCAGTGCTTCAACAGAGTGTGCTTTTGCGAAATAACGTGCTGTAACAGCAATGCCAAAGGTATTAAAGCTTTTCAGAGAGCTGTTTTCTTGTATAATCATTGGCCAATCTCGATGCAAGTCGCAGACAAAGTCCGCGAAAAAAAGTAAGAGTACATCATGCAAAACACCCGCTTCATTAAAGCATTATTGCGTCAATCCGTCGACCGTGCGCCTATTTGGCTCATGCGCCAAGCAGGCCGTTATTTGCCAGAATATCGCGCATTACGTTCAAAAACGCGTGACTTCTTCACATTTTGCGAAACACCAGAATTGGCCTGTGAGGCCACGCTACAACCTTTGCGTCGCTTCCCGCTGGATGCTGCCATTATCTTTAGTGATATTCTCACTATCCCGCGTGCAATGGGTTGCGATATCCAAATGCATGAAAATAAGGGGCCTTTTGCGCCAAACCCTATTCGTGATGCGCAGGCGATTCAAAGTCTCGATACCAAGGTGCTTGAAAAATTAGCGTATGTTTCGCAGGCAATTCAATTGACCAAAAAAGAATTGAATGTCCCCTTAATTGGTTTTGCGGGAAGCCCGTGGACCGTTGCAACCTATATGGTGGAAGGGGGTTCCAGTAAAACTTTCGAAAAAATTAAATCGATGATGTATAAAGCGCCGGAGATGATGCATCAATTATTGCAAAAAATAACCGATGCAACGGTTGATTATCTCAACGCACAAATAGAAGCAGGTGCAGATGTCGTGATGTTATTTGATAGCTGGGGAGGCGTATTGGCTCCTATGGAATATCAATTTTTTTCACTGGATTATATGAAAAAAATCCGTGAAAAAATAAATAATAAGAATATCCCGGTGATTTTTTTTAGTAAAGGTTGTGGATTATATTTAGAAAATATCGTTCAAAGTGGGTGTGATGCGGTGGGGGTGGATTGGACGATGGATTTATCTGTTGCGAAAAAAATCGTGAATAAACGTGTGGCGCTACAGGGAAATTTAGACCCAACAATTTTATTGTCAACGCCAGAAGTTGTGGCATCTGAAGCAAAAAAAATTCTCAATGTTTATCGAGGTGAGACAGGATTTATTTTTAATTTAGGGCACGGTATTTCAAAGGATACGCCAGTTGAAAATGTGGAGATGCTTGTAGAAACAATATCAACTTACGCATCAAGAGGGTAACTTATGCGAATCATTCATCAACTTTATATTGAAAAGGCACTTTCGCAGTTCCTGAGAATTTCAGCTGAATTGACGTATATTGAGCCTATTTATGATTTGAGCGCGCAGGATGAAAAAATTGCTTTGTTGTCATATGTTGGGTCTGGTGGTCACACGTTGTTGATGGCGGCAATTGCCAATCAGCACCCATTTTTTGATAAGTGGGTTAATGAAATGACGCATTTTTTAGAGGACGAAAAAATAGCGCAGCTTTTAAAAACGAATGAGCATGGTGTTAACGCATTAAGTCTTGCTGTATTAAATGAATCTGTTGAAGTAGTTAAAAAAATTATTGCGCTAATAGATGCTTTGCAATTAGAAAAAAGAAAAGAAATATTGTCATCTCTTATGGATGTGCAAATTTGGAAGCAGCTTTTATTTTTCTCAAATGAAACTGGCAGGGTGATTTTTAGTGGTGTGGAAGCGTATGAAAAAAATAAAGACATTACTGGCGCTTTGAGTGATGTGGTTGTTCGAACGGGTAATGCTGAAATTATCGAGGTGCTTTGGCAGGCTGGATTAAGAGCAGGCTTAGTCTTGAGTAAGCTTTCAGAGGCGCGCAATCAATTAACCTTAAAAAAATTACAAGAAGAAGAGACTCAAAGGCGGAATGAAGTTGTCGCGCAAGAAACAATAGCGTTTCGAGAAATAAGCGCTGCAAATCATCGTTTTTTTACAACCCCAATACAGGGTCTTGTTGTAGAGGGGCCTGTTATTTCTAGCGTGGTGGATGGACATTATGTGGCGGGTTATGTGCCAACTGAAGACCAGGTTAGGGTGCTTCGCTTAAGGCAGTAGACTTTAAATGGGATGGCGCTGGTTGTGCGTGTCAAGCGATGTGTTATAATGGTATTACTGTAATACAGGAATACCATTATGAGTATCACAACACTCACTTCTAAACATCAGGCAACCATTCCGCTGGATGTTCGCGAAAAACTCGAGCTGCACGCAGGCGATAAGATCGGCTTTGAAATTGTCCGCGATAAAGTGTATATCGTAAAAATCAAACCTTTTGATTTGGTGTATCACGAAGCATTAGCGTCTACCTTGTCTGAATGGGATTCTGAAGAGGACGACGAGGCTTATCATGATTTATGAACCATTTTCTCTTGTCGCGGTGCCGTTTCCTTTTACCGATAAGGCAAAAACAAAGAAGCGACCTGCAGTTGTCGTTAGCACAGAAAAATTCCAAAAAGAAACAGGGCATACCGCTTTGTTGATGGTTACGTCTGCTTCACATAGTGCGTGGTTTGGAGATTTGCTTATTGCTGATCTGAAAATAACGGGTTTGCCAATAGAGTCGACTATGCGTCAAAAATTATTTACGATCGATTTACGTTTAATTGAAAAGAAAATTGGGCATCTTGCAAAATCGGATATTGATAAATTAAAAAAAACCTTTCGTCAGTGTGTTGCGCTATGATTCTCTGGTATTACTATTCATGCGTAGGTCCTAGCATCAATCTGTGGCATCACTTGCAGGCGTTAATTCACACACGTTCCCAGCCTGTTCGCACAGCAAAACCGCCAGCTTTTCTGTTTGGTGGTTTTTATCTAAGCTCGGATTAAACTCTGCAATATCCATGCCAATTAATTTGGGATTTTCGACAATTTTTTCAAATTGCGCTAAAAAATCTTTTGCGCTCACCCCATTTTTTTCGCGTGTGCCAACGCCAGGTGCGTCGAGTGGATCAAAACCATCTAGGTCAATGCTAATGCCAAAGTGTGTGGTGTTTTTAGTTACCCTTTCAATGGCGCTGTTGATCACAGTCCGCATGCCTAATTTTTTAATATCATCCATATAAAAAATGGTCACGCCCAGTTTTTCTAACAATTGTTGCTCGCCATTTTCATAGCTGCGTATGCCAATTAAAACGACGTTCTCAGGGTTTAATTTTTTTGAAGAAAGTGCGGTTAATGTAGGATCGCCTTGCCCCAATAAAACAGCGAGTGGCATGCCGTGAATATTGTTGGAGAGGGTTGTAGCAAAGGTGTGTGAATCCATATGGGCATCAAACCAAATGAGGCCAAGATCGCCTTTAACTGTGTTTAAAGCGCCGCTCCAGCTGCCGATGGCGCAAGAATGATCGCCACCCACTGTAATAAAAAAACGATTATTAAGAATTGATTTTTTTATGTCGTGCGAGAGTGTTTCACACAACTTTGCAACATCTGGCAAGGCATCGCGTTGTTGCGTCTGGTTGCTTGTGCGAAGTGGGGGGTGCCAATGAAAATGGGGATGGGAGGCCTGGAGCGCTTTTTTTAAAACAGACGCGCCATCAGCGCATCCTGTATTATGTGCTGCATTTCCGTACGCATAAGAATAAACATCAATGTATTTTTGCATAACCTCAAGTGTAAATGATAAAATGCCGAAAAACCAATGAGACGGTAATTTCCCTAGGAACAAGAAATTTTCATCTTTTGGCGATCTTGAACGATAATCTATCTCGAAAGTGCTCAGGTACTAGCATGTACATTGTGCTTTTCTCAACAAATTATCGTTCAACCTCGCCTAAAATCTGAAGATTAGCGGTTTTTTAGACATTCGTCGGGAATTACTGTTAATGAGAACTGTATTGTCAAAGAAAATTTCAGAATGGGCGAAAGGACTCTTTCGCCGAGAACCAAAAAAGAGTGAACCAAAGCACACGGTGATTTCACGTGCGGGTCATCCAATTTCACGAAAAGATATTAGCCCAAATGCACTGAAGGTTTTGTATAAACTGAAAGAGGCCGGTCATGAGGCTTATTTGGTCGGTGGAGGTGTGCGCGATGTGTTATTGAATCGTGCCCCGAAAGATTTTGATGTAGCAACCAGCGCGCATCCTGAGGTGGTTCGTCATGTTTTTCGGAACAGTCGCATTATTGGACGTCGATTTAAGTTGGTGCACGTCTTTTTTGGGCAAGAAATTATCGAGGTTTCAACTTTTCGTGCGAATGTGATTGAGCAGACGCGCAATGAAATGATTTATCGCGATAATACCTATGGCACGATTGAAGAAGATGCTTGGCGCCGCGATTTTACAATTAATGCCTTGTACTACAATATTGCTGATTTTAGCATTGTTGATTTTTGTGGTGGCATGCATGATTTAAAGCATCGTTTGATTCGCATGATTGGCGATCCTTCTCAACGATATCATGAAGATCCTGTGCGTTTATTGCGTGCTATTCGTTTAAGTGCAAAATTAAATTTGCATATCGAAAAGAAAACGGAATCAACGCTGATCGCATTGCCGCATTTATTGAAGCATGTGCCAACCTCACGTTTATTCGATGAATGTTTGAAATTATTTTTCGAAGGTAATTCGGTCGTGACCTTTGATAAATTGCAGCATTATCGTTATACGGACGTATTATTTCCACAAATGTCACATATGAAGGATCATGCTGCGCACACAAAAATGATTCATGCCGCATTAAAAGCGACAGATGATCGTATTGCAGCAAATGAAAGTGTGAACCCCGCATTTTTATTTGCTGTATTTTTATGGCCTGCCTTGCAAAAAGAAGTGCATCATTTTCGTCATGAAAAAAAGAAATTTTATATGCAGTTGCACCAGGCGATTCATCGCGTGTCTGAAAAACAATTAGAAACGGTGATGATTTCAAAACGGTTTCAGTTTGCAATGCAAGCCATGTGGATTTTGCAGTTTCAATTAGAAAAAAGAAGACCTGCGCGCATCATGACTATTTTTAATCATCGCTATTTTCGTGCAGCCTTCGATTTTATGGCGCTGCGGGTAGAGTGTGGTGAAATCCTTCCGGCAACATTTAATTGGTGGAAAGCATTTCAATTGGCTACAGCAGAAGAACAACAAAAAATGATTGATAAATTATAGCTGTTCAGCATGATGACAACCGCCTACATCGCTCTTGGCAGCAACCTTAATAATCCACGTGAGCAGTTATGCCTTGCTATTTCATATATAGGCGTAATTCCAAAAACGGTTATTATTGCTCAATCTTCGCTGCATGAAACGAAGCCTGTTGGTCCACAAGACCAGCCAGACTTTATGAATCAGGTTATTGCTGTTGAAACAGAATTAACGCCGCATGAGTTGCTTTATGCGTTACAAGCCATTGAAAATAAAATGGGACGTATACGAACTTTGCGCTGGGGTCCGCGCATCATTGATTGTGATATTCTATTGTTTGGGAATGAAAGCATTAATACAGATGACTTGATCATTCCGCATCCTGAAATGCAGTATCGAGATTTTGTATTGAAGCCTTTATCAGAAATAAAAAGCGTGGAGTGAGCTATGACAAAACGTATTGCGATCTACCCCGGGACCTTTGATCCTATCACTAAGGGCCATCTTGATATTATTGAGCGTGCAGCAAAATTGTTTGATGAAATTATTATTGCTGTTGCTGTGAGTGATCGTAAAAAGCCTTTTTTTTCCGATGAAAAGCGTATTTTTTTCTGTCAAGAGAGTGTGAAGCATTTATCGAATGTGCGTGTTGAATTATTAAAAAATTTAACGGTTGATTTTGCAAAAACCTGCCATGCAAATTATATTGTTCGCGGCATTCGTACGAGTGATGATGTGAATTATGAGCTTTCAATAGCATCGATGAATACCTTGTTATCAGCGTATAAAATAGAAACTGTTTTTTTATCGGCGCGTGATGAATATCGTTTTATTTCAGCAACGATGGTGCGTGAAATTATTGCATTGAATGGCGACCTTTCTGCGTTTGTGCCTGGCTGTATTGTGAGCCAAATGCTTGGTGAGTGTTAATTATATGGCTTTATTAATCACTGAAGAGTGCATCAACTGCGACGTCTGTGAACCTGAGTGTCCTAATGATGCTATTTATCAGGGTGCAGAAATTTACGAGATTGACCCCAGTAAATGCACGGAGTGTGTGGGACATTTTGATGTGCCGCAATGTCGCGAAGTGTGTCCAGTTGATTGTATTCCATTAGCGTTTTATGAATCGAAGGAAGATTTACTAAGGAAGTATGAGGGATTGGTACGCAAGAAGTAGAGACTTGATGCAAGGCAGAGAAGTTTGATGCGAGGCAGAGAAGTTTGATGCGAGCATGAGCGTAGCGAGTGTTTTTTTAGGATAGATCAGTTAAATGTGAATCTTTGGTCCGCTTGTTACACGCGCGGCTCGCAACACGCGCAGCTCGCACCACGCGCAGCTTGTACCACGCGCAGCTTGTATTGAATTACTTGCCGATCTTCTTTTGTTTGAAGATAACGTGCATGCCAAATTTGCCCGTTTTAGGATTGAAAGCGCGAGGATCAAACATTTTGATCTCAAGTTTCTTTTCTTTACGTTTGTTTACTTGCGTGGTTTTGAAATAGCCAGTTGGTTTACCGTCTTGTTTTGTGCCGGTAGAACGTAATTGTACTTTTTCGCGTAAATTGGATCTTGCCATTTGAATCTCTCCTACTTAACAGATTCGTTATTTTTGATCTTTTCGAGCACAGCTTCAATGCCCAATTTATCAATAGTACGTAATCCTCTAACAGATACGTTCAAGGTAATGTAGCGGTTTTCGCTAGGAACCCAAACACGATGTTTGTGTAGGTTAGGCAAAAAACGACGTTTTGTTTTGTTTTTAGCGTGAGAAACTTTGTGGCCGGATTGTGGGCCTTTGTTCGTAACTTGGCATACTTTTGACATAGTTATATAACTCCTGAATCGAGCCGGAATTTATATCAGAAACCTAAGCGGTATTCAAGCAGTAGCATGACTTGTTTAAAAATTAGGTAACTTTTAGGTATTACAGCCCTTAGAAGAACTCAGAATTTGGCATTGGATTAAAACAGCAAAACCAGTTAGGCTTTTCCGAAACTAAGGGGGAGCTTTATGATCCATGATATCCAACTCAAAATTCTTGATAAACGTTTAGGCGCTACCGTACCATTACCAGAATATGCAACACCTGGTTCGGCAGGTCTTGATCTTCGCGCTTGCATTGATGAGCCAATTACCATTCATCCGGGTGAGACAGTATTGATTGATACGGGCATCGCGATTCATATTGATAATCCAGCGCTAGCAGCAACGATTTTACCGCGTTCTGGCTTGGGTCATAAGCATGGCATTGTGCTTGGTAACTTAGTAGGCTTGATTGATTCAGATTATCAAGGCCCTTTGATGGTATCTTGCTGGAATCGGGGGGATAAACCTTATACGGTTTCGCCGAGTGAGCGTATTGCCCAGCTCGTGATTGTCCCGGTCATGAAGGCACGTTTTCAGGTGGTTGATGAATTTCATGCGTCAGAGCGTGGTGAAGGTGGATTTGGCAGTTCAGGAAAACAATAAATGAGACGATTTTCATTTCGCGATCAATTTTGTATTCAAGCTAATCATGCGCTGTCGACTATTTTTACAGTGTCGGACAATCCGCGTAAAAATCCAGCAGATAGCATTGCGGAAGAAAATCTAACGCGGGATGAGATAAAAAATAGTTTGGGTTGCATGCGCGTGAATCATACCGGTGAAGTGTGTGCACAAGCTTTATATCGTGGACAATTGCTTTCCTCTCGTTCAAAAAAAACAAAAGCCATGTTAGAAAAATCCTGCGATGAAGAGACGGATCATTTAGCCTGGACAAAAAAGCGTATTGAAGAATTGAATGGAAAAACCAGCATTTTAAATTTATTTTTTTATAACAATGCTTTTTTTATTGGCGTATTGGCGGGATTGTGTGGTGATCGCTGGAGCTTGGGTTTTGTTGAAGAAACTGAAATTCAAGTAGCGAAGCATTTAGAGAGCCATTTAGAAAAAATTTCAGAAAAAGATCAAAAAAGCCGTGCTATTATCGCGCAAATGCGAGAAGAAGAAATTCAGCATGAGCAAGCAGCGGTGACTGCGGGTGCGGCACAATTGCCGTGGATCATTAAAAAATGTATGCGGTTGCATGCGAAAATGATGACAGTCACGGCTTATTACTGTTAACTGCACGATGAAATTTTTTAAAAAAACTGCTTGTCATGATCTCAGTTCAAAGTGATGTAAGCAGGCAGTCTCATTTCTTGATGCAGCATGAGCGTAAGCGAGTATTGTAATTGGTCAGTTAATGGCGTCAACTTAAGCATTTTTACAAAGACATTATTGTCCATTGCATTAAGTGCTTTGATGCGAGCGCGAGTGTAACGAGCGTTTTGTTACGCATAATAAACACCTCCCAAAATACTTTCTTGTGATGCGCCTGTCACGCTTGGTAAATTTCCCATTTTCCTTTCCATTGTCTCTTTTGCAAGCCATGCAAAAGCCGCGGCTTCAATCCATTGTGGGTGAATCCCTGCTGTTTCCGTTGAAAGAATTTGATGATGTGGCAAATAATTTTTTAATCGTTCAATCAAAAATACATTATTCGCACCGCCACCGCAGAGCCATAAATTACCGCTATTGCGCGATGTTTTTTGAATGTCATCAGCAATTGTTTTTGCAGTGAGCTCGGTCAGTGTGGTTTGGATATTTTCTGCAGGGAGGTGATTGATTGCATTTCCAAGCTTATATTGCAGCCAATCCATATTAAAATATTCGCGTCCTGTACTTTTTGGAAAAGGTTTTTTAAAATAAGCATCATCTAATAGTGTCAATAATAATTCAGGAATGATTTTTCCAGTGCGTGCCCAGTCACCATTTTTATCATACGATTTCCCGGTATGTTTTTCGCACCACTGGTCTAAGAGTGTGTTGGCAGGACCGGTATCAAAGCCAATGATAGGATTGTTTTTTGATAAAAAAGTGATATTGGCAATGCCGCCTAAGTTCAATACCCAGCTCGTTTGATCGCGCCCAAATAAATAGGCGTGAAATGCCGGTGTTAATGGTGCGCCTTGTCCGCCCAGTGCAATATCTCGTCTGCGAAAATCAGCTACCGTTGTGATTTGTGTGCGTGCAACAATAATATTTGGATCCGCAATTTGCAGTGTAAAAGGATGGACTCCGTTAGGGGCGTGATAAATAGTTTGCCCATGACTACCAATCGCTGAAATATTGTCGGTAGAAAGCCTCGTATTTTGTAGAACTTTTAACGCAGCATCCGCAAATAAATGGCCGAGCACAACATCTGTTTCGCCCAAGCGTGTTAAGTCAATATTGCTTCCTTTTAATAAAATCGCAAGTGCGGATTTTATTTTTTCAGAAAGTGTTATTGAGGCGGTATTAATCAATTGCGGACGATTATTTTCAAATGAAACAAGTGCTGCATCAACGGCATCCATGCTGGTGCCTGACATGAGGCCAATGAAGTATTTTTTTTGGTTGTCCATGAGTAGGAAAGTCCATTTTGTTAATAATGAAATCAGAAGTGACAGCGACTGTGTCGGAGGTAAGGAGCTGTGCAAAAATAACTTACCCTTTTTAGCATCACATTGTAACGGCATCTTAAAACGTTCTTCATTCGAAAATGCTCGAAATACTTACGAGTATTCCTTCACATTTTCTCAATCAGAACGTTTTAATCTACCGTCAC
>JAUXWQ010000005.1 GCA_030680235.1 Coxiellaceae bacterium
GCGCCTACCGCATGGGAAAATCGCTTGGCATCGGCCGGGATGGCGCTAATGAAATAAGCTATATTGTAATTATCTGTTGTTCTTTTGGTAACTATCTAATCCAAAAGAAATTATTATTGATCATAAAATCACCTAAAACCTACGACTGATAAGGACTTGGCAGATTTTTAAATTACAGGGCACCTCTAAAAATCCATATTTGCGAGCAGCCGCTTTGCGGCTTGCCTGCTTACCCCGTTTCGTCACCATACTTCGTTGCTCACAAAAAATACTTCCTTACCTATCAATCATATGCTGCGTCAATATTTTTTATTCGCGCCTGGTCTTGTTTAGAACTTTGAATTTTTAGCGGTGCCCTACATTCAACGGTTAATTGCGACGTAGCCATGAAACAACCATCCAAACAATAGCGCGTGAACGCTCACACGGCCTCCCCTTTTGCAACGTGATGCTTGCCGGTGCTCACACGCTTTGCCTGCAAACCCTCTTTGCCGATATCCTCGAGAAATTGCACTTCGCAGCCCACTGTCAATTTGTCAAAATTAATATTAGCGAGATTATCACGGGTAAAGTATAGCTCCTGACCATCGGACGTTTCGATGAAACCGTAACCTTCTGCTTCAATCAAACGTATTACTTTGCCGTGTAATACAGGCGCGTGCGCCTTGGTATCGCCACGTTGACGGCGGCTGTAATCTTCGAGCTGTCGTTTGGCTGCGTCGAAGGCTTCCCGGAGCGCGACATATACATCCTCATCTGCATCATGGTTCACTACCAGTTCATTACCCGGTACGGTAATATCGAGGCGCACGTTAAACATACGCCCCTGGTGTTTGTGTTTGTGAGGAATATCTACCACTACCCGACATCCCATGATATGTGGATAAAATGTTTCAAGCTTTTCCGCTTTTTGCCGGATGTGATTTTCCAATGCTTCAGAATGGGGAACATCTCGTATGGTAATTTGCAAAGGTAATTTCATGATTGTTTCCTCTCGTTGGTTCAAGTTATGCTGTCTATCAAGACGTATCTGGACGACTCATTATTCATAAGGGCACCTCTAAAAATCCATATTTGCGAGCAGCCGCTTTGCGGCTTGCCTGCTTACCCCGTTTCGTCACCATACTTTGTTGCTCACAAAAATATTTCCTTACCTATCCATCATATGCTGCGTCAATATTTTTTATTCGCGCCTGGTCTTGTTTAGAACTCTGAATTTTTAGAAGTGTCCTTAAATAAAAATTCAGGTACTACGAATCAGTAAGACGGGCGTCTGTGCAGTACGTACCACGCCTTCGGCAACACTGCCCATTAGCAGGCGACTGAAACCGGATCGACCATGGGTGCCGATTACAATCAGATCTGCCGACCAGTGTACAGCTTCTGCTACGATTACGTTCGCGATGCGCTCACTTCCCGCCTCGAGCAGCTTTACTTCAGCTGTTATGCCTGCTTTCTGCGCCACCGATTGTGCCTGCGCCAGTATCTTCTCGCCACTACTTCTCATAGTCTCCAGTAGCTCAGCGTAATTAATGTAAAGTTCATCGCTTAGCAAATAGATGTTCTCCACTACATATACTAGCTCTAATTGAGCATTTTTCTGCTGGGCGAATCTAAGCGCTTCCTGTAAGGCACGGTCAGAAGTAGGGCTGCCATCGACTGGAATGAGTATATGCTGGTACATGACATCTCCTGTTAAAAGTTATCCCTTAACACACACTTTCGGCCGAAGAAAGGCGACGCGACGTGCGAGTCCGGCCTGTTCCGTTACTTCTGCAACCAGGTCTACATCCTTGTAAGCACCTGGCGCTTCTTCTGCCACTCCGCGCATGGAACATGTGCGGATCAGTATACCCTGTTGCGCAAGTTCGTTAATCAATGCATGTCCATGCCAGCGAGTCAGTGCCTGACGTCGGCTCATGGCGCGACCAGCGCCGTGGCTGGCCGAGGCGAATGCCGGGTTTTCGCTGGCGCCTGCTAGAATGTAAGAGCCAGTGCCCATGCTGCCACCAATGATGACTGGCTGGCCTGCCGCACGATAGCGCTCCGGCAGCAGGGCGTGTCCCGGGCTGAATGCGCGCGTGGCACCTTTACGGTGCACATGAAGTAATCTGGGCTTGCCGTCAATTACGTGTGTCTCAGTCTTACAGGTATTGTGCGAAACATCAAATAAAGTTTCAAGCTCGGCATGTGAATAAACTTCTGCAAATGTTGCGCGAGTCAGATGCGTTAAAATTTGCCGGTTAGCGAGTGCGCAATTGATGGCAGCATTCATCGCGCCGATATATTGCTGTCCTTCCGGCGATTTAATCGGTGCGCAGGCCAGTTCCCGATCAGGTAATAGGATGCCAAGATGGCTGGCAGCCTTGGCCAGCAAAACAAGATAATCGGTCCCGATTTGATGCCCTAGCCCACGTGAACCGCAGTGGATTGAAACGATAATCTGGCCTTCATGCAAACCGAAAGCCAGCGCTGCTTTGTTATCGTAGATGCGTTCAACTACCTGCACTTCAAGGTAATGGTTGCCGGAGCCGAGTGTGCCCATTTCTCCGCGTTGGCGGTTTTTGGCCAGGTCCGATACGTTGTCTGGCTTAGCACCGCTCACGCAGCCGTGTTCTTCAACATATTCAAGATCCACAGCATGTCCATAGCCCTGCCGCACAGCCCATTGCGCACCTCCCTGAAGTACCGCATCGAGTTGCTCAGGATTCAGCTTTAAATTGCCTTCTTTACCAACCCCGGCAGGAATTGCCTGGAATAGTTTGTCTGCGAGCTTAGGAAGGAGGGATGCGGTATCCTGTAAATTGAGATTGCTACGCAAGCAGCGGATGCCGCAAGAAATATCAAAACCGACTCCCCCGGCAGAAATTACGCCACCTTGCTCGGCATCGAATGCGGCCACACCGCCGATGGGGAAGCCATAACCCCAGTGCGCGTCCGGCATGGTCATTGCGGCGCCAACCAGACCAGGTAGAGAAGCAACATTGGCTATCTGCACCAGAACCTTGTCGTCCATGCTGGCTAGCAAGGGTGCGCTGCCATAAAGCAGTACTTCGGCCCGTTTCTCGCCTGGTTTGCACGGAAGACTCCAGAGGAAGGGTTGTAGTTGGTGTAATTGTTGTAAATTCATGTTACAC
>JAUXWQ010000008.1 GCA_030680235.1 Coxiellaceae bacterium
ATCTAGGGTGTCCAAAACCGCTCTAAATCACATACTTTCATTCCCTAATAAATGGACCCGAGAACATGGTCTTCTTTCCCAAAACTAATCGCCAAATTAAGGCATTATCCTTGCTAACTCGATGATTTTTTTAAAAAATCATTGCCTCTACTTAATGCTTCCTTAAGTCCCACCCTGTATGATTCATATTTATACAAACAAGCAAAGTGGGGGATAAAGATGCGTCGTCAAACTGAAATGCACCAAGCGGCATTAAAAAGACCCGATGGCTCACAGATCAGCACCATTCGCACATATGCCATTGGCACGCAAAGTCATTGCCTCGATGACGATCAGGATGTCGCAGGTGCATTAACGATTTTAATGCAATTATTGATCGATGAAGCAAGTAACCGCCGTTTTAAAAAATTTAATAGAACAGGCATTGTATTTGATGTCTGGAAATTAATTTTAAGTTTTAACTTAATACCGGGCGCTACGTATGTGAAGTCATTAATTCCTGGAGGCCTTGATAGTCCTGGCACCTTTTGTATTGAACCCATCGAACAACTTGGCGCAGTTGCCATTGCTTTAAGAAAACCATCGCTTTTCCCTGTTATTAAAAATTCTGATGCTGTTATCGAAGCAGTATTGCATGGCGATGAAGAGATGGTTCTGAAAATGGTGGCAGCCGATCCAAGGTGTTTAACGCGAGTAGGCACAGCCATTGATTTACAAGGAAACAGTTTTACAGGCACACCTTTTCAAGCTGCTTTACACACGAGTGATGTGCAACTGTGCGAGAAAATGAAATCCACTTTTTCTCAAATTAACCATGGCCAAATGGAAATGGAGCGCCAATTCAGAGAAATTTATAAAAACAGTTTGCGAATGTATTTTGAAAAACAAGAAGCAGAAATTGAATATTTAAAGTCATTAAAAAATGAAAGGCAAGAAGTTGATCACCTCATCGCACGCGCACATTATCGCTCTAACTTATATTTAACAGCACTTCGAAGTGATGATATCAACCTCATTTTAAAAACACACGATCAAGCCCAAGAAGACAATGCATTTGATTTCACGCCATATGTTTATGCAATAGTAAATGCAACACAGGCAGAATTAGATGATGCAATTAATCTTGTCAACGCTGGTCCTACAGAAACTGCTGATGCTCGTCAAAAACCATTTGATCAACTCACGCTGGTTGAAAAATTAAATCGCTTCAGAGAAGAATTTGTTTTCCACACGCAACAAGAAATTATTTTTAATTCAAATCACATTCTAACAGGCCTAAAACACAATGAAAAAACGTGGGATGAAGTTGATACAAATCGCATTACAGATCCAGGATATAAAAAGCGCATCGTAATTTTCTCTCAGTTGGTTGGATGGTCGCAGCGAAATGCGGCGGAGCCCGTAAGACAAGATATCCGCCAGGGTACTTACTACCTAACAACAGACACAGAGCAAAAAGAGCCTCGATCTCGCCCATCTCGTTTTAATGACTGGAATTCTACTCAAGGTTTCGGTCGTAATTCCGTCGTTGACGCAGCTCTTATTGCGGCTGCCGTTATTGATGGTATTGGATACAAATTTGGCGCGGGAGGCGGCTGGGTCGAGCGGTGCGGGCGGCATGCGGCGCGCTGGTGCCGCAGCTGCGGCTGGAGCGTTTTTCAAAACTTATGTCGAACAAAAACGTGGAGCTTGGAAAACTTATGCAGCCAACGAAATCACATCAGTCTCGCCGCTGTGCGGTGATGTGAGATAGTGCTGGAGGAACTCGGTGGCATTTTCTGCAGCTGAGGGTGTCCAGCATGATTCGATGTATGCGGTTGCTAACTCTTTATGTTTCCAAGTGCCTGACGTGTTTGCCCACCAGCGTAACCACTGAACAAGATATTGTTTGATCTGTGGGCGAGAAACGCCATCTGCGACCATCCATTTAACTTGCTCGCGTGCTTTGCGCAATGTTCTGGCGTGCGGAACAATACGCAAAATATCCTGTGATTGATTGATTGATTGATTGATTGATTGATTGATTGATAATAATTTTCTCCCCCTCCCCATTATTATTCAAGCAATAATCAGGTAGAGCGTTAACTATCGCATCATCATTCACAGGTGTTACGTTGGTATTATCTACCGTTTGCGTCGGCGGATATTCAATACCTAAAAAATGAAAACCAGATTCAATTTTACCAATCCGGGTTTTTCTTTTGGATAAAGTTAATTGTCTTTCTTGTAGCACATTCATCATGCGCCGCTTACAGCGATTTAATTGTCGTTTCGTTTTACATAGAATTAGAACATCATCTTGAAAGCGCAGATAGGTTACGTCTGCTTCATCAAACGCATCATCTAACGGTTTTAAATAAATGCCACTAAAGAATTGCGATAGTGGTCCGCGCAGCGCAATACCGTAATCCGGATTTTTATAACCATAAGGTGTATCGATGGGATTTTTAATAATATTTTGCAGAATACAAATTAATTTTGGATCATCGTAATATTTTTTTACATCTTGAATTAATTTATTATGCAAAATAGATTTATAAAACGATTTTATGTCTGCGCGAATAAAATATTTTGGTTGTTCTTTTTGCAAAACTTCACGAATTTTCTGTGTGGCATTTTTAACTCCAGATGGTCCGTCGAGGTGGTAG
>JAUXWQ010000052.1 GCA_030680235.1 Coxiellaceae bacterium
CTAATTTTTAGATTTTAGGCGAGGTTGGATGGTAATTTGTTGAGAAAAGCGCAGTGTACATGAAGTCCATGAGCATTTTCGAAACAAATTACCATTCAAGATCGCCAAAAGATGAAAATTTTTTGTTCACGGGAATTGCTGCAATGATGTCTTTGTGAAAATGTTTGACACCATTGGCTGAACAGTTACGCTTAATCCTGATCAATAATCCGGCCTTTGTGCGTTTTTTCTGCTTGTTTTTGAGGAGGCCGAAAAAACCGCATGCGAAGATAGCCAATGCCAGCAAAAATCAGCCCGATAATGACGACCGTGATAAAAATATAAGAAAAGATGAAAAACATCAGGATAAAAAATACAATCATGATGGTCAAAATGAAGTAGGTCACAATGAGTGAGCGTAGTTTGTTAGGTGAATTTTTCTTTTTCATAGTGCATTATAACACTAGCACCTGAGCATTTTCGAGACAAATTATCGTTCAACATCCTTAGAGCCTGGAGATCTTAAACAGGCTCTTAAACCTAGATTCGGTAGTTAAACCCTACTGCGAACGCTTAAACGTCTGAATCTAGGTTAAAAGACGAAGGTTTTTTATTCGACGGGTTGCTGGCATCGATTCCACTGCTTTTTTAAATAATTTGCCGTACAATACGGGACATTCTTGCTCTGAAGAAAAGGAAATACCCTTGATAAGACATATTATCTGCACACTCTCTGGATTGTTCGCGCTCTTGTGTTTGCTTATGGTTACGCCTAGTGCACATTATGAGCCGCAAGGAATTATTTTGCCTGCAAAAATTGTTCGCGCACCAACTTCTGCTGACGATGTCGTGATTTATCATCAGGCACCTTTCGGTGTAAAAGATCTTGGGCAAATTCGTGTGGAGTTCGCCTTTAAAACGTTGAACACGCAAGTACGTGATGATTTGCTAGCTAAAGTAAAAGCATTGGCTGCTAGTGTGGGAGCGAACGGCGTTGTCGTGAATGTGCTTGTGCCGGGGGAGGGTGTTCGACAAGTGTTGAGTTTTGTTGGTACCGCCGTGTATGTTTCAGGGAGCAAAAAACAATGACTTTCGATTTCCCTTTAGTGTTATTAAGTGCCATTATTTTTTCTGGTGCTGTCTGTTTGTGTGATTTTATTTTTTGCCTCGTCAACAAAGAAAAATGTTTTGAAACAAAAAAGCGGCCGCTGATCATAGATTACGCACGCGCGTTTTTCCCTGTTTTACTGCTTGTTTTTTGTATCCGTTCATTTTTATTTCAGCCATACCGTGTGCCGACAGGTTCATTAAAACCTACGGTAATGCCCGGTGATTTTATTTTAGTGAACCAGTACCATTATGGTGTGCGTTTTCCTGTGTGGGATAAAAAATTAATTTCAGTGGGTGAGCCGGCGCGTGGACAGGTTGCTTTATTTTATTACCCGGTTGATCATCGTTTTACCTTTGTAAAGCGTGTCGTTGGATTGCCAGGAGATCATATTAGTTATATTAATAAAGTGTTATATGTTAATGGCAAACAAGCATCTCAAAAATTTGTTGCGGATGTTACGCAATTAAATGACTTTGGTCAGCTTGTAACGTATCAAAAATATGAAGAAGATTTAAGTGGGGTAAAACACGCCATTTTTGAAATTAATGATGGCGGTCATCCTCCGCATGATTTTTATAATATTGTTGTGCCGCAAGGGCAATATTTTATGATGGGTGATAATCGTGATGAAAGTGATGACAGCCGTTACTGGGGTTTTGTGCCAGAAAAGAATTTGGTAGGGCATGCGTTATTTATCTGGATGAGTTGGGATGGTAGTGCTTCGCATTTTTATGATATGGTTCGTTGGGATCGGATAGGGCATCGTCTATGAATATTCCATTGCTATTAACAGTATCGCGTATTTTAGTTATCCCTGTGGTAGCAATTTTTTATTTATTGCCTTTTTGGTGGGCACATCCTGCAGCGGCCATATTATTAGCGCTTGCCGCTTTTACAGATTGGTTAGATGGGTATTTGGCGCGTAGTCTGTCACAAATGACGGAGCTTGGTGCATTTCTGGATCCTGTTGCTGATAAGTTATTGGTGGCTGTCTCGTTGGTTATGGTGTTAAGTGCTAATTTAATTCCGTACTTAGGTGTTGCGGCGGCGGTGATCATTGGTCGTGAAATTGCAATTTCAGCCTTGCGTGAATGGATGTCTGTCATTGGTGAGCGTGTCAGTATGAAAGTGACAAATGTTGCAAAATTTAAAACGATGATACAGATGGTCGCGCTTATCATGTTGGTTTGGTATCATCCGGGATCGTTTGCTTGGATATTGTGGTTAGGGCCGATATTATTATATGTGGCTGCAATTTTAACACTTTGGTCAATGTTTATTTATTTAAAAATAGCTTGGCCGGCGCTTGGAAAATCAATTAACTAATTTATCAAAAAAACGCATATTTTTGATCGTTTTAGCTTGACAATTTTTCAAGAATCGCAATAATAGCAATCCTGATTGTTAATGAGTTTTTAAGGACTTATTGATTACACAGGATGCGAGCCGTGTGCGAGCCGCGCACGTAGTAAGCGGTTTTTTTTAAGTTTAAATGCGGGAATAGCTCAGTTGGTAGAGCATAACCTTGCCAAGGTTAGGGTCGCGAGTTCGAGTCTCGTTTCCCGCTAAAGTTTTTGTTGTAGAGGCGTCTATTTATCACGTCTTTCTAATTCAGCATTCAATGTGTTAGTTTTATGTGGCGTGTTTACTGACACTGACGACTGACACTGACACGTTTTTGGCTAGGTGTCAGAGTGGTTATGTAGCGGCCTGCAAAGCCGCGTACGCCGGTTCGATTCCGGCCCTAGCCTTGTTTTTTGTATAGGTTGTATGGTTTTTCTCTTTTCCTACCTGTTTCAAGAGAGTGGCCTTGTTTGTAGTACTTCTAAAATGCCCGGGTGGCGAAACTGGTAGACGCAAGGGACTTAAAATCCCTCGGTAGGTAACACCTCCGTGCCGGTTCGACTCCGGCCCCGGGCAAATTTTTTCTTAATAATCTTTTAGTTACAAATTTTTTCATTTATCTCGAATTATCCTTCTGTCCGAAAATTTTAGTGCGCCTTTAAAAGGTAACCGGTTTGTAACCGCAGTTTCGAAATACATTTTTCTGAAATCTTGGAATTTTTAGAATTATGCGTATAAAAAGATGATAGGGGTTGATTAGCTTAATCCGTAATGGGTGTAGATCAATGAGTATATTTTTACTAATGTCACCGCTTTTATTAATAGTATTGATTGGATACTGTAGTGCAAAATTTTCTTTGTTTTCTGAAGAAAGTAATACCACTTTCACACGACTTGCGTTTTTTATTGCAATGCCGTGCCAGTTATTTTTTGATTTCTCTAAAACGCCTGTTTCACAGTCAATTAATGTTCCTTATATTTTAGCTTTTGTATTGTGCATGTTAGTGACGGGAACTTTTATGTTTACCTTTACTCGATTTTTTTTAAAAAAATCATTCGCGGAATCTGCCCTGAATATCATGGGTTCATCGCAGGTTAATACTGCTTATTTTGCAATCCCATTATTTATATTGGTTTTTAATAATCCAACGCCAGTTTTGCCGATATTGATTTTTCAAACAGTGATTTTAACAACGATTGTTTTGTTGATCATAGAGCATGATTTAAAAGAAAAAAACACTGAAAAACAGGGATATTTTTTTGAAAAAATAAAAAGTGTTTTTTTAATTGTGCTGAAAAACCCTATCATTCTTGCCTGCATATTGGGCATTGGGTTTTCATTTTTTAATCTACACACGCCAGTCGTTATTGATAAAGTTTTAAAATTAATGGGTGAAACAGCAGCGCCTTTAGCCTTGTTTGCATTAGGGCAATCGCTTTTCTTCGATCTTAAAAAAATTGTTGGCAAGGAGTTAATGGAAGTAAGTATTATTACTTTCATAAAATTATTAATTTTGCCAACATTAGCATTTTTTATTGGAAAATATATATTTCACCTCAGTCAATTCTGGTTAGCGTCACTGATTCTGATGGCTGCTATGCCTTCTCCGAAAAATATGTTCATTTTCGCAGTACGATACAAATTAGATGTTAAAAAAGCCAGTACGGTCGTTGCTGTATCGACTTTATTATCGTTTATTACATTGAATGTGTTGCTAATTTTGTTGCACTCATATATCTAAGGTATTTTTAAATGCGTGAAATTGAAGCTTTAACCTGGGAGGAGAGAAAGGATACTCTAAAAAAATTTGCAAGGTTATCACTTCCTATTATTTTGACGCGATCAGTGAGCGTTGCATCTGAACTGACAATGGCGATTATGTTGGCGAAGGTCGATACCGATCATTTGGCTGCAAGCGGGTTAATTAATGCACTGCAAAGCTTAATTCTTCGTACTGGTATGAACGTGATTTATCCAACCGGCCTTATTGTTAGTCGTGAAAAAGGGGCATCGCCTGAAAAAATTGGGGTGATATTAAACGCAGGTTATGTCAATGCAGTTGGATTAAGTGTTCCTTTTATGCTCTTTCTTGCGTTTTCAGGAAATATGCTTCGAGGAATAGGGCAACCGACTGTTGCTGCTGATTTAACTGAAACCTATTTTAGACACTATCTTTTTGGTATTTCTGCAACTTTGTTAACGATTGCTAGTCAACAAGCGAGCTATAAAGTAGATGGTGAATGGATTGCATTTGTCATTAGTTTAATACGAAGAGCGTTATTTTTATTTTTGGGATACGGTATATTGCATGGTGAATATCGTATGCCAAAAATGGGTATCGCTGGATTTGGTCTCGCGAATGGAATAAGCGTTTGTTTGGATCAGTTATTATTTACCCTTTATTTTAAATTAAATCCATCTTTTAAAAAATATTATTTTTTCACAAAAGAATCGTTGAATTTTGAATTACTGAAAAAATACACTAGCGAAGTTTTCAAATCCGGTATTGTGATGGGCGGTGATGCAGTAATTGATTTTATTGTTAATTTTACAAGCGTTATTTTAGTTGGGTTAAAAGGATCATCACCCTTGTCAGCTGTAGAAGTGGCGATGCAATTTAAGAATTTTTTTAGCATCCCTATATCTGGAATGGTGCAGGCCAGTTCAATTATCGCGCGCGCAGAGAAAGATATCAAAAAACGTAAAGCAATGACAAACATTAATACGTTAGGCAGTCTGGCATTTCCTGTTGTGTTTGGTCTTGCTTGTTTTGCAGCTTCCAATTCTCTTGTAACGCTTTTTATCGATAAAAATGATAAAAAAACACATCAATTAGCAAAAAATTTATTGTGGATTGTATTGCTAACAATGATTCCGCTCGATATACAAAAAATGGTTGGTAGCGGATATAGAATAGTCGAAAATTATTTTATTTCTTTTATTGTTAACTTAGTCTCGACCGCTTTTTTTGGTCTCGGATTAGGGTGTTTGCTGAATTTTGAAACATCACTCTCTGAGGGTATGTATGCTGGAGTGGGTTTTGGAATATCTGTTGTGATTAAGTGAGTGTTCTTTGAACTGTGTCAATTTCTCACATTTTGTACGTATCTGGCTCCGCTTTCAAGGACACTTTGCTAATATAAAATTGCTCATTAATCAGATTAAAATATGCTAGGATGGTTTATTTAAAAATAAATTTCGCATTATATGTAATTAAATTTCATATAAATGTCTATTTTTAGTAAAATGAGTAATATATGGAAAAGCTACTGAGCAATGCACAAGTCAAGACTGCTAATATAGAACTTGAAACAGTTGAACTAGACAAAACGGATAAAAAAATTCTTAACTTGCTTCAAAAAAACAATCAGCTGACTAATTTGGAGTTGGCTGAATTGATTAATTTGTCACCGCCACCATGCTTGCGACGCGTCAGAAGATTGCGTGAATCAGGGGTTATCATGCACGATGTTGCATTGGTTAATCCTTTCAAAATAAAGCAAAACTTGATTAGTTTTGTGAGCGTGACGTTAGAAAAGAGCGGTGAAGATTTCTTGGATCATTTTGAGCAGAAAATGAATGAGTGCCCAGAGGTAAAGCAATGCTATTTTATTTCGGGCGAAGTCGACTACTTATTAATGGTTCATGTTGAAGATATAGCCACCTATAATGAGTTTGTTCGTCGAGCACTTGTTAATGCATCTAATGTGAAGTCATTTCGAAGTAATTTTTGTTTGAGTCGTGTTAAGTATGATACGAGTATTTTACTGCCTGAGGAATAATACAATAGAAGTTATTGGTGCAATAAAAAATACAATTTTTTCATTAATTGCTTTAAACGGCACTAAATATAAAATAATTGAAAAATTTAACCGCAATATTTGAAATTTTATTTTGAAAAATTCGTGATAGCATGAACCCTGTTGATTAATATTCCAAAGGGAATAAATACTGCTTGTAATTGCAGCACCAGGGAAAAATAATAATCATCTAAATTTCCAAGGTCGTCTGTGGATGCACAAGAAAAATTATTAATTATAAAATGGGGATATAATGTCGAGAGTGTCGAGACAATTTTATTCTGGCTTGCTGTTTATGGCACTGCTTTTTCTAGCAGGCTGTGAAAATAGATCTTTAAAATCGGCTCAAAACAGCGTTAATCTTAAGCAAAATTTACAGAATAAGCCTGTCAAGTTTCATTTGATAGGAGATCAATAAAAATCATTTCCCGACAGAAATTCAGTTTAAGAATCCAATGAAAAAAAGCATGTGAATGCATTGTGCTGGGAAGTGTGGCGTCAGCACGGTTTTTAAATAGTTATTCGCGCATGCTTCGAACTCACCTGTGTCGTCTACCAGGAAAGCTGGTTTCTGGTCTTAGGCTCTTAGCGCTTGGTGGGCGCGGCGTAAGGGGTGCCATCGGTGGTGATGATGAAAAAAATGATGATTGATTTGATGACGGTATCTCCAATAAGCATTTAAAGTCCTTATCCTGCTGGAGCACCTCATATGTTGGTGAGACGTTCGTTGGCGTTTCTTGCCTTCCAGGAAATGTAATACCGTCTGCTGCGTTTCGTTCAATGATAGGAGATGCGGATATCGAAGTTGTGGTTGAAAAATCTTCTTCAGTGTGTCTCGCAATGATGCGAATGGGTTTTGTAACGCCTAATCGTTCACGTAAGAGATCGATTTCGTCATCTGGGTAATGTGCATCGGTGGCGCTTAATAACAGTGTTTGAGCGAATGAACTTAAAAATTGTTCGGGCTGTTCCACAGAATAACGTATTTTACGTAATTGATTTAAAATGCGGGCCATTGTTGTGTAAAGCTGAGTAATTAGTTTTGTTACTTCGGCGTTATCGATAGGGTTGTCGTGTATTAATGCTTCAATCAATAGAAGCACTTTTTCATAAACTTTTGGGTTATTGCTGAAATAATTTTGTATTCCGAGCAGCAAAGCAATTTGTCCTGTGCGACCTACACCTGAATCACAATGCGCTAATACAGTGCCTTGTTTAGATTGATTATAAAAGTTGAGGAGCGCGCTTAGTTCTTCATTTGCTAAGTTGAGGGCTTTTTGATCGTCAACTGGGATGTGGGTGAAATGAATGGCTCTTGTGATACCGGTTTCAGTATTTGTGAGAATCAGAACATTCTCTTCTTCATCAAACTCAGAGATAAGCTTTCCACTTGCCACAGAATGATAAATTAAGCGAATATCGTTTTTATCTGCCCCTAATTCGATAATGTGTTCAACTTGTCTTTCAAACAACATTTCAAGAAAAGCTTGTAAACGCTTTGCATTAATTGCATCGGTTGTTTCTTGCGCGACGCCTGCTGATTTTTTCGCTTTTGGCGGTGCGCAAGAAGCAAGCAAACCTGCGGGTTTGGTGCGCTGTTTATAATGACCTGTACATGGTTGAAAATGCGCATGGCCAGACTTATCGCGATCATGCTCGCTACCACTGCTTGGGAATTTTTGTTCTGCAGGGATGGTGCTGCCCCAGCCGACATAGTTGCGAGGTAAAAATTCACTTCCTTTTTTCAACAGAAAAGCTAGAAACTTATCGATAGTGGATACAGGATTGTCGGATGTGGCAAGTTGTGTTACGTATTGTTGATAAATCACTTTTAGCCAGGAAGAAAAAGAATCGTATTTTTTAATTAGGTCGTTTGCTTCAGCGATTAATGCATCTGGTTTATAATCCTCTGATTGTAATAATTTTTTTACAGTCGCCAGTGCATCGTCTTGTTTTTCAGCAAGCGCATCAATATCATCATCAGCATCTGCAGAAACAAGTGCTTCCATTGCGGCTGTTAAATCTTGAGTTGCTGTGGATAATTGATTGAGGTCAATGCTAGCAGTGGTATAAAAATCTCTAAAATAAGATTCTGTTTCTACTAATTCAGCTTTGATAAGGTTCAATTGCGCTTGTAACTCTACTTGTTCTGCCGCATCTTCCATGCTGAGCTGTAGCGCATCACAATGCGCTTGAAACTGGTTTTGATCATCTTGTAGCGTGCTCTCTAGCTCATTCTCTTCTTCTTTTGAGAGAAGAGAATGCGTGGATTTTAGTTTTTCAGCATCTTTAATGCTGCCATATAACTGTTTTAATTTATCAAAACTATCAGAGTTACCCTGAACAATACTTTGAAAGGTTGTATCAAGTTTGGTTCCCTTGCTTTTTTCCGCTAACTTTTCACAAAGAAAGGCAAGTTTGTTGAGTTGTCGGTAGTCGTGTCCGAATGCAATGGTGAGGGCTGTTTCCTGGCCAGCATTAACAATTAATGTTGCAAATGGATTCTTCATCATATTTTTTTAGCCTCGTCAGGATCTCGGCGTTTAATGCCGTCTTGTTGAATATACTAGCGTACGGAAGTTAAGTTATTATTAAGAGGATTTATGGTTTTTTGTGGTGCGAGCATGAGCGTTAGCGAGTGTTTTTGCAGGAAGTCTCGATATATACTAATCCCTGCAAAGACACTCGCTAACGCTCATGCTCGCATCAAGAACATCAAGTACATTAAGAGCATCAAGTACATCAGCTTTCTTTTATTTTTTTAGGCTTTGAGAAAAGCGAAGCTCAAGATTTTATAAGCCAATTTTGCTGCTAAGAAATCACAAGCATGTAAATTTGGTTTTGGCGCAAGTTCGTTGACATCCGCACCAACAATCGTGCCTACTTTTGAAGCAGCTTCAATGATATCGATTGTTTCTTGCCAAAATAATCCGCCAGGTTCAGGAGTGCCCGTTGCAGACATGACGCTACCATCTAAACCATCAACGTCAAAGGTTAAATAAATGGGGCGTCCACGTAGGGGGGCTAGAATTTCTTCTAAATTCCAACGCGCTTTATCTTTACCCCAATAAATATGAATGCGATGGCGATTTGCTTCCAAAAATGGAATTTCTTCTTGTGAAATATTGCGTATACCGAGTGACACTAATTCAATATGTTCGTGATCCAAACAGCGACGTAAAGCAGATGCATGGGAGTAGTGCACGCCATCGTAACCGTCGCGTAAGTCGGCATGCGCATCAAAATGCAGCATGACTAAATTGGGATATTTTCTTGCAAAGGGACGAATAGTGCCGGGGGTAATGGAGTGTTCGCCACCAAAGGTCATTGGGAACTTACCATCATCAACGACTTTTTGAACGATTGCTTCTAATTGATCAACTGCTTTTTCAATATCTTCATTAATTTCAGGTTCGGGGAGTGTCACAATGCCAATTTTTTTATAAGGCTCACACCAAAAATGCTCATCAAACAATTCCACTTGGTGAGAGGCATCCAGCATAGCTTGTGGACCTTTTGATGTACCACCGCCATAACTCACGGAAGCTTCCAATCCAAAAGGGATAATAACGGCTTTAGCAGCAGCATAGTCAACGGCATTTTCTTCAGGCAAGCCGAGGAATGCTTCATCGGGGGGAAGGCAGTTCATTTTTTATTGCTCCGATATAAAAGTTAATTCGCACACGTTCCCTGGGAGCGTGTGCGCTTCAAACTAAAAAGTTACTGTCATTAGTTTGTCGTAGACAAAACCCCCGACACAGTCACTATTACGCTTTCACTGCATCAAACAATTTCGCGTATTCTTTCGCTTCACGTGTCTTCCAAGCACCACGATGATAGGCATCACTTGCTAACAAAGGAAGGACGGTTGTTGCTTCCGCGTAGACCATTTGTTCGTCTGTTGTTTCCACTTTACCCCATGAGCAAGCCTCTTTTAATGTTGAGCTTGAGCATGCGCCATCGCGAACGTCAGCAACCGTGATTTGAACTGCGTATTTATGCATATCTGCACCAACACCAATCATTTCAGCGCAAACAACGGTATCTTGTGCGAAGTTTTTGGGAACGCCACCGCCAATCATTAATAAACCGGTTGTACCTGCTTTGATTTTTACTTCAGTTAACTCACGAAAATCTTTGATTGCGTCAATAGCAATATGTTTTTCAGGGTTTTGTACTTGATGCATCACCAAGCCAAAGCCAGCAGAAGAATCTGTGAAAGCAGGGCAGAAAATGGGTACATTTTTTTCATACGCTAATTGCACGAGAGAATCTTTTTTCTTCGCGCCACCTTCAGCCAAATAACGGCCCATTTCACGGATAAATTCACGTGAGCTATAAGCGCGTGGTTCTAAGCTATTTGCAATTTTTAAAAGCGTTTTATCGCAGTCTTGCAGTGCTTCTTCGTCAATATAAGTGTCGTAGATACGATCGATCATTAAATCACGGAGTAGATTGTCATCAACACTTTGTGATGCTGCTTGATAATGCTTGTGACCCAAGGCTTCAAAGAAATCCATATCAACAATGGATGCACCAGTTGCCACGATAGCATCTACCATGTTGTATTTAACAAGGTCATGATATAGCTGCATGCAACCACCTGCTGATGTTGAGCCGGCAATGGTCAAAATCACTGAGCAGGATTTATCGCCTAACATGCGATTGAAAATTTGTGTCGCGCGTGCAAGGTCGCGAGAGCTAAAAGACATTTTGTCCATTGAGTCGATAATAGGGCGCGCATCAAAGGAAGTAATGTCGATGTGTTCGATGGTTTTGCTTAACAAGGTTTCTTTGTTCATTTTTATAAGTGCCTCATGATTCAGGGGTGGTGTTTAGATGAGCGTGACTGTGACAGTGAGTGTGTTAGAGGGTTAATCTTAACGGTCACAGTCAACAGGCACGGTCACGGATTACGCCGCAATCACTTCCAGCGGTTCTTTCGAAATCGCGGTCGTATCATACAGTGTCATTAAAGGATCGTCATTGATCACGCACACATCCTTGCGGTGCGAAAATCCGTTGAAAGAAGTCGCAAGCGTACGGCCATAGGCGCCGAGCTGCCCGATTTCAATAAATTCACCTTCTTGCACATCATTTGGCAAATAGAAGGGGCCTTGCATGTGATCAAGAGAATCACAAGTTGGACCATAGAAATGGTATGAGGCTAGATTGCCGAGCGTACGTTTAGGTCGAATAATTTGAACAGGGTAAATTAACTTTGGGAAGCCGGCATCAAACAATGCGCCGTAAATGCCATCGTTAATGTACAAAGCATCGTTTTTACGCAACAGTACTTGCACGATGAGCGACGTTGATTCTGCGACAAGCGCACGACCGGGTTCAGACAATAGCTGAATATCAGGGTACTGTTCTTTTAGAATCGCAAACTCTTCGTGAATGACATCGAAGTATTGATGTAGTGGGGGTGGGATCAATCCTGGATAAATCGAGGGGAATCCACCGCCAACATTTAAGTAATCAATGTCAAAATCAAGCTGATGAATGAGATCGCGTGTCATGCGGATCGCAATGCGATAGGCATCAGGATGCATGCATTGTGAACCTACGTGAAAACAAACGCCGATTTTTTTGGCAACTTCGTGCACTTGCTTCATTAGTTTTGGTGCGTGCAACAAACTCACACCAAATTTTTCAGCAAGGCTATGTTCTGCGTAAGTATTGGGGATGCTTAAGCGAACATGAAGGGACAGATCTTTTGCAAAATCGGTTTCTTCCAAAATTTTGTCGAGTTCTTGTTTGGTGTCGAGCGAGAAATTGCGCACGCCATACGTAAAGTATGCTTCGCGAATTGCCGTGCGAGA
The DNA here is from genome assembly GCA_030680235.1 of Coxiellaceae bacterium. Taxonomy (GTDB): domain Bacteria; phylum Pseudomonadota; class Gammaproteobacteria; order Coxiellales; family Coxiellaceae; genus 2-02-FULL-42-43. The sequence goes on from JAUXWQ010000052.1 coordinate 12,061, forward strand.
TTTCACAGGATGCATGAAATACTTCTCAGCATCTGGAAATAGCGCGTGAACACGGGCAATCTCAGAAATCGAGGCGAGTTCAAACGAGCGAACGCCCGCTTGGTGCAAGTGTTGTAGCACATGAATTTCCGGATTGGTTTTGATTGCGTACATAATCTTCGCATCAAAGTTATCCAAGAAAAAGCGCGCTGATTTTTCCAACACGTGCGGACGAAACGCAAAAAAAGGTTCGCGTTCTGCCGCTGGATTTTTTAAGAGTTGAGATAGTTTCATCTACTCTATCCTCGTTAGTGTGTGAGCAATGCCCAACAAGACAACAAAGACCAGGCTCCTCATTTGAGTAGCCCCCCAAAAAAATCGCCAATATATAACGTAACGACCGTCGACTCCAGCTTTTTTTTAGGAAATTTTAGCAGGAAACTTTTGCCTTGCCGAACATTTTTTTTGAGGCTGAAAATGCTGGAAAAAATGAGAATCGTGAAATGAGCGTTTATGCTGTAAAAATAGGGGTGGGGAGCGGAAGTATGAGTGTGAGTGTGAGTTTCAGAGGCTTAATCTAGCTGGAATCCCTGGGGCCAGAATTTGTTTAGGATCCATTTGGCAACTAGCATCTCACTTCACCTCAGACACTCCCACTCCCACTCACATTCATGTATTATACCCCCATGCTTAAATTACCCTTATCTTTCATCATCGGACTTCGTTATACGCGTGCTCGGCGTCGTAATCACTTTGTCTCGTTTATTTCATTGGCTTCACTGCTGGGTATTGCGCTTGGGGTGACGGTGTTGATCACTGTGTTATCTGTGATGAATGGTTTTAATGAGCAGATACGTGCGCGTTTTTTTGCGATTACACCAGCGGTAACGGTGATCACAAAAGACGATATTACGAAAACCTGGCCTCAGTTAGTACGTGCTGCAAAGACATTAAAAAACGTTGTAGATGCAGCGCCCTATGTGAGTGGCAATGGCATGATTATGCATGGTACGCAATTTGCCGGTGTGACCTTGATGGGTATTTTGCCAGAGGAAGAATCGCGGGTCTCAATGTTGAATCAACACTTGCTAGAAGGCAATGTGCAATCGCTTCAAGCAGGGCAATATCATGTGATTGTCGGAAAAATGTTGGCAGAGTCATTGGATTTGCACGTGGGTGACTCAATTACTGTTTTGACCCCACAATCGACAGTGACGCTTGTTGGTATTTTACCGCGTTATAAGACGTTTCAAGTGAGCGGTGTTTATCATACGACGGGTGGTTTGTATGACTCGTCGCAATTATTTATTAATCTGAAAGATGCAGAAACATTGTTTTTGCCGGAGTCGCGCGAAAGCGGTGTGCATTTGCGCTTGCAAAGTTTGTATGACGCGCCAATGGTTACGCATCAGTTACAACTTATTTTACCGCCACAATATGCCATGACAAATTGGACAATACAGTTCGGTGCTTTTTTCCAAGCACTTGCGATGGAAAAAACCATGCTTTTTGTTATTTTGTTATTAATTATTGGGGTGGCTGCATTTAATCTAGTATCAACCCTTGTGATGGTGGTTAATGACAAGCGTGCGGATATTGCTATTTTGCGCACATTGGGTGCAAGGCCACGCACGATTATGATGACCTTTGTTGTGCAGGGCACCGTCATTGGCTTGCTAGGTACGTTATTGGGGTTAATGGGTGGTATTGCATTGGCGTCTAGCATTACATTCATCGCGGATTGGTTGCAGCGTTTGTTGCATGTGCAATTTGTGCAGTCATCGGTATTTTTTATTAATTATTTACCATCAAAAATTAATGTGGTTGACGTGATTGAAGTTTGTTTTTCAGCACTTATCTTGAGTGTGCTTGCGACCATTTATCCTGCAGTATTGGCGTTTAAGACGGAGCCGGCGGAAGCGTTGAGGTATGAATAAAGAAACGCGCATGCGATCAAGGCGAGCATCCTATTATGAATAAAAATCCAGTCATTCACTGTGAAAATCTTTCTAAAACTTACCGTGATGCTGATTTAATCGTGAATGTTTTTAATGCGATTAATTTAACCGTCATGCCTGGTGAAACGGTTGCGATTATTGGTTCATCCGGCGCAGGGAAATCAACCCTGTTGCAATTATTGGGTGGCTTAGATAAACCGACTAGCGGGACCGTTTCTGTTTGTGGAAAGAAAATTGCAGACATTACCGAGCGTGAGCGTTGCCAGTTACGCAACAATCACTTGGGGTTTATTTACCAATTTCATCATTTATTGCCTGAATTTTCTGCGCTTGAAAATGTGGCTATGCCCCTCATGATTGCAGGTCTATCAAAAAAAATTATTCAAGAAAAATCAGAAAAAATATTGGAGCAGGTCGGGCTAAAGCATCGGATGACACATCGTGTGAGCGAATTATCCGGGGGCGAGCGTCAACGGATCGCGATTGCACGTGCGTTAGTGAATAACCCCTCCTGTGTGTTGGCAGATGAGCCAACCGGAAACTTGGATCATCATACTGCGGATATTGTTTTTAATTTAATGCTTGAATTAAATCGTGAGCATCAAACAAGTTTTGTGATTGTGACGCATAATGAGGCGTTGGCGAAGCGGTGTAATCGTGTATTGGTGCTGGGAAATGGTGAGTTAAAATAACCGCTTGCTAACACGCGCGGCTCGCATTGAGATTTTGCATGCGAGCCGCGCGCGTTAGCAAGCGGTTTTTGCAGGATGTATTATGGCAAAAGAATTTTTTATTTCTCGTGAAAAAGGTGGTGAGCGCGCGATTCTTGTGCAATGTGCTGTGTATCAAGCAGAAAACGCCCATTATTTTGAAGAAGCGCTTGCAGAATTTCGGTTGCTTGCAGAGTCTGCAAATGCAGAGGTGCTTGATATCGTCGTTGGAAAGTTGCCTAAGCCTCATCCGAAATATTTTGTGGGGCTGGGTAAAGCAGAAGAAATTGCAGAAACGGTTCGTGCACACAAAGCAGACCTTGTTTTATTTAATCATACGTTATCACCTGCACAAGCGCGTAATTTAGAAGCCTTATTTGAATGTCGTGTCCATGATCGTGCCGAATTGATTCTTGATATTTTTGCGCAACGCGCACGAACTTTCGAAGGTAAATTGCAAGTTGAGTTGGCGCAATTGGAGCATATCAGTACACGATTAGTGCGTGGATGGACGCATTTAGAACGACAAAAGGGTGGCATAGGGTTGCGTGGCCCTGGTGAAACGCAATTAGAAACGGATCGTCGGTTGGTTTCAGGTAGAATTAAAAATATCAAAAAACGCTTAGAAAAAGTAGAAAAACAACGTGAACAAAGCAGGCGCGCACGTGCGCGCGCGGAAACGCCCATTCTTTCGATTGTGGGTTACACGAATGCCGGGAAATCAACCTTATTTAATCGATTAACAGAAAGCACAGTGTATGTTGCGAATCAGCTGTTTGCCACATTAGATACCACTTGTCGCAATATTACTTTGCCTAAAATTGGTGAAGTGGTATTGGCAGATACAGTGGGTTTTGTACGGCAATTACCGCATGAATTGATTGCAGCATTTAAAGCAACCTTAGAAGAAACGCGTGAAGCGGATTTATTATTGCATGTTGTCGATGCGGTTGCAGAAGATGTGCTTGAAACGATTTCTGCTGTCAATGATGTATTAACGGAAATTGGTGCGGGTGATGTTTTGCAATTGCTGGTGATGAATAAAATTGATTTGTTGCACGATTTTTCGCCGCGTATTGATTATGACGCAAAAGGAAACCCAGAGCGGGTTTGGATCTCAAGTGCAAAAAATCTTGGTATGGATATGTTACAGCAGGCTATTTGTGAATTAATCACAAAGCGCATGGTGCGTGTGCGTGTTGTGTTGCAATCGCATCAAGGACGTTTACGTGCAAAATTATATGCGCTTGCGGTTGTTCAGGCAGAAGCGATTGATGAAGAAGGTAACTGGTTGTTGGATTTAGAAATTCAGCAGCTGGATTTTGAGCGCTTGTTTCATGATTGTGGATCGTGAATGTGTGAAATGTATTCACAAAGTAGTTTGCTTTTGTTTATGCTAGACTGAGCATGTTCCACACTCACACTCACACTCACGATTCTCCTTGCAATCTCCTCTCAGTCCCCTCTAGAATTTAACCCATAGATAAAGCAAAGGATTTTTTAATGCCAACTTCTCTGTACACTGTGTCTGAATTGGCGCAGCGCTTCTCTCTTGAATATAGAGGTGATGGAAGTCATCTTATCGATGGTGTAGGTACTTTACTAGATGCGGGTCCAACACAATTAAGTTTTCTTTCTAATAAAAAATATGCAAAGCAGTTGCCTGAAACAAAAGCGGGTGTGGTTATTTTAACGGCAGAAGCGGTTGATGCATGTGCAACCAATGCATTAATCGCAAAAGATCCTTATGTATCCTATGCGAAAATTGCAGCATTGTTTGAGGTAAAGCCAGCAATATTTGCTGGTATTCATCCAACAGCGGTTATTGCAACAAGCGCTAAAATCAGTGATAGCGTCAGCATTGGTCCTTATTGTGTGATTGAAGAAAACGCTGTGATTGAAGTGGGGGTTATTTTAGGGTCGCATTGTATTGTGGGTGAAAACTGTGTTGTGGGTGCGGCATCACGTTTGGTTTCACGTGTCACATTGGTGACGCGCGTTACTTTAGGTAAGCGTGTATTAATTCATCCTGGCGTGGTGATTGGTGCGGATGGTTTTGGTTTGGCCATGGATGCTGGCAAGTGGATTAAGGTGCCGCAATTGGGTGGTGTACGCATTGGAGATGACTGTGAAATTGGGGCGAATACCTGTATTGATCGTGGTGCATTAGAAGATACTGTGCTTGCAGAAGATGTTCGCTTAGATAATCAAATTCAAATTGGACACAATGTTTCAATTGGTGCGCATACGGCGATTGCGGGCTCAACCGGCATTGCTGGAAGTACGAAAGTGGGGCGTTACTGTATTATTGGCGGTCATGTTGGAATTGCAGGGCATCTTGAAATTGTAGATGGCGTTTCTATTGCAGGAAAAAGTGGTGTTGCGCAATCCATTACTGAAAAAGGGCAATATAGTTCGAGTATACCGGTTCAGGAAGTGCGCCAATGGTTTCGTAATGTGATGCGCTTAAGAGAATTGGATAAATTGGCAAAGCGTGTGGCGGAATTAGCAAAAATGTGTGAGAAAACAGATGAGTAAAAACGTTGTTATTTTAGGCACCCAATGGGGTGATGAAGGCAAAGGCAAATTAGTGGATTTACTGTGTCAAAAAGCCTCTGCCGTTGTGCGTTATCAAGGCGGTCATAATGCAGGTCATACATTGGTTATTAATGGCCAAAAAACGGTATTGCGTTTAATGCCTTCTGGTATGTTGCATGACGCTATGCAGTGCTTTATTGGCAATGGGGTGGTTTTATCTCCTGAAGCATTTTTGCTAGAAATGACAGAACTTGAAAAACGTGGCATTCCTGTTACATCACGCTTGAAAATCAGCAGTGCGTGTAGTGTGTTATTGCCGTATCACGTGCGCATTGATCAAGCGCGTGAAAAAGCGCGTGGTAATAATAAAATTGGAACAACGGGTCGTGGTATTGGTCCGTGCTACGAAGATAAAGTGGCGCGTCGCGGTATTCGCATGATGGATTTTTTGCATCCTGAGCAATTGGCGGAAAAAGTAAAGGCATTAGCGGACTATCATAATTTTCAATTAAAGCATTATTTTCATGAAGAAGAATTGTCTCATGAAGTGGTGCTTGCAGAATTAAATAGTGCTATTAAAAAAATTCGTCCGATGATTGCCGATGTGACAGCAGAATTAGGTGCATTACGTGCAGCTGGAAAAAATATTTTATTTGAAGGGGCGCAAGGCACTTTATTGGATATCGATTTGGGTACCTATCCATTTGTAACGTCATCGAATACAACGGCAGGTGCAGTGAGCACGGGCACGGGCTTTGGTCCGCGTTATATTGATGAAGTGTTAGGGGTAACAAAAGCCTATGTTACGCGCGTTGGTTCAGGCCCATTTCCAACGGAATTGCATGATGACATCGGAAGCGAGATTGCAAAGCGGGGCAATGAATTTGGTTCGGTGACAGGTCGTCCGCGTCGTTGTGGTTGGTTTGATGGCGTATTGATGCGCCGCGCAGTTCAAGTGAATAGTTTGTCGAGCTTGGCCATGATGAAAATGGATGTCTTAGATACATTTACAGAAATAAAAATTTGTAATGGTTATCGGTATCGCGGCACAGTTATTCATGATTTGCCGATGGATTTGTGTGATTTATCAGAGTGTGAGCCCGTGTATGAAACTATGCCGGGTTGGAATACCGCTACTTTCGGTATTACTTGCTTTGAGAAATTACCTGAGGCAGCAAAAAACTATCTAGCGCGTTTAGGCGAAATTTGTGGGGTATCGATTGATATTATCTCGACCGGTCCTGAACGTGATCAAACGATTATTTTGAAGCACCCGTTTGAAGGGTAGTAAATTCCCTGGTGCTGCGCCAATGGCAGCACCAGGAGGATTTACAAACTTTTATATAAGCCGAATTCTTGAATGTATATTTCAACCGCTTTTGGCAATCCCGGAATTTTTTTTTCGTGATTTTTTAGCGCATGTCGAATCGCAGTCGCAGAAATATTAATCGGTGTAATTGTTTGAAAATAAATTTTTCCGGCGGGAAGCGCATGTAAGTCATTACTATTTTTTGTTTCATTGTCACGTAATAATTTTTGTAAAGAAATAGATTGAGGGAGCTGTTGATGTTCACGCGACACAACAATTAAATGAACCAGTTCTACGATTTTTTCACAGTCATGCCATTTGTGAAATTGTGAAAATGCATCAGAGCCAATGATAAAACAAAAAGCTTGAGAGGGATTTTCTTTTCGTAATTGTTTAAGGGTGTCAATTGTGTAACTGATTTTTTGGCTTACAATTTCAATAGGATTTGCTGAAAAATAAGGGAAGTCTTGAATGGCAAGCTTGACCATAGCCAGTCGGTCATTTGCTGATGTATCTGGTTGATTACGATGGGGGGGCTGAAAGCAAGGAATAAAATCAACGCGTTCTAATGGCAGTGCATGGTATACCTGTTTTGCAATCGACAAATGTCCTTCGTGAATAGGGTCAAATGTGCCACCTAATAAACCAACAGCTTTAGATTGCATGTCCACACCCCATTAAGCTTAATTGTTTTAGTGAAAGCCAGATATCCCCTGTTTGCGCGCCCTTGATTATTTCATCGGTTTTTGCGGCATATTGTAAAGCAGTATATCGTTGATGATTACGCAATTCACGACAAATGCTCCAGAGTACCAATACAGGTTCTTCACCTGTTTTTTCGAGACGCTCTAAAATGCGAATGACTTTTTTAGTATTGCGTTGCGCCAATGCATTTGATAAATCAAAGACATTAAAGCGCGCGTGATCGGATAATACCGTGATTAATTGTTCGCGTGTAATCTCAGTGCCGTTATAGAGTAGCTGCAACTTTGTTAAGGCTTGTTCGGCAGATAGTAAATTACCTTCTGAAAAAAAAGCAAGATTCCTTGCAACATCAATCGGTAATTTTAATGAAAATTGATCACGTGCGCGATCAACAATCCATTGGGGCAGTGCATCAATGGCAATTGGCCAAATCGGTATAAAATAACCATTTTTATTGACGCATTGAAACCAAGCTGATTTTTGTTGTGCAGCAGATAATTTATCAGTGGTGATAATAATCACTTGATCAGAATTTTTGTTGAGGCAATATTTTTCAAGTGTTGCAATGCTGTCTGCATCAAATTTTGCATTCGCATTGCGAATATCAATCAGTTTTTTTTCAGAAAATAAATCTTGATTGTTAATGGCAAGTGTTAATTGCTCTGATTGAAAGCCAGTATCCATGTGAATTAATTGTTTTTCAGAAAAACCTTTTTTTTTGAAGACTGCGACAAGGGTATCGCGCGTATCTTGCGCAAGTAGGCTTTCATCGCTGCTGATAAGATAGAGTGACTTATCGAGATGCGTGGACAATTGTTTTAGCGTTATTTGCATGGGCAATCGCATTTTTTGTATTCATTGATATCAACCAATAATATATCAGAGAAATCAAATTGTGATTTAATTCTTGTCGAATCAGGTCATTTGAGCTTGCTGTATAAACTTGGTTTGCATTGAGTATAACAGTGTTAGAGCTACTAAAGAGTTGGCTCACTAATACCTTGGTGTTTCGATTGTCTATTACTGAAATAGTGGCAACCTGTGTAAATGACATAGTGGAAGGCAGTGTTGCATCGACAACATCAGCGCGCGTATATGAAAAATAATCATGCGTTATTTTTAGTGTGTAGGTAGCATCAGATGGATTTTTCACGCACCTCACATCCATCGATTTTAATAAAGCCCGCAGCTGAATGGCCAAAGTGCTAAATTCTCTTTCGGGTGCAAAATAAACGGTTTTTAGCTGTGTCGGAAAATCAGCAGGTGATCTCGGATGAAAATAACAACCTGCTATCATAAGGCAAAACATCAGCACTAAAAATAATTTTTTCATTTATGCAACCACAATGTTGACGAGACGATTGGGAATGACTATAACACGCTGCACTATTTTATCTTTTAAAAAGGCTTGTACATTGATATCTTGCAGTGCCTTTTCCTGAATGGATGCTTCAGATTCATCGGGTGAAATCGTGATTTTTCCGCGCAGTTTTCCATTGACTTGAATGACGAATTCTCGCGCACCGGATGACAGTAGTTCTTTGTTAGCAATTGGCCAAGGGGCTGTTGCAATATCGCCGCCATAGCCTAATGCATTCCATAATTCATGCGTTATGTGTGGCACAATGGGTGACAGTAAGCGTAATAATACTGAAAATTCAGCATGAATCGCACCCTTATCAGTTTTTTCTTGCAGTATATTTAGAAATTTCATTGCGGCTGATACAACGGTGTTAAATTGTTGGCGCGCCATATCGGTATTAGCTTGTTGTAAAATTTGATGAAGCGCTCGATTATCAGATTCTAAAATGGGTTGTGCGATGGTGGTTTTTGATGCTGGCAACGTTGCTGCAAACTTCCATAATTTTTTTAAGAATCGGTGTGCACCTTCAACCCCGGCATCAGACCACTCTAAAGATTGTTCAGGAGGCGCCGCAAAAATCATAAATAAACGTGCAGTATCGACACCATATTTTTGAATCAACGCTTGAGGGGCAACGACATTGCCTTTTGATTTTGACATTTTGGCGCCGTCTTTTAATACCATGCCTTGTGTTAGTAAATTTTTGAAAGGTTCATCGCATTGGATAAAGCCAAAATCACGCAATACTTTGTGGATAAAACGAGAATACAGTAAGTGTAAAATGGCATGCTCAATCCCACCAACATAATGATCGACTGGCATCCAGTAGTTGACACGTTCGTCGACAATGGTTTTGGCTTGATCAAAAGAACACAAGCGTGCGAAATACCAAGAGGATTCGACAAAGGTGTCCATGGTATCCGTTTCGCGTTTTGCAGGCTTTTTACAGTGAGGACAGGTTGTTTTATAAAAGGCTTCGCATTCTACCAGTGGTGAGCCTTGTCCTGTTGGAATTAAATTTGTAGGTAATACAACAGGCAGTTCTTTTTCATCAACAGGTACATCACCACAGGCATCACAGTGAATCATGGGAATAGGTGTGCCCCAGTAGCGTTGACGAGAAATACCCCAGTCACGCAATCGATAATTCACGCAAGGTTTTCCAGCGTTTTTTTGGATTAAGTGATCACGAATTTTTGCAATGGCATCGGTGCCTTCTAATCCATCAAATACTGCTGAATTAATTAATGGGCCATGCTCGGTAAAAGCCGCTTTTTCAAAATCCCAAGAATCTGTTTTAATGACAGGTTGAATAGGCAGCTTGTATTTTTTTGCAAATTCATGATCGCGCTCATCATGTGCAGGCACTGCCATAACAGCACCAGAGCCATATTCCATCAATACAAAATTGGTTACCCAGACAGGGATTTTTTTCTGTGTAATAGGATGATTGGCAAATAAGCCAGTATCCATACCTAATTTTTCTTGTGTGGCAATATCGGCTTCAGACACAGACGATTTCTTGCATGATGCTAAAAATGCTTTTAATGCAGGATTGTTCGCAGCAGCAGCTTGAGCGAGCGGGTGTTCAACGGCAATGCCTAAATATGTGGCACCCATTAAGGTGTCTGCGCGCGTGGTGTAAACAGCGAGTACTTTATTATTTACGGTAAAATCAATTTCAACACCTTCAGATTTTCCAATCCAATTGCGTTGCATTTCGACAACCTGTCTCGGCCAACCACTTAAACTGTCTAAATCATTTAAGAGCGGCTCTGCGTAGTCTGTAATTTTCAAAAACCACTGTGAAATTTCGCGACGCTCAACGGGCGCACCGGAACGCCAACCCTTGCCATCAATGACCTGTTCATTGGCCAATACGGTTTGATCGACAGGGTCCCAATTGACAAGGGATTTTTTCTTATACGCTAAGCCTTTTTTGAATAATTGAACAAAGAGCCATTGTTCAAATTGATAGTAGGTAGGTTCACAAGTGGATGTTTCACGTGACCAGTCAACCGCAAGGCCGAGCTGTTTCAATTGCGTGCGCATCACATTGATATTTTTCTGGGTCCAATCATGGGGTGGCAATTGATGTTTACTAGCAGCATTTTCTGCGGGCAATCCAAAAGCATCCCATGCCCAAGGTTGCATCACATTTTTGCCCTTCATTTTTTCATAGCGCGCAATCACATCGCCGATCGCATAATTACGTACGTGACCCATATGTAATTCACCACTGGGATAAGGCATCATCGATAAGCAAAAATATTTTTCGCTGGAGGCATCCTCCGTGGCTTTGAAAATGGTTGAATTTTCCCAGTATTGCTGGGCGGATTGTTCGATTTCGAGAGGATTATAATCGTTTTGCATAATGATTGGGCGTGCTTGTTGTTTTTGTGCGATGAGAATGAAATAGGAACCGCTGTGTGTCAAGTCGTGAATGAGGCTTTGAGCGATAAGAGTACCGTATTTTCACTGATGGGGTTGGTACTCAACCGATCTGTTATTTCTGGAGAGAGGGAAAGCCCACCCAGTTCACCTTTTCCAAAATTTATATAGCGGTAATCGGCGGTAATGGCAAGGCGGTCGGATAGAGGGTGTAGTATGCCAACGCCGGCTTCATACGCAAAGGAACCTGTTGTTTCATTAGCAAAAGGTTGTGATGAACGTGGGCTGCCTGCGCCCAGTGCGTGAGATCCTTGCGTTGCAAGTATGGAAAACCTGCCGTTAAAGCCGCTGAAATTGCTTAATGTGTTCCAGCTGGGTCCAAAGCCAGTGACAATATAAGGCTGCCAGTTTGGGTTTTTATCGCTATGATAAGTGGCGCGTTGTTCAAAAAAAGCGGCTTTGCTTGAGACGTCGTAATTGTAAGGTACACTGATCGGTTGGATTCCTGAGAGGCTTACTTCGGAAGTGCCATTGACTTGTGCATTAGTTGTACCAACAAAAGCAGCCCCGAGTGAAATATCAATGGGCTTTTTGTGGACTTGCTTGAATGTGTAGGCAGCCGCAGCACTATAGACCCCATTAGTGCTCGTGCTGTTAGCATTGTAAACAGTGCTTGATTCAAACTCTCCGTGAATAGTGCCGTCGGTTTTTAGATTCGCAAACCCTGCGCCGCCGGTAGCGTAAATATCCACGCTATTTTTTAGAGGGGTTTCGGTTTGTGCGGGGGGTGCAAGATGCGCGTTTTCCATGCTATTTTTGTCAGTCACGTCGGTTGCAATGTCTCTTGCTTGAGGCGCTGGTAAGTCAGGAGCTGTATTTTGTGCCAGATGAGCCCCATACAAGCGCTTACTGTCTTTTTTGTCGTAACTGAGGGGTAGCACGGCAGCAGAAGGGGTGGATATGTTTTCCGAAGGGCTTGGTAATTTTTCCTCGGCAAAGACTGGTTGAGCAAGAAAAGTAAGCAATCCAATGATGAGGGCGTTAATTGTCTTCATGCTGCTTGGCCAAATAATATCCTTATGACCTCTATGGTATGCCTAAATAGTAGCGCTGCGCAAATTTTTGTATATTTTTTAAACAATGTGGGTTTTTGATGCGTACAAAGGACGAATGGTTTTTACATATACAACAGATTCATCGCCAACGAATTGAATTGGGTTTGGATCGTATCGGGCAGGTTGCGGCCCGTTTGAATGTCATGACATTTAAATGCCCTGTTATTACGGTTGCTGGCACCAATGGAAAAGGGTCGTGCGTTAAAACCCTTGAGACAATTTATGCGTTGGCAGGGTATCGTGTCGGTTTGTATACATCGCCTCATCTAATTGATTTTAACGAACGTATTCGCATTGATAATAGCATGATTGATGATGATGCCCTGTTGGAAGCATTTTCGGTTGTTGAGCAAGCGCGTGGCACTGTTATAGTGAGTTTTTTTGAATTTATTACGTTAGCGGCATTATTTTTGTTTCAGCAAGCCCGTTGTGATGTGATTATTTTGGAAGTGGGTCTTGGTGGGCGATTGGATGCGGTAAATATTGTTGAAAGTGATGTGGCTATTTTGACATCGGTTGCACTGGATCATATGGAATTTTTGGGAAATGATATTGTATCGATTGGTTATGAGAAAGCCTCAATTGCACGAGAAAACAAGCCTTTTATTTGTGCGGAGCAAGATCCACCTGTTAGTGTTGAAAAGACGGTTACAGATAAAAAAGCAATTTTGTATCATATTTATCGTGATTTTTTTTATGATGAAAAAAAATATCCAAAGCCCAGTTTAAAAAAAGAAAATGTGGCTGCTGCCATTCAGGCTGTTCAACTGTTGCAATCGATACTACCAGTTTCAGAAAATACAATCGCTGAGGGTATTGTGAAGACCGTATGGCCCGGGCGATTTGAAATTATTGACAATACTTTTTCCTGTGTTTTAGATGTTGCTCATAATCCTCACGCGAGTGCCTGGCTTGCAGAACAATATACACAATTGCCAAAAGCCTATACGACAGGCATTGTAGGAATGTTAAAAGACAAAGCCCAGATTGAAACGATTCAAGCGTTATTACCTATCGTCGACAGGTGGTTTGTGTGTGATTTATCGCGTCTTGAAACAGAAAGAGGCTCAGATGGGAGGGTGATGATCGATTTTTTGCAGTCACAACGAAGAGATTGTCGTTATTTTGAGTCGGTAGAGGCGGCGATGTTAGAAGCACATTGCCAAAGACAAGGCGAACGTGCTTTAATTTTTGGATCATTTTATACTATTGCATCTGCAAAAAAGTGGATTTCAAATGATTTTGCAGAAGGGATTTAATTGTTTATCAAGTGGAGAGTAGCTCGTGGAAGAGAGAACCAAACAACGTTTAGTTGGTGTGCTTGTTTTTGTGGGAGCACTTTTTATTGTCCTACCGTTTCTATTTCATAATTCGCATCCTAGCGTGAGCGCAAGTCAAAAAGCAGCTGATGACACTGCTGCTGCAGTGACTGTGTCTATGCCGAGTGAAAATAATGCCCTGCCGGCTGCTCTTAAAACACAGAACATTGCTATAAATGACAGTAACCCAGGGTCTCCTGATCAAAATGCAGTGCCATCTACATCACAAGTTGCAGCAACACCGGGTGTGGCAGTGGCGCCTGCATCTGCGCCACAAGCACCTCAAGCGGTAACGACGGATACAGCGGCGATACCGCTTGCACAACCTGCAAACCCTACGGCAGCATCATCTACTAACACGGCAAATGTTCCTGCTGGTGATGCGGCGATGCCTGCAAATAATCCAACAAAGTTCCCATCGATTGTGCCAGGCAATACGGCAGCACCTTTACCATCCGCACCTGCAAATAATGCTGATACAGGTGCAGACACCAGTGCAGCGACACAGCAAAATGCTTCATTAAACAAGACAGCATCATCCGTTACAGTAGCGGTAGCAGCATCTGTGCCAAATGCAAAGGTTGAGATTAAAAAGCCAGTCGCACATCCGGTTGCTCTGCGGTCTTCTGGGGGTATTGATGGTTGGACCATTCAGTTGGGCGCATTTTCTGATAAGGCAAATGCAAATCATTTGATGGCAATGTTACGTGAGCATCGTTTTCATGTATATTCCCGTGAATTGTCACAGGGTGCGCATCATGCGCTGACGTTGGTATTTGTTGGTCCAGAAAGAAGTTTGGATCATGCGCGATTTGCCCAGCAACATTTACGTACCGAATTTAAGTTGAATGGCGAAATTAAACGTTATGAGTAAAGTGTAATACAAAATCTACCGCGACCGCTCAGCTTTTAGGGGGTTTTTTGCGATAAATTGAGAAAAAAGCGCAGGTGTACTTGATTGGACCATCGGGCATTTTTTAGAAATTTATCGCAAAAAAGCGCCAAAAAATGAGCGGGTTAAATAATACGGAAGTAGTTGTGGAGGAAGAAGCGCTATGTCACAAATAATGCCAGGCCTAACAGGACTAGATTATGTTATCGGGGGAATCCTTTTTATTTCCCTTCTGTTGGGTTTAATTCGTGGCTTTACAAAAGAAATTATCTCATTGCTTGCGTGGATCGCCGCTTTTTTTGCGGCAATTAAATTTTCGCCAGATGTAGATATGATGCTGCATTCTGTTATTCCGCATGCAGTGACGCGTTATATAGTTTCTATTGTGCTAATTTTTTTAGTGGTGCTTATCGCGGGCTGCTTGTTAAATAAAATCATTCATGCGGTATTAAAATTCACAGGCTTTGGCTTTTTTGATCGTTTGTTAGGATTGATTTTTGGAGGCGCACGCGGAGTGATCATTGTAACAATTATTTTGTTGGCAATATCCTTGATGCCTTCTCAAAATGCAGCCTGGGTAAAAGAGTCGAAATTGGCGCCCCATTTTGCGCCTTTAGTCGATCATTTTTCAGCAGAATTACCGGCTGATTTGAAAGCATTAAAATCAGCGTCATTAATGGTGCGTCAATTGATAGCGACGCATTATGCGACTGTGTTGAGGCAAGCTGCTTCTGAGGGTGCTGCTCAATAATGACTTATGCGCTTGAACTAAAATCTTTATATAAAACCTATTCAAATGGTGTTCATGCGCTAAAAGGAATTAATTTATCTGTTCGGTCGGGTGATTTTATTGCATTACTAGGCCCGAATGGCGCTGGAAAATCAACAACCATTGGCATTGTTAATTCTTTAATTTTAAAAACAAGTGGTGATGTTTTTATTTACGGCCACAATCTAGATGAAAATCCAAGTCTTGCAAAATCACATATTGGTGTTGTCCCTCAAGAGTTTAATTTTAATATTTTTGAAAAAGTAAAAAATATTTTAATTGATCAAGCGGGTTATTATGGTATTCCAAGAGCAGAAGCGATAAAGCGTGCCGAAAAATATTTAAAGCTGCTGGAGTTGTGGCATAAGCGTGATGAACCTGCGCGTAGCTTGTCTGGCGGGATGAAGCGTCGATTGATGATCGCGCGTGCCTTAATGCATGAACCAACATTATTAATCCTTGATGAGCCAACCGCGGGGGTTGATGTTGAGATTCGACGTTCCATGTGGAAATTGTTAAAAGCACTCAATTCGCAGGGAATAACCATTATTTTAACAACGCATTATTTGGAAGAAGCGGAGCACTTATGTGATCGAATTGCGATCATGAGTCGTGGTGAAGTTATTCAAGATTTACCGAAAAAGCAATTATTAAATTTACTGGGCGTTGAAACATTTATTTTGGATTTACAAAAACCATTGCTACATGCTTTACCTGAATTATCGTACTGTGAAATCAAACAAAAAGATGAAGTGACATTAGAGGTCATTTGCGAAAAGACAATGAGTTTGAATACATTATTTGCTTTTTTAGATGCGCACAATGTGATTGTTTCTAGTATGCGAAACGAAGTGAATCGATTGGAAGAGTTGTTTTTGAGATTAACGACACTATGACATTAATACAGATTTGGATTGCTTATAAAGCCCTTGTGCGCAAGGAAATTGTACGGTGCTTGCGAATTTGGTCGCAAACCTTATTGCCGCCTGCTATCACGATGGCGCTTTATTTCTTAATTTTTGGACAATTAATTGGTTCGCAACTGCGTCCGATGCAAGGCTTTACTTACATGCAATATATTGTGCCTGGGCTTGTGATGATGTCGGTGATTACAAATGGGTATATGAACGCCGTCTCTTCTTTTTTTGGTGCAAAATTTCAACGTAGCATTGAGGAGTTATTGGTTTCGCCAACGCCTAATTTGATTATTTTATTGGGGTATGTGAGTGGCACAATGGTGCGTGTTTTTATGACAGCTGCTATTGTCATGGGTATTTCACTCTTCTTTACGCATCTATCTATTCAGCATGTGGGC
Source organism: Coxiellaceae bacterium (assembly GCA_030680235.1). GTDB lineage: Bacteria > Pseudomonadota > Gammaproteobacteria > Coxiellales > Coxiellaceae > 2-02-FULL-42-43. The sequence continues at coordinate 28,424 of JAUXWQ010000052.1, forward strand.
TTAATGATTTTTGTGATTTTTATTACGACACTTTTCTTTGGAACTGCGGGCATCATCAATGCTATTTTTGCAAGAACCTTTGATGATATTTCATGGGTTTCTACTTTTCTATTAACACCGCTGACTTACCTGGGCGGCGTCTTTTTTTCTATCAATATGTTGTCAGGATTTTGGCAAAAAGTAGCTTATCTTGATCCTATTTTGTACATTGTCGATTTGTTTCGTTACAGTTTGCTGGGTGTGCAAGATACGAATATTTTTTTAGCGCTGACTATTTTTTGCGCTATGACCGTCATTGTCTTTGCATGTGCTTTGTATTTGTTGGGGCATAGTCATCGTTTGCGATCATAAAGTTGCTCGGGCCATTGAGAGCTTGGATGGGAGCGCGCGTGTTTTTGTAGGAAATCTCGATGCGCATAAAATCCGGTATAAAAAACCCGGTCAGCAATTCCACGAATGTCTGAAAAACCGCTAATTTTCAGGTTTTAGGTGAGGTTGAACGATAATTTGTTGAGAAAAGCGGAGTGTACACGAAGTACCTGAGCATTTTCGAGACAAATTATCGTTCAAGATCGCCAAAAGATGAAAATTTTTTGTTCATGGGGAATTACTGAAACCCGGTATAGTTTCTTGTCATGCTTTATGAAATAATACGACAAGTTTTTTTACCTATACGTGAGGACACGGACATGATCGAAGATAAAAACAAAGCACTTTCTGTGGCGTTAGCGCAAATTGAAAAACAATTTGGCCGTGGTGCGGTGATGCGTCTTGGTGAACAGCCTGCTGTCGATGTTTCCGTTATTTCAACGGGATCGTTAGGATTAGATATTGCCTTAGGTATTGGTGGCTTACCCCGTGGTCGTGTTGTTGAAATTTATGGCCCAGAATCTTCCGGTAAAACGACATTAACTTTGCAAACCATTGCGGCGTGTCAAAAAGCGGGTGGCACAGCGGCATTTGTCGATGCGGAACATGCATTGGATCCTATTTATGCGGAAAAGCTGGGTGTCGACGTTAAAAAACTATTGGTGTCACAGCCGGATACGGGCGAGCAAGCATTAGAAATTACCGATATGTTGGTGCGCTCAGGTGCTGTTGATATGGTTGTTATCGATTCTGTTGCGGCGTTAACACCACGTGCGGAAATTGAAGGCGATATGGGCGATTCGCATATGGGATTGCAGGCGCGTTTGATGTCGCAGGCATTGCGTAAACTGACTTCTAACATCAAGAAATCAAACACCTTGGTTATTTTCATCAATCAAATCCGCATGAAAATTGGCGTTATGTTTGGTAACCCAGAAACAACAACAGGTGGTAATGCATTGAAGTTTTATGCATCTGTGCGCTTAGATATTCGTAGAACAGGCGCTATTAAAAAAGGTGATGAGATCATCGGCAATGAGACGCGTATTAAGGTTGTTAAAAATAAAGTGGCGCCACCGTTTCGTCAAGTAGACTGTGAAATTTTGTATGGTGAAGGTATTTCAAAAGAAGGTGAATTGATTGAGATTGGTGTTGCGCAAAACCTGATTGAGAAGTCGGGTGCGTGGTATAGTTATCAAGGAACGCGTATTGGCCAAGGCAAAGATAACGTACGCGAATATTTGAAAGAAAATAAAGCGATGGCGCAAGATATTGATACGAAAATTCGTGCTTTGTTATTGACGAATCCTGCTGCAATTGCAAATAAAATGAAAATTGAAGCGACTGAAGATGAAATGGTAGATGCTTAAGAACATTGCCATTGATTTAAGCATTTTCGAAACAAATTACCGTTCAAGATCGCCAAAAGATGAAAATTTTTTGTTCACGGGGAATTGCTGTAGCGACATTCCTTAGGTTGACGCGCATGTGTTGCCGCATGCGCTACCTTAGGATCTTCGTAGTAAAAGCACCTAAAAATGAGCGCGTTCAACGAGGCATGAACAGTTACGATGAATAAAACTCATGAAAAAGCGATTGACTATTTATCCAGACGCGAACATTCGCGTGCTGAGTTAAAGCAGAAGTTGGCTGTAAAAGATTTTCCCCTTGAAGACATTGAGACGACGCTCGATGATCTTGCTGCTAGAAACTTCCAAAGTGATGCGCGTTTTGCTGAAACTTATGTCCGTTATCGCAAACAAGCGGGTTTTGGGCCATTAAAGATTATTGCTGAATTGCGTGAACGCGGTGTTGATGATGCCATTATTTCCTCGACTGTCGATAGCAATGCAAATGAATGGCAAACACAAATGATCGATGTATGGAAAAGAAAATTTTCTTCCGGAATAAAAACAAAAGACAAAGCCGCGCAATTTCGTTTTTTAGCATCGCGCGGTTATTTGACTGAAGCAATCAATAAAATATTATTTTCGACAAAAAGTTGAGAGTGTATGAGCATCTAAATACGGTTTCTTGTGACCAGACAATGCAAACAAAGTATTTTTATTGAAAGAGTGACGACAAAATAATTGACTGCCCACTTTTGCGCCATAGGCAGTTAATAGTGATGCAATTTCAGGATTATTTGCTGCTTGGAAAAAAGGCGCGGGGGATCCTCTATTGGGATCAGCACCATGTTCCAGTAACAGACCTACCATTGCGATATCATGCCTTCCAATAGCAATTTCTAAAGGGGTTTTATTAAATTCCTCTTGATTATTTACTTCCTGTGCGTTGAATAAAGCAAAAATTCCTGCGTCCGGTTTTGCGCCCTTGGCTAATAATAATCTTGCGATTTTAATGTCCCCATTATAGCTTGCATGCGCCAGTGGGGTTGGACTGCCTAAATTAGGATAGGCGCCATTTTGCAGTAATAATTTTGCAATGGAAAAACGCCCATTTTTGCAAGCTAATGTTAATGCTGTTGAAGTGCCAGCCAATTGATTGACAGGTGCTTTATGTTTTAATAAGGAAAAAACTTCGTTTCTAAGGCCCTCAGCCGCCGCCATATGCAACCAATTATCCATTGAATTATTAAAGAGAGCTGCTTTTTTTTCTGCATCATGTAATTTTTTCCACTCAGGGTTTTTGCGTAGCGACCTCCAAAATGCTTTTGCAGTAGCTTTATTTTCATCGGTGATAAAAGCATGTATGTGAATTACGGATTCATCGCGTTTATCGGATAATGCTTGATTCACGGCTGCTGCAAAGTGCTCATTTGATTCATATATTTGTTTTGGCATTTGATTGGCATCAATTAAATGCCACCGTGAAAATTTTTGATCGATGTGTGCCGCAATGGAGTGTGAAAATGAGCTCAATATGAGAGAGAAATTATGTGGGAAAATGCGATTCATTTTTTGCATTAGCGCAAAGCATTGTGATAGTTCTTCTTTTGTGTAAAGGGTGGAAAAATAAGCGCTGCGTGATATTTCAATATTGTCTTGCAGGGCAAAATAGTGGAGTGCGGTATGGGGGTCTTGTTTTGCATAATCTCTTGTTTGATTTGTTTTATAAAAGGCTGAATATTGCTCGGGATTCTGTGCAAATGTTAATGCATCAAAAAAGCGTATGGTATGTTGATCCATTTCATTGAGTGGGTCTGACATAGCGCTTATTTTTTTTAGATGACTGTCAAAAAAATGCCATTGATTGGTAATAATTGAATACGCTGCATAGCAACTGAGTCCATGACAATAGCCTTGCTGTGGTGGGTATCCTGCGCGATTACTGCGGTCTAGTAGGTCCAGATGGGTTAGGTAGGGTCTTACAAAAAAATTAAATGGTTGTGAACGTCTTAATAATCTCATAAAGCTCTCGTTAACTGTAGGTGGGATGTGCACATTTTGCAGTGAGTTTTTGCTGTTTGCAACGTGATCACGCAGTTAATCAATATCAATGACTACGTTATTCTGACAAACCTCTTGTCATTATTCCTTCAGCGTCTAAAATAATGCGTAATATTCACCGACAAGGTTCTACCATGACGCAGACTTTTATGACCAGCGATCAACTTCGTGCCGCATTTACGGACTATTTTAAAGCGCATCAGCACACGCATGTCGCGAGCAGTCCGTTGGTTCCGCTCGAAGATCCTACCCTATTGTTTACCAATGCGGGTATGGTCCCGTTTAAGGATGTCTTTTTAGGCATTGAAAAACGGGATTATACGCGTGCAGTGAGTATTCAGCGATGCGTACGTGCCGGCGGAAAGCATAATGATTTAGAAAATGTTGGCTATACACAACGCCACCATACGTTTTTTGAAATGGTGGGTAATTTTAGCTTTGGAGATTATTTTAAGGTAGAGGCAATTCAGTTTGCATGGGAGTTTTTAACTAAAGTTTTGCAAATTCCCGCTGAAAAATTATGGGTCACTGTTTACAAAGATGATAAAGAAAGTGAATCCATTTGGTTAGAGCAGATAAAAGTGGATCCAAAGCGTTTTTCGCGCTGTGGGGAAAAAGATAATTTTTGGTCGATGGGTGATACTGGCCCTTGTGGGCCTTGCACGGAAATTTTTTATGATCATGGCCCTGGCGTTGCGGGTGGCCCGCCAGGTTCAAAAGACGAATCCGGCGATCGTTACACGGAAATCTGGAACTTGGTGTTCATGCAATTTAATCGGGATGCATCGGGTCGCTTAACGTCCTTGCCAAGACCTTGTGTTGATACTGGCATGGGTTTGGAGCGCATTGCGGCTGTGATGCAAGGCGTTCACGACAACTATGATATCGATACGTTTAAAGCTTTATTGCATGCGTTGAGTGTGCTTGTTGACTCTCAGGATACTAAAGCAATTCCGATGCGCGTGATTGTAGATCATATTCGCTCAGCAAGCTTTTTAATTGCCGATGGTGTAACGCCATCAAATGAAGGTCGTGGTTATGTGGTACGACGCATTATTCGTCGCGCGGCGCGTTATGGTTTTAAATTAGGACAGCAAAAACCATTTTTTTATCGTTTAGTGCCTGCGCTTGTAAAAGAGATGGGTGATATCTATCCACAATTGGTTGCGTCACAATCCTTTATAGAACAAATCATTGCGCAGGAAGAGAAACAATTTTCACTGACTTTGTCGAAAGGCTTGAAGATTCTTGATAAAGAATTGGAAGAATCAAGTGATGCCAAAATTAGTGGTCAGTTGATGTTTCAATTATATGATACTTATGGGTTTCCCCCTGATTTAACGATTGATATCGCGAAAGAACGACATTTATCCTGGGATATGGAGGACTTTAATGCCGCAATGTTGAAACAGCGTGAGCAATCGCAGCAGTCTCAGCAATTTAATCGTGATCAAACTGAGCATGTACATTTGACGGGTGAAACAAAATTCACCGGGTATGAAAAAATGCTGGATGAAGGCAGTGTCACTATTTTATTGCATGATTCAAAGCCGGTCAGCCAATTAAAAAAGGGTGAGAAAGGCACGGTTGTGCTGGATCAGACGCCATTTTATGCAGAATCAGGTGGGCAAGTAGGTGATACTGGGTTTTTATATTTTCAGAATGGTTCTTTTTATGTGACAGACACGCAGAAAAAAGGGTCTGTGATTTTGCATCAAGGTAGGGTTGTTGCTGGTGAATTATCGAATGGAATGTTAGTGCGTGCGGAAGTAGATGCTGCGCGCTTACAAACCAAATTGAATCACTCTGCGACTCATTTATTGCATGAAGCATTACGTCGGATATTGGGTGAGCATGTGGTGCAAAAGGGTTCTCATGTTGACTCAAAACGGTTACGTTTTGATTTTGCGCATACACAAGCGTTAACACTTTTGCAAATACAAGCCATTGAGCAGCTCATTAATCAGCAAATACAGGATAATCATGCGTTGCATACTGTTGTTAAATCTCTGGAAGAGGCTAAGCAGGGTGGTGCAATGGCGCTGTTTTCTGAGAAGTATGCAGATGAAGTGCGTGTGGTTTCTATGGGTGCATTTTCAACAGAGATTTGTGGGGGCATTCATGCTTCGCGAACGGGTGATATTGGATTATTTAAAATTATATCAGAGTCTGCATCAGCCTCGGGGGTTCGTCGAATTGAGGCGGTGACTGGGTTAGAAGCATTGAATTATATCAATAATATGCAGCAACAATTGCAACAGCTAGCTGAGATATTAAAAGTACCAAAAGAGGCGTTGATTGAAAAAGTGACGCAGTTGCTAGATCATACGCGTCATTTGACCAAAGAAATTGCTGGTTTTAAGCAAAAAGCAGCGCAGCAAAGTACCGGAGAGATTAGCGCTAACATTAAAAAAATCGGGGAAGTTTCTGTTTTAATTCAAGAAATTAAAAATAGTGATCGTGAGTCGTTAAGACATACAGCTGATCAATTAAAGAGCAGTCTAGGTGAGTATGTGATATTATTGGCAACCATTTCCGATGAAAAAATTGTTTATTTATCATTGGTTAGTAAAGAAATCTCATCTAGATTATCTGCGCCAGAGTTATTGAAGGCGGCGGGCGCTAAAGGGGGTGGTCGTCCAGACATGGCGCAAGGTGGTGGAGATGAACCTTTGCGCTTGCCGGAGGCATTGAAATCCGCGATGCTATGGGTTGAAGGTAAGTTGTCTTAGAGTAAAAATATATGGCCTTAATTGTTCAAAAATTTGGCGGCACTTCGGTCGGCACGCTTGACCGTATTTTGCGTGTTGCAGATATTATTGCCAAAACACAGGCGATGGGGCATGACCTTGTTGTGGTTGTTTCTGCTATGAGCGGTGAAACGGATCGCTTGATTCAAATGGCCAATCAATTATCGCTAAAGCCAGCTTCGCGCGAATACGATGCTTTAATTTCAACGGGTGAGTGTGTTTCAGCGGCATTGCTTGCCATTGCCTTACAAGAGCGTGGTATTCAGGCTGCGTCCATGACAGGAGGCCAAGCACAAATTTTTACAACAAATGCGCATCGTCGTGCACACATTATGCGTATTGCAGATAATGCGATTCGTGGATTATTGGCCGAGAAGAAAGTCCCTATTATTACGGGTTTTCAGGGTGTGAATGCTACGGGTGATGTTACCACGCTTGAGCGCGGTGGTTCTGACACATCGGCTGTTGCAATTGCTGCGGCACTAAAAGCGGATGAATGCCAAATTTATACAGATGTTTCGGGCGTTTACACTTCTGATCCACGTATTGTCTCCGATGCACGATTATTGGATCGTATTACCTATACAGAAATGCTGGCGCTAGCAAGTCTGGGTGCAAAGGTGTTGCATCGTCAAGCGGTCGAATTTGCGAAAAAGAATCACATTCCTGTTCGGGTGTTGTCGAGTTTCGAAGAAGGTCAGGGCACGTTAATTTCGGGGGTGGATACTAATCAAAAACCATTTGTATCTGGCATTGCCTTTGATCGTCGCCAAGTTAAATTATCGATCTTAGGTATTCCGAGAAAAATAAATATTTTAAAATCTTTTGATGATGTGAATTTTGATCTGGATATGAAGATTCAAAATCATTCTAGTGCAGAAGAGACAACGGATTTTATTTTTACAGTGCATTTAGATGATTATGAAAAGGCACGTATTTTCTGTGAGCATATTGCAAAAAAAGTGGATGCGCGTGATATTGCGATCGATGATCAAATTGCAAAATTATCTTTAGTGGGTTTGGGCATGGAGGCGCATGCAGGTATCGCTTCTAAAATTTTTGAGACATTGGGTTTAGAAAATATCCCAATTTACTTAATTACCTCAACCGATGCAAAAATCTCTACGATTATTCATGAAAAACATCTTGAGGCAGGTGCGCGCGTTTTGCATGCGGCATTTAATTTGGGATAGTTCAAGATCGTCCAAAGATCAAAAGACCCAATTCATAGGGAACCGCTTTAACCTTCTTTTTCAGACGAAATGCCAACTTTGTACTACACTTATTTTGTAGGTAAAAAGGAAAAGGAGTGTAAGTATGTTAATTCTAACGAGACGCATCAGTGAGTCGATTATCATTGGTGATGACGTCAAAATCACGGTGTTGGGTGTGAAAGGCAATCAAGTGCGTCTGGGTATTGATGCGCCAAAAGATTTAACGGTGCATCGTGAAGAGATTTATGATCGCATTAAGCATGAAGGGCACAATGGGCATCATGAAGGTCACGAAGACCATCAGGATGTGCATAATAAATAATTGCATTTTTGCTGCAATTCTTTATAGTTCCTTTCTTGTTTGAACTGGTAAGGAATTTTTATGGCAGCAACAATTGATGAATTAACCGTGTCATATACTGAGGATGGTATTGAGACGGTTAAAGAAATTGACAAAGAAATTTTGACTCGCGGTGGTTGGTGCACCATTATGTTTCGCTTGCAAGAGTGGGATAAAAAGAAAGAGTGCTATGGTCCCGATAAATACGCCATTCGTCGTTATCAAAAGCGCAATGGTGAATTTAAGATGCGCTCAAAGTTTGTGATTTCCAGTAAAGATCAGGCGGATAAGATTATTGCGTCGCTGCAGAAGTGGATAGCCTGAGATGTGATGAGTGATGTGTGATGCATGATGCGAGCATGAGCGTAGCGAGTGTTTGCAGGATGGCAGCAATAAATTCAAAACTTGATGTAATTGAGATTTTCTGCAAACACTCGCTACGCTCATGCTCGCACCATGCTCGCATCATGCATCACAGATTATTCGTCGCTTATTGCTCCAGCAACTCGCGCATCTTCGCTTTAATCATGTCGATCGCAATGCGATTTTCACCGCCGCGTGGCACGATAATATCCGCATAACGTTTGCTGGGCTCAATGAATTGTAAAAACATGGGCCGCACAGTTTTTTGATATTGTTCTAAAATAGACTCCAGCGAACGACCGCGCTCTAATAAATCACGTTTTAACCGGCGCACTAAACAAATATCAAGGGGGGCATCCATGAAAATACGGATATCCATGATATTACGAAGTGCAGGGTCAACAAATAATAAAATACCTTCAAGGACAATAATGCGATGCTGTCCGATTCTCATTGTTTCTTTTTTTCGCTGGTGTAGTCCAAAGTCATAGCGGGGAATTTGTACGGTTAAGCCTTGTTGTAGTTGTTTTAAGTGTTGCACAAACAGTTCGTGATCAAGAGAGTTGGGATGATCAAAATTCATTTTTCCACGTTCTTCAACAGATAAATGATGTAAATCCTTGTAATAGGAGTCTTCGGAGATCACAACCACTTGGTCTGATCCGAGTTCATTCACAATGGTGTTTGCCAGTAAGCTTTTTCCAGAAGCGGATGCGCCTGAAATGCCGATAATAATAGTGTGATTTGTCATAATACTACATGCCATGATTGAGTTGCTTGATTATAATGCTTTTCAAAATGAATGGAAGCAACAACTGCCATTTTTGTATTTTCATAACGTCACCACACTGAATACGAATCTACCGAGACTGCTCAGTTTTTAGGTGATTTTTTGCGATACATTGAGAAAAAAGCGCAGCTGTACTTGATTGGACCATCGCGCATTTTTTAGAGATTTATCGCAAAAAAGCGCCAAACAATGAGCGGGTTAAGCGAGGGCTGAATAGCTACGTATTTTCTTGGCATTTATAAGGATTTTATGTAGGCTGCACTGACACTGACACTCACACTGACACTTCTTATGGGCAGCAACAGCACTGGAAAAATTTTTACAATAACCACTTGTGGTGAAAGCCATGGCGTTGCCATGATGTGTATTGTTGATGGTTGTCCGCCAGGCATGCTGTTGGCTGAGAATGATATTCAAAGCGAATTGAATGCTAGAAAAACAGGATTAACGCCTTTTACTTCGCAGCGTCACGAATCGGATCGTGTTCAAATTATTTCAGGTATTTTTGAAGGGAAAACAACAGGTGCATCGATTGGTTTATTGATCCCTAATGAAAACGCGCGCCCGCGCGATTATGAAAACATTAAAAACCTTTTTCGTCCGGGTCACGCCGATTTTACGTATCAAAAAAAATATGGCATTCGTGATTATCGGGGTGGCGGAAGAGCCTCTGCGCGCGAAACAGTATTGTGGGTAGCGGCAGGTGCGATTGCAAAAAAATATTTACGTGAAAAATATCAGATTGAAATACAAGCGTATGTTTCAGAAATTGGCACTATTTTAGCTGATAGCATTGATTTAAATTTCGTTCATCAAAACCCTTTCAACTTCCCTGATAAAACAAAAATAGAAATCCTAGAAAAATACTTTATTGAATTACGTCGCGAAGGAAATTCAATTGGTGCGCGCATTAATGTAATTGCAAAAAATATTCCCATTGGTTTGGGTGAGCCGGTATTTGAAAAACTGGATGCGGAAATTGCGCGAGCATTAATGGGCATTCATGCAGTAAAAGGTGTGGAAATAGGCGCTGGATTTTCTTGTGTTATGCAAAAAGGCTCTGAAAATAGGGATGAAATCACGCCAGACGGATTTTTATCTAACCATGCGGGCGGTATTTTAGGGGGTATTTCAACAGGACAAGATATTGTTGCGAGCGTTGCTTTTAAGCCTGCATCAAGTATCCGTATTCCTGGAAAAAGTATTGATGTGAATAATAATCCTGTGGAAGTTGTGACAACAGGACGTCACGATCCTTGTGTGGGTATTCGTGCGGTACCAGTGGTTGAGGCAAGAATGGCGATGGTATTGATGGATTTTTTCTTAAGAAAATAGTTTTAGAATGTTGCATGTTACGTACAAGTGATGCAACATCAAGAAATTAAAAAATTTACTGTAGAATGGAAATGGAAATGGAAATGACGCAAAAAAAATATAATATTGCAGTGGTTGGGGCAACGGGTATCGTTGGTGAAACGCTGTTAATATTGCTTGAAGCGCGCAATTTCCCAATCAAACAATTATTTTTATTGGCAAGTGAAAAATCAGCGGGAAAGACGGTGAGTTTTCGTGATGATCTTTATTTAGTTGAACCCGTTGACCAATTTGATTTTTCAAAAGTGGATATTGCTTTTTTTGCAGCAGGGACAGAGGTGTCATTACATTATGCGCCCATTGCAGCAAAAGTAGGTTGTACGGTGATTGATAAATCGACTGCTTTTCGAAAAGATGAAGCGGTGCCCTTAATCGTGCCAGAGGTGAATCCTGAGCACTTGCCCTTTTATCATGAGAAAAAAATCATTGCGAATCCTAATTGTAATACCATTCCTGTTGTTGCTGCGATTAAACCGATTCATGACCATTTTACGGTGTCGCGAATGAATGTTGCGACCTATCAATCAGTGTCGGGTGCAGGAAAAAATGGCATCACTGCATTAGCCGAAGAGACAGCAAATTTATTGAATGGCCAGCCCATTTCAGAAATTACCTTGGGTGCGCAAATCGCTTTTAATGTGATTCCAAAAATTGATGATTTTTATGACAATGGTTATACGCTCGAAGAAATGAAAATCGTATGGGAAACGCAAAAAATCTTAAATGATGACAAAATTTTAATTAATCCAACCGCCGTGCGCGTCCCTGTTTTTTTTGGGCACAGTGCCGCAGTGCATCTTGAAACTAAGGAAAAATTTGATTTGGCGGATGTTCGTTTATTGTTACAAAAAACGCCGGGCATTATATTTATGGGGGATGAAGCCTATCCAACGCCTGCGCTGGATGCAACCGACAACGATGGTATTTTTGTAGGGCGTTTGCGTCGTGACATTTCTTGCGAGAATGGTTTGAATTTCTGGGTGGTGTCGGATAATGTCAGAAAGGGCGCGGCATTAAATGCGATTCAAATTGCCGAATTATTAATTAAAAATAATTTTTATCGGCATTAAAGTAGCGCTTGGGTGCGAGCGCGAGTGTAACGAGTGAATTTGCAGGATCCCTCTACACTCGTGCTCGTACCATAAAAACATGCATTGAGAAATAAGTGGAATTATTGTGTCGATTTGTTTAATTGTGTATTCGCTGAAAAATAGTGATAATGAATATTCGCAAATACTAGGAAAGCGTTGCGCATGGATATGCCTGAATCACCTCATCAAGACGTCTTTCAAAAGCTGGGTGCGTACACTTTAAAAAACCCGCGCCATATTGCGCCATTCCTCGCGGCATTATTGTTATTTTTCATAATATTACAAGTAATTTTTAATGTTTTTAGTGAAAAGAAGCATGCGCCGCTACCGTCTTCTGTGATGTTATCTCCTAGTACAGTAGCGGATGTGCCTATTTATTTTTCAGCAATTGGTACGGTTACACCAGATGATACCGTCATGGTTCGTACGCAAATTAATGGTACGTTGACGCAAGTTGCTTTCAAAGATGGTCAATTTGTCAAAGCGGGTGACTTGCTCGCACAAATTGATTCGCGCGTCTATGCAGCGCAAATTTTGCAGTATCAAGGTGCGTTCATGCGTGATCAAGCCTTGTTGCAAAATGCGCAGCGTGATTTAGTGCGCTATGTAAATTTATATAAAAGACAGGCGATATCACAACAAACTTTAAATACGCAGCAGTCATTGGTACAGCAATACCAGGGCACTATCAAAATGGATCAAGGCTTGCTGGATGCAGCACAAACCAATTTTTCTTATTGTTCGATCACCTCTCCTGTGACGGGCCGCATTGGTTTTGCGACGGTTCAAGCAGGAAACTTTGTTCAGACTTCTGATGTGAATGGTATTGCCATTGTTACGGCACTTAACCCTATCGATATTGTTTTTCCTTTGCCTGAAAAAGATATTGGTACTGTTGTCAATTTTTTTGCTAGGGGTAGTAAATTATCTGTGTTTGCCTATGATCAAGATCGTCAAAAAATGATAGCAACGGGTGTTTTAATCGCCATTGATAACCAAGTGAATCTTTCAACGGGCACAGTGAATTTTAAAGCTGAATTTCAAAATGCAGATAATGCTTTATTCCCAAATCAGTTCGTGAATGTGAAATTGCAAGTTGCCATTTTGAAAAAAGCAGTCATTGTGCCAACGGCTGCCATTCAAGAAGGCAATGATGGTCCTTATGTTTATCGTTACAATACCAATCATACAGTCACTTATGTCCCTGTAAAAGTAGGTGTTACCTATCATGAAAACACCGTTATTACGGCAGGAATTTTACCGCAGCAGTTGGTTGTAACTGAGGGTGGCGATAAACTGTTTAATGGCGCGAAAGTCGTTGTTCCGGGGAATGAAAAATAATGAATCCCTCTAGACTATTTATCCTTCGCCCCATTGCAACAATGTTAATTATGATTGCGATTGTATTGGCAGGAATAATTGCCTATGTGTTACTTCCGATTGCCTCGCTACCGAATGTGGATTATCCCACTATTCGCGTAATAACAACTTATCCTGGTGCAAGTCCTGATGTGATGACGTCACATATTAGCGCACCCCTTGAAAAACAATTTGGTCAAATGCCTGGATTAAATCAAATGACTTCGGCAAGTTCGATGGGCTTGTCGTTAATTACCTTGCGCTTTGATTTAAATTTGAATATTGATATTGCAGAACAGGAAGTGCAGGCAGGTATTAATGCGGCAATGACCTATTTGCCAGATAATTTGCCGAATCCGCCGATTTATAACAAAGTGAATCCTGCAGATGTGCCCATTATAACCTTGGGCTTAACATCCGATACGATGCCATTGCCACAAGTAGAAGGCTGGATTGAAACTATTCTTAGTCCAAAATTGTCACAATTATCGGGCGTTGGTTTGGTTTCTATTTCAGGTGGCCAGCGTCCTGCCGTGCGTATTCATGTCAATCCAATGAGTTTAGCAGCGCGTGGATTAACCTTAGAAGATATTAGAACGGCAGTGGATAATTGGAACGTCAATGCCGCACAGGGCAGTTTTGATGGCGAACAATTGTCTTATACGATTAAGGCGAATGATCAGCTGTTAACAAGTGATGCTTATCGTTCGCTGATAGTAGCTTATCAAAATAATGCACCTTTACGCTTACAAGATGTGGCAACCGTTGTTGATGGGGCTGAAAACGCCTATGAAGCAGCTTGGATGAATCAAACGCCTGCGATTATTTTAGATATTCAAAGACAGCCGGGTGCAAATGTTATTTCGGTTGCGGATCGCATTAAAGAGATTTTGCCAAAAATGATGGAAGTGTTGCCAAAGTCAATTCATGTCAATATGTTAATGGATCGCACCAATACGATACGTGCTTCTGTCAATGATGTTAAATTTGAACTGCTATTGGCTATCGCACTTGTCGTGATGGTTATTTTTGTTTTTTTACGCAATATGCCTGCAACATTTATTCCCAGTGTTACCGTGCCTGTTTCATTGATTGGCACTTTTGGTGTGATGTATTTATTAGGGTTTAGTATTAATAATTTAACCCTAATGGCGCTGACGATTTCAACCGGGTTTGTGGTCGATGATGCCATTGTCATGATTGAAAATATTATGCGTTATTTAGAAGAGGGGAAATCGCCGCTGGATGCAGCGCTTTTAGGATCGCGTCAAATTGGATTTACCATTATATCATTAACAGTATCTTTGATTGCTGTGCTAATTCCCCTGTTATTTATGCATGATGTGATTGGACGTTTGTTTCGTGAATTTGCAATGACAGTGTCTATCACGATTTTAATTTCTTGTTTTGTGTCATTGACATTAACGCCGATGTTATGCGCACGCTTCTTGCGTCACCATAGTGAAAAAGAATTAAGTCGTTTTGAAATAAAGAATAAAATGTATTTTGAAAAATTATTACGGGGTTATGATCGTACGTTGCAATGGGTGCTTGTTCATCAGCCTTTTATGTTAAAAACACTACTAGGTACATTGCTAGCAACAGGCTTATTATTTTATTTTATTCCGAAAGATTTTTTTCCGCCGCAAGATACGGGTTTAATTCAGGCAATTACAATTGCGCCACCTTCCATTTCATTTTCTGACATGAGCAATAAACAAGAAGCTGCAGTAAAGATCATTCAACAGGATCCCGCAGTGAAAAATGTTGTTTCTTATGTGGGTATTGATGGCACTAATCTGACGATGAATAATGGCCGTTTATTAATCGTATTAAAAGAAAAAGACGATCGTGATTCTGTTTTTACCGTGATAAAGCGATTACAGAAAAACTGTAATTTACCTGGTTTCAACTTATATTATCAATCTGTTGCAGATATTACCTTGGATACACGTGTGACACGATCGCAATATCAATACAGTGTTTCAGCAGAAAATATAAATACTGTTGCGCATTGGACAGAGGCGATTCAGAAAAAATTACAGACAGTATCAATTTTGCGTGATGTTGCTAATGATGGTGATGTGCTTGGTCTTGCAACCACTATGAACTTAAATCGTGATGTTTTAGCGAGACTCGGTATTTCTATGGCTACAGTGGATAATGTGTTATATGACGCTTTTGGACAACGCCAAATTAGTACAATATATACTGAAAGTGATCAGTATCATGTTGTTATAGATGCGCTAGCTTCTGCACGTGTATCGCCAGAAGGACTCAATGATATTTATTTTATGTCGAGTGCGCATGAGTCAATCCCCTTATCGAGTGTCGCGCAGATTTCAGAAAGTAGTGCACCACTTTTTATTGCGCGACAAGAACAATTTCCCGTATCATTAATTTCATTTAATTTAGCGCCAGGGGTTGGATTAAGTGAAGCAATTACAACTGTCAATAAGGCAATAGCATCGCTGAATATACCGCTTGGTATCGAAACAGGCTTTGAGGGAAGCGCAAAAACATTTGAGAATTCTTTGCAAAATGAAGCATGGTTGTTATTAGCAGCTGTTATTTGTGTGTATATTGTATTGGGCGTTCTGTATGAAAGTACGATTCATCCTGTCACTATTTTATCTACGTTGCCTTCCGCAACATTAGGAGCTTTACTCGCACTTTATTTATCAAATAGTAGTCTAAATGTTATTTCATTGATTGGGATTATTTTATTGATTGGTATTGTGATGAAAAATGCAATCATGATGATTGATTTTGCATTAGAGCTTGAGCGACAAGAAAATAAATCGGCGAGTGATGCAATTTATCAAGCGGCATTATTGCGATTCCGTCCTATTTTAATGACAACGATGGCTTCCTTATTTGGTGCGATACCCTTAGCGTTGAGTCATGGTATGGGTGCTGAGTTGCGTGAACCTTTGGGTATTGCGATTGTGGGTGGATTGATTGTGAGTCAATTATTAACCCTTTATACGACACCAGTTGTTTATATTTTATTTGATAGATGGTTTAAAAGGGGGAGTGGAAGTGTCGGAGGTTCAGGTGAGTTAAAACCTTAAATAGGTATTTTTGGTTTGTGCTTAGTTACTTCGAAGTATAATTACTTACACTGCTGATACTCACACTCCCACGCACCCTCACTCCACATGGATAAACAATGCTTTCCGATCTTTGTGTCAAACGCCCTATCGGCACATTACTATTGGCAATTGGTTTAGCGATTGCAGGCGTAGTTGCGTTTGCATTATTACCAGTTTCTTCATTGCCTAGCATTGATTTCCCAACCATTCGCGTGCAAGCCTCTTTGCCTGGTGCAAGCCCTGAAGTGATGGCAAGCTCTGTTGCAGCGCCTTTAGAGGAACAGTTAAGTCATATTGCGGGTGTCACTGAAATGACATCGACGAGCACATTAGGGTCAACCAGCATTGTTTTACAGTTTGACCTGTCCCGCAATATTGATGGTGCGGCGCGTGATGTGCAAGCGGCAATTAATGCGGCACATTCAAATTTACCCACGAATTTACCTTCCAATCCTTCTTATAAAAAAGTCAATCCTGCGGATGCACCTATTTTAGTATTAGCGCTTACTTCAAAAGTGGATACGCGCGGTCAAATGTATGACATGGCCTCTAGTATTTTAGCGCAACAGCTATCGCAAATTAATGGCGTAGGTGAAGTGATTGTAGGAGGGAGTTCATTACCGGCTGTGCGTATTGAGGCGAATCCGCTTCAATTGGCCAATGCAAATATGAGTCTAAATGACGTGAGACAAGTTGTTTCTGGCAATAACGTTAATGCACCAAAGGGTGAATTGACTGGGGCTGATAAAGTTTCAACGCTTATTGCTAATGATCAGCTCTCAAAAGCTGCTGATTATAAAAAAATGATTATTCGTTATCAGAATGGTCATGCTATTACATTGGCGAATGTGGCAATGGTGACGGATGATGTTGAAAATATTCGCGCTGCAGGATTTTCAAATGGTGAGCCGGCAGTGGTTCTGATTATTTTCAAACAGCCGGGTGCCAATGTCATTCAAACTGTTGATCAAATACGTGAAAAAATGCCAGAGTTTAAAGCATTATTGCCAGGAACAGTGCATTTGAGCACAGTGAGTGATCGTACGGTTACTATTCGTGCTTCATTGCGTGATGTTGAATTTACCTTGGTCATAGCGATTATTTTAGTGGTGTGTGTCGTTTATGCATTTCTGGGTAATCTAGAAGGGATGATTATTCCAGGGGTTGCTGTTATTTTATCTTTGCTGGGTACTTTTGCGCTGATGCTTTTTTTCGGATTCACTTTGGACAATTTATCGCTAATGGCTTTGACGATTTCAACGGGCTTTGTGATTGACGATGCTATTGTCGTGCTTGAAAATATTTCACGTCATATTGAGGCGGGAATGAAAGCATTTCCTGCTGCCATATTGGGCGCCCGCGAAGTGGGGTTTACGGTAATTGCAATGAGTTTATCCTTAATTGCTGTTTTTATACCGTTAATTTTTATGGGTGGTATTGTCGGACGTTTATTTCAAGAATTTGCTTATACATTATCCATTGCTATTTTAGTATCACTCATTGTGTCGTTAACAGTAACACCTGTTTTATGTATGCTTTTCTTGGGAGATAAAAAAAATCCCGTGAGCGAAACACAATTAAAAAGGACGCAAATTTTTTTTCAGTGGGTGCACCAAAAATATGCGCATGGATTAACCTGGGCGCTGACGCATCAACGCTTGATGTTATTGGTAACGGTATCCGCCATTTTTTTAAATGTTTTTTTATTTGTGGTCGTTCCAAAAGGATTTTTCCCGGAGCAAGATACGGGTCGCATTTTAGGTAATATTGTTGCAGATCAGAATATTTCATTTTCCGCCATGCAAGATAAATTAATGACGTTTGTGAATATTATTCGGCTGGATCCTAACGTTCAAAATGTCGCAGGGTTTGTTGGAAATAAAAGTGTTAATCAAGGTTCGATATATATTAATTTAAAGTCCGAATCTGAGCGCCGATTAAATGCTGCTGGTGTTATTGACGAGTTACGAAAAAAATTAAATCATGTGCAAGGGGCAACCTTATACTTGCGTGCAGCACAAGATTTAATGGTAGGTGGTCGCTCAACGAATGCGCAGTATCAATTTACATTATCCAATAATAATTTGGATGAGTTAGATTTATGGACGCCAAAAATTTTAGAAAAAATGGAAAAATTGCCAGGGATTACGGATGTAAATAACGACCAACAAAGTCATGGGTTACAAATGTTAGTGGATATTGATCGTTCTCGCGCGGCTTCATTAGGTGTCAATGCACGAGTGATTGACGCGGCGCTTTATGATGCTTTTGGTCAAGCACAAATATCAACGATGTATACGCCGTTGAATCAATATCATGTTGTCTTAGAGGCTGCGCCTCAGTTTTGGCAAAATCCAAGCGTGTTAAATGTGATTGATGTGCCATCGGCTTCTGGAAATATGATACCACTGTCTGCGATTGCGCATTTTAAACGAGGCGCTACTTTGTTAGCAGTGAATCACCAAGGTTTGTCGCCTTCCGCAACCTTATCATTTAATTTAATGAAAGGCGTATCACTTGGCGATGCAGTGAAGAAAATTAATGAGATGGTCTCACTGATGAAATTACCTGCAACGATGATCAGTTCTTTTGGGGGCACTGCCGCAGCTTTTCAAGATTCGCTGCGTACGCAGCCTTATTTAATTTTAATGGCATTGATTGCTGTTTATATTGTACTGGGTATTTTATATGAAAGTTGGATTCATCCGATTACGATTTTATCTACGCTGCCTTCAGCGGGTGTTGGGGCTTTGCTTGCATTATTATTTTCAAGAACGGAATTGAGTTTAGTTGCATTTATTGGCGTTATTTTATTAATTGGTATTGTGAAAAAAAATGCCATCATGATGATTGATGTTGCAGAAACACTGAAAAAAACACAAAACCTCTCGCGTGAAAAAGCGATTTATGAAGCGGCTTTACTGCGTTTTCGCCCAATTATGATGACAACAATGGCAGCTTTGTTAGGTGCTTTACCGCTTGTGATAGCGAGCGGGGTTGGCTCTGAATTGCGAAAACCCTTAGGAATTGCGATTATTGGAGGGTTGATTTTTAGTCAGCTATTAACGCTTTATACGACGCCGGTGGTGTATTTGTTTTTTGATAAAGGTGGAAGTGACCGTGACCGTGACAGTATCAGAGGTGTAATTTAATGCGGAAATTCTAAAATAAAATGACCATAATCTTTTCAGTTAAAGTTTATGCTAAATAAAACCTCAGACACTGTCACTGTCACCATTTAGGATTTAAAAAAATGAACCACAAAAAAATTCTCACTTACAGTGCAATCTCACTCATCCTATCTGCCTGCACAGTGGGCCCCGATTATAAAAAACCAACTATAAATGTACCAACGCATTTTAAAGAAGCAAAAAATAATGGATGGAAAAAGGCTTCGCCTGCAGATTTGAAAGACCGCGGTGAATGGTGGACTGCATTTCATGATCAACAATTAAATGTACTTGAAAAAGAATTGAATTCTCATGATCAAAATATTGAGACTGCAACAGCGCAGTATATGCAAGCATTTGCAATGATTGAACAAGCGAGAGCGGCTTATTTTCCTTTTGTTGCGGGGAGTGCGGCCTGGAACTTTCAAAATGCAAGTGGTGGTGGGAGTGCAAGTAACCCAACTAATCCGGGCAGTGCTGCAGGTGGTGGCGGCGGTAGTTTTCAAAGCTTTGGTTTGAATGCGAGCTGGGAAGGGGATTTATGGGGGAATATTCGGCGCAATGTGGAAGCGGTCACGGCAACTGCGGAGGCAAGTAAAGCGAAAATAGCGGCAATACAATTGTCTGATCAAGCGAGTTTAGCGCAGTATTATTTTGAGTTGCGTGGTGTGGATAATGATCAAGCTTTCCTCGATAACATTGTGCTGCACAATCAAAAATTATTAACGGTTGCCTATGCAAAAATGAAAGAAGGTGTTTTTTCTTTATCGAATGTGATTCAAGCCCGTAATGCCTTGAATGTGGCAAAACAAACGGCAGAAAATAATAAAATCAATCGTGGATTATATGAGCATGCGATTGCTATTTTATTGGGTAAGCCGCCCGCAGATTTTGCATTGCCCGCAAAATTTTATAGTTTTCATCCACCAAAAATTCCAGGCATCCTGCCTTCAGAAATGTTGGAGCGACGTCCTGATGTGGCTGCTGCTGAAAGAGCTGTGGCTGCTGCCAATGCGCAAATTGGTGTTGCAAAAGCGGCTTATTTTCCGGTGCTATCGCTTTCTCCTTGGGCTGGTTGGACCAGTTCTAACTTTAACAGCTTTTCATCATCCCCTTTGTTTTCATGGTCGCTGGGTCCGCAACTTGCGCAATATGTTTTTGATGGCGGTGTAAGAGAATCTAATTTTTTGGCTGCGAAAGCCAATTATCGTGCAACGGTTTCTCAATATCGACAAGCGGTTTTAGTGGCTTTCCAGAATGTCGAGGACAGTCTCACGCAATTGCATAGTTTAAATGAACAGGTGGTAATTACGAAGCATGCAGCGCGGGATGCTAGAACATCATTTTCATTAACGCATACGGAGTTTCAAGGTGGTACTGTGGCGGCGCCAGATGTCGATTCTTCCTCGATTGAAACGTTAACGGCCGATAAAAATGCGTCTGATGCCGCTGCATTGCAGATGACCTACACAGTCGCTTTAATTAAAGCGCTGGGTGGTGCGTATTAAGGAGACGCCATACGGAGGTGCAATGCGAGCATGAGCGTAGCGAGTGTTTTTGCAGGATATTTCGATACACATAATGGGCGCGTCTCTTTGCGAAAAATATCACGCAAACTTATCTTCAATTGTTTTTTGCAATCTTACCACCATCTCATCCACTTCTGCTTCCGTAATAATCAATGGCGGCAGCAAGCGAATCACTTTATTGGCGACAATATTCAATAAAACCCCATTTTTAAGTCCTAATGGGACAATATCAAAGGCTTCTGTATCTAGCTCAATGCCAATCATTAATCCGATATTGCGAATATTTTTAACATGAGGATTGTTGCCAATCGTATCTTTTAACTGCTTAACAAAATAATCACTGATGTTTTTTGTATGTTCTGCAATATTTTCTGATTGCATGGTTTCAATCACGGCAATACCGACTGCACAGACAAAAGGATTGCCGCCAAAGGTTGTGCCATGTTTTCCAGGCCCAAATAAATTGCAGGCTTTTCCGCGTGCCATACAAGCGCCAATGGGAATGCCATTTCCTAAGGCTTTCGCAAGGGTCACAATATCTGGCATGATGTTGTGATGTTGAAAGGCAAACCATTTTCCGGTGCGACACAAGCCCGTTTGTACTTCATCGGCAATCATTAATAAATCTTTTTCATCACATAATGAACGTATTTTTCGAATGTATTCTGGTGTTGCGGCATATAAGCCGCCATCACCTTGCAAGCATTCCAGCATAATCGCAATCACATTAGGATTTTCTGACACAGCTTTTTCAAGCGCTGCCATATCATTTAAGGGTAAGTGAATAAAAGAATCTACCAGCGGTTCAAAGCCTTCTTGAATACGTTTAGCGCCCGTTGCAGATAATGTGGCCATGCTGCGACCATGAAATGAATTTTCCATGGTAATCACAAGGGGTCTTGCAATATTTTTTTTACGGGCATATAGGCGCGTTAGTTTAATGGCAGCTTCATTCGCTTCAGCGCCGGAATTGCAAAAATAGACCTGTTCCATGCCTGATACGTCGCATAATTTTTCCGCTAATTTTTCTTGGTTAGGTGTGCGAAATGTATTGGATGTATGAAGCAATTTACTGGCTTGTTCTGTAATGGCTTTTGTTACGGCAGGATGTGCATGGCCTAAACTACAAACGGCAATGCCGCTTAAAATATCTAAATAGGCTTTTCCTTCAGTATCCCACAACCATGCCCCTTTTCCGTGATCAAATGCAACGGGAAATTGGTTAAAGTAAGTAGGCATAATGTGGCTCATGGGGGGGTATCTCCATCCTATTTTCGATTGGGCAGACTATAGCAAATCCTTCGTGTAGTATCGATATGTATGCGATTTATCGCATCTAAAATTAGACCGTAGTAGTTTTTTATCAGGACGATAAAAATGACGATAAAGATTATCGATATAAGAAACATGGCTGTTTCAGAAAAACGCGAAACCATTCAAAAACCACTGTACGCATTATTCCGTCAGTTATATAAGGGTCCTTTGTATGAGACGCCCGATTTTTGTTTTCAAAAATGTGTGGATAATGAAGCAGAAGTCTTTAAAGTGGGCATGCAGATTGAGGAGGGTGTTCTTGTTGGCGCCTCTATTTTAAAAATAATTCCAACGACTGAAAAATATGATGGAAAATTGGTTTCACTTTTAGAAGTTACATCAGGGTATTTGCCAGCATTTCGCAGTAATCTTAATATAACACCCTTTGTATTTGGAGAAATGATTGCCTATAAACGAAAAAATCCAGACAAATTGCTTTGTCTTTGTGACTTAATGACATCACCTGTTTCATACATGCTTTTTTTTCGGCATCCTTTTCTGTTTTACCCGCGATATGATGTAAAAACACCTGAAAAAATAGAAAAATTATTATTAAACTTAATAAGGCGTATGCCACAGTATTGTGATTTGCCGCAGACAGATCCATTGGTGAAACAGGGTGCTAAGCCACGCGAAATGTTACATCAGTATTATGCGCGTTTAATGCGAGGAGCAGAGAATGATCCTCATATTCAGTATTATTATGAAAGAACACAGGGTGTATTGGGCTGGGGGCTTTTTGTCATTCAATTAATTGAGCAAAGTGCAGCCGAAATAGAATGTATTGTTAATGCGTATATATTGCAGCGTGGTGATGGTAAAAAAGCATTCCAATTTACATTACCACTATTAAAAAATACTGATTTTAACTATTTAGTCCAATTAAGAAATAATAAAGCGCCTTTGAAAAATAAAACATTGATGGATAGGATGCCACAAAACGTCTCGATTAAATGGGAAGTTTTAAATTCTCAAGAAACACAATTAATTTTTTATCATCATAAATACGCTATTTTTGAAATAACAGTTCCGACAATTTCTGTTGATTCGTTTGTTGACCCATCAGTAGCAAAATTTGTTGAGATGATCTTACAAGGTGATATTGATGTTCAGGATAAAATGGTTATTAATCTCTGTTGTGGCTCAGGTGCTATTGGAATAGCCGCAATTTTAATGGGCGCAGATAAAGTATTATTTAGTGATGCTAATGAGTATTATTTGGAATCACTCAAAAAGCATCCCTTAATTAATAATCTTGAGCATGCGTTTGTAACGCAAGCGTTATTGACGGAAACTTTGAAAAAAGTTAGCCATGAAAAATATGATTTTCTTTTGGTGGGCACACCAGATCCTGACGATGATTTTTTTAAGAAGTTAATCTCTCAGTCCAGTAAAATTTTAAAAGAAATTTGTATCCTACGTAATTTCAGCAAGTAAGATACAAAATCTACCGCGACCGCACACTTTTTAGAGGATTTTTTGCGATAAATTTCTAAAAAATGCGCGATGGTCCAATCAAATACACCTGCGCTTTTTCCTCAATTTATCGCAAAAAAGCGCCAAAAAATGAGCGGATTAAGCGATGGCTGAATAGCATCCTACTTACCTAGCTAGATCATTGCCATTGTTAACAGTACCGGCTTGAATATTTTTCTTGAAGGCCGTTGTTGTCTCTTCAGAAGGCTTCAAAAGTGCGCTGTAATAACAAAGATGTGTGTCACCTGATAAAATAACGGGGTATAAATAATCTTTAGTGGATTTACTTAAGTCGACTCCCACTTGAATAACATAGTCAATTTTTTGTTTGTTTAATTCAAATGAGCCCATGCCGACGCGATTAATGCTTTGTGCACTTACATGTTCTTTGAGTATTTTGAACGTTGAATTTTGCATAACACCTTTTAGGTCGGTCACGACAAAATTACCTTTTTCCCCAGTGGGTTTGAAGCTTAAGTGAATATGATTACTGGAAAGAGATTTCAACGAATCAAAAATTGGGCGACAGCTGGGGCTATTGGTAACAACGCGTTGCAATTTCACCAGTGTATACGTTTTATGGGGTGCTGTTGCAGTAGTATCTGCAAGGGCAATATTTGCTATGAGTAAGGTGGTGACTGTCAGTAATAGTGGTTTTAACATAAAATCCTCCTTGATTTTGTAGGCTTTTGAGCGAAAACGCTCAAAAGCATTATAAAAATTACTTATGTTTTTCGTTACTACAATGCGCTTCTTTATCAGCGCAGCAATCAATACCCGCACAATGAAATGCTACTTTTTTAAGCTGTTTTTTTCCAGCAGAAGCAAAGCCAAAGGCTTTTACTGTTTCAAGTGCAGCCTTTGCGCAATCATCCGCTTCGCAATGCTTTGCCGCTTCAAGATGGTGTTTTGCAGCTTCTTGGTAGTAGCCCGCTGCTTTTTTATGACAATCTGCTTTCGTATGTTTATCTATCTTTTTGTTTTCCATGATAATTCCCCTGATTGTTATTTTTGAAATGTATAAAATTTATACATTAACTACCGTAGCATAAACTGTTTTGTTAAGTCTATGCGGATGAGATAAGTTCAGCAGTTCCCGGAGAATGCCTGAAAAACCGCTAATTTTCAGATTTTAGGCGAGGTTGAACGGTAATTTTTTGAGAAAAGCGCAGTGTACACAAAGTCCATGAGCATTTTCGAAACAAATTACCGTTCAAGATCGCCAAAAGATGAAAATTTTTTGTTCACCGGGAATTGCTGCTAGATAGCGTTGTTTTTTCCGCATCGTCGGTTGCATGTAGTGCAATACTTCTTTGCCCAAATAGATAAAGTGGCCACGTTGCGTAGTTCGCATAAGGAATGATTCTTACAAACCGATCGACTGCAATTAATACATCGGAAATAATATACAAGGCTGCAGCCGCCATTTTTTGTTGCGTGTTTTCTTTTTGAAGGCATGCGGTGATAAACATGATGCCAAGTGCTGTGGCATAGAAGGGAATAGCTTGAGAGACAATGCCTTTTGTATGCACTGCAATTTCTTGTGTAATAAAAGCGCTTGCTATTGCAAATGCCATTAAGGAAAGCATTTTTCTTGTTTCAGTTTCTCGTAGTGCGTGACAACTTTGCGATAGGTGTGCGCAATAGCATAAATGACCAATAAAGAAGATTGGCATCGCCATTAATACGGGATTTTCAATAGGCAATTCAATGACTAAATCACCGAGGCAGTGTGCCACCAAGGCTGTATTTAAAGCTGTATTTTTAGGGTTTTTATGAAAACTATGTATGGCCAATAAAAAAGTGCTGAGCACTTTTGCAGTGATGATTAAGGGGTAGTCGGTTTTCTTTTGGCAGCTGATCCAATATAGAAGGCCAAAGAGATCTGCTGCTGGCAACGATAACGCTTTAAGTCTAGACAAAAGTCGCATAGCCCCAATCCTTTCGAATAATGTTTTTTCTAGCTTCCCTTAGATGCACCTAGGATTATCGAAATCGATACGTTACAGTATATTATGAATTTCTACTATCACAAGGAGCTGTGAGATGACGCACTATTATAAGATCGTGATGTTATTCGGATTGCCGATTGCCATTGTTGGTTGTAATGCAAGCTATTATAATCCGCATCCACAGTTGCACCCGACGCCCCAAGCAACCAGTATTCATTACGGCCCTATGGCAGCGCCACCATCGGTATCTGCTATTCATGATAAACCACCGGTTGGGCCTGTTTATCCAACAGTGGATATGCAGAGCGGCAATACGGAATCCACCAGCTTACGTTATGGAAATTAAGAGGCTGTTTGTTACGCTTCGTACATTGTGCCGAAGTTCAGCAAAAGATTTAAGATTCTGCAATTATCGCTTAATCTCACCGTCTTAACTGTGTTAGAATTCGTTGTTTCCATGGGTATTTTAAGGCTATGCCATGATTGAATTTGAATTAAACGGCAAGAAAGTTACCGTGCCTGAAGGCACTACGATTATTGAAGCAGCCGATCAAGTGGGTGATTACATCCCACGCTTCTGTTACCACAAAAAATTATCCATTGCGGCCAATTGTCGTATGTGTTTAGTAGAAGTTGAAAAGTCCGGCAAACCTTTACCTGCTTGTGCAACGCCGATTACACAAGACATGAAAGTCAAAACAAAATCCGATATGGCGTTAAAAGCACAGCGCGATGTCATGGAGTTTTTATTAATTAATCATCCGCTCGATTGTCCGATCTGTGATCAAGGTGGCGAGTGTGAACTGCAAGATTTATCCCTCGGTTTTGGTCGTGCAAAATCAGAATACCGTGAACCAAAACGCGCTGTTTGTAGCCAGGATATTGGGCCGCTTGTTGAAACAGAAATGACGCGCTGCATTCAATGTACGCGGTGTGTGCGTTTTGGTGAAGAAGTTGCAGGTCTTCGTGAAATGGGTATTGTGAATCGGGGTGAAAAAGAAGAAATTGGCACTTACGTCCAACATTTTTTACAATCTGAAATGTCAGGAAATATTATTGATTTATGTCCGGTGGGCGCGCTCACCAACAAGCCTGCACGCTATGCAGCACGGGGCTGGGAATTGACAGAACATGCGACAATCGCGCCAAATGATTGCGCAGGTACCAATATGTTTGTGCATACACGTGACCAAAAAGTGATTCGTGCAGTCCCACGTGAAAATGAAAACATTAATGAAACCTGGATGAGTGATCGTGATCGTTTTTGCGTAGAAGGTTTGTCTCATGCCGATCGCGTGACAAAACCGCTCATGAAAAAAAATGGAAAGTGGTATGAGGTTGAGTGGAAATACGCACTTGATGCCATTGCCCATTTAACGCAGCACATCAAAAAAGAAAAAGGGGCGGATAAAATCGCGGGAATCGCGGATTATTCAGCAACACTTGAAGAATATTATCTGTTCCAAAAATTTATTCGTGCCTTAGGTTCTAATAATGTCGATCATCGTATTCGTGAAAAAGATTTTTCTGACCAGCACTTACGATCCTTTTTCCCTAAGTTAAATGACGCTATTGCTGATATTGAAAATTACGATGCTTTGTTATTGGTGGACTCAAATATTCGTCATGAGCAACCGATTATTAGCACGCGTATTTTCAAAGCATCGCAAGATAAATTATCTGTGATGAGTGTGAATGCGGTTGATCACCCGTCTGTATTTCCAGTAGCAGAAAAAATAATTGATGCGAATATTATTCGTTCATTGTCTGAAATTGCGAAGGCTTTGGCTGATTTAAAAAATCAAAAAATTGCTACGCTTGAAAAAACAACACCCTCTGATGCAGCAAAAAGAATTGCTGAAAAATTATTATCCTCAGAAAAATCAGCTATTTTTATCGGCACAAAAGCATTTCGTCACACCCATGCTTCCACGACCCGTGCATTAGTGCAGTGCATTGCTGGTTTATCGAATGCACATGCGGGTATTTTAAGCGAAGGGGTGAATAGCGCAGGCGCATGGATTGCGGGCTGTGTGCCACACCGTGGCCCTGTTGCTGAGACATTGATTCATACAGGTCTGGATGCAAAATCGTTGTTAACAACCGATCCTGTCAGTGCCTATTTTATTTTAAATGCAGAATTAGAAAACGATGCGGTTTATCCGGTATTGTCTGCATTATCGCAAGCGGAATTAGTGGTTTGTTTTTCAACCTTTTTGACGGAAAAAATGCGCGAGTATGCGGATTTTATTTTGCCTGCAGCGCCATTTACAGAAAATGAGGGCACGTATGTGAATGCGTGTGGTGAGTGGCAATCGTTTGTACCAGCGGTTTCTTTGTTGGACGAAGCAAAACCTGCTTGGAAAGTTATTCGTGCTTTGGCAAATGTGATGGAATTGCCAGAATTTGATCATGCTTCTGTTGTTGATATTCGTGACTATTTGCGTGTAAAAGCAGATGCACATCAATGCTGCGCGGTGTGTAAAAAAGAATTAGACATTGTTTTACCGACCTTTGATAAAAATGATATTGCTGTTGAGTGGAAAATGAACCAAGAAAACCCCTTGGTTCGAAGAGCAAAGGCATTAAACAGTAAAGAAACGCACCTGCAAAGCGAGCAATAGCAAAGAAGAAACCTATTATGCTAGATCAAATACAAACATTATTATGGATTCTCTTCAAAATCATCTGCATTGTTTTGCCGTTGATGGTTGCGGTTGCGTATGTGACGATGGCGGAGCGTAAAGTCATTAGTTATATGCAAGGTCGAATTGGGCCAAATCGTGTGGGGCCTTTTGGTTTATTGCAGCCCATTGCAGATGTTGTCAAGTTATTAACGAAAGAGGTTATTTTCCCATCTGCGTCAAATCGTTATTTGTTTATTGTTGCGCCGATGTTATCCATTATGCCTGCGCTTGCCGCGTGGGCTGTTATTCCTTTTATGAAAGGGTGGGTGCTTGCTGATATTAATGCAGGTACGCTTTATGTTTTTGCGATGACGTCATTGGGTGTTTACGGTATTTTGGTTGCGGGCTGGGCTTCTAATTCAAAGTATGCGTTATTTGGGGCATTACGCTCTGCGGCGCAAGTGGTTTCCTATGAAATTGCGTTGGGTTTTTGTTTGGTCGGTGTCATTCTAGCGTCGGGCACGATGAATCTGCAGGAATTAGTATTAAAGCAAAGCGGTGGATTATGGCATTGGTATTGGTTGCCGTTATTCCCTTTGTTTATTGTTTATTGGATTGCCAGTGTCGCGGAAACCAACCGTGCGCCATTTGACGTTGCAGAAGGTGAGTCTGAAATTGTCGCTGGATTCCACGTTGAATATTCTGGTATGGCCTTTGCTATTTTCTTTCTAGCGGAATATGCCAACATGATTTTGGTATCTGCATTAGTCAGCATTTTCTTTTTGGGTGGGTGGTTATCACCGTTTGAAAATATTCCTGTATTGGGTGCCTTGTTTGCGTGGGTGCCGGGTATTTTCTGGTTGTTTATTAAAATGGCTTTTTTTATTTTCTTGTATTTTTGGATGCGTGCGACTTTCCCGCGTTATCGTTACGACCAAATCATGTATTTGGGTTGGAAAGTATTAATTCCGGTGACCCTAGTATGGATCATTGTGGTTGCAGCTTGGGTTGCGTTGTAGAGACACGTATAACAAGAGTGCCGATGCTGGTAAATGGCGATAGAAGCGGAAGCGCAAGCGACCGCGCCGATGTGAGTAAATAAATGAAACGTATTATTGCTATCATAAAAAGTTTTACGCTTTGGGAATTGCTAAAAGGCTTGGCGCTTACCTTGAAATATTTTTTCAAGCCCAAGAGTACTATTCAATATCCTGAAGAAGAAACGCCTATTTCGCCGCGTTTTCGTGGCATGCTTGCTTTGCGTCGCTATGACAATGGTGAGGAGCGTTGTATTGGTTGCAAATTGTGTGAAGCCGTTTGTCCAGCGCTTGCGATTAAAATTGAAGCCGGCCCGCGTCAAGCGGATGGTTCGCGTCGGACAACCCGTTATGATATTGATGCATTTAAATGTATTAACTGTGGTTTTTGTGAAGAAGCGTGTCCAGTTGATGCGGTAGTGTGTACTTCTGAAATGCATTATCACATTTCGGAGCGTGGTCAGAATATTTTAACGAAAGATAAGCTATTAGCAATTGGTGATATTTATGAAAAGCAGTTAGCAAAAGACCGTGCTGCCGATGCAAAGTACAGATAACATTAAAGTGAGCCATTAAAAAATGTTAATTCCCATACATCAAATAATTTTTTACTGCTTTACTGTCCTCCTTATCGCCGCTGCAACGATGATGATCACGGCTAATAATCCTGTTAAAGCAATCTTATGTTTGGTTGTCACCTTTTTTGCAAGCAGCGTTTTATGGATGTTGATGCAAGCAGAATTCTTAGCGCTTGTTTTAATTTTCGTGTATGTGGGCGCAGTGATGACATTATTTTTATTCGTTGTCATGATGCTCCGTACGGAATCGACGCCCTCTTTTTCATTGCGACATTTACCAATAGGGTTGTTGGTTTTCGCAATGTTGGTTGGTACGGCTTATTATGTATTCTGCCAAAACCATTGGGCTTTATCCGCAACACCACCGACACATTATGGTAAGGATTATAATAACGTGGTGTCGATGGGGGATTTATTATTCACGCAATATTTGTTGCCCTTTGAAATCGCATCTGCCTTGTTGCTGGTCGGTATGATTGCAGCAATTGCGTTGGCGTTTCATGGTAAAAAACCGGGCACAAAATCGCAAAAAATTACAGAGCAATTGAAAGCAGATAGAAAAGATCGTTTGCGGATTATTGATTTATCGTAGAGACGTCGATTTATCGCGTTTCCAATAGGGGTGTTATGATTTCATTAATAAATTATTTGCTTGTTGGCGCGATATTGTTTGCGCTCAGCCTCGTCGGCATGATTATCAATCGCCATAACCTCATCATGTTATTAATGTGTATCGAATTATTGTTGCTATCCGTCAATACCAATTTCATCGCTTTTTCGCAGTATTTTAAAAATCCATCTGGTGAAGTCTTTGTGTTTTTTATTTTAACGGTTGCTGCAGTAGAAGCCGCAATTGGTTTAGCGATTTTAGTTTTATTGTATCGTCGTAAAAACAACATCGATGCAAGTGAGATGAACTTATTGAAGGGGTGAGTAGTGATTGTGTCTGTAACTGTGTCTGAGGTTTAATTTAATACAAGTATTCATTAAGCCTCAGACACAGTCACAGACACAGTCGCTCAAAAACTATGATAAAAGAACTATCCTTATTAGTTGTTCTGTTGCCTTTATTAGGCAGTTTGATCGCCGGCTTTTTCGGTCGTCGTATTGGTCTACGTGCAACGCATGTCCTTACGATTGCGTTAATGTTGATTTCTTTTATCTGTTCCTTAGTGATTTTCACGGCCGTTGAATTTAATAACCAAAGCTTTGTGGGTCCCATTTATACTTGGGCAATCTCAGGGTCATTTCAATTTGATGTTGGCTT
The DNA here is from genome assembly GCA_030680235.1 of Coxiellaceae bacterium. Classification (GTDB taxonomy): domain Bacteria; phylum Pseudomonadota; class Gammaproteobacteria; order Coxiellales; family Coxiellaceae; genus 2-02-FULL-42-43. Next base: position 59,529 of record JAUXWQ010000052.1, read on the forward strand.
TTTAATTGATCGTTTAACATCAGTGATGATGGTAATCGTCACTTTCGTTGCAACATTGGTGCATATTTATAGTGTTGGCTATATGAAAGGAGACACCGGCAATCAGCGTTTCTTTTCTTATATGTCTGGCTTTACCTTTTCGATGTTGATGCTTGTGACGGCCAATAATTTCTTACAGTTGTTTTTTGGATGGGAAGGGGTTGGTTTAGTTTCTTATTTATTAATTGGATTTTGGTTTGATAAAGAATCTGCAGCAGTCGGTTCCTTAAAAGCATTTATTGTGAATCGGGTGGGTGACTTTGGATTTTTGTTAGGTATTGCAGCCATTTTAGATTATTGCGGCAGTATTGATTACGCAACGGTGTTTGCAAAAATACCTCAACTGACTCAAACCATGATTACTATTTTACCAGGCCACGATTGGTGCATTATTACTGTTATTTGTATTTTATTATTCATCGGCGCAATGGGTAAATCTGCGCAAATTCCACTGCATGTGTGGTTGCCAGAATCGATGGAAGGTCCTACACCGATTTCAGCATTAATTCATGCAGCGACTATGGTAACTGCGGGTGTATTTATGGTGGCACGCCTATCACCATTATTTGAATTATCTTCTGTTGCATTAAGTATGGTGATGATTGTCGGTGCAACAGGTGCGTTGTTTTTGGGCTTGTTAGCGTTTGTTGAATACGATATTAAACGCGTGATTGCGTATTCAACAATGTCCCAATTGGGTTATATGATGGCAGCGAATGGTGCGTCTGCCTATAATGCTGCGATTTACCATTTGATGACACATGCTTGTTTCAAAGCTTTATTATTTTTGGCAGCAGGTTCTGTAATCATTGCGATGCATCATGAACAAGATTTGCGAAAAATGGGTAATCTGAAAAAATATTTGCCGGTTACTTACATCACCTTTTTAATTGGTGCGCTGGCATTGTCAGCAGTACCGCCAACAGCTGGGTTTTTCTCGAAAGATACGATTATTGAAGCAGTGCATCACAGTACGATTGTAGGTGCACAGTATTGTTATTATGTTTTATTAATAGGGGCTTTTGTCACGGCTTATTATATTTTTCGCGCATTTTTTATGGCTTTTCATACAAAAGAGCGTATGGATGAGCACACACGTTCTCACTTAAAAGAACGTTGGGTGATGTTAATCCCATTGATTATTTTAGCGATTCCTTCATTAGTATTAGGCCTTTTTGTTACGAAACAAATGCTGTATGACATCCCCGGATTTTTAGGGAACAGTGTGACTGTGTTACCACAATACAACGTGCTTGCGGCAATGGGTGCACAGTTTCAGGGTGTGTGGAGTGATATCGTCAATTGTGTGTATACGATGCCATTTTGGTTTTCAATCGCGGGTATTTTTTCAGCATGGTTAACCGTGATTGCCTTGCCGCAAATCAACGGCTTTTTTTACAAGCGTTTATCCTGGGTTCGAAAAATATTAATTGCGCAATATGGGTTTGATGCCTTCAATGCGCTTGTTTTTGTGCGTGGCACCAAAAAAATGTGCGACTTCTTTTTCCATACAGGTGATTTAAAAGTATTAGATGCAGGTATGGTTGATGGCTCAGGTCGTGGTGTGACCTTAATTTCTCGTGCATTGCGAAAATTGCAATCGGGTTATTTATATCATTATTTATTAATGATGATTGCGGGATTGTTGCTGTTGATGATTTGGTTGATTTATTAGTGAGCAAATAAAAATGATTATAAATTTCCCTATCCTAAGCATACTAATCTGGCTTCCTATCTTAGGTGCTATTCCTGTTTTGATGCTGCGTGGTGAAGCGAATGAAAACAAGGCGCGCATGCTTTCTTTGTTTATGGCGTTGATTTCTTTATTGCTCTGCGTGTTACTCGTTTATAAATTTGATTCCAGTAATGCTGGTATGCAATTTCGTGAGACCTTCGCTTGGATTCCTGATCTGCATTTATATTACGATGTTGGTGTCGATGGTATCTCATTGCCGCTCATTATTCTCACGTGCTTTACAACCTTTATTGTTGTCTTGGCATCCTGGTCGATGGTGAATCATAAAGTGGCGCAATATCTCGCAACTTTTTTAGTGATGCAGGGAATGGTTGTTGGTGTGTTTGCATCAATTGATGCCATTTTATTTTATTTTTTCTGGGAGGGAATGCTAATTCCCATGTATTTAAGTATTGGTATTTGGGGTGGTGCAAATCGTTCGTATGCGGCGATTAAGTTTTTCATTTATACTTTTTTTGGTTCCGCATTATTGTTAGTTACCTTTTTATATTTAGGCTTACACGAACAAACCTTTGATATTATAAAATTTACGCAAGCCGTCTTACCATTACATGTGCAAATTTGGCTATTTATTGGATTTTTCTTGGCGTTTGCAATAAAAGTGCCGATGTGGCCATTTCACACTTGGTTGCCGGATGCGCATACAGAAGCTCCAACAGGGGGTTCTGTTGTTTTAGCAGCCCTGATGTTGAAATTGGGTGCATATGGATTTTTGCGTTTTAGTTTGCCGATTACACCTGATGCGAGTCATACACTGGCATGGTTTATGATTGTGTTGTCATTAATCTCAATTGTCTATATTGGTTTTATCGCGATTGCGCAAACTGACATGAAAAAATTAATTGCCTACTCTTCAGTCTCACACATGGGTTTTGTGACGCTTGGTTGTTATATGACGCTATTAATTGTTGAGCACACAGGCAATCTAAAAGATGCGTATATGAGTTTAGAGGGTGCGATGGTGCAGATGATTTCACATGCCTTTGGGGCAGGTGCGATGTTCTTGGCTTTTGGTGTGTTGTATGAACAACTCCATTCGCGTCACATTAAAGATTTTGGTGGGGTTGCAAAAACCATGCCCATTTTCTCGGCATTTTTTATGTTATTTGCGATGTCGAACGTTGGCTTGCCAGGTACATCCGGATTTGTCGGCGAATTTATGATTATGCTCTCCACTTTTAAAGCAAGTTTCTGGGTGACTTTAATTGCGGCATCTATTTTGGTGATTGGTGCTGCCTATACTTTGTGGATGTATAAGCGCGTCTTCTTCGGAAGAGTGGAACACAAAGCTGTTGCAAATTTACAGGATGTGCGTGGTGTGGATACTTGGATATTTGTTTTATTGGCGATTCCAGTGTTGTGGATTGGACTATATCCAAACCCCTTATTAAATATGATGCATGCATCTATTGGAAATTTATTAATCTTAGCTAACAGGTAATGTGTTGCGCGTAACAAGCACGCCAATGCGGAGAAATAATTATTATGCAATTACTTACAACATTATATCCCATACTTCCAGAGCTTTTCATTCTGCTCATGTCTTGTGCCATATTGCTCATCGGCGTATTTTCTTCAAATGGTGCGCCTCGCATTTCATTTTATTGTGCACAAATTACTTTATTAATAGCGCTTTTATTATTAACGCAACAAACGCCATCAACAACACACTTTTTCTACGGATTATTTGCGAACGATAAACTAGCCCTTGCATTAAAAGCGTTAATGTTGACAGCGATGATTTTTACTATCGGTTATTCTCATCGTTACAATACAATAAACGGCATTCCTGGGAATGAGTTTTACGTGCTCGCGTTATTATCAACCATCGGTATGATGGTTTTAGTGTCGGGTGAGAATTTATTAATGCTCTTTTTAGGTTTGGAGCTGATGTCCTTACCCATTTACGCGATGGTGGCATTGCAGCGTGCAAAAGCGCGCGCCATTGAAGCGGCTATCAAATATTTCATTATGGGTAGTGCGGCATCGGGTATTTTGTTGTATGGTTTTTCTTTATTTTATGGGGCAACACAAACGCTTGATCTATCACAAATTGCAACGACTATTTCGGTGACGCCAGTTACGCAAGATTTGATTTTATATTTCGGATTGGTTTTTGTGATTGTTGGTTTAGCGTTTAAATTAGGTGCAGCACCTTTTCATGCATGGGTGCCTGATATTTATGATGGGGCGCCTAATTCTGTAACACTTTTAATTTCAGCAGCGCCAAAATTAGCAGCTTTTGGTTTAACGGTGCGTTTTTTAGTAGATGCAGCGCCAGGGCTTCAAATTCAGTGGGATCATGTGTTAATCGCAATCGCCTTAATTTCGATTGCCGTCGGTAATTTTGCTGCCATTATTCAGTCGAATATGAAACGATTGCTTGCTTATTCTTCGATTGCGCACATGGGCTACATGATTTTAGGATTGGCATGCGGTACTGCACGTGGTGATGCAGCTGCTTTTTTCTATATGATTACTTATGTGCTTACAAGCTTAGGTGCGTTTGGAATGATAGCTTTATTGTCGCGAGATGGTTTTGAAGCAAATGAATTGTCAGATTTCTCTGGCTTGTCGCATCGACAACCGTGGATGGCATTTATGATGTTGCTCATGATGTTCTCGCTCGCCGGCATCCCGCCGCTCGTTGGCTTTATTGCAAAAGTAGGGATATTAGAAGCGCTTATTCAAAATCATGCGGTGTGGTTAGCGGTGATTGCCATTATTTTCTCAATTGTGGGCGCGTATTATTATATTCGTGTTGTGAAAGTGATGTATTTTGAAGATAAAAATCCAGGAGCGGTCCGAACATCGATTTCACGTGGCACATCCGTTGTCATGAGTGTGAACGTCTTACTTCTTCTTTTGATTGGTATTTTCCCAAGCCAATTATTCTTATGGTGTCATGCGGTGTTTGGTATGTAGTGTAAGTGCCATTGCCATTGATTAAGAAAAACCGTTTGTCACAATCTCGATTCAAGCTAATACAAATAAGCACTCTCATTTCTTGATGCGAGCATGAGCGTAACCGATTGTTTTTACAAAAAATCTCGATGTGCATCGAGATTTTCTGCAAAACCCCATAAATAGGCTATAGTTAACCATGCAAAGCCTGAGGCTTTTATACCTTGAGCCAACAGTTGAATAGAAGTGAGAATGCGTTGCTGACATGGTGTGTATGCCCAGCCTGATTGGGAAACCTAAAGTGTCGCACAAGTTCCAAACTTAGTAAGAAATGAGCTTAAGTTGTGTAGAGACCTTGGGTCTTTTTTTATTAGACTTCTTTCCAAACCTTGAGTAACGAGGTGAGTTCGCAGAAAAAATTTTCGAAAAACTGGAGCATACACATCGGTATGTGAGGATTTTGAGAAAATTTTTTCGATGAAATCATCCGTTAATCAAGGTTTGGAAAGAATTCTATTCTTTGTATTTCACAAAAAAAATTGTATTGCCTGGCTTCCCCGATGCGGGTTTTTTTCGATCATTCAGCAGTATTGTCTCTAAGCGATAGCCCAATTTTTCTGGAATATTTCTGCTGCGTATATTGTCTGGATCACAGGTAATCGTTATTTTTTTTACTCTTAAGTTATTAAAAGCGTAATCTGTGAGTGCATTAATTGCTTCACGCATAAAACCACGGTTACTTTTTGAAGTGCGAATCCAATAACCTGTTTCAATTGAACCTTTTTTCCAATCGTAATGATGAAAGCCTGAAACACCAATAAATTCTTGAGTGCTTTTTTCAAAAATAAACAAAGGTAAATAAGGTTCTTTATTTTTTTTATAAACCCAGTTTTTTACACAAGACTTTAGGTATTGTTGAGACTCTTTGAGGCTGGGTGGTTTTTTACACCATTTAATATTGTTTTTCATCTTGTCCAAAACTATGTTAGCCTCATCCACCAAAGGAGAAAATGGAATTATGTCGTCACAAAATGCACGGACAATTATCCAAAGAACCCGCTCACTTTCGCATTATGATTTTGAAAAA
>JAUXWQ010000053.1 GCA_030680235.1 Coxiellaceae bacterium
ATAAAGTGCGAGGCTATCAAGAAATTAATCAGGTCATCGCTAATATCGATTTAGAATTCGCTGCTGAAACTGAAATTTTCCAAAAGGCAGCATAATGAAAAAGCCACTTAAGAAAATTTCAACGGAAAACTGGACAAGCTCGATAAACGTGAACGTAAAAATGTTCTTCACCTTATGCCGAAAAGTGTCGCTAATAAAGTTGAATTAGCATTTAAATTAAGTTGAAAAAAAGGGAAATAAAACATGTTTGCAGAGAAAAAAATGCGACCTGATCTCAAGGCTGGGCGGCAAACATGTGAGAATACTTTTTGAAGCTAACGAAAAATAATGTTGCTGATAAAGTTAAGCTGGAATTTATATTAAGAGGTTTTTATGTTTTTTGAAAGAAAAAAAGAAATTACAGATCAAGCGCCAGCAGAATTTTTATGCCCAATTACAAAAAAAATAATTCAAGACCCGGTTGTCGCGCAAGATGGTTATACTTATGAACGCGCTGCAATTCAAGAATGGTTTTCAAAAAATGATACGAGCCATGTAACAAAAATACTTCTAGATTCAAAAATGCTTTTTCCTAATAATATTTTAAAACAGCAGATTGAAGCTTTTATGAGAAAAGCAGCGGAAAAAGCAGCGCAAAAGCAGTTGACGCTATCGGATGACATGTTGACGGAAGCATTAAACGTATCGAGCGATTCGGAGAAGGTGGCGGCTGTTAAAAAAATATTATTTAAAGAAAAATTTCATGTGCTGCTTTCACAGCTGCAGGATGTGAATCAAACAAGCTGTACTTTAAATTATAATCGCGCCAATGAAGGTGAAGAAAAATTGTTGCGCGGAATAATTGCAAGCTTAAAAATGTGCCGTGGTCTTGAGGTACGCGATGCAGGTGCGCCACCGATTGGTGCAGCCGATAAATTTCGCGTTATTGATAAGGCGGTCAATCTCATTGGTGCTGAAAAAAATAGTGTGATTGCTATGCAATTTGCAAGGTCGGCAACCAACCACGATGGTAATGAATCGCGTATGGAGCTTAGCCTAGCTTGTCGACTGCTGGCAGCACGTAATGTTCGTTTTATTTTAGTAGCAGTGAATTGCCCTAACATTGATGCTTGTTTCACAGCCTTTCTGCCGACTTATACCGATAAAAATGCGCATGCATTTTATTCAACGCAATGCACTTCAATACAGTATACTGAATTTTTAGCTGGTTTATTGCAAAAAATCGGTTATCTCACTGAGCTTGGGTTTGTGGCTTTGCTTGATCAAACACGCCAATTAAGCATGCAAATTGAAGCAGACTATACTGCAGAACAAATTCTAGAAGCGCTTGCTGAAAAGCAACAAACGCGAAGATTGACGATGGGTGAGATTTAGAATCTCATTGCAAAATAAAATGTTACCGAAAAATCAGTTAAGGATTGATTATATACTATAATTCCAGGATGAAACGCAATTCCAGGAGCTTAGTTATGCCATTTACATATAAAACAATACCTTCAGGCGAGTCTGAAGCTGAAAAAAATAGCAGAGAATTTCGAGAAATGCGAGTGCGCGCTGATTATGAGGATATGATAAAAGCTGCTCTTGCAGCAATTCCAGTAACAAAAGCAGGTGATTTTCAAACAGTGGTTCGCGATCTTGAAGCAATCCTTGCTAATGAATTGGGAAAAAAACCTAGTTTTGATTCACAATTACAAGAAAGTATGGAATCGGTGTATGCAATCTACATGCAAACGGTTTACGATACGCAAAAACCAGTACGTTATGTTGAATCACCAGATAATGATGTTGAATACCAAGCAATTATCAAAGATCAAATTCAGGAAAAAATAAATGAATTTAATTCATTTACGTCAGCGCAAAAATATAAATATGTAAAAAAACAACAAGCCACACATGATCGAGCGGTAAAGCAGAAAGAAACTATGGACGCAGGTGAATCGAGACGCGAAGCACATGCGAAACATGTCGAAACTGAGGAAGCAATGCATGAAAGATGGGAAAGAGAATTTCGAGCAGAAGATGATGCAAGACGTAATCAATTAAGAGAAGCGGAAGTTGCAGCGGTACGTAATCCACCAGGAGAAAATGGTTTTGAGTTCTTGATACGCCAACACCAACGTCTTAATGATCCTAATTTGTTTGCCAACATTTTTTCTCGATTACCCGAAGAACAACGTCAGGCGTTGGCTGACGCATTTTCACGTACTCAAACTACTCGAGATGCTGCCGAAGAAACACCACGCCGTCCTGCAACACCACCACCAGCAAGAAGTACTGCTGACCCTCAAGAAACTATTCGACGACTAATAAACAGTTCTGGTCTTGAGCTGGATTTTGAAACACGAGCAATATTTACAGGTAATGCAGAACGGGTTACACAATTAGTAAATATGGGTATTTCCATAAGCGCATTAGCCTCATTTGATTTCACTAAGCGAATGTATTTGATCAACCACGCTGAGACCGTTATGGAATTAAATAATGCCGGCATTCCTGCAGCGCAATTAGCAACGTTAGATGCAGAGAGATTATGGGTATATGTCTATAACCATACTGATCGTATTGTTGAACTGGTGAATAGCGGCGTGCACTTTAATCGATTAAAAGATTTGACTGTCGCTCAATTAAGAATTGTGTGTCGTGCCACTCCGGCAGAAGTAGAAGCCATTTTCAATTCGTTTCAACAAAATAATCAACCCAGTGAAAGACCTCCATCAACCGGTATAGCAGCAATGAATATTTTTACCGAGCAACGCAGAACAAGCCCGGACATCAGTTTACGCATAGCCGGTGAAAACACCATGCGTTATTTAATACATGAGTCCGATCTTGTGCTCGATCCAGCAAGACAAGCATTATTAATAAATAATAGCATTTCTGTCGCACCTTTAATCAACGCCGGTATTTCTTTGGCTGCATTGTCTACTTTAGATATCAACAGATTAACGTATTTAATTAACCATCCAAATTCCACTACAAACCTAATTTATGCCGGTATTTCGCCCGCAGAATTAATATCACTCGATGAAGATAGATTATGGGCATTTATCGACAATTATTCTGATCCTATTGTAGCACTAATGAATAGGGGTGTTCAGTTTGATTGTTTAAAAGATTTAACTGTCGCTCAATTGGGCCGTATTTGCAGGATGGATCCGGCGGAAGCAGAAACTATTTTAAATTCATTTCAACAAAATCGGCCAAATATATAATTGAAGAACATCCGGTGATATGTATTAAGTCATCGCGCAAGCCGAAATAAAATCTTTTGGATTACTGTGCTTAAGGAAATCAAAATTACTATGGGGTTGATGATATGCCTGACATGACATGGGAAGAAGCAAAAAATAGTAAGAATGCGAATAATATACTTAAAGTTCTGCTGACAGGTTATATTCCTGAGAATTTGCAGGAGTTGATCACAATAAATGATCATTCTGAAAAAACAAGATCTATTGTCGATATAGTGCTTCGTTTTGGCGACCGCTCAGTTATTTCGCGAAATAATCGTGAAATTATTGCTACGCGTTTACTTGATTCGGGTGCCGCAGTGCCAGAGTACGTTTATCCTAGGGAACAATATGCTAACAGCTTGTCGCGATGGCTTTCACATTTATCTGATAATCCTACAGATTTCTTTTTGGCCTATTATGCTGATCCAAGCATTGTGACGCAACGTGGCGAAGATGGAAAAACCATTTTACATCATGCTGTCAGCTCAGCTGTGATTATGGGAGGAAATAATCAAGTTGAAAAATTGTTAAACATGTCAGAAGTTGATCTACAAGCAGAAGACAATGACGGCAATACATTCCTGCATATTGCAGCACTGTATTGTAACCGTCGTGATGGTGCCTGGTGCTTAAACAAATGGACTGAAATTGCCGCGCGTAAAAATTTTAATTTTGATGCAATCAATCATGACGGTGTCAGTGTTCTTCACCTTGCCACCACAATCACTTATACATACATGTGGCGCCGGCCAACTCTACCTGAATTTCTTGGCATTATTGAAACAGCAAAAGCGAAAATAAATATCAATTTATTGGATGGAAATGGGAGAAGTGCTCTGTGGCATGCAGCTTATCATCTATATTTTCCAGAAATAGATGCGTTATTGAAAGCAGGAATTTCTCCAAAAGTATGTGCTAGACCGGGTGACCCAGAAAGTGATCTTATTACGTGTATTGAAACAAGAATTCAACAAGCTGAAATGATGATTCGTGTAAAAGAAGCAGTTGAAAATAATACATTGATCGCAGACTGGGATCGATATGGTGAATTCATATTAAATAGCATGTCGCAAGCCGATAGAAATGAGTTGCCTCAAAATCAGGATGAGCGAGAAATTATGCTGCAACAACATGCACAAGCATCAGTAGAGAATGTACCACTTGATAAATTAAAAGAACGTTTAGCAACAATAAAAGAAATAAAAACAAAAATAGAAGAATATCCCGTCGCTGAAATTCGAAAAAATGCGAGAGTAATTGGTCAAGCAAAACGAAGCAACACAAATACTTTATTTCGTTTACCGCCAGAGTTATTGGTTGATATTACAGGAAGGACTGGCGGAAAGTCGTTAACAGAAGAAGAGAAAATAAATCTGGCGATACAGTCATTCAAAAAACCAGAAATAAAGCGTTAGTTGTTAAAAATGACGTTGGTCAACATAGTGACTACACAGCTATTCCATAAAAAATAACATATAAAAAATGAGATATACCCATGCCAACTTTATCTGCAGAAGAACAAGCATTTTTATTGAATCAGGGAGTTTCAGAAAATGCCTTACAGGCAATTAGAGGGAAATATAATTTAAACGCAAGCTGTTACCGTTACATCCCATCATTTATTCAGCATACGTCGGAAGAAATATTTAAAAGAGTGCTTTATATGCATGATGACGTACCAGATTTTATTCTATCCCAAACTCAATCACCAGAAATATTAAACGAGCTTATTAAACAGGGCATTTCATTGCATGAAGTAAGATCCAGCGTATGGAATCTGGATGGTTTTCGTCGTCTTTATCGTCACTACAATGATTTTGTGCAAATTTCGCAAGAGACCGGTATCCCTTTCAGGCGTATATACGAATATGGTATGAAGTGCGAAATGCCTATTCCCGCTACATTGTTTAATAATGAAATGTTAGCAAAAAGAGATCAAAGCATTTTGAACTGGTTGTGCAGAGAGTTTGAAATCCCGAACACATTATTGCATAGTTTAGATGAAAATAAGCGTGCTATTGTAGTCGATCATTCTATGGGAATGTATCATTTACTTATCCAATCAGTTCGAAACAATATAATGAGTGCAGTACAACTTATAGAACTGCCTGATTTTCTTGCATTAAAATCAGAATTATTGAGCATGATGCTCATTCATGCTTGTGATATCCAAGTATATAAAAGCTCTGATGTATCATGGAAAACCTTTTTGAACCTTGATGATCAAATACGAATTCTTTTGCTGGAAAATTCTTGGGAAGTAACCAAATGTATTAAACTGGGAATTAAAATTGATAGAATTACATGCTTGAATGTTTTACAGGTCAAGCAATTATTAGCTTTATGTGGTGAGCGTGATTTAAATAACCAGGAAATTCTTGCCGAAATTAAAGATTTTATTGATACCGCGCACCTTCAAAATTCATCCACAGTGATTATGCGTCAGGTAGAATCGCAACGCAGCAAGATGGCTAAAAAACAAATGCCGCTAGCTGGATTATTTCAGCTTAATTTCGAAGTACGGGAACATATGTTGCAATTTACAGGCAGTGAAACAATGTCAGAAAGTGATAAGAGACAACTCATACTGGGTCAACTTACTTTACATTAGAAACGTAAGCTTGAAAATACTATCGTTGCATTTCAAGATTTTCTTATGGTAAATAAAAAAGTAGACGCCATTAAAATCAAAGAAATTAAAAAAATCACTGGCATAACAACCGCATTTTGTGAATGAATAATGCTGAGTAATAATGTCATTGATACTGGCATGCACATAGATGCAAAATTAACAATAGCTGAACCATTGGATTTATCGTTTGTTTGCTGCATTGATAATGAAATGGTAGTAGCTGCGATAATAGGATGACCAATACAAAAAAATCCCATTGGAATTAACATTGCAGTCAATGAAATAAAATGAAAAATAAAAAGAATCAGCATAACCAATGAAGCGGTTATTTCAAAACAAAAAGCGATTTTGATGACTCGCAATGGGTTGAGTTTTGATAATCGAACTACAATTAAGCTGCCGACTAATGCGCCAATATAGGGTGTTAACGCTAACATACCGTAAATAGCAGGCTGAATATGCAATAAATGAATACCAATAAACGGGCCTTCTGCACCGAATACATAAATACAGGCACTGGATAATCCTGACATAACTGCAAAGCCCATTAATTTTTTATTCTGAATTTGTTTCCAGTAATTTTGAAAAAGATAACGTCTTTTTAGTGCGTTAATATCACGTATCAAATGCGTTTCAGGTAATAATGAAGCAGGGTAAATTAATACTAATCCATAAAGTAATAAAAAATAAAAACAGGATTGCCAATGTAAAAATTGCACTAAGGCGCCACCAATCGCAACAGCAATTCCAGGAATAATAGCGAAGGCTAACATTAATAAGCCCATAATACGTCTTGCATCTTCTTCAAAATAAAAATCATTGATCATGGCAATACTGACGGCTAAACCGGCACTCGCACCCATTGCTTCTAAAAATCTTCCAAGCACCAACAAATGAAATGAATCTAGCGGCGATGAAACAATACTAAATATTGATCCTATTGTTGCGATAATAATGCCAATGTAAATTGCTTTTTTTCTGCCATATCGATTTGCCAGTGGCCCATAAAATAAGTGACCAAGTGCAAACCCCAATAAAAAACAAGTAACTGCTAATTGTGTGGTGCTGGTGTGTATTTCAAAATGCGCTGATATTTCAGGTAATGCAGGCATCATTAATACGGCACCCATTGATGCAAATGCGCTTAAAAACATGAGCGTTAGTAAATGGGGTTTTTTGACATCGAGTCGGTAGGTTCGCAACGATACTCTCCGAGAAATGATACATTTTACAGTATTATAACCATGGATTGGAAAACATCATGAACACTACAAACTGATGCGATAGAATTGCCCAATTACACATCTTTTGACTTCAATTTTGAATGATCACGCAAGATCGTAACGGTCAAGGTTCATCACTTTGCTCCAAGCGGCGACAAAGTCTTTTATGAACTTCTCTTTAGCGTCATTACAGGCATAAACTTCAGTCAGAGCGCGGAGCTCAGCGTTCGCACCAAAGACAAGATCGACTCTCGTGCCTGTCCACTTGTGCTTGCCTGTTGCGCGATCATAACCTTCGTAGATTCCTTCCGTTGAAGAAGGTTTCCATTCGGTATCCATGTCAGTGAGGCTGATAAAAAAATCATTCGTTAGCGTTTCCGGTTTATCAGTAAAAACACCGAGCTCGGACTGCCCAACGTTCGTATTGAGCACACGCATACCACCGATCAAAACCGTCATCTCAGGCGGGGTCAGCTTCATTAGCTGGGCGCGATCCACCAACATCTCTTCCGGGCATGCTTTTAATTCATTGCCAACATAGTTACGAAAAGCATCTGCAATCGGTTCTAGTGCTGCAAATGAATGCACATCGGTTTGCTCTTGTGTAGCGTCGGTGCGTCCAGGCGAAAATGGAACATTGATTGCATGTCCGGCTTTTTTTGCAGCCTCTTCAATGCCTGCACAGCCACCCAAGACAATAAGATCCGCCAAGGACACTTTTATCCCAGACGATTCTTCCTCGTTAAATGCTTTTTGTATCGCTTCGAGTTTTTGAAGCACTTTAGCAAGTTCAGCTGGCTGATTTACTTCCCAATCTTTCTGGGGTGCTAGGCGAATGCGCGCGCCGTTAGCACCACCGCGCTTGTCTGACCCACGGAATGTGGCTGCTGATGCCCAAGCGGTTGTCACAAGTTGAGAGATGGAAAGTCCTGAGGCAAGAATTTTAGACTTTAATTTTTCAATTTCTTTTTCACCTATTAGTTTGTGGTCAACAGCGGGAACTGGGTCTTGCCAAATCAGTTTTTCCTTTGGAACTTCGGGTCCCAGATATCGTGAAAGCGGACCCATGTCACGATGAGTGAGTTTGAACCAAGCGCGCGCGAACGCATCGGCAAAGGCTTGTGGATTTTTATGGTAGTAACGTGAAATTGGTTCATAGATTGGATCCAAACGCAGCGACAAATCCGCTGTGGTCATCATTGGGCGATGTTTTTTTGAGGGATCATGTGCGTCAGGAATCATATCTTCTTCGCGCACATTTTTTGCTAACCATTGATACGCGCCGGCGGGACTCTTCGTCAATTCCCACTCATATCCAAAGAGCGTATTGAAATAACCCATGTCCCATTTCGTTGGATTCAGTTTCCATGCGCCTTCAATCCCACTGCCGGTTGTGCACGCACCTACACCTGAACCAAATTTGTTTTTCCAGCCCAATCCCATTTGTTCTAAGGGTGCAGCTTCTGGTTCTGGTCCAACCAATTTTGGATCTCCCGCGCCATGGCATTTCCCGAAAGTATGACCACCAGCTACCAGTGCTACAGTTTCTTCATCATTCATAGCCATACGGGCAAACGTTTCACGAACATCACGACCTGAAGCAACGGGATCTGGGTTGTCGTTAGGACCTTGCGGGTTTACATAGATCAAGCCCATTTGCACGGCAGCCAGTGGGTTTTCTAATTCTCTGTCACCACTGTAACGCTTATCGCCCAACCACTCGGTCTCCGAGCCCCAATAACTATCTTCTGGTTCCCAAATATCTTCTCGTCCACCACCAAAACCAAAGGTTTTAAAGCCCATCGATTCCAGTGCGCAATTTCCAGTTAAAATTATCAAATCCGCCCATGAGATTTTATTGCCGTATTTCTGTTTAACAGGCCACAGCAATCGACGCGCTTTATCAAGGCCGATGTTATCAGGCCAACTACTGATCGGTGCGAAGCGCTGATTACCTGTGCCAGCACCGCCTCGACCATCGGATATACGGTAAGTGCCTGCACTATGCCAAGCCATGCGAATGAAAAGGGGACCATAATGTCCCCAGTCGGCAGGCCACCACGTTTTTGAATCTGTCATCAACGCATAAAGATCATTCTTGACTGCAGCAAGATCCAGCTTCTTAAATTCGCTAGCATAATTGAATTCAGTGCTCATCGGGTTGGATTTCGAAGAGTGTAAACGCAGAATGTTGAGATTGAGACTGTTTGGCCACCAGTCTCGATTGGAGTGAGCGCCAACTTTTGTGCGCTCACCATGTTCACCAGCAAACGGGCACTTTGATTCATTTGACATGGCTTTTTCCTTTTCACCTAAAATCTACAGAACTTTGTTTGTCCATTACGATCATATAATATTGCGCTTCGTTTGTTATTAAATCGAGATCATATTTAACGCCTTCTGGAATCACTAAAGTATCTCGTTCTTTAACCAAAATGGTATGATCTGAATCTTCAAGATGTAATGTAATATTCACTTCTCCTTCAAACATGATTAAAGCAGTATGATGTGAATTTTGGAGAAGTAATTTTTCACGAATAAATAACTTAAATAAATAAACATTGAATTCACATTCATGCTTTAATTGAAAATCATATTTAGCGGATTGTCCACCAACAGCGTAGACAACTTGTAAACCCCTTGTTAGTCTAATCCATTTTGCGCTGTGGTAACGGAATGTGTGTGCCTCAAGTTGTTTTTCATCGGCAATAGTAGTGCGAGAAATAAATTCTTCTTGCGACTTGATTGGCATTGTTTTTGCGCCAGCAGGAACTTTATAACCTTTCGTCGTATCAATTAAGGTGCCATCAGATAATAAAAGCAGGCCTCGTCCTTCCGCGTCTTCAAATACTTTTGGCGCCCAAAAGACAGTCGTTTTACGATCAGGTACGGCGGCAAATACGAGACTATGGTCATCCATCTCCTCAAATGAATGAACAACGTTAGGCGGTACCAGCATGAAATCGTAGCGATTTAATAAAACTGCACTTGTCGTTTTCTCATCATATCCACTCATGAATTTATAGGTACCATACAAAACAAGAAAAAATTCCAGCTCGTGATGATAATGTGTAGAGGTGGCATTGCCTTTACCGCTTTCTTTTCTTAAAACTAAAGTTAAACCAATATCTGTATCGATGTTGACAGAATTAGCGCCACCTTCCGTTGAGCCATCGCCTAAAATGGCGAAATTTCTTCTTTTGCTGCCAGGGGTAAAACTGTCTAGCAGCGGTTTTCCTGGGTTAAGTTCATCAAAGCGAGCGTAGTAGTCACTTGCAACATATGTTTTTTTCATGACAATCTCCTTTAAAGTTAAAATCCATATTTATGGTTGTTCAAAACACTTATGTGGAACTATTCCCATCTGCAGTAATAACGCTGCGAAATGAATCTTTTGTTTTATTGTTCATGATGTTTTTCAATCCAATTAACAAATTGATCGACAAATCCTTGTAAAAACTTTTGAGTGCCGGCATCACCAATGTTGCCATCAAAATCAATTAAATGGTCTTTGAAATGTAAATACACTTCAGGCTGACCCATCAAGGACACATCCAAATAGGACAGCGTTGGTTTTAATGCGCTTTGTGCGCAAGCAGAGCCAATAACGCCAACGGATGCGCCACACAGAGCCGCTGGTTTTTTTGCAAATGAATTTTTGCCGTAGGGCGCACTGGCCCACTCAATCGCATTTTTTAAAACAGCGGGTACACTGCGGTTATACTCTGGGGTTACAAATAAAACCGCATCAGCACTCTCGATTTCTTGTTTTAATCGCGCGGCTTGCGGCGGAAATTGATTCTCCAGATCTTGGTTAAACAGTGGTAAGTCAGCGATAACAGAAATATGCGCATCCAATTTATCGGCACCCAGTTTTACAATGGCTTTGGCCAATTTCAAATTGTGTGAATCTTTGCGTAGGCTTCCGACGATAATGGCTATTTTAAATTTTTTCATATCGTCCTCCTTGTTATATTTTCCAAGTAAAAGTTGATGTCTTTCCAAGAAGAATATTATTGTAATGTTCATCGAAATTAAATAATTCGATAAAATTTTTGCCATCGCGAATTGCTTTTAATGCTCTGTCTTCTTTTTGCTGTATTGCTTCAGCACTATCAATAATTTCTGCTAGCTCTTTATCGCTTAATACAACCAGGCCGTTTTCATCCCCAATCATTATTTCACCGGGTCGAACTTTAATTCCACTTAATTCAAGTTCTACTTGTGTTTTTCCTGCTTTACTTTTAGTGCCAGCTTTAGCGCAAATACTTTTTGCAAAAATTGGTAATTCAAGATTTCGAATTGCATCAATGTCTCTGCATGCGCCATC
This sequence comes from Coxiellaceae bacterium, assembly GCA_030680235.1. Classification (GTDB taxonomy): domain Bacteria; phylum Pseudomonadota; class Gammaproteobacteria; order Coxiellales; family Coxiellaceae; genus 2-02-FULL-42-43. The sequence continues at coordinate 11,422 of JAUXWQ010000053.1, forward strand.
AACAACAATACCCGCCAACTTCTTTTTTATGCTAGCTGACGCAAACAATTCACCAACAAAAGCATAGGGTGATTTACATGTATCAATTACTAAAACTGATCCTGCTTCGGCAAGCTCCAACCCTTTTACTACAGGCAAAAGATCACCGTCAGTGCGAATAGTAAAAACTTTCCCAATCATTCTAGCGCATTTACTGATGGGTTTTATTTCATTGCTCAGTAGACGCGCGTCAACATAGGCATCACACAAATGCGTTGTACTTAGGTTTTTTAGGCGATTCAGCATAATTCCTCTTCTGTAACTATCAATATGTGGTGTTGTTGAAAGTAATTCATTCATGCGAGTAAAAGAATCATTGGCGCGATATTTCTTTGTTATGGCACTACTGCATTTTGCTTTTATTCATCTTAGCTTATTCTGACATGAATAAACTGTCTGATATATCAGACAATCAATATTATTTTCACGATAAAAAGGCTGTTTTTACAGATATATAAACAAACGGTGGTGAAATTAAATCAAAAACTTCATTTAAGCAAACCCTGGCATTTGGCCTTGGTATGGATCTGGTGCCGTACGCGGCGCAAATTTTGTTGACCCTCGTAAAAATGTTTTGCCTTCATAATCAATAAACGCAGATTGTCCGTCAAATCCTGTGTAAATAGCGACAATCGTATTTGGCAAATTTGGTACCCTTTCCATGCGATGAAGGCGGCAGAAGTCTCTAGTAAAAAATCCAGTGTTTCGAGCCAATTGATTGGCATAATTATGTCCGCCTGAATAAACTTCACCATGATCTGTCAGCGCTAATAGGTGATGATCACCTGCTTTCACTTGCACGATTTTTCCATCGATATGTGGCATAAAAATTTCACTATAATCGTCTATCGCCACGACCTTTCCGACAGTATTCCTATGACCCACACCAATAACAGTTATTTGTTTTTCAGTCCACACAACCAAATAATCTTCGCCTTTATCAAAACCAATTATTTTATCGGTAATACCCGTAAAAACTGGTGTTAATGTCGCATAATTGGCTACCGATAAGTGTGGACTATGATAATTATAACGAACATTCCCCAATGCAAAAATTGTTCCCTGATCTGATAAGATCAGCAGATCATTAACACTATTGAGAACCATCACATCCTTACAGCGCATATTGAATGTTTGTTGTGTGAGTGTTGGAGTTGGTGTTACTGATTTATCAAGAATATAAACATTATTTATTGCCTCATCGGTAATAACTAATGCTTTTCCGTCTGACGCCTGTATTACTTTTTGAATATCTGCCGTTGTTTTTATTTGATATATTTCTTTTAAATGCGCGTTTTGAATATTTATTTCGTAAAGTGCAATTATATTTTTTGTCCAAAAATATATATGTTTTAAATTAGAATTTTGATTGTCTGGGATTGCAGATGAAAAACCAAGAATATCATTGATCACGGTTAACACCTCATGACTTTTAAGAAAATTTTTAAAAGTATATGAAGCGAAAGAAGCGGGTGTTTTTAATTGAAATTCTTTTTCACTGCAGGATTGCGCAGACAATTTTCCATGCGAAAGTTTTAATATTAAATCACGCGTAACAAATTCAACGATTGGGTTTTGATGAAATGCAAGTTCGCTATGATATGCCGGCGCAAAGTCATTTGAAAGCGCAAAATGTGATGGTCTGAGTACAATAGGTTGCGCTAATTCATGATAAGTGGCTCGTAATTTTTTATTCGTTGCTGCCAACGCAATCCAAGAGCGAATATCCAAAAATTGTCCGCTTAGATTAATGAATGGTTGTATAAAGGTACCTGAATCAAAGACTGTTCTTGTTAACATTCTTTGGCAATCACATGTGCCATTCTCGCCACAATTTTGGCAGGCAGATATTGTGCGTTTTACAGATTTTTGTTCTTTTCTCATGATATTTCTCTCAGGTCGGTTTGTAACTCCTGTATGTTTTAACCATGAGAGAATGATAGATCAAATTTTGTCCATTATCTGTCTTATAAATCAGACAAAATAGCTTATTTATGCGATAAACCCTGATTTTGCGGCAATATAAACCGCTTGCGTGATATTGTCAGCACTCAGTTTTTCGATCAAACGTTGACGATAGGTGTCGACAGTATTTTTAGTAAGTCCTGTGATCGCAGCAATTTCATTCGCTGATTTTCCTTGTGCGCTCCAATACAGCACATCTAACTCAGCATCATTCAAATGAGTGGATTCTTTGGTTGCATGACGTGTAGTTATCACTTGATGGCGATAATCGGAATTTAGTGTAAATTGGCAATTTGATAATGCAGGTAACAATTCAGAATAAATACTGATTATATCATCTAAAAAATCATTGATGCATTTTTCAAAATAATCAATCGTACTTTCATAAAATGAACGATGATTAATCGACTCAGTGTTAACATTACAAGTGATCATGATTGAGCAATCATCGCATGCGCGAACAATACAATAACCCCGATACAATTTGTCATTTTTTAAAATAGCATTAATTGCGGATTGTGTTTCATCAATTTCGGTATACTCTTCTGGGAAAACAACCCGATTAAAACTATTATGCTTTGGTTGCAGTAATAGATCTCCGCGATGTAAACCTGTTGCAAAAATTTTCAATGATGTTTTTGGTGTAGTTGAAAGCCATGCCATTTCACCCGTTTTTAAAAAAATAGCAACAGTTGTTCCAGAAAAATGAGAAATTTTATAAAATGGCTTCGTTAATTTTTTTATAAAGTGTCGATATTTATAGCTTGGAATTTCTTTAAAAGAAATTTTTTTCATGAGCTGGTCCACTCAACTAAAAGTTGAGGTAAATTCTCACAATCATATTTCGCGTAAATTAAAGTATCACTTAATTCATTTGTGATTGGTTTTCTACGATGATTTTTAAGTCTGCCTTCTAGTGTATAATGTAATCTTTCTGCAATATTTTTGCTTTTGGTATTATCTGGGTCGCATGTGAGCGCAATACGATTGACTTGTAGTTGTTTGAAAGCATATTGTGTGATGGCATTCGTTGCTTCTGTCATTAAACCTTGGCCACTATATTTTTTTCGAATCCAATATCCGGTTTCAACGGATGGAATAGACCAGTTGTAATGGTGAAAGCTGGTTGCGCCAACAAAATCACTGGTGCTTTTATCTAAAATTATCAACTGCAAATAAGGCTCATCATTTTTTTTATCAATCCAATTTTGTGCGGCAATTTTTGCGTATTTTTGTGATTCTTCTAATATGGGAATATGGTCGCACCATTTAATATTGTTTTTCATCTTGTCCAAAACTATGTTAGCCTCATCCACCAAAGGAGAAAATGGAATTATGTCGTCACAAAATGCACGGACAATTATCCAAAGAACCCGCTCACTTTCGCATTATGATTTTGAAAAA
>JAUXWQ010000012.1 GCA_030680235.1 Coxiellaceae bacterium
CAGTAGTTCCCGGCGAATGTCTGAAAAACCGCTAATTTTCAGATTTTAGGCGAGGTTGAACGATAATTTGTTGAGAAAAGCGCAGTGTACACGAAGTCCATGAGCATTTTCGAAACAAATTACCGTTCAAGATCGCCAAAAGATGAAAATTTTTTGTTCACCGGGAATTGCTGCCTTGCATTACGCATTTCTAAACCATCTTGCTCGTAGTTAGTGTACAAACCACCCCTGATTTGCACCCCAACATAACAGAAACGACGATAGTCCTTCCAAAATATTTTTTTTTTACGTAGAATGCGGCCTGATTATTTTTCTATACAGAGGAAATTCGCATGGTTGTTATTCGTCTAGCCCGCGGTGGCGCTAAAAAAACGCCGTTCTACCACGTTGTTGTTGCAGACTCTCGCAAAGCACGCGGTGGTCGTTTTATCGAACGTTTAGGTTTCTACAATCCATTAGCACGCGGCCCTGAAACAACGTTGCAAATTAGCGAAGAACGCGTTGCGCATTGGATCAACTGTGGTGCACAACCTTCTGAACGTGTTGCACACGTTTTAAAATTGGGCGTTGCTGCAAACAAAACACAGCTCAAAAAATCAGAAGTTAAAACAGCACAAATTGATGCCTCTCGCAAAGCTGCTGCAGCTCAAGCGAAAGCAAAAGCAGCCGCTGAAACAACTGAAGCTGCTGAGTAATTTTGGAAAAAACAGCTAAGCAATTAGTGATTGGCCGTCTCGGTGATGCCTTAGGCGTCACGGGATGGCTGCATTTATACTCGTACGCTGATCCCGCTAAAAACATCTTCGATTACAAAAACTGGTTTATTTTAAAAAACAATCAACCTGTTTTTATTCATCGTGAATCCCACAAGCCGCACGGCAATCACTTTGCCGTTAAATTAAAAAATTGTGATGATCGCGATCAAGCTTTGTTACTCAAAAACCAAGATATTTATATTGACCGTGCTGAACTCCCTGTCTTATCCGATAGTGAATTTTATTGGGACGACTTAGTCGGTTTATCCGTTATAAATACCCATGGAAAATGCATTGGCACGGTTGATCATCTGTTTGAAAATGGTGCGAATACCATTGTCGCCGTTAAAGGCGAAAAAATGCAGTATATTCCGTATTTGACGGATGTTGTTTTGGAAATTAGCTTAGAAAAAAAAGAAATTATTGTTGATTGGGAGATTATAGGGTGAGGGTGAGGGTGAGAGTCGGCGGTGCAGTTTAAGTACAAGCTATTAATTGGTTTGTCACTCAATTGAACCTCTGTAACTCACACTCACACTCACACTCACACTATTATGCGCTTCGACATCATCACCCTCTTCCCTGAAATCTTTAACGCCCTAAAATCCGGCATTACCGGCCGTGCAATTGAAAAGAAGCTGATCGACATTCACTATCACAATCCCCGTGACTTTACGCACAACAAACAAAAACGGGTTGACGATCACTCCTACGGCGGCGGACCTGGCATGGTCATGCAATATCAACCCCTGCACGACACCATTGCGCACGCACGCAATTTGGAGGCGGAAAAACCTTTTGTCATTTACCTTTCACCACAAGGCACGCCACTCTCACAGAAAATTGCACGTGAATTAAGCACTAAAAAACGCTTTGTTTTAATTGCTGGACGTTATGAAGGCATTGATGAGCGTGTTATTCAAAAAGACGTGGATGCCGAGTATTCGATTGGTGATTACGTACTGTCCGGTGGCGAATTACCTGCCATGGTATTGATCGACGCTATTACACGATTATTGCCTGGCGCACTTGGCGATGCGCAGTCTGCATTGGACGATTCTTTCGAAAATGGCCTGTTAGACTATCCCCACTATTCACGACCTGAAACTATTGATGGATTATCTGTCCCGACTGTTTTACAATCCGGCGATCATTCAGCTATTTCGCGCTTCCGACTGCAGCAATCGTTAGGAAAGACTTGGCAAAAACGTCCGGATTTGTTAAAAAGACGCATTCTCACTGAAGATGAGCGAAAACTGTTGCAAACGTACATCGATGAATTAGAAAAGTAGGAAAGACCATGAGCAAACTCATTCAAGCAATCGAACAAGCACAAATGCAAAAAGAATTACCTGATTTTAAAACGGGTGATTTGGTTATTGTACAAATCAAAGTAAAAGAAGGCGATCGTGAACGTCTACAAGCGTTTGAAGGCGATGTGATTGCAAAACGCAACCGCGGCCTTAACTCTGCATTCACTGTACGTAAAATTTCTCATGGCGAAGGCGTTGAACGTGTATTCCAAACGTACAGCCCACTGGTTCACAGCGTGCAAATCGTGCGTCGTGGTGATGTGCGTCGTGCAAAACTTTACTACCTACGTGATTTGAAAGGCCGTAAAGCACGCATCAAAGAAAAAATTGTTGCAATAACAAGCGACAAAAAATAACGCCGTAGGGACGCGATTTATCGCGTCTCTCATACACCCCTTGATGACCCAAAGATGCGCTTCATCGCATCCTGCTAAATTATGTCAAAAACTGATCTCATTAAATCCCTCAAAAAACTATCACATCATTTAGACCCTGTTGTGCTCCTTGGCGCAAAAGGTTTAACCGATGCTGTGCACGCTGAAATTGAATCCGCACTTGAGGCCCACGAGCTCATCAAGATTAAATTGAGCAGCAAAGATAAAACGGAAAAAAACGTAATGGCTGAAACCATTTGCAAAAAGCACAAAGCGATCCTTGTGAATCAAATTGGGCATATCATCGCGATTTATCGCAAGCGTTTGGAATCATAAAACACCATGCACACACTCCGCCTAAAGAAAGACGCCGACCGTCGCATTAAAGCCGGTCACTTATGGATTTTCTCAAACGACATCAATACCGACATAAACTCACTTAAAAATTACGCGGCAGGTGATCTGGTTCGCATTGAAACTGCGGCTGGCACACCCATTGCTATTGGCTACATCAATCCGCATTGCTTATTATGCATTCGTATTTTAACGCTCAGCCTCACAAACAAAATTGATAAAGATTTCTTCATTCAAAAAATGCAAGCTGCAAAATTAAAACGTGAAAAATTCACTTTTGAAAATTATGCGCGTATGGTTTTTGGTGAAGCAGATCGATTACCTGGCATTGTCATTGATCAATTCAATCATGTCCTTGTTATTCAACTTAACACCGCCGGCATGGAAAATTTAAAACCCCTTTTAATTGAAGCAGCAGATCATGTATTCCAGCCCGAAATCATCGTATTAAAATGCGATAGCTCAGAACGTACTAACGAAGGACTCAGCCATTATATTGACGTAGTGAAAGGTGACTTACCAGAATTTATTACCGTTAAAGAAAATAACTGCCATTATGAAATTGCTTTGTTAAGTGCTCAAAAAACAGGTTGGTTTTATGATCACCGCTTTAACCGTGCACGCATTGCATCCTACTGCACAAATAAAAAAGTATTAGATGTCTTTAGTTATTGTGGTGCATTTACAATTCCCGCAGCAAAAATTGCGTCAGACGTAACAGCACTCGACCGCTCAGAAACAGCCCTTAAACAATTAGAAAAAAATGCGGCTTTAAATAATTTAAACAATATTAAAGTAATGTGTGGTGACGCTGAAAAAACATTACAGCTGTTGGTCTCACAAGGCAAAAAATTTGATGTGGTGATTTTAGACCCTCCCGCATTGATCAAACGCAAAAAAGATATGCCTGCCGGCGAAAAAATGTATCAGAAATTAAATGAACTCGCATTGCGCTTGCTAGAAGATAATGGCGTTTTGTTTTCTGCCTCATGCTCAATGCATTTATCCGCTGACAGCTTATTAAATGTTATTCGCAAAGCAGGTGTCGCTACTAAAAAAGAGTTGTCCGTGCTCGAACAATGCCATCAAGGACCCGATCATCCCATTCATCCTGCAATTGTAGAGACAAGCTATTTGAAAGGGTTTATTGTCGGCTGCTAATGTATAAATCCCCCCGACGCTGCGCGTCGACCCCCTTTTTCAAAGGAGGTTTCCGCTTCGTGAGACTTTATCCCCAAACGAAAAAATCATCTGTTATTAAATCTCTTTTGACAATGAGCGTAGCGAACCGAGGGGATTTAACCTCACAAGCATGCTAAAATACTTTCTTTCCAAGAAGCTAGGACCGCCAGCATGATCACCCACATCACCGGAAAATTAGTCAGCAAAAAACCACCCTGCTTAGTCATTGACGTCAATGGGATCGGCTATAACATTCATGCCCCAATGAGTACTTTTTATCAATTACCCGATTGCGACAATACACTCACCTTACTCACGCATTTTGTTGTGCGAGAAGATGCACAATTATTATTTGGGTTTTATACCGAACAAGAACGCAAATTATTTCGTGCATTGATTAAAGTGAATGGTGTTGGCCCAAAATTGGCACTCACTATTTTATCAGGTATTGAAACCGATCAATTTGTGCAATGCGTGCAATTACAAGATGAAAGCCGATTAACACACATTCCAGGTGTTGGAAAAAAAACAGCGGAACGATTAATTGTTGAAATGCGCGATGCGTTATCCCACTGGGAAAATGGCGATTTACCCACACAAAAAGAATTGACTGGTCTTAATCAAACAATACAAGATGCGATTGCTGCGCTCACGGCACTGGGTTATAAACCACAAGATGCGAAAAACGCGATCACAAAAGCACATCAACCAGAACATTCAAGCGAACAATTAATTCGAATTGCGCTACAACAGATGGCAAGAAAATAATAATGGAGTGCACCATGTTAGTTGATGAACGTATTATCGATCCAGCCATCATCGCTGATGCCGAACACTATCAAGAACACTCCATCCGTCCCAAAAAATTATCCGATTACACCGGCCAAACCGTTGTCTGTGAACAAATGGATTTATTTATTTCTGCCGCAAAAAAACGAGGCGAAGCACTTGATCACGTCTTAATTTTTGGACCGCCAGGCTTAGGAAAAACAACGCTTGCCCATATTATCGCCAATGAATTAAATACGAGCTTAAAACATACTTCCGCCCCCGTGCTCGAAAAAAAAGGGGATTTAGCAGCACTCCTCACGAATCTCGAAGAAAATGATGTGTTATTTATCGATGAAATTCATCGATTAAATCCCGCCATTGAAGAAATACTCTATCCTGCCATGGAAGATTTTCAGTTGGATATTATGATCGGCGAAGGCCCTGCTGCACGCTCTATGAAACTCCCCTTGCCCAAATTCACCCTCGTTGGCGCAACCACGCGCGCAGGATTATTAACCTCCCCTTTGCGTGATCGTTTCGGTATCGTTCAACGTTTAGAATTTTACAACACACAGGAACTTGCAAAAATTGTTATTCGCGCTGCAAAAATCCTACAAACAACGATCGATGAAAGTGGCGCCTTTGAAATTGCAAAACGCTCACGTGGCACGCCACGTATTGCCAATCGATTATTGCGTCGCGTACGCGACTATGCACAGGTTCATGCCAATTCACACATTACAGAAACCGCTGCAAAAGCAGCGCTCGATATGCTACATGTTGATGCACGTGGTTTTGATACGATGGATCGCAAATATTTAACAACGCTCATTCAACTGTTTGATGGTGGGCCCGCAGGCATAGAAAGCATTGCAGCCGCAATTGCGGAAGAGCGTGGCACACTCGAAGATGTGATTGAACCCTATTTAATTCAAGAAGGTTTTGTGAAACGAACAGCGCGCGGAAGAGAAGCGAGTGATTTGGCGTATGCGCATTTGGGGATAGGGAGAAAGTGACTGTGTCAGTGACAATGACTGTGACTGTGACTGTGACTGTGACTGTGACTGTGTCGAGGTTGAATGTGGCTCAGTTCAAAAATCAAGCCGCAAACGCTAATTTCAGCAATTCCCCGCGAATGCCTGAAAAACTGCTAATTTTCAGATTTTAAGCGAGGCTGCATTAAACAGCACCTCTGACACAGTCACAGTCACTGACACAGTCACTGTCACTGTCACAGTCACAAAAATTCCAGTATCATTCGAAGAAATAAATGGAGAATATTCACATGACGGCAGATACCTCGTTTCTCAGCTACCTTCTCAACGCCAGCATTATTGTCAAATGCGTTATTATGACGTTAGTCTTTGCATCGATTATTTCATGGACCGTGATTGTTGAACGCGTTCGTTATTACAAAGCACAATGGAAAGCTGCGGAAAAATTCGAAGAACGGTTTTGGTCAGGTGTGTCACTCAGCGATTTGTATCATTCCACACAACACGATGAAAACAATTCTGGTGTTGCTGCCATTTTCAGTTCCGGTTTTAAAACCTTTACACAATTCCAATCAACCGGCAAACATTCTCGCGACGACATCATCGTTGGCGCACAGCGCTCTATGCAAGTTGCCGAATCAAAAGCCATTGATCAACTCGAAGAACCCTTATCTTTGTTGGCAACCATTGGCTCAGTAACCCCCTTTGTGGGCTTATTTGGGACCGTCTGGGGCATTATGACGGCCTTCCAAGCTTTGGGTGCGGTGCAACAAGCATCGATCGCCATGGTCGCTCCCGGGATCTCTGAAGCGCTTTTAACAACCGCTATTGGTTTATTTGCCGCGATTCCTGCCGCAATTGCCTACAACCATTTTAGCCATCAAGTATCTCGCCTTCAAAGCTACTTTGAAACATTTTCAAATGAACTGACGAATATTTTGCACAGACAGGCAGGGGAGAAATAAAAAGTCATGCATATTGAAACCAAATCCCGAAAATCACGTCGGCGTCCCTTATCGGAAATCAACGTCGTACCCTATATCGACGTAATGCTCGTACTTGTGATTATTTTAATGATCACAGCGCCCTTACTCACACAAGGCGTACAAGTCAATTTACCACAAGCCTCTGCAAAAGCCCTGCCGCCACAGAAGCAAGAACCTATTATTGTGAGCGTGAATCAAAAAGGGGATTTATTCTTAAATACCTCAAAGACACCTGAACAACCGGTTGTTCCTCAAGACTTAATGTCGAGTGTTTCAACGCAATTACAAACCGCACAAGCTGCCAAAAAAGAACAGGACGTCTTTGTCAAAGGCGACAAGGACGCCAATTATGGCAAGATTATGGAAGCAATGGTATTACTGCAAAAAGCTGGCGCTGCAAATGTAGGACTGATTACACAGAACCCAACGAACAGTTGAGCGCTTTTTTGCCTAAATCCCACGGTTCGCCACGCTTACTGATGATGCCGCCACCAGCGCAGTTCTCTCCGTCGGTAACTTAAATAATGCCTGAGCCTGAGGTGAGTAAGCTTTTTTTATGTCTGTTACGTTCACAACCGTATCATCCACTAATGCCAAAAGATTTCGGCAACTGCGTCTTCTTTTTTCGCCATGCTCTTCCTGCACAAATTTATTGCCAATCACCGCCGATCGCGTACGCTTCATCATCGTTTCAACCAAATCAAACATGCTAGGTTGAATCGTTAAAGAATCTTCACGAGCTACAGGTAAAGGCGCACCTAAATGAGACGCTTGAATATCATCTGCGGAAGTCACTGACAACTTCTCACGCTTATACAATTCCATGAAATTCAACATCGTGAAAAATAAATTTTCGCCATCTAATTCTTTTTGTTTATTCAACACGGCCAACATAAAACGCGCTGTACTATTCAAATTCACCAAGCCTGCAATTGCTTGTGTAAAATTACTATAAAAGCCACGCATCACAGTGAAAAACCAATCCGGCGTCATTTGTATGGCAACGGATCCAAAACCATTTTTTTCCATGCCTATAACAGTCGCACCAAATCCACCACCTGAGTAGTAGGCACCCACAGCAAAAGCTGCCATCGCTGTTGTCACAATCACATGACGAACCAACTTCTCTGCAATCAGATTAGTAATATGCGGCTCTAAATTTTTTGCTAACTTTTCAGATAGTTTTTGATATAAATCTTTAGTTGCTGGAAACACATCGTAACAACTCAAGCCGTAAAAAAGTGCGTTGGACATGGCTGCAACGGTTACAAATTCAGCCTGATCACCCCAAGTAGGATGCAACTTATCCAAGCCATTTTGCGTCATAGAAATCCACATTGGAATTAAGCACAAAGAAATTGCCGCTAAACCAACACGCACACCCCATTGCGTCCAATCACTGATTAAACGAAGCTTAGGCGTAGGCACAGCACGCATTTGATCTGCGATCCATTGCACAGGCTCTAACTCACCTCCTTCTACCGTTGACGTTGCTTCTCGCAATAAGTCTTTCTTTAATTCAAATTCATTCAAAAATTTAAATACCGTATAAAACTCAATTTGTCTGCGCATTCTATCTAGCACATCCACACCGCCCACTAGGCGCGTTAAAAAAGTATTCATGCCAAAGGCAATGGTCGCAACCCACATGGCACCAGCCGGCCAAGCACTAACAGAGCTCTGACTAATTTCAATACTTGCAATCACTGTCATTAAGGCTAAAAGTGTGCCCGATGTAAAGAAAGTAATGTAAGCCATATCATCATGACGATGCGAAAAATCCGATATCAAGCCCGCGGTGCGCTTTGGAAACAACAAAGCACCAAATACATTAAACAGCAACGATGTTGCCGCAAATAAAGCAACATAACCTGGAACACCGTCTGCACGCTTTATCGCAAACATCGCATAAATTGACGTAATAAAAAGTGCATAAGGGATAGAAGAGCCCCATATTATTTTTTTCACAACATCCTGCATAGATAAATATTTTTGTTGTGTTTCTGTTAAAAGTTCAGTGGAAGCTGAAGGTACTAAATCTCCAGAAGATGCAAATGCTCGAAATTCTGAAAACGCACTTGCTGCACCCGTACTATTTTGTTGTATCACGCCAACCCCCTCTCTCTGTAAGATTAAGTTCTGTACATTTTGTAATCTCTATTATCACCAAAACTTCTTAACAAATTCTTAAACGATACATAACTATTCAACAATCGCTTAATCCGTTCATTTTTTGGCGCTTTTTTGCAAGAGATCGCACAATAACGCACTGGCGATGATAATCAACCATGTCAGAAAAACCCAGATAAAAAAGATAGGAATACTTGCTAAAGCGCCATACACCAATTGATATGTCGGAAAATAGCGTAAGTACTGTACGAAACCCGATTTTGCAAGCTCAAAAGCAATCGTCGTCGTTAATCCTGCTATGGCCGCATAGCGCCATTGCACAACACAACTTGGCATTAAAAAATGAAACAAAGAAAAGGTGAGCCATTCCAACAACAGTGGAAGAACAATCAATAATAGTGCCTGAACAAAAGACGTTTTTTCAACAATTGAAACGATGGGCAGCGACATTAAATAAGAAGAAGCCAATAATAACAACGCAAATATGATGGGCAAAACAGATAAAACAATCCAATAAAAAATTAAGGCTAATGCAGAAAACTTTGTCATTTTGACATGCCATACCCCATTAACGGCATCTACCATATTAAAAATCAAGAGCCATGAAGTAAAAGCCAGTGCCACCATATTGAGCCAAGACAAATGCTGTACATTTGCTAAAAAAGCACGCAGTTGATCTAAAATAGCATGCGCTGAATTCGCAACAAAATGCGTAACAATTAACTTTTCTAATTGGTTTCCGGCAGCTGTCAACGTAGGGAAAAAAGACAGCAAATAAAAAATAAAGATGAACAACGGGACTATAGATAATAACGTGGTAAACGCCAATGATGCAGCTCGTACCGCGACTAAATCTTCAAAAAAACGTCTAATAAATACCCTAAAAAACGAATTAATTTTTTGCATAGAACGTCCTTGTCAACAATCACATTGATGTGATGCATCACACAATTCTTACATAAATTAAGAAGAAATTCACAGCAGCAGAAAAAGACAGGGTAAATCACATCGGTACATATGCATGGACAAGCTCTTCACCCAGCCCCTCTCTCTCGCCTACCCCAAGCGTTCCACATCGAGAATGACAGGGTGTGGTAGCCAAACTTGCACGCGCTGTTGCAGTATCTCCCGGATGATAAACCTGAACGGACGCACGCGTGGAAGAGTCTACCTGCTCATCATCAACCCCGTCCTTTTTGCAACACGCAAGACGCTCCAGTGTAATCAACATCCATAAGTTAGCTTTATGCACCTCTTCAAAACGATAATGTGTAATAAGCGCATTAAATGTTGCAATCATCGCAGAAAAAGTAACCCATCCTGTCATATAGAGTGGCAACTTTGCCGACTCCGCCGGGTTATCCAACATAAAATATGCATGCCCTGAAAAAGCAGCGGCAGCCATTGCACCCCCATAAATAAATTTAGATGCCATGACAAACAAATGAAATAATTTTGGAAAATCGGTTGTTGTAATCGCTCCCATAACAATGGATGCCGCTGCTATCGTCGCCATCGCCACAAGCTCTGACATACTGGATGCGACAGTGCCATTATTTCTTTCACGATTTACTTCCCACACAGCAGCAGATACCGCTGAAATAGAAATAAGACCACTCAATCCATTTAAAACACGCTCTCCACGACGTACTACTGGATAAAAAGGCGCTGATAATTCGTTAAAACGACCCATAATTAAACGATCTGAAGTGTCTGGAAAAACAAGTTTAAAAAATAAGGCAGTCAATGACATAAAACCCATGGATGCTGTCAAACAAAACGCCCAAAATGGCAGTTTAACTGCTGGATCATCAACTCCCTTGGCAACAGAACTCAGTAAATCGAATAACATTAAGCCTTGAGATCCTGACAATAATGCAAAAATACTCGCTTCTGTTGCACTATATTTTCCACTTTCAACGCGTTCATAAAAATTATTGCCACCGCCACTTTGATGTTTTTTATAAATATTGCGCGCTTTAGCAAGTAAAGTAAGTGCGGCAGCAGGCGCAAACAACAACATTGCATTAAAAGAAGCACTCATCTTTAAATGATCTGGCAATGTTTCTCGATAATTGTCTTTTAATTCAATTAGAATTTGGTAGGTTAAACGCTGCATCAATACTTGTGTAATGCAATAAATACGCAATGTATCTAGAATAAAGTAAGGTGCATTTTTTGCAGAAAATACCAAAAATGCACTTACTTCATCTGCCGTTAAACGAAACCGACCTGTGCGACCTGTTTCGCCAGTTAATAAACTGCTTTCTTCTGTATTAGATAACATTATATTTCACCCACCGTGGTTAACATACTGATTAACAAAGAGGACAAACAGCTGCGAATACATGACCTGCTATTGCAACACCACAGATAATTGTTAAGATTCCAGCTAAAATAAGATATTTTTTCATGATGACACCTCACACATACAGTTAAACATCACTGTCGCGAATGATCATCCCTGAAGATAAATCAATTGAAGATTACAATCTCAGATTATCACAATTTTCTTAAAGTAAAATTAACCTGGCTGTGTCTTATTTGCTATGATAATGAAATTGATTATTGGAGATGAAACAATGCCCTACGTGCTCATTTTGTACTACAGCTTAAAAGGCAACACAGCAGCAATGGCTGACGAAATTGCACGCGGCGTTTCGCTTGTTCCAGGTATTGAAGCACGGGTTCGGACTGTGCCTGCCGTCTCTGCAAAAACAGAACGTGTTGAATCTACTGTACCAGCAGATGGCCCACCTTACGCAACACTTGACGATTTAAAAAATTGTGCAGGACTCGCCCTCGGCAGTCCAACACGCTTTGGCAATATGGCAGCAGCACTCAAATATTTTCTTGATAGCACCGGAAGCTTATGGCAGTCAGGTGACTTAATTGGCAAACCCGCAAGCTGTTTTACTTCAACCGCGAGCTTACACGGTGGACAAGAAGCCACCCTTCTTTCTATGCAATTGCCTTTGTTACATCACGGCATGATTTTAGTAGGCGTGCCTTATAGTGAAACGAATTTATTTTCAACAACCGGCGGTGGCACTCCCTATGGCCCTAGTCATCTTGCCGGCGCTAATAGCGATCAACCACTCAGTGATGCCGAAAAACATATTTGTCATACCATGGGGAAACGATTAGCATCCGTTGCATTAAAATTACTGTAGAAACGTAACTGTTCAGGAAGTAGTATACAAAATCTACCACGACCGCTCAGTTTTTAGGTGATTTTCAGAGATACTCATGACGCCAAAGGAATACTACCAACAAGCCCTCACTACGGGACGCATTCGACCTGATGCGCGTCAATTGCCCGTTATCGATGTGTTAAACACACTCTTTCAAACCATTGAAACACAATCTACCCCCCAACGCTTTCTGAACCGCTTTCGCAAAAAAACACCTGTAAAAGGCTTGTACTTGTGGGGCAGTGTCGGCATTGGTAAAACATTTTTGATGGATTGCTTCTATCATTGCCTGACCATTCCCAAACTACGATTACATTTTCATCAATTCATGAGGCGCTTACACGAAGAATTGAAAACCTACCAAGGTAAAAAAAACCCGCTAACAATAATTGCCAAAAAACTAGCTACCGAAACACGTGTTATTTGTTTTGATGAATTTTTCGTATCGGACATTGCAGATGCCATGATTCTAGGTGAATTTTTTTCACATCTTTTTGAAAACGGCATCATCCTCGTCACAAGCTCCAATATTCCACCCGAGTTGCTCTACAAAGAAGGTTTACAACGCGAACGGTTTTTACCAACCATCGCACTCATCAAACAAAATACAACCGTTATTCATTTACATTCGACAATGGATTACCGACAACAACATATTCGACAAGCGGGTGTCTTCTACACACCGCTGAACATGGCCGCAGAAAAAAATATTGAAAATGCATTCACGCATTTTTCAAATGGTGCAGCGCCTTCTTGTGCACCTATTATTATTTGCGATCGTCCCATTGCAATTATCAAGCAAGCAGGGTCTGTTGTTTGGTTTGATTTTGAAACTATTTGTGGACGCCCACGATCACAAATGGATTATTTAGCAATTACGCAACAATTTCATACAGTCATCGTAGAAAAATTACGCGCCATTCAACCCAATGAAAATGACTTAATCGTTTCTTTTATTTATCTTGTCGATATTTTATATGATGCACACTGTCGATTAATTATTTCATCCGATATTAATATGACTGAAATTTATACAAATGAAAAAAAAGATCAACCCTTTCAACGCACTTTATCACGCTTAATTGAAATGCAATCAGAAGCCTATGTTTATCCTGAAACAGAACAATCCACACTGACCAGTCTGTAAAATTTTGTCTGTTTTCACCGTATTTTCATATGAAAAAAACATTTTTTATTAAATGAACATATCGTACAAATTTTTTTCAAAAAAATATTTTATTTTGCTTGTGATCGTTGGAGCTGGTGATATAATGGCCAACTTAACAATTTCATCTTGGAAGGAGCTAACCCTCAATGGAAAACAAAATGCTTGCACTCTCCCCAGAATTACTACAAACCAACAATGTAATGAGCTTACAAGAAAGTGTCAGTTATGCATTGCAACAGTATTTTGCAAAGCTTGATGGTCAAACACCAGCGAATTTATATGAATTGGTTTTAGCAGAAGTTGAAAAACCATTAATTGAAATGGTTTTAAAATTAACCAATGAAAATCAAAGCAAAGCTGCGATCATGCTCGGCATCAGCCGTGGCACACTTCGTAAAAAAATGGCTTTATATAATTTAAATTAATGATACGATGCTCGCATCACACTCCATCACTCATGCTCGCACCACCCTCTGCAATATGATCCAGACTACAATCTAATCTTATTTGCCTCAACTGCCTGAACTAATTCAGCAAGCGTATGAATACCTTCAAGTGATTTTTCAGGAATACGCACGGAAAAAGTATCGTTTAAAGCCAATAACAAATCAATCGCATCCATAGAATCTAAATGCAAATCTTCCTGTAAATTTGCTTCAGGGCGAATAATAGCGGGATCAATAGAAAACCGCTCAACGAGCAATCGCTTTATGCTTTCATAAGTTTTTGTTGTCACATAACTTCCCATTCTTACGTAAACCGGATTACTTATCAGACACGTTAACATTAGTCTTAGCAGAAGATGCGCCAGCCTGTTTCTTCTCGTGCAACCCCTTAGCCTTATCTGCACCCCTCAAAGCAGCACTGGTTCCTTGATCGAAAGAACCCGCCCCTTCTTTCAAAGAACCGCCACCAGACTGAACAGTACCTTTGAGTTGACTCGCCATTTGTCCATAATCCTGACCCATTTCTGGTCCGCCAATCCATTTCATGACATATTGCGGAAGCTGGAAGGTTAATTTATAAGACTGCTCAATAATTTCCATTGTAAAGCCCGCAAAAACAACAAGCCCCATAATATAGTTTATAAACACAAGGAAGATTTCAGCCAAACTCGCAGCCCACAAGGTTGGTAATGCACTCCATATATGCGCATACCCCGCCAAAAGGATCTGAAAGGCAATAAAAGAAACAAGCATTGATGCGATCAATCCAATGACCAATAAAGAAGGTCTCACAAAAATACCTAAGAAAAACATTAAAGCCTGTTCACCTTTCCCCAAGAAATCATGCCCCTCAGGATGCGTGACCCCGACACAAATTAATGGGGCAGCAGCCATACCTTCGACCACCATCATAATCCAACCAATGACAGCAAAGGTAAATACAGCAAAGGGGTACATTGGGACATAAAAGGATAGAATAACGCCCGGCACCAAAAGCACTGTCGTTAGCATCATAAAAATACTTTTTATCCAGGTCATAATAGTTTTAAAAATCAAACCACCTGGAGAAGTACTATTACAAATACCCGCTCCAATTGCCAAAACACCACTAATGACCAAGGCACCTGACCATGCAGCAGCAACAAACTGTATGATCATATTGCCTTCGACCATCAAAAAAGCAATAGGGTTATACTGGGTCGCATTGGCCCCCAATGAGGTAGCTCCACTATTTAGACCAGCAAGCACACCCAAAGGACTTCCTGACATTCCACCAAGAATTGCCATGATAATTTCCATGACAATGCCGCCAGAATTTTGATGTGACTCTTCGCTTGCAGCTGCGGAACTATTTGCTGCCCCTGTATATTGTGACCAAAAATTCTGGAAGTCTGCTGAATAGCCAGTGTACTTATTCCCAACCGAATCAGTGCCACCAACAGATTCTGCTGCTGCAGTAACCAATTCAGAAATAGGATTTGACTGTGATTCGCCACCTAAACCTGCAACGAGTCGCACAGGACTTGGTGTTGCTGCCGAAGGAATAAGGTTCGTTGCCGAACCCGCCGAGCTCGCTTTATTGGATTGCTCAATATTCCAATAAAAACCACCTGCCGTGATCCAACCACTTGCTTCCTCCGCTTGAAAATTCTGCGTGCTAGTCACCATTGTTTGAACCGGCGTCATTAAATTCCCGTACGCTAAAATGGCTGTAAAAAAAGTTTTTGCGTTTTCTGAAATAAAACTGCTCGTGTCATTCGCAGAAGGAAAAACATTAGCAGCAAAATTATTGTCTTCAAAAACAGGATACTCTGCAACATAGTTTTGTGCTGCCGGCATCAAGGAAACCACCAGTTGCTTCATTGCGAGCCAAGAATAATTCCACTTCATCTGAACAGCTTCTGCTGCTGTCGGCGCCACAGAACCAGTCATATCAACTGAGCCTGTATAACCTGATTGACTCGTTTCGCCACAATTCTGAGAAGAGGTCGTACAGTAACTTTGAACATAACCACACGCTGTTTCTTTAGGACTGCTTCCTGCTGTCTGTGTATAAGATGAAATATTCTGATCGCCCAAACCAGGAAAATAAATAACACCATTTACCGGATCCATCTGAATATCGAAGCTATATTGCGTTGTATTTCCAGCATTCCATGCACGGCTACCACTACGCAACATACACACTTCATCTTGAAAAATTTGTGCCGCAGGCCCCAGCACTGCTGGAAACTGAGCAGCATTGTTCGATACTGTCGCATAGCCTGCAGGAAACTGGCCATTATTACTGCTTCCGATAATAAAGGCATTCGCTACTGAACTTCCTTGTGTGGCAGTAATGCTCGTTGGTGGAATATAAAGCGCTCCACCATAAGACATATAATTTAAGGCGGCATTCCACGTTTGATCAGCCAAGGCAACACCTGAGACAACGACCTTCATAAAAATATCTTGAAGTAAGGAATACCCTGTGCTGGAAGAAGGCAAAATCAGTGAAAAACCCAATGCAACTCTTAAAAAAACCAAATGCACGCTTTTATTTTGGCCCATGAAAGAGCCTTCAGAAGCAGAACGCAGTGCAATTTGAGCCGTTGTCATTGCCAACCAAAGCGCAGCAACCACCATAACGCCTTTGTTAAAAACAGCAAACATTTGCCCCAGAATTTGGCCACCAGTACCCTGCAATACATTGCCAACGGTGCCAAAAATAAGGCCTAAATAGGCAACAGATCGATCTGTCATGGGTGGCGTTAAACTAAACGCAAAAGATTGTGCTTGTTGCAGCGAGCCTGGTTCTGCCGCTAACGCAATGCCCGCAAACAACATCATCAAAATAGCCGTTAATAAGCGCCCCATATGAACACCCTACTTATTTTTTAAAAAAATGTGCGAACCATTCGTGAATCGTACAATCTAATTTTCGTTGTTTAATGCGATACGCATAAAGATTTTCAGTGACTGCATAGGTGCCCATGAGAAAAGCAACCGCAAGCGCAACAATTGCCGACAAAAACATCCCTGACAATAATAAATGGCAAGCCCAGACAAAAGCGCCCACTGTTAATAGCGCGCAACCAAAAGAAAGTCTAAAATGCGCCTTTCTGCGCGCTATTAGGTCTTTTTCAGTTAATCCCAACTCCGCAACAACGCTATCAAATGTTTTTTTTGCTACAGGATCGATCGTTACCTTATCTTGTGGCTTAATATCGGTCACAAGCTGTTTTATAAACTGCGCGTTTTTGCGAACAGACGCCCAATCGGTCCAAGCAGTAACGTTACTATTGGCCTTAGCCGTATTTTTGAAATAGCTACGAACACCCACAGGATGCCTCCAAGAGATCTATACACTTTGACTATTTATCATACTATCACTGGAATCCTTAAGGGAACATTATTTTTTTCAGCAGCAATTCGCTAGACCAGTCTTTTCATCTTTGGACAATCTTGAACGATAATTTGTTTCGAAAATGCTCATGGACTTTGTGTACACTACGCTTTTCTCGACAAATTACCGTTCAACCTCGCCTCAAATCTGAAAAGTCGCGGTTTATTCAGAGATTGATCTGGAACTATTGTTATTGCTTGGAAGGCAGTAATAAGGCCAGACAGCCTGAGATCACTAGAAATAGCGGAACAATACTCACCGCCCACTGAAACTGAGACACGCTATACACGCCCACTGCAGTGTGATGGGTATGCGTTAATAAAAATCCAATTAGGGGTTGTAATAGCGGCGCAAAAGCAACGCAAAGCATATTTGTAAAACCAATAGAGGTTGCGCGGTACAAAGGACCTGCAATTTCATTGGCAATTGCAAAGGTCAAAACATAACTACTGGCACACACCCCCGTCAAAAACAATAAACACATAACTAACACCAAAGACAACTGCGTATCAGCAATAACAACCCCTAAACACAATGCAGCAAAAAAGGCATTGAAAATCATGAGGCCACGACGCCACTTAGTTTTGCTATCTAACCAACCTAAAAATGGCCCGCCTACGGCAATGCCAACGTATAAAGCGGAAGCCACGGCGCTCGCCGTCCACAAATTCACATGATAGGCGACTTTAAAAAAGGGGATTGCCCACAATGCAATAAATACTGTAACAACACTAAACATTGCCCCGGAATAAACTCCATTAATCCATACTAAATGATTACTGATTAATTTTTTCAATCCCGACAAAAAGGTAGCAGAAAAAATGGGAGTTTTGACATTTTTTTTTCGACCAGGGGCATTGCGTACAAACAAAAATAACGCGAATGACAATCCCGCTGCAAAAATGGCAGCCGCCAATAAACAACGTTGCCAGCCTATTTTATGGATAACCCCGGCCAACCAAAAGTTTCCAGAAATTGCACCTGCCATACCCGCTGTTTCCACAATAGCCGTCATAAAAGCAAATCGTCGCGCAGGAAACCAAATGCTGACAACATTCATGCAGCCAATAAAGGCAAATGATGCACCCGTCCCCATTAAAATACGTCCAATAAAAGCAAATACCACGATTTTTGCGGTCGCAAATAAAAAACACCCCATACTCACAAAAACCGCACCCGTACCCAAAATCCATCGTGGCCCATAGCGATCAATTAGTACACCCGCAGGGGTTTGCAGCAATACATAGACATAGTAATAACTGCTCATTAAAAAGCCGCCACCAAATGCCGAAAGCGCAAAACTCTTCATAACGGCTTCAATAATAACGCCTGAAGACAACTGCAAAAAAAACTGAAAAAGTACAAAAATAGCTGCGAAAAACCATACGAACCACGCAATCCGCATGCGATGCCTACGCGCTTTTTTAAAAACTCCACTCATTGTTACACTCACCTTATTATTCTACCGCTTGACCACGCGCCTTAAAAATGTTTGATTAACGCAAAAAACCTCATACGAAGCAAGCAGAGCCAGCCTATGACCTACTCTTTTTCTACCTTAAAATTCAGCGGGGTCAAAACCCAGGATTTTCTTCAGGGACAGCTGACCTGTGATATACACTTACTCTCTGAACATGGAAAATATTCACTAGCGGCTTGCTGTGATCATCGTGGCCGAATGATTGCCAATTTTTGGGTAATTCAATGGCACGACGATTTTTTATTTATTTTACCAGAAACCATGTGCGACATTACAAAAACACACTTAGAAAAATATGCCGCATTTTCGAAAGTGATCATTACAAAAACTGATTGTAAAGACGCGATTTATCATGTGTTAAATACTGCAGAAAGCACATGGCACCAAAAAAATATAGCGAAGGGTTTATGCATCTTACAACCCAAAACAAGTCTTTTATTTACACCTCAAATGATCAATCTCGAAAAACTAGGGGGTGTTAGTTTTGATAAAGGCTGTTATGTCGGACAAGAAATTGTAGCAAGGACAGAACACTTGGGCACACTCAAACGTCATCTACAGCACTTCACAATAGAAAGTACTTCACCGATCAATGCAGGCGATCCTTTTATTAAAGACACCATTGAAATAGGTATTATCGCCGATGCCATTGCGCTTGAAAAAAACTGCTATGAAGTGTTAGCGGTTATTGAAGATCGATTCATTTGAGGGTAGCAACATTCCCTCCTCCAGCTGATGAATGCGTACCGCCGGTGGTGCAAAAAATATTTCACGACAAGACGCGATCATTGTACCCATTGGCTTGTACAGTGCATCTGGACAAAAACAAGCCGCCATCAAGACACAAAATAAAAACATGCTACTCCAAAGCGTCAACATAGTACCAAGACCGATGTCTTGATTACTTGAACAAGTACGCACCAGCATTGAATCAGTTGTATTTTCTGCAGAAAATAAGTGTTCACAAGGTTTTTCACACAAATCCATCATAACAATTGAAGTAAAATTGCTTACACATAAAGATAAAAACTCACAACTGTCTTTTAAAGAACGATAAAATGCCTGCGCATCGCGTTCTCGCGCAACAAATCGGAAACTTTCCGTGCTGCATTGATATAATTCTCCATCTGGAAGAAAACGTCCTTTACTGAGTAAAATAATGCCGAAAATAAATAAACCAACATCTGCCGTTAAACATGCCAATACGAGCAAGGTATAGCGATTTATTTTTATGAAGTTATTTACTTTTTGAAGCATACCGCTTTAATCTCTTATCATGTTAATGATAACGCCATTGTCGAATACGCACTTCAAAACGATCTAAAACCACAGCCAATCGTTTTGAGAAAACGGAAAATATCATTAAACTTGTTAAAATAAACAAAATCCCTGGCCCGGGAATAAATAAAAGAATAACCCCTATCAAAAATAAAACAACTGCTACGCACAAGAGTCCTATTTTTATAAAAATATTTCTTCTAATAAAACGATTAATCACAACATGCGCAGCCTGAAAACGCATCCCAGAAGGATAACGCAAAAACTTTAAAAGATGCTTTTTTAGCCGAGAAAATGCCATGATTACCGTCGGTTACTTTTCTTTGGGCCGCAACAACGGAAATAAAATCACATCACGAATGGATGCACAGTCCGCAAATAACATCACTAACCGATCAATACCAATTCCCTCACCTGCCGTAGGCGGAAGACCATATTCCAATGCAGTAATATAATCCTGATCGAAAGGCATTGCCTCATGATCACCCGCATCACGTGCTTTTAATTGATCATGAAAACGATTGGCTTGATCTTCAGGATCATTCAGTTCAGAAAAACCATTAGCAATTTCTTGTCCACCACAGAAAAACTCGAAGCGATCCGTGAAAAAAGGATTAACATCATTCGCTCTTGCTAAGGGAGACACCTCCGCCGGATATTCCATAATAAATGTGGGTTGCTTTAAATCACGCTCAACCAATTTATCGAACAAAGCTAATTGCACCGCACCCAATTGCATCGTTGGCAATAATTCAATATGGAATTTTTTTGCTAAGGCTTTTGCAGCGTCTAAATTATCTAATTCTTTCTCGGTAATGTCAGGATTTTTTTGCATAATCGATTGTTTAATTGTCAAACGTGCAAAAGG
The DNA here is from genome assembly GCA_030680235.1 of Coxiellaceae bacterium. Lineage (GTDB taxonomy): Bacteria > Pseudomonadota > Gammaproteobacteria > Coxiellales > Coxiellaceae > 2-02-FULL-42-43. The sequence goes on from JAUXWQ010000012.1 coordinate 20,680, forward strand.
TTTTGCAAAATCAATTTCCGTACCTTGGTACGTTACTATTGTTGACCCCAATACTTTATCGCACAAATGACGAAATAATTTTTCCGTTAAATCCATTAAATCGTGATACGTCGCATAAGCCTGATAAAATTCAACCATCGTGAATTCAGGATTATGACGTGTTGAAATACCTTCGTTACGAAAATTGCGATTAATTTCATACACGCGTTCAAAACCACCGACAACCAATCGTTTTAAATACAATTCAGGTGCGATACGCAAAAATAATTCCATATCCATCGCATTATGATGTGTTTGAAAGGGTTTTGCTGTTGCACCACCCGCTTGCGTTTGCATCATGGGCGTTTCTACTTCCATAAAATTTTCCGCATCTAAAAAGCGGCGTATTTCAGCCACAACTTTAGAACGAATATGAAATACTTTGCGCGCTTCCTCATTCACAATTAAATCAACATAACGTTGACGATAACGCTGCTCTTGATCCGCCAACCCATGAAATTTATCAGGCAAAGGGCGCAATGATTTTGTTAAAAGACGCAATGTTCTTACCTTGATTGAAAGCTCATTCGTTTTTGTTTTGAATAAAATACCTTCTGCGCCAAGAATATCGCCCAAATCCCAGTGCTTAAATGCTTCATAAACGTCTTCAGAGACTTCGTCTTTCGCAACATACAATTGAATACGACCTGACATATCTTGCACGGTTGCAAAAGAAGCCTTCCCCATCACGCGGCGCATTAACATACGACCCGCAATTTTGACGATAATATTTTTTTCGATTAGCTGATCATGATCCAACGCACCGTATTTTTCATGCAAAACCTGTGCCAATGCATCTCGTGTAAAATCATTGGGATAAGCAACACCCGCTTCACGCAAGGCATTGAGCTTTAGCTTGCGCTGTACAATTTGCTCATTTTCATCAACTATTTTAGCGTTCTCTTCAGAATTGGATATTAGACTCATTTGCACACCATCATCCCGTTAACTGTTCTATAATGAGCAATCTTAGGGGATGCGAATAAACAACACAAGCAGTAGAGCGCTACATGTGGCACGATTAGCGCATCACCACTGCCATTGTCATCCGCGAAATACATAACAATTTTCCGCCTTCATTTTCAATTTTAATTTCCCACACTTGGGTTTTATTGCCCAAATGATAGGGTTTTGCTGTCGCTATCACCAATCCACCCAAAGCAGGACGAAGGTGATTGGCATTAATTTCCAAACCAACACAATAAGAAATGGATTGGTCAACACAATAATTTGCAGCCGTACTTGCAACAGACTCCGCCAATGCTGCAGACACACCCCCGTTTAAAAAACCAAGCGGTTGTTTGGTGGTATGATCGACAGGCATTGTGGCTTTTAAATAGTCATCACCAAATTCTATAAATTGAATGCCAATAAATTCAACAAAAGTGTTTTTTGCACGCTCAGCGGCGCTTTCTAAACTGATGGGCATTTTCCAGATTGGCATCGTCATTTCCTCTTTGATTTACGCACACGCGACAACTATGCTTTTCCTTAGTACATTTTAATTTTCTGTAAAACTTTATTCATCAAAACAGTGTTCGTTTTTTCTTGCGGTAAAAGCGTCATATGCGAATCATAAAACTGATACAAGCCTGAATCATGAAACGCAATGACCTGATTTTTCGTCACTACTGCATAATATGCATAATTTCCAACGATCGTGAAACCTACTTGCTTTTTCGAGAAAAAATCATGGCCCACCGCGTAATCAGTCATGGGGTTTGAAACACCCAATACACGTTTTAACAAAGTGGGCGCTAAATCAAAATGCGTTGTTTGATAATCATACTTTTTTGCGGACATTCCTGGCCATGCAATTAATAAAGGCGTGCGAATTTGATATTTTGAAAATCCACTTGCATGCTCCCAGTAATTATTATGATACTCATTAAATTCTTGCCCATGATCTGAAGTGAAAATAACAACCGTATTTTTCATCAAATCATTTTTTTGCAAGGTCATTAATATTTTTTGAATTAATTGATCATCATAAAAAACCGCATTCTTATATAAATTAAAAACAGGCTTTGGCGATTCGTCTTTATTGACAGCAAAATAATTCAACGCTTTTGTCGGCGAAAAAGGTGTCTTTAGCCCTATTGCATTATAAGCATGTGGCGCATCATAAAAAATAAATCCAAAAAAAGGGCGCTGTGATTTCGCCTGGGCTTTCAAAAATTGCTGCATTTCTGCCGTTACTGTTTGATCCCGTTCTGCCGCATCTCCACCTTTGGTCATCAGCTGTAAATGAGGCACTCCTGCAAAAACCGTACGATTAAAAGGCGGCGACAGCAATGACGCACTGCCTAATAATTTCATCCTGTAATGATTGTCTTGAAAAGCACGAATGAGTATAGATGGCTGCTCATCTTGCAACGCAGTTGCCCAATTGGTCGCGGGAATACCATAAAACAAGGAAAAAATACCAGGTCGCGTACAATTTCCGCCGCTGATATTATCCAAAAACTGATTCGTATTATTTGAAAAACGATACACGTTGGGCATATTCGTGGGATTGACCATGTCATAACGCAAAGTATCAACCACAATCAACAAAACATTCAAGGGACGTGCAGGGAGATGATAATGCAATGGATGCGCTGGATACGCTAATTTTTGTCGCGTCACCAATGCATTTCGTAGTTGGTAGATCAATGAAGACCTTGGAAAAATACGAACTCCCATCGCTTCGAGACTATTTACCCATGATGTCTGATAAAAATAAGGGATAGCAATTGTATTCTGTAAAATAGAAAGCTTATCTTCTCGCGCAAAAAATAAAAAACTACTTTGCGCAATCACATAACCTGCCATCAAAAAATAAACCCATTTTATAGGTGAAAACTTATCTTTTAAAAACTTTGCTAGAAAAACCAACAAAACACCAAGTAAAGCACACAGTGCAATCGCTATTGTAATCCATATATACATTGCAAAACTAATTTCAAAAACCTGCGAACCACCGCCTTTTGAAAAATATAAATGCAATAATCCATCATTAATAAAGACATGCCAAAATGCATATATCTTCGCATTCATGAAAGTATAAATTAAAGCAACTGCCTCAATAAGGCCCAAACAAATAACTCTGAATGGCTCAATAGGTACAAATCGAAAAATAGGCCACAAAACAATACCTACCATACAAGCAAATAAAAAATTCTGCGCGCCATAAAATAAACAATAAAAAAAGCCATCCTGAAATGAAAAAATGGGGAACGCAGTCGCACAAAATACCACCGCATTACAAATAATAAGCGTTAACCACCAACGACGGTTTGACAATAATAAGCTATTCATATCACCACATTTTCTAAAATGTCTGCATTGTGACAGCGACTTTGTGTGGTTGCAAGTCGATTGCTTTCATCATAAAATCGTAACCTCAGCCATCGTTTAACCCGCTCATTTTTTGACGCTTTTTTGCGATAAATTTCTAAAAAATGCTCGATGTACCAATCAAGTACGCCCGCGCTTTTTTCTCAATTTATCACAAAAAATTCCCTAAAAGCTGAGCGGTTGTGGTAGATTTTGCACCCTACTTGCTAAATAGTTACATAAAATCTTAGGCTTATACTTTAAAGAAGGAACTTCCATGTACCGTTTTTTTAGAACAACGCTATTCCCGTTATTTTTAATGATTAGCTGCTCATGCAGCGTTTTGATTTTCTGGCATATCAACACGCAGATGCAAGGCTCTCTCATTAACTTTTTCAATGCATTGATCCAAAATGGTATTGGAAACACCATTCGCGCAGTTTGGGGGCCGGTTCTTTTTGGCACAAAAACCGCATGGGAGATTATTTTTACTTTCATGGCGCTGCAGTTATTATTAATGCGTGTTGTGCCCGCAAAAGTAGTCACTGGGCCGCTCACCCCTAAAGGCAATACGCCGGTTTATAAAGACAATGGCTTTCGTTGTTTTATCATCACTTTGATTTTATTTTTTATGGGTGACTTTTTTTCACTATTTTCACCTACCATTCTCTACGATAATTTTGCCGGCATTTTAGGCGCGCTGAATATTTTTAGCCTATGTTTCTGCTTAATATTGTATTTAAAAGGTCGTTTCAAACCCTCCTCCACAGACAACAGCACTACAGGCAACTTTATTTTTGATTACTACTGGGGAACAGAATTATATCCTCGTATTTTTGGCTGGGATGTTAAGCAATTTACAAATTGTCGCTTTGGCATGATGAGCTGGCCGATCATTATTCTTTCTTTTGCTGCAAAACAAGCCGAAACAACAGGTCTCACAAACTCAATGTGTATTTCTGTTGCCATTATGCTGGTTTATATCGCAAAATTTTTCTGGTGGGAGTCTGGTTATTTACGTTCAATTGATATCATGCATGACCGCGCAGGATTTTATATTTGCTGGGGCTGTTTAGTGTGGGTTCCTGGTGTTTATACAATGCCCGTTGCTTATTTAGTACAGCATCCGCTTAACTTTGCACCACTCACTGCTATTGCCATACTGCTTCTGGGTGTGATCGCTGTCGTGCTAAATTACCTTGCTGATGCACAGCGTCAAAAAGTTCGCGCGACACAAGGCAATTGCAAAATCTGGGGGAAAGCACCCAAACTCATACATGCTCGCTACAAAAATCAGCACGGTGAGGACAAAGAAAGTTTGCTGCTGGTTTCTGGCTGGTGGAGTATTTCTCGACATTTTCACTATTTGCTCGAAATAGCGCTCGCATTCTTTTGGACCCTCCCAGCTTTATTCTCAAGTTTTTTACCTTGGTTTTACGTCATCTTCTTAACGATCTTGTTAATTCATCGCTCCTATCGCGATGAAAAACGCTGTAGCGACAAGTACGGCCCTTATTGGAAACAATACTGTGATGCAGTACCAGACAAGATGATTCCCTGGGGGAAGTTGTTTTAGCAGCAATTCCGGTGAATAAAAAATTTTCATCTTTTGGCGATCTTGAACGATAATTTGTTTCGAAAATGCTCATGGACTTCGTGTACACTGCGCTTTTCTCAACAAATTATCGTTCAACCTCGCCTAAAATCTGAAAATTAGCGGTTTTTCAGACATTCGCCGGGAACTACTGTTGCTTTAGTTTGTGAGTGTGAGTGTCAGCGGTGCAATTTAATGCATCCCAAAAATAAAATCATTTGCAAACAAGCTACTAGGTAAACTTTGAATTAAATTACACCACTGACACACTCACACTGACACTCATACTCACTTTAAAAACAACTATCCCACTTACCTCCGCTTATTGTACAATATTTGTACGTATCGGAGGATTTCCCCATGAACGAGTGCCAACACTGTGCACAAGCGTCAACTTGTCTTCTAAAACAAAATAACCTACCAACAGAAGTGATTCAAACCCTGTTTCAATTTCACTCACGCATCCTCAAAAAAGGCGAACATCTCTGCTATCAAGGGCAAAAATCAGACAATTTATATATTATTCGATCAGGCATGCTCAAAAGCACGCTCATCAAACCCAATGGTGAAGAATACGTCATGGGATTTTATCTACCGCCTGATTTATTCGGCTTCGAAGGCATTGACGAACAACATCGCTCTGTTGGCATTACTGCACTCGAACATTCAAATATCTGCGTTATTCCCTCAGAGAAAATGCAAGCCCTGACACAGCAATCACCTGCATTGAGCATGCAACTAATGCGCATGGTCAGTCGCCGCATCCATCAAGATAATGTTGCCCTATTACGTACCACCGCACATCAACGCGTCGCAACATTTTTATTGCAACTTGCTGCACGTCATCAACAATTGGGGTTTTCACATAATTCTTTAAATCTTGCCATGACCCATCAAGATATCGCGAATTATTTACGCATGACAGCAAACACCATCAGCCGTATTTTTCACGAATGGCAAGAAAAGAAAATGATTGATATTCGAAAGCACATGATTTATTTGCTGGATGTGTCGCATATTGCATTGATTGCAGAGACGTAAGAATAAATTGAGCACTTGAGTGCGAACATGAGCGTTAGCGAGTGTTTTGCAGGAAATATCAGGTTAAAGATGGGCCCTGCAAAAAAACAGTCGCTTACGCTCATGCACCTAAATGACACCCCTAGGTCCGCAGCAATAACACCAGTGCAACAGCCAAAAAGGCAAGCATCGGCATCAACGCTGCCAAAAAAGGTGGGAACTGATAAACAATCGTGATCGGACCAAATAAACGACTTACAGTATAAAAAACAACGCCTAGCATCACGCCCAACATCACACGCGAACTCGCCGAGGTATCACGAAGCGAGCCAAACACAAAGGGGACAGCAAGCACCATCAATAAAAGCGATGTAAAAGGCTGTAATATACGCTCCCAAAAATCAAACGAAAGCCGGCTCACAGTCAATCCAAAAGAACGGCGATAAGCCATCGTTTTATACAAACTCGACAACGATTGCTGATCTGGTGAAATCTCCATAAACGCTTCCATTTTGGGACGAAGATGCAATGTTAAATCCGATGTTTTTTCGGTTGTCACATCCACAGATGCCTCTTCAAAGATGGACTCTTGCAAATTCTGCAATTCCCAACGCTTGTTTTCAAAGTGTCCTTTATCTGCATAAGCAACCCGCTTCATTTTATCGTTCTCACTAAAAAAATAACGCGTGACGCCGTGCATCGTATCTACATTGTCAAATCCATCGATATGCGTAAAAACATTATTTTGGCGGATCCAAATGGATTGTGGTGTAGGCAAACTGGGCACCTCCCTTAATGAAAGACCTTTATCTGCCTCAGCCTGCCTGTAGATATACTGCAGCTTTGGCACAAAAACTTCTCCCAAAATGGTAACGATGACAACCATAGCAATGGCTGCTTTCATCACGCTCCAAGTAATTTGTACAATAGAAATGCCCGATGCACGTATCACAATTAACTGACTTGTTGCTGCCAAACGCCCCAATCCAATTAAAACACCCAAAAAAGCGGCAATTGGAAATAAAGCATAAAACTGCGTCGGCATTGACAGTAACGCTAATAAAAATGCACGTAGCATAGCGGAACTAGTTGCCTGAACACCCGTCACTTCATTCACTAAACTTATAAAAAGCAAAAGACTGGCGACAACTGCAGAAACCATAAGCGTTGAGAAAATAACCGTGTGCGCAATGTAACGATCGATTATCTTCATGCCAACTTCCCTGCTCTAAACCAATGGCGAATGCGAATAAAACTGGCACGATAGGTCATTAAAACAATGGCTAATGTAAGCGCAATACCGTGCATCCACCACATGCCGAAGCTTGGCGATAATCGTCCTGCGCCAATCGCGGTTCGCGCATATAAAATCGCATCAGCATAAGCCAAATAAATCAGCATTGCCGGAAATAATTGTGTAAATTTTCCATAGCGCGGGCGGACTTCACTGAGCGGAATGGCTAATAACACAAAAATAAAAACTGAAATCGGCATGGCCAACCGCCATTGCATTTCTGAAGCTGATTTCAAATTTTTTGAATACGTTGTCATTAATTTTGAAAATGAAAAAAATCTCGGGTCATCAGAAAGTGAGTATTTTTTAACAGGTAGATTCGATCCAAACTCTTTAAACTGAAAAATACGATAATTTTTCTCACCAGGAACCCCTATATAACGATGGCCTTTATCAAATACCAGATAACTATTGTCATTACCCGGGAATTTTTTTTCAAATGCCGTCTTGGAAACCAAAATATTCCACTTCAACTTATTGTTATCGTTTTTATCGATCTCTTTTTTTGCCAAAAACACATCACTTAATATGCTATGATTTTTTTCAACTTTTTTTGCATAGAAAATGACATGCTGTTTCGTATTATCAAATACCGTAAATCGACCCGGCACAATTTCACCCACCGAAATTTTTGCAGCGGCCGCATGATAAATATCATGGATACCGACCTGTGCTTTTGGGACCGCCACTGCCATTAACCAAAACACAAACGTTGCAACAAAAAAAGCGATTCCCAACAACATCCCTGTCATTTTTAAGCGGCTCATCCCACAGGAAGACAAAACAACCATCTCTGAATCCAAATGCAATCGCACCATGGTCAACAAAACCGCCAAATATAAACCAAGTGGCATTAGATAACCCAATAAAAGTGGTACCTGGAGCCCAATTAAATAAATCAATTCATTAGCAGGTATTTTGCCGCCAGCCGCATTCGATAAAAAACGGACGGATTGATTCGTAACCATCACAACAAGCGCAACCAAGCTGATTACTACCATCATGGTTAAAATTTCTTTTGCAAGATATCGAAAAATGATCACTGACAAATCAACCTAATTGTGAAAAAATACCGCACTCCAACTCTTAAATCTTAACAGAATGACCCAAATTATGCGCACAACTGATTTAGAAAAAACCTATCAACCCACTGATATTGAATCCAAATGGGCAAAAATCTGGGAAAAACAGGGATTGTCAGCACCCAGTGGCGCAGGAAAACCCTACTGCATTATGTTACCGCCGCCCAATGTTACCGGAACACTCCACATGGGTCACGGTTTTCAACATACCTTGATGGATGCGCTTATTCGCTATCACCGTATGCAAGGCGACAATACATTATGGCAAGCTGGTACAGATCATGCAGGTATTGCGACACAAATGGTGGTTGAACGCCAACTGGCCAAAGATAATATTTCCAGACACGATTTGGGACGTGATGCATTCTTGAAAAAAGTATGGTCATGGAAAGAACAATCCGGACACACCATCACACAACAAATTCGCCGCATGGGCGCATCCATTGATTGGTCACGCGAACGTTTCACCATGGATGACAATATCTCTCACGCAACCCTTGACGCTTTTGTACGCTTATATCGTGAAGGGTTAATTTATCGTGGTAAAAAATTAGCCAATTGGGATCCTCAGTTAAAAACCGCTATTTCCGACTTAGAAGTATCGACTGAAACGGAAAAGGGCCATTTGTGGCATATTCGCTATCCAATAAAAGATTCAAATGAGTCGATTATTGTTGCGACCACACGTCCTGAAACCTTATTGGGCGATACCGCGGTTGCCGTACATCCTGAAGATTCACGCTATCAACATCTCATTGGCAAAATGGTGCAATTACCCTTAACGAATCGCGACATTCCGATTATTGCAGATGATTATGTGGATCCTGCGTTTGGATCTGGCTGTGTCAAAATTACCCCCGCACACGATTTTAATGATTATGCGATGGGACAACGCCATCACTTACCGCTCATAAATATCATGACACCCGATGCCACCTTAAATGAACATGCGCCAGAAGCCTATCGCGGGCTTGATCGTTTTGTTGCTCGAAAAAAAATGGTCGAAGATTTAAAAACACTCGATTTACTCGTAAAAATTGATGACCACGAACACAACATTCCCCGCGGTGATCGCTCTGGCGCTGTGATTGAACCTTTGTTAACAGACCAATGGTTTGTCAAAATGGATGACATGGCACGTGATGCCATTGAAGCCTATAAAAATAGCGACATCGAATTTATTCCTGAAAACTGGGGTAAAACCTATTTGCAGTGGCTCGAGAATATTCAAGACTGGTGTATTAGTCGCCAACTATGGTGGGGTCATCGCATTCCCGTTTGGTATGATGAATCTGGCAAACATTATGCGGGCATGCATGAAAAAGAAGTCAGAAGTTATTATGGCATCGATGACAGCGTTACACTACATCAAGACAATGATGTCTTAGACACTTGGTTCTCTGCATCGCTCTGGCCTTTTGCCACCTTAGGTTGGCCTGCTAATACCGCCGACTTCCAAACTTTTTATCCAACCAGCGTATTGGTTACCGGTTTTGATATTATTTTCTTTTGGGTCGCACGCATGGTGATGATGGGCATCAAATTAACCGGAAAAGTTCCTTTCAAACAAATTTATATCACTGGGCTCATTCGCGATTCACAAGGCCAAAAAATGTCAAAATCCAAAGGTAATATTTTGGACCCAATTGATTTGGTCGATGGCATTACCCTCGAACAATTATTGGAAAAACGCACAAGCGGATTAATGCAACCACAAATGGAAGCAAAAATTAAAAAGCAAACGGAAAAAGAATTTCCAGAGGGCATTCCTGCAAGTGGCACTGATGCATTGCGATTTACTTTCTGCGCGCTTGCCACCCAAGGACGCAATATTAATTTTGATATGGCGCGATTGATGGGCTATCGCAATTTTTGTAATAAAATTTGGAATGCAACACGCTATGTTTTGATGAACATCGATCCCTCTGTAGAAACGCGACTGATTGCCTCTACCGGTATTGCAACACTTGCTGACCGCTGGATTTTAAGCCAATTGCAACATACCATTCATGAAGCACGTCTTTGCTTTTCACAATTTCGTTTTGACCACCTTGCAAAAGTACTCTATGAATTTGTATGGAATACCTATTGTGACTGGTATTTAGAACTATCGAAATGTGATCTAGCCCAGGGCTCACAAAACACACCCCATACACTAATTTATGTGCTTGAAAACATGATGCGCTTATTACATCCCATCATGCCCTATATCACCGAAGAAATCTGGCAAATTCTAGCGCCATTATTATCACTTGAACAAACCAGCGTCATGAGTCAACCCTACCCTGTTATTAATCATAAAAAAATCGATAATGATGCTGATATTGCCATGCAATGGTTACAAGCATTTGTGACAGCCATTAGAAATATGCGCGGCGAAATGAACATTTCCCCCGCAAAAAAAATAACCGTGATTTTATACAAAGGTGCTAATGAAGATAAAAAGCATATTGAAAATTTTTCACACTATATTTTATCGCTAGCAAAAATTGAAAAAATTGTTTGGGAAACTGTGCGAGAAAATATTCCTGAAAGTAGCACAGGCATCTTCAATGAACTGGAAATCTTTATTCCATTGGCGGGCTTAATTGATAAATCGGCAGAATTAGCACGCTTGCAAAAAGAAATTGAGAAATGCGACAAAACAAAAATGCAATTGGATGCGCGTTTAAGTAATCCTACTTTTACAGAAAAAGCACCTGAAAATGTGGTGAATGAAGTGCGTTCACAATTGGAGAATTGCGTACAAACCCTGAGAAAACTACAAGAACAATATAAACGAATAGAAGTATTATAACGTTGAGAACTTAACCCATGACAAATAATAACGACCTTCGCAAAGCTGGCTTAAAAATTACAACGCCCCGCTTAAAAATTCTAGAATTGCTAGAAAACGCAAAACCGCATCATTTAAGTGCGGAGGCAATTTATCAACAATTAAAGGAGCAAAGTAATGACGTGGGTCTTGCAACAGTTTATCGTGTCTTAACACAATTTGAAGCAGCAGGGTTAATTCGTCGCCATAACTTTGAAGGTGGGTTTTCAGTATTTGAAATTGAACATGGCACACATCACGATCACTTAGTCTGTGAACGTTGTGGTTCTGTTAAAGAGTTTTTCGATGAAGCCCTTGAAAAAAGGCAATCTGAGATTGCTGATAAAAATGGTTTTCAAATTACCGAGCATCACCACACCATTTATGGTATTTGCAGTGCTTGCAGATAACATTCCTAACAGAACAAAAAAGCGCTATGATCCCAATCAAAGACAACCAAGATTAAGGCAATATATCATGAAAAAATATTTATCATTGTTAATCGCAGCAAGCATTATACTCTGCGGATGTGTTTACCATCCTCCTGTTTTTCAAGGCAATGTTTTGACACCTGAAAAAGTACAACAAATTCACACTGGGATGACATCCGAAGAAGTGGTTGCCAAATTAGGCACGCCTGTGCTGAAAAATGCGTATGAGACCAATCAAATAACCTACATCTACACGTCGCAAAAAGCGAGCAAACAAATGGAAATCAAAAAGCTTGAAATTGATTTCACCAATAATCGTGTGGCGACAGTGAGAACGTGGTTATAGCTTTTGACTTGCGCTCACAGTTCTTGATGCGAGCCTGAGCGTAGCGAGTGTATTTTTGCAGGGTTTAAGCGCAAAGATATCCTGAAAAAACACTCGCTACGCTCAGGCTCGCATCAAGAAATGTGAGCGTTTTTTATATCACGTTGCATAGAGATCAGCCATTATGAGCGTATACCTCTAACACAATCACTTTCTTGCTTTCAACCGCCTTAATTCCTTTGGATCAATAACCAATAGCCGATAAATTTCAATGCGATCACCCTCTTTGAGTGGCGCGTCTAATGTTACACGCTTACTAAAAATACCGACTGCAATATTAGCCAATTGTATTTCTGGAAAATGCGTTTGAATTTTTGATCGCGCAATCGCGAGTGCAACCGTGCAATTTTCTTCAACAGACAAAATAATTTCTTTTTGCCTGTTTTTTGCAGCATAAATAACAGAAACCGTAATCACAAAGATGGCCCCGATACAGCAACCTTATCACCATACACTTTTTTTGCGCGCTGCGAAAAAGCATCCACAAGCGTTGTAATCGTTGATCTAAAATAACCATCCATCAAACGATACATCAAAGGCAATTCATAGGTTAAATGAATACTCACTTTACAGCCCTGCTCACCATGCGGCTCAAATGACCAAAAACCTTCCAATGCATTAAACGCACCTGTCACCAATGTCATATCGATACGCTTATTTTCAACAGGTGTATTTAAGGTTGTAAATGATTCTTTTTTGATGCCAGCAGACAATACAATCGTACCAAAAATACCCTTAGGTGTATTTTCCACATAACTGTCTGCACAAGCCGGCACAAATTCTTTATAAGTTGTAATGTCACTGACCAATGCAAACATTTCTGCAGGCGAATAAGGGGTGGTAATACTATGATCGATGGTTGGCATGAGAGTTCCTATCGTTAAAATGCTGACTGGCTTATATTACAAGATTTTTTTTGGGTTTTCTGTAATAACGTGTGAATTCTGATATCCTTTCTCAAGAGCAATGTCATCTGTCTGAGACAAAAAAAATGAGTCCAAAATCCGATAAAAAAGCCCCAGAGCGTTTAATTGCGTCAAATAAAAAAGCGTGGCATGACTACACCATTGAAACACAATATGAAGCGGGTGTTGCCTTGCAAGGCTGGGAAATCAAAAGTATTCGCGCGGGGCACGTTCAACTAAAAGAGAGCTATGTTATCTTTAAAAATGGTGAAGCATACTTATTTGGTGCGCACATCACACCATTATCAACCGCGTCAACGCATATTGAACCGGATCCCATACGCTCACGAAAACTATTACTCCATCAAAAAGAACTGAATAAATTATTCACTGCTAAAGAACGTGAAGGTTGTACCATCATTCCGCTTGATTTACATTGGTTTCACAACCGTGTGAAGTTACAAATTGCCGTTGCCAAAGGGAAAAAACAGCATGATAAACGTGCCAGCATCAAAGAACGCGACTGGAATCGAGAAAAGCACCGTATTTTAAAAAAATAGGTCACTTATGCCTGAAGAAATAAAACATCACGCCATCTCTCCTGCTACGACGATGCAAGCTGGCTTTATGAGCAGCATGATAACCTTTGCTATTCGTTGGATACCTGAATGCAAGGTAAATCGATCCATTGTCAACGGCGCTGGAACGAGCAACACTTGGCGATCTTATGCCAATATCGGCATTCTTTGGGACCTAGGCTATCGCGTCCCCGCCAATACTTTTGGTTTTCCAGCACAATACCACTTAAAAGAAGCTTGCTTTAAGCAATTAGATGAACGCTATCATACGCGCAGCAATAAAATTGCCATTCATGCGCTCACCGGATGGGCAGCCGCTATGCTTGAGGCAGCTCTTTTTTATCCCTTAGATTCGATGCGAACACTCGCTCAGATAAAACCAGACATATTTAATGGTCGCAGTTTTCATTATTTTCTGACACACCAAGCACAACTGCGCCGTGGTATCGGTATAACGCTCGTCAGAAACACGCTCACAAACATCACAGGCTGGAGCGCAAAAGCTGCCACAGAGACGTCGTTTGAAAAAACAGAGATGAGCCTTGCTTATCAGACCTTACTATCATCCATTGCTTTTGCTTTTACACGAATTTTTATTGGCTATCCGTTGACAACCCTTGGCATCCTGCTACAAACAGACACAAGCGTAAAAACTACACACTCACTGAAAGAAAAATACCATCACACGCTACAAATTTCACAAAATCGCCTCAAAGAAAAAGGCTTTTTATCGCTCTATCAAGGATTCGCATTGAAAGGTGGTGCACAAATAGCAACGGCCTGCCTACAAATGTGGTTATTTAGCTGGTGGATTCATCCTAATAGAAAACCATTATCCAGACATTCTTTTTTTAGTGCGACTGAAAAAAAATCAACTTTAGCAATAACCATTGATCAACAGGAAAATACCCATGAAAATCGGCGATAAGATCACTTTTACTGGAAAAACAAAAGATGGCGAATTGAATTTATCAGATTTACTTGGGAAAAATATTGTTATTTATTTTTATCCCAAAGATAGCACGCCCGGTTGTACCATTGAGTCTAAAGCATTTCGTGATCACTACACAGAATTTAAAGCTAAAAATACGGAAATTATTGGCATTTCACGTGACAACTTAAAATCACATTGTAAATTTATCAATAACCATCAGTTAAATTTTCCTTTGATTAGCGATGAAGATGAATCCATCTGTAAATTATTTGATGTACTCAAAGAAAAAAGCATGTTCGGTAAAAAATATTTTGGTATTGATCGCAGTACTTTTTTAATTGATGAAAATGGCATTTTACAAAAAGAATGGCGCGGCGTGTCAGTGATGGGGCATGTCAAAGAAGTACTACAATCAATTTAAATAATCGCGATGCTTGAGAGTAGTGCTTTATTTGTATGTAACAGGAAATATCCAGATAAATTTTATAATGAGAAATTATTGGCATGTATTTTTAAATCTATCTCATACAAAAAAATTCGCGATGTGTGTCTTTAAATCAGAAAATAGTGTTACGTCATGTAATTTTCCTATTAGCTCCACTTTATTTTCCAATAAACGCGCATAATATTTTCCGAATTTTCTGCATTGCAACATTGCTATTTTTTCACCTTCTAAGTCAATCAATCCTTTTGCATGCTGTAAAAATAATTCACCCCTATCTTTTTTTGAAGGTGTTTTAAAATCAGAATCTATGAGTTGTTGAAATAACCATGGCTGCCCTACGCTCGCACGTGCAATCATAAATCCCGCACAATGTGTTTTTTCAAAAACAACATTAAGAGACTTGTGATCTGTAATATCGCCATTGGCAATCACAGGAATATTAACAGCAGCAACAATCGCTGCAATTGCCTCTGTTTGTGCTGGAACAGTGTAATCATGCGTCCAGTGACGTCCATGCACAATAATCGCATCAGCGCCAGCTTGCTCTGCCATTTGTGCATTTGTCACATCACAAAATTCTTGGTGATTCGCATCAATACGCACTTTAATGGTTACAGGAACATTGGGGTCTTGTTTCATCGCTTGAATTAATTGTGCTAATTTTTTTTCATCTGTTAATAATTGACTGCCACAATTTTTTTTACGAATTTTAGGCTGTGGGCAACCGCAATTTAAATCCAATAAATCTGCTTTTTGTGAAATCGCATAAGCGGCTGCACGCGCCACAATATCTGGATTATTCCCTGATAATTGCCAACATAAATTTTTTTCATTTGAAGCACGCGATTGATAACGCGGACTACGATCGGTGCCGCTTGCAATATGATGTGCTGATAGCATCTCAGTGCAGCAATAAGCAGCGCCGCCAAATTGCCATACCAATTCACGAAATGGCGCACAAGAAATCCCCGCCAATGGTGCTTGAATTAAATTACTTTCAAACTTTTTTTTGCCGATAACTAACGGTTTTATCATGATATTTAACCCTTTTTACCTGCTCAGTGTAATTGAAAAATCGAAGAAATTCCCGAGAAAACTTGCCTTTTTTGAGCATGCGCGTACAATCAGTACGCTATAATAAGTCTAGGGGACGACACGGTTTCGACAGTGATCGTAGGCCAAAGGTGCATGCCGAGTGGCGCAATAACGCTCGTTAAACAACCAGTTGCAAATTTAGTTGCAAACGATAGCAACTTCGCTGCTGAAGCAATCGCTGCCTAAACCCCAGTAGATTCTTCAACGCCGCCTAAAAAACGGCAACAGCCTATTGACCCGATTCGCTTATCGGTTGGAGTCAATAGTCATATAGGTAAGACCGCAAGCACGACATGGCTCATGGTGTGTTTGTCAAATCAAAGGGCTCGCTGTTCAATAATCCCGACTGCTGGAATGTGAACGGTTAAACTCGAAGGCAGCTCTAAGCATGTAGAGCTAATGGAAGAAAATCATTGGACGCGGGTTCGATTCCCGCCGTCTCCACTTAATACACCTCCAACAAAATCCAAAAACATCCTAAAGCCCTTGTAAATACTGGGTTTCTTCTTTATTCTTCGTCCAGCGATGTCCAATGAATACCCCCAAAAGCCACGCTTAAGTTGGGGTATTACTGGGGGCATTTCGATACCCCCAAAAGGAGATACCCCCAAAATGGCATTAACCGATACCAAAGTACGCACTGCCAAGGCTCACGAGAAAGCTTATAAGCTGACGGACGAAAAAGGCCTGTATTTGTTCATCAAACCAAATGGCTCGAAATCATGGCGCTTCAAGTACCGCGTTGCTGGGAAAGAAAAGCTACTGTCGATTGGTCTCTACCCTGATGTTAGCTTAGAGGACGCACGAGACGTACGTGATGCCGCAAGAAAGAACCTCTCCAAAGACATTGACCCAGCTGCACTCAAGCAATCAAACAAGCGCTCCAAAAAAGAGGCGACGGAAAATAGCTTCGAAATGGTTGCTCGCGAATGGCATGTGAAGTTCTCATTAAAATGGACACCAAAGCATGGCGAGCGCATTTTGATTCGCCTTGAAAAAGATATCTTCCCTTACGTTGGTCAAAAACCCATCTCTGAAATCACCACCCCCGAATTATTAAGCGCAGTGCGCCGCATTGAAAGTCGTGGCGCCATTGAAACCGCACACCGTGCTTTGCAAAATTGCGGACAAATTTTTCGATATGCCATTGCCTCTGGGAAAGCGGAACGTGATGTCTCTGCTGATTTACGGGGCGCATTAACACCTGTTAAACAAAAACATTTTGCGTCGATTACTGATCCTGTCGCTATTGCTGGATTACTGCGTGCAATTGATGGCTACAAAGGTCACTTCGCTACAAGATGCGCCCTACAATTGGCACCCCTACTCTTTGTTCGCCCTGGTGAGTTACGTAATGCAGAATGGTCAGAAATAAGCTTCATGAATGCTGAATGGCGCATTCCTGCAGAGAAAATGAAAATGCGTGTGCAGCATATTGTTCCACTAAGCACACAAGCAATTTCAATCTTACAAGAAATGCATGCGCTCACAGGCAACGGACAATATATCTTCCCCAGTGTTCGCAGTATCAAACGACCCATGTCAGATAACACACTAATTGCCGCCCTACGCCGACTTGGCTACACCAAAGAGGAAATTACCCCTCATGGGTTCCGTTCGATGGCTAGCACGCTTTTAAATGAGCAAGGCTGGAATCCTGACGCTATTGAGCGACAGCTCTCACATGGCGAAAAAGACACCGTTCGTGCGGCTTACAACTTCGCCCAATATCTTCCCGACAGAAAGAAGATGATGCAGGCGTGGGCAGAATATTTAGATAAATTAGCCTCTCAAAATCTCACACACGAAATTATACAGACACGAACTACATTATGAAAATACAAAATAGGCAAACAAAATTAAACTATCAAATATACCTAGCAAAAGAAAAATGGACAGCTCTTGAAGCAGCTTGCTATCTGTTCCAAACAACCCCTAATGACAACGAAACTATAACTTACGATGGATATGGAAACCTTGAAATTCAAAATCTAGAAATTCAAGAAGCGCTAGATGCTATCAATAGTTGGGATCTAAGTTATCAGACTCACCCATTTACTTACGTTGAAATCGCAATAAAAAAATGTCTCTTGGAGGAAATACCAGAGAAACTGTTATCAGGTATAAAAAAAATTACCGATAATTATTCACCTGAAGAATTACTTCAGTTCATTAACAAACACCCATCACTAACAGTACAACTAAATTTAAATAAGACAATAACAGAAAATAACAATATATCTCCCGAAACCGAAAACCCACTAAGCAAAACCGAACGAAAAAAAATGTACGCAATACTCCTGGCAATGGCTGTAGAAAAATATGAGTATGATCCAACTTTACCAAAAAATAAGGCAACGGGAACAAATAATCACAGTATTAGGGCATCGACCGAATCGATTGGACACAGCATTGATGATCAAACCATAAAAAATTATCTTGAAAAAGCTGTTGAGCTATTAAACTACAAACCGATCAAGAAAAAATAACACCGAAAGCTAATGTTACAAAAAAGCGAAAACTTCTCGGTTATTTAAAATTTTTTATCGGTTAACTTTTTGTCAAATTCGGCCAATACAAACTTCATCTCCAGTAACATTTCTTTACGTCTAATAGCACATAAAGAGATATCAATATGCACCAAACCATCTTACGACTTCCAACGGTTAAAAATCGCACTGGATTATCGCGTTCATCAATCTATTTAAAGATCTCCGAAGGCGAATTCCCTCGCCAAATAAAAATTGGCACCCGCCAATCTGGTTGGATTGAAAGTGAAATCGATGAGTGGATCGAACAACGAATTAACGAAAGCAGAAACAACAAAGGGGGCAATTAATGAATCTCAATGCAAATAAAGACCCCCGGTTCGTTGGCACGATGAGGGCTCTTAACAATAACAGAAGTTCAAATTTTACCACAAAACAACATGGACGAGAATTTGATCGAACATTACTTCCTGCGCCTCCATCATATTATTGCAAACAATTTCCTGACATGAAAATTAAATCTGGATCAGTAAAAGTCCGCTGCTGTTTTCATCAGCCTGACAAAAACCCAAGCTTACTAATTTCTATGATTGATGGACATTTCAAGTGCCTATCTTGTGGCACAAAAGGACGTGATGTAATTGCATTTCATATGCAACGTTATGGCATCACCTTCCCACAAGCAGTAACCTATTTTGGAGCATGGAACTATGAATAAAAACGAATTGAAAATTGTTGCAAAAATGCTTGTTGAGAAATACGCAACATCTGAATTAAAAGAAGGATTTGAACTGACTGGCTTGCACGACTATGACGATGCATTAGGAAATTTACTTTATATCCGTCTACGTCTTAAACACCCTGACGGTAGAAAATGGATTCGTCCTTTTTATTTTAATAACGAAACACAAACGTGGACTATGGGCGAACCAAAATTTGAAAATGGCAAGCCGCTTTACCATCTTTCAGCACTATCACAAAATCACGATACCGAGATATGGATTACGGAGGGTGAGCAAAAGGTTGAAGCTTTGGAGCAATTGGGGTTTATCGCAACAACTTCTGGCTCTTGTACAAGTGCATCAACCTCAAACTGGGGAATGCTGCGCGGACTTAGCGTTGTTATAATCCCTGATTTTGATGATGCAGGCACTAAATATGCACAAGAAGTAACAAAAATTTTACATCAATTAAACTGCAAAATTCGCATTGTGGCCGTTGATAAATTAAACCTGCCTGATGGAGGTGATATTATCAATTATCTCGCAACAAACCCAAATATAACCAGCTCACACATTAAAGAATTACCTACAATCAGTCCACTAAATATAGCAAACGAAAATACGCACACACAAAATTCAATTATTATTTCACGCTGTGCCGCAGACATCAAAATAAAGCCCATTGATTGGTTATGGAAAAATCGTTTTGCAAAAGGAAAGTTATCGATGATTGCCGGTGAGCCTGGATTAGGAAAATCACAAGTATTAGCAAGCATGACAGCATTCATCACGACAGGTGCCATATGGCCTGATGGTGAAAAATGCGAGAAAGGAAATGCAATCATTCTGTCTGCTGAAGATGATGCAGCTGATACGATTGTTCCTCGATTAATGGCTGCTGGAGCAGATCTTAGTTGCGTTCGAATCATTGATAATGTTAAAAAAGCTGTTAGTGTCCACAATGAAGGATTAAGTCAATTTAGCTTAGATTGCGATTTAAAAGCACTCGAAAACCTGATAGTTGAAACTGGAAATATACAGGCGATTTTTATCGATCCAATAGCATCTTATTTGGGTACTCGAATTGATGACCATAAAAATGCCGCAGTACGATCAATATTAACGCCACTATCTAAACTTGCTGAAAAATATGGCATTGCAATTATATGTGTTACACATTTAAATAAATGCGAATCTCAAAAAGCAATTAACCGCATGATTGGCAGTATAGGTTTTGTTGCAGCTGCTCGTGCTGCATTTGCAGTAATTCGTGACAAAGATGATAAGGACAAAAGATTGTTTATCCCAATCAAAAATAATATTGGCAATGATCAAACCGGGATTGCGTTTCATATTGAATCCTATGATTTAGAAAACAATATCAAAACCTCACGCATAAAATGGTCAAATGAAGTAATTAATGAGGTTGCTGACGAATTGCTATGCGCAAAACCAGATCGCGAAGGAAAAAGCGCACTTGATGAAGCAAAAGAATTTCTATATGAGGCAGTAAAAGATGGCAAAAGGCTGGCAACAGATATATTTGCCCAGGCTGAAAACGAACACATGTCGGAAAAAACTTTAACAAGAGCGAAGCGTGATTTAGGGATTAAGAGTGAACGCGAAGGTTTTGGAAGTGGCAGCAAAGTATTCTGGAGGCTACCAGACTCACGCGAGAACCCAACCATAGATGGTCAAAATATTCATACATCGCCACCTAATTTGATGACCATGTATGACACTAATGACCATATATGCAACGAAACATTAGCCTAACCTGCAAGAAAAGGATCCTAGCATGACAAACACAACTGAAAACAAAACAGGCAGACCATCAATTTACAGCGCCGAACTGGCTCGGGAGATTTGCGATAAAATTGCCTCGAACAGCAAAGGAATAAAAAGGCTATGCGCTGAAAATCCTCATTGGCCAAACAAAGACACAATTTTTTCATGGCTAAAAAACAACTCTGATTTTTCCGACCAATACGCGCGAGCAAAACGATGCCAGGTTGAGGCCCTTGTTGATGATATTCTGGAAATTGCTGATGATGCGTCACAAGATAACACCCTCAATAATCAAGGCGACGCCGTATGCAACAACGAACACATTGCACGTTCACGACTACGTATTGATACACGCAAATGGATGGCAGCAAAGCTTGTGCCAAAGGTTTACGGTACACACCCAATTGACATCGAGCCATTTCTCACGCTGTCAGAGCAATTGATAAAATTCACATCAAAAAAAGAGGCTACATGAGATCATCTCTTTTTATTTTCAAGTGTTCAATTTTGAATGTCATAGGCGGTTTGCAAGAAATTTATATATTTACAATTTACCTGTAGTGGGAGGTCGTCATTTTTTGGGCTCATATTGCTGTAATAATCACTTGTGACATCGTACACATGAGAGCACAAATCCCCTGCTTTATTTGTGAAAATCATTTTCTCTGTATAACTCCATGAATCAGAGTCTTTTATTGTAGTATCTTTGGTGAGATAGCCAGCCTCGATTGTTCCGCATGTACCATGTGGTTTGGCATCATTCCATGCCCAGTTTCCTGTTTTCTCGTTGTACTGAAACTGCTGCGTGTAGGTTGTGCTAACGATGGTGCATGCTTGTTTTGCAATATCTAACCAATCCGGCAAAAAATTATGGGTAGGTGAGTCGTGAAACACTCCAACCTCGGTAATCTTACATTCAATTGTTCCACCTGAAATTTCATGGCAGTCAATACGCATGCTATTGTGATTTTTTGCATCTATAAAAATCTGGTGTCGAGGGTATTTAATACCAGCAGCTGTGACTGCCTCAAATCCGAAAGTGATTGCATTATACATTAGCAAGAAAACACATATTATCAGCTTCATTGAATCACCTTTTATTGTTTGAATCGCAAAAATCTAAATTTACTTTCAAAATTTATGCCCAATGAAATTATTGTTTGTTTGCGTTAAGCAATGAGTTGCGATGATGTAAAAGCTATCTCTAGACTATTTATCGACATAACGGAATATCTGGCATAAGAAATACCACTCTCATTTTAAGGAGCCATCTATTTCTGATAGTCCCCGCAGAGAATCAGAATTCTTTTCTGCAATGACATGATTAAGTTGAGACTCTTGTTTTGAAAGGTTTTGTATTTGATTAAACAAAGTATCAAAATTATTTTGTGCATCGATGCTTCTAAACTGGTAGCTATTATTTTCAAAAATAACTTTGCCATAGTTTTTTTCAAATAGGTTTGCTAAAGCTATGTAAGCATTTACTTCTTGTGTTTGAACATTTGTTAGATCGGAGAGCATTTCTTCTGAGCGTTGAGACGATAAAAGATATGCCTTCCAAAATGCTGTAGTTGCCCCATTTTTTTCTTTTAGCCTAATCTGAAGATTTCTTAACAAAGTTAATTTATAATTTGAAATAATGACGTTCTTTTCCTTTAAGAACTCTTTGTAGTTATTAAATATTAAGCGAATATTTTTTACACCATCTAATGATAGAAATGATTTAGGTGTTACTACTGATTCTATGTTTTTTGAAAATAGATATTCTTGATCTCCAATCCATTTTACTTGAGAGCTATATTCATTTGTAACGTTTTGCATTACAAGTACGACTTCTTTACCAATACTTTTATCTTCATTTCTAGCGTATATAGTGTGCATACAAGCATATATTTCAATAATAATAAAAACTGATACCAATCCTATTTTAGAGAAAATAAATCGAAAGGGAATCTTTTGGCGTAGCCTGCTTGGAATAGCAAAGCTGATAAGTAAAATAAAAAGAAAATTTCCAGTATGTTCACCTAGCATTATGGCGTAACTATTTGCATACTCAGCAAAAAGACTTTGAGGCAGGATAAATAATGTAAGTGCGATGAGCAGAAGAACCATGAAGTATAAATTTTTTATATTGAGAATAGTCAAAAAGGTTTTTTCATTAATGTATCCAGATATTTTTAGCAACAGTCTATTCTTCAATGTTGGTTTCAACATGTTATTTTCTCAGGTATTTTTATTGGTTTTTAATTAAAACTAAAGCAGGCTAAGAAAACTTCTATTTATCGCTCAACATTGTATATACTGCTTCAAAAGCGCGCCCTGCTAATTGTGTTAATAGAAAGATTTATTTTCTAACTTCATGTGCTTAACGTATTATTTTAAAATCAATAAATTGTGATGATACGAAAGCCCGGTTCTTTTAGATTCGCCTGGGTTCATACTTCTGTGTGGCGCGATATAAGTTCCATTTCTGTTAACACACCCTCTTACTATGTGTGACGCTAATGTAGCGGTAGAAATTAAAAGCATAGCGCTTAAAAATAATAATTTTTTCATGTGAAGCCTTGTTTAATAAATTTAGCTCCTTGCATCTCCTGTTTGTCCGTTAGAAAACAAAATCAGCACCACACGGGGTTGGTAACTTTGTTTCGCGGAGATTTATAACACATATCTTTTTAAAAAAATAGCATCTCTTGGGCGTGGCTCTAATAAGTGTTTTGCGATGTACTTTTGGTATGGAAAAAAGACACCCCAATCTCGTCAAAATAGGCAAAAGAATACGTGCGTTACGAAAAGCACAGGGGTACTCTCAGGAAGATTTTGCCGCTGTTGCCAACCTTGGTCGCAGCTATGCTGGTCGTGTTGAGCGTGGCGAACAAAACATTTCGATGCAGAGCCTTATTCAAATTGCGCTTACACTTAATGTCGAGCTCAACGAATTTTTTCCATTGTTGAAAGAACTGAAGCCACCCTACAGAAAAAGACTTACTCAGCATTGAGCAACAACACGACCATCATTGTCACAATAAACACTGTGGCATCTTATCTTGTAATGCATTAATATCGCGGCTCATTGGCTTATGAATCAAAACAACAGCGTCAGAAACGGATGTGATGCCTCATCATTGATTGAAAAATAAAATACGTCCATATTTTACTTAGACTTACCGATTGAGTGAATTCCATTTGGAAATACAAGCTAATTTTATGAGAAATAAACCAAAAAAAATAAAAATGTGTGCCATATGCGGCCTAACTGATGTCTCTGGATCAAAGGACCACCTCCCTCCAAGAAAAATATTTTCCGATCCACTACCTAAAAATTTGATTACAGTTCCAACTTGCATGGAATGTAATAACCAGGGCTCAAAATATGATGAAACTTTTAAAACATTTCTTGCATTTATACTCGGGCTTTCTCCCGTAACAGAATCGCTTTATAAAAGTGCTATTTCCACGGCGAGTAAAAAGTTTTCTAGATATATATCACAGAATATGAAACAAGCCGTTTTAAAGACATCTGGAGGAATTATTTACGAAAAAGGATATGTCCTTCCGTTAGATGAAAAAATTTCCAATGGATTTCAAGCAGTAATTCAAAGAACTACTGCTGGCCTATATTTCAAACACTTTCGTGAACACATTGGAAAGGAGAAAAAATTTGAAATTAGATTTCATTATGTTCTTCACAAGGAAATGATAGAAACTCTTAATTTTGGATACAACAGGATTGGCAATCAATTTTCTTATTTATATTCAAAAACCTGCCCTACTGAAAATTTTCTTTCATTATGGCTGTTTGAATTCTATGAGCGCTTTTGGGTTTCATGCGCTGTAACAGAATAAAACAAACTTTAAATAATTTAAAATAATTACTAAAAAAATCAAAAATTGTACTCTTATGATAACGACATAAAAATGCCCTTTCTTCAAAAAACGTCCAAAACCTCATTCAGTCCTTAAAATATGTGCTATCATTTGATGGCACACATTATATTTGGGGTGACCAATGGATACCTTTTCAGTACGGGACTTGCGTGAACGTACAGGTGAGCTAATACACGATGCCGAAGCAGGTAAATTGTCGCTTATTACAAAACACGGGCGACCTGTTTTTCTCGCGATCCCCTTTACCGATGATTTAATCGAGCTTGGCCTGCGTCCGGCGCTTGCTGTGCATCTATACAAAGAAGGTGTGCTTACCTTAGCCAAAGCAGCAAAGCTGTCAGGTGAATCACTCGAAGGCTTTATCGCAGCGCTAAGTAAACTAGGGATCTCCATTGTTCATTACACAATAAAAGACGTGAATGAGGAGCTCAAGGATTTTGAATAAAGTAATTATCGCTGATGCAAGCCCACTCATTGCATTTGGCAGCATCGACAAACTCTCTATCTTATTTAAATTATTTGGAAAAGTAGTTATTCCAGAAGTGGTTGCCGCTGAATGCTTGGCAGATAAAAAACGTCCGGGGGCTGTTGCCATTGGCAAAGCTATTCATGATGAGAAAATTCAAATAGTCCATGCTTCAACAGAAACGAATGAAACTAATGATGTGCTCACAACATTAGACGATGGTGAAGCTGCCGCAATTGCGCTTGCTCATTCATTAAATTTACCCTTAATCATCGATGAAAAACGAGGTCGTGACGTTGCAAAAAAATTAGGCATCAAAATTATTGGCACAATCGGTGTTTTGTTGTTGGCAAAAGAAAAGAAAGTCATTAAAGCCATCAAACCCATTTTATTACTTTTAAAAAATGGACATTATTTTTTATCAGATGCATTAATAAAAGATGCTTTGAAGAGCGCCAAAGAAAAATAATTTTTTATAACAGCATCAGCTGGGGGTATTTTAAGGGGTATCGTCAAAAATCGAATTCAATAACTCTATTTAAAACAATAGATTAAGACGTAAATTCAATTGACGCCGTCCAAAACCCCTTGTAAATACTAGGTTTTTTCTATATTCTTCGTCCAGCAATATCCAATGAATCAATGGCATTAGGTTAAGCATTAATATCTGGTAGACTTGCGCCCTTACGAAAATTCAATAGAATTGAACAACACTTCTCCGGTATGAATATTATAAATAGCGCCGATTATATTAATTTCATTTTTTGAAAACATATCCTTTAATATCGTGCTGTGCTCAAATAAATAACTTTTAGTGATTTTGACATTGTTCTCAATGACGTGATCAAGAAAGGTTTCTTTATTTTCAGAAAGATTTCCAGTGGCTTTTTCCATCTCAATGGCAGGCTTAATTTTTTCAATTAATTGCGTGATATTGCCCATCTGAAAATTCTCACATGCTGCTTTAATGGCGCCGCATTCTCTATGCCCTAATACTATGACCAACTTGGTTTGTGCAACTTTACAAGCGTATTCTATACTTGCCACAATATCTACATTTGCTATATTGCCCGCTACACGCGCTACAAATAAATCTCCTAATGTTAAATCAAAAATAATTTCAACTGGAACCCGCGAATCAATACAACCTAAAATAACGCCGATCGGATGTTGTGAGTGCGAGTTCATTTTGATCTGATGCTTGTAATCTTTATGAATTGGTGTTCCATTCATAAATCGCTTATTGCCTTCCATTAATATTTTCAAGGCGTCTTTATGTGTCAATTTCATTTGAACATCGTAAGTTGTCGCATTGATAAAATTCACTTGATTTTTTATTTCATAATAATCTTTTAATCCACTTATGTTTAAACGAATATTTTTTTCAGGCGCTTGTTCGTCTTTGAATTCTTTTATAACCCCTAAAACATCTGTATCTATATAATCCGTGGAATTTGCATCGATCAAGACGTTAGATTTGTTTGGAATTTTATTTAATTCATCGATTATAGCTGCCTTATTCAGAAACGTAATTTGCTGCGGTAAAATGAATCTTAATACTTCCCCAGATGCATGTGATTCATTTACAACCAAAAGTGAATTTTTAGAATTATAATGCAAAATAAATAAAATACTTACAGTTAGACCAATTAAAATACCTGTGAGTAAATTTGTAAATATAATTGAGATTACTGTAATTAAAAACGGAATAAAATATCGCATACCTTGACCGTATGCTTTTTTAAATAGATTTAAACTCGATAATTTATAGCCTGTATGAATTAAGATCGCAGCAAGCGCAGCGAGAGGAATGTCATTTAAATATTTTGGAATCAGCGTGATCGAAGCTAATAAAATAAATCCATGGAGTATCGTCGAAAGCTTTGTTTTGGCTCCCGCGTAAATATTAGCAGATGAACGAATAATGACAGATGTAATGGGTAATCCACCTAACAATCCGGAAAAGATATTACCAAAACCTTGCGCAACTAATTCTAGATTTCGAGAAGTATAGCGATGTTTTTTATCAATTTTCTCAATACCTTCAAGACACATTAAAGTTTCTAGAGATGCCATCACTGCAATCATAGCGGCGTAAGTATAAACTTTTATATTACTTAGCGCAGAGAAATCAGGAAATTTAAGTTGTGATAAAAATTCTGAAAATGATTTATTCAAAGGCATATTTACTAAATGAAAGCTTTGTAGCGTAAGGCCAGGGATAAATACTTTCGAAAGCATGTTGATCATAATGGCGCAGAAAACAACCATCACAGAGGCAGGAATAATTTTAGCAAGCTTTGGCAGGTATTTTTCCCAACTAAGTAAGATAATGAGTGAACAAAGTGTAATGAGGATCGCCATCCCGTTGATATGTGAGATCGCGCTAAAGAGATAAGGAATACTTAATGTTTTCTCAGTGTGTTCAAGCGCTAGATTCACACTAGCTGAATCATGATAATATCCAAGCGCAATCGGTAATTGTTTTATAATAATTAATATTCCAATCGCCGCTAATAATCCCTGAATAACATTGGTAGGGATATAATTTGCGATAAAGCCGCCACGAAAAATGCCTGCGATAATTTGTAAAAAACCAGCGATTGTAAGTGATAGTAAAAAAAGCTCAAAGCTTCCCAGCTCAGCAATAACGGAAATGGTTACCGCAATCATACCCGCGGCGGGCCCACTCACACTCACCTTGGATCCACTGATGAAACCAACAACAATGCCGCCAATGATGCCTGTCAGTATCCCGGAAAAAAGCGGCACGCCTGATGCCAACGCAATTCCTAAACACAGCGGAATTGCAACGAGTGCTACAGTAATACTGGCAAAAATATCTTGTTTTATGTAAGAAAATGTCATTCGTTTTTAACCTCCAAGTTAATTCATAATTTAATGGCGCCATGTTTAGCAAACCATTCCATAGTTATTTAAAATTATATCGTCGCCTTTAAAATCCTATCTCTAATGCCAGCCCACTCAGGATTATCCGGCGGCAATTGAATCAATATTTTATTAATTGAAAAAATATCTGAAGTATGCCAATGCTGATACAGTAGTTTAGCGTAGTCACTTGGATTATTCGGCATTTTAAAAATAAAGTGATGCTCTGAAGATAATTCATTGCCATCAAAAATCATAAAGTAATACCTCTCACTTTGATTATTTAAATATTTATTTATATCCAGATTGTTTTTCAAAATAATAATGGGAAACTTTGGTTGATAATGAACAACATGCTTCCCTGGTGTTTTAATTAAGGAAGTATTATTTATTATGCACGGAATTTTTAATATTTTTTCAATAGCGAGCGCAGAAATAATTCCTGATCTTAATACAGAGAAATAGTCATTTTCTGTCGCTAACACAATCGTTGATTCAATACCAATTTTGCAATCACCGCCATCGAGCACTGGAATTTTATAGTCAAAACTTTTTTCAACATGATCTGCTGTAGTTGGGCTTGTTTTACAAAATTTATTGGCAGATGGTGCAACAATAGGAACAGTTAATTTTTTGATTAATTCTAGCAGCATTGGATGATCCGGCATTCTAATGGCAACGGTATCTTGATTTGCAGTAATGATATTACTCACACCGCTTTGTTTTTTTAAAACAATCGTGAGCGGCCCAGGCCAAAAATGTTCAACTAGCGTAAAAACATAATTTGGTATGTTGATTGCAAGTTTATCAAGCCAATCTGCTGATGCGATATGCACAATCAATGGATGATCAAACGGCCTATTTTTTGCTTTATAAATAGCGTGAATTGCTTTTTCTGAATCATAGCGCGCTGCTAACCCATATACCGTTTCTGTTGGAACAGCAACAATATCTTCAGATCGTAATAATTGGATAGCCTGATCTAAATTGACTTTCATATTTTTTAAAAATCCTTAAGGGTTGCAATAGGGGCAATATTTTTGATCTGCCTTTATAAGACCATCTTCTCTTGATGACTCTTTCTGATAATCACATTTTACGCAGCTGTGCACTTTAAATTGATACAGTAGTGTTTCAGTGCCACACATTTCGCATGATAAATTACCTTTTGTGGATATTTTTCCAAACCCTGGTGATTGACAGTGATCGCAAATATTTTGCAACCGCTCTACAAGTTTAATTGCCAATTTATAGATGATATTCATTCTTGATGGATTCATCATGGCACGCATATCTGTTTCCAAGCGAAGTTTTTTATATTCTTTAAACGACGTAGAAATTATTTTTTCTAGAGTAGGAGAATCAGAAATTCTTTTTGCAAGAACTATGTTATTATCCATACATCGAATAATTATTCCATGACTTGGAAATTTTATTTTCTTCAAAAAATCACCGTACGTATCTGTCACCTCAATATCAAGATGCGCATAATTAGTATCAGTTGAAATTTCCGACTCAACAACAGTAATGTCATTTTTTATATCAATAAAGCTCATCAGCTCAATATCAGCCGGAGCAAAAAACAGAACGGGGTGCGGACCAAAACTTCCTTCATTAGAGACAGCGTAATCAAATCCATATATCAAAGAGGCTTGTTTTGCCTTTTGAATCACTGTTTCATAGGGTGTTTGTATCCGTGGGATTTCACCTGTAAATGTGCCAAATTGATCTGTATCATAATTATCCGGCACAACTATTTTTGCATTAAAGGCACTGGCAAACGGTTCTCGAATAGCGTCCTCTTTTTTATGCATTGTTGCCAAAATAATATTCATGCCTTCATACATACTCATATTTTTTGCCATTTTAAATCACGTTGAAGTTCATAAACACTTGCTTCATCAGGTTCTATACAGACCAGTGTCACCCACCCATTGCAAAACAATGTTTTTAAATTTTCCTGTTGATCCACAACACGGCTTATAAAAATACGCGGCGCATAAATCACTGTCATTAATCGTATCGGTTCATGATATGCGCACTTATCGCTACTGAAGAGAGATTGCAGCGGAAGCCCATGCATTAAATCACTGGCATTACCCTGCATGACGCCTATTTTTCCTGTAATATTATGTGTAATTTTACTTCCACTGCCATAAGCCACATTATCGAGCAATGAAAACAAATACTGACTGTTAATCCACTGCGCAACAATCATAGGCGCTGTTAAAATTGTCGTAAGCATTTTGCCATTTTTATCTGCCCGCCAATTATATGAATGCAAAAAAGCACGGCCATCTAAATTAATGTTTTTAGTCAGGCTACGTGGTGCAACAATAAATGAAGCGTTACGCGCCAAACCCCATTCAGGCAGCATTTCCGCCCAATCAACACTTCTTTTTTTAGTATGCTTAGAAAATATCGCATCATTTTTATTATTTTTTTTAAAATCTAATTTCTTGCAACGCACTCTGTTATTTTTATTGCGCGCCTGATCTAAATCTATTTTTAATTTATTGAGTTGATTTGAAATTAAAATGTTGTTCGCGTTTACTGTTTCGAATAGCGTTACTTCATCTGTTGTCGTGTTATGCAACGCACCAATAAACAAAGTATCATCTGGAATGTGAATTCCACGGTTAAATAATTCATGACGCACTTTTTTATTATTTAAAATTTCAGCCATGATGCGTGCGTTGCTTGCGCCATCATGGCCACCGCAAGCGCCACAATCCAACGCTGTTGCATAGGCGTTATTCTGTGTTGCACTGCCATGTCCACACAACACAATAATATGCGAAAAATTACCGACTAGATTCATCATTCTGAGTGTATTTTCAGCGTACAAACACTGATCTTTAAAATTAATACCATTGACTTCACCCTCTTGATTTAACGCAGGTGATAGCGGTAACTCAGGTCGAATTGACTGAATTATTTTTTGCTTGAGTGACTTTGCAAAAACGGGCGAAATTGTTTTTAACAACATCCATAATCCAGACCAAAATCCTAGCGCTTCTACTAATACAAACGGTGTTGTGAAATTATATTTTAATGCTTGATAAAAACGAAAAATTAATTTTATTTTTTCTTTTCCTTGGATGTCTTTTTTCAGAGAAAAATTATTTTCGCACACAATACTTTCTTTTACAGTCTGTGTTGGCGTTAGTAGCACAGGACAGGATGCATATAATTTTCCAAAATCAGGTTGCTCAATTTTAATGGGTAATCCAAAAAAACCTGCGAATCCATAGGTTTCATAATCACCCCCTGATTCCAGTGCGCGTCGAAAAGGTTCTGATCGAACATCAATGCAAAAAATAAACTGCGCTTCTGGTATTTTTTCTGAAGCGTTTTTTTTCATAGAAGCAGCTTGATCAGATAAATGATACAACAATGGATTGCGATAATTATTTTCCGCGCAATGTATTTTATTTATTTGTACGGATGAAAAATCTAATTTTTTACTTGCTTCTTCATACCAATGTATTAAATTAGCTGCTTCTGTCCACAATAAATATATCATCACCAAACGCATTGCCAAATAATCTGATTGCGTGATTGGGTAAGGATGTGTTGTATCACCCTGCATCCACTCAGTTCGATATTTAACATAGCTTGCCCATCCAGGAAGTGTTGTCAAAACAAGCGTTAAAAATTGTGTTTTTTGTTCATTTAAAATATTAAGTTTTAAAAAACAATCTTCAATGGTTTCTTCTGCTGAATGTGGTAATGATTTCAACCAGGTAATATTTTTTTTATTCAAGTGACTATCAAAAACCACTAGCTGTCGAAATGCATTATAGAATCCGCATGCTCGCAATGGCATTTGAATGGTCGCTTGACCGTCATCAAAAAATGCCTGACACCACTTGATTGTTTCTCGATTGATTTCATATAGTTGCTCTGGTAACTCTGATTGTTGAAAAAGAGCGGCGCCTTCTTTTATTGCTTGCTCAAATGGTAAGTATTCCAACCCTAGCAGTGGATTCGATGCAATAAGATTTTTTAGCGGCCAAAATGGCGCGATATTTTTCCATGCCTCACACACATGATTTATTTCGATAGTGCGCGGCTCTACTATTAATTCAGACAACATAAACCCTCAATCAACATGATATTCATTTCGATGTGCTGTAATTGTATTTTTATGTGGTTGACTCGCATTGAGTGCTTTCACATAAAAGCGTAATAAAATTTCAGGAAAGATAATTTTTGATTTCTTCAACATTGGATAAAAAAACATCGCAATCCACGATAGTATTAATACCATTAATCCCATATCGTAAAAAATATTGAGTGGTTTCTGACGTGATATATTCATTGGAAATAGTAGTATTTGAAAAATGCTAATACTAAAGCCATATAGCATTGCCATTAATATCGTTAATATTACAGCAATGAATAAGTATTTCCTTGAGGGATTTTTTAACAAAATTAATGCAAATTGAGTCGCAGCAACAAAAGAGATACTGAGCAAGATAATATTCGTATTATTTTCAATCCATGATATACGTGTGATCATTGAAAAAATAATGGAGCCTACAAACCCACAGAGTATTGCCAAAAAATAAGAGGTATACTTTGGTAAATAGTTTATTGCTACTCTTTTTTCTTGTGCAGCACTACTGGAAGATAAAAATAAATTCGCTTTGAAAAAACCATGCCAGCATAAATGCGCTACTGCCGCAGGAAAAAGCCCAAGACCACATTGCGCAATCATAAATCCCATTTGCGCCATGGTTGAACATGCCAACATTCTTTTCACATCATGCTGCATGAGCTTCCACAGTGTACCTAGCATTGCAGTACTCATTCCCACTATAAAAATAATCATGAGTATTTTTGGATGTGATAAATAAAGTGGCGCAAAGCGAGCAAGCAAAAATCCACCGCCATTCACCAAGCCTGCGTGCATGATGGCGGAGATCGGCGTAGGTGAATTCAAAGAGCTAATCAGCCAGCGATGAAATGGCCATATTCCTGACTGTGTCATTGCGCCAACAACAATTAACGCTAAAGCCAAGCTCACTAAATGTGATTCTGGTGCAATGAGTAAGATTTTCTGAATTGATGTTTGTTCAGTTGCCAGATAAAGTAAAATAAATGCACATCCAATACAAATGAACCCTATCAGAAATGTTTTAGCTGTTAGCAAGCCAGAAGCTTTTGCTGCTGGCCAACGTGATTCGTGCATCATTAATCGTATAAGTAAAAGATTACTGACACCCCATGCTGCCAACAGTACCCATAAATTATTAGCTCCCGCCATCACAACGACCGAGCCAATTAACAAAACGAGCAAGCCTAGAAATGGGTAATAATGAGCATCACCCTTCATATACCGTGATGAAAAAATGACAACGATTACGCCAATAATAACCACCAGTGCGATCATAACCGACGCGAGCGAATCGATGTGAAAAAACCTTTGAAATAAGTGGGTTGACATAATTTATTGTGTAGCGTTCATGATAAATCGATCTATTTGGTTGCTTAATGATAGAAAGATTTATACAATAAGTAAAATTAATACTTTTAATGGATTTAATTAGATATTCTAATGAATATAGATACCACTACACTACAATGCTTTTTAGCATTGGCCGAAACAAGCAACTTTACAAAAGCAGCGCAGCAGGTTGGTCGTACGCAATCTGCTGTCAGTCAGCAAATAGCAAAACTAGAAAGTATGTTAGAAAAACCCCTCTTTGTGCGCGGCAAAAATTTTTCATTGACCAATGAAGGAGAAATATTTTTAGGTTACGCGAGACAAATTTTTTCACTGCATCGTGAAGTAATCGATCGATTTAGAGAACCTGATTTAGAAGGTGAAGTAAAATTTGGAATACCTGAAGATTTTGCGAGCGTTTATTTATCAGATATATTAGTAGATTTTTCCAGAATTCATCCGCGAATTTTTTTAAATGTTGAATGTGATTTAACGCTGAATTTATTTGAAAAATTTAAACGTGGTGAATTTGATTTAGTCCTTTTGAAAATGAATCGTCCCAATGATTTTTCAAATGGTCTTGATGTTTGTTCAGAGCAATTGGAATGGGTGGGTCATCCCAACTTGATTGCACAACAAAAAAATGTGCCCATTCCATTGGTACTTTCTCCAACACCTTGCGTCTATCGTTCGCGCGCAATTAAAGCATTGGATAAAGCAAAAATAAAGTGGCGACTGGTCTTTTCAAGTCCCAGCTATGCGGGAACAATCGCAGCAGTAAAAGCAGGATTGGGAATCACAGTACTTCCTCGCACAATGATTCCAGAGCAGCTTGAAGCACTAAATTTTTCATATCTTCCAAAATTAAATGACACGCATATTTGTCTCTTGAAGCATGACAACAGCAATCGCGCATTATTGTCATTTGAAAAATTTGTATTTGAAAAATTAACCCGCTGAAGAAACACACATGAACATTCGCTACTTAGTGTATATCTTCAGGTCACTTATCTTTTGATTTAACTGCGTGAGCTCATACTCCGCCCCGTGTGAACCTGGTGTCGAAGGATCAAACCGCGGAGTGATCTTGAGCCTGTTGTCTGATCATGCACTGCTACTTCATGAGGATCAGAAAGTTTTGCTTGAAAATAACCAACCCGCTGCCACAGTAGGTTCGTTGCGAGAACAAGTCATGATGGAATCGCTAAAAAGCTTTATTGAGGGAATTGTGTCGAGTGATGATCCAAAAGCATTGTTTGAACAATATTCAGATAAAATTTCTGAATTATTTGTATTGCGCTCTTCGATTAAGCATTTGCGGCATGTTGATATGGAATTTTTGGCAGAAAAAGATTAATGCCGTCATGACTGGGTAGAAAAACTAGAAGATCGAGTTTCATATATCTTTCGCATTAATTCTTACCATCCAAGCCATTTGAAATGCCACGAATTAAGTATAGGTTAAAATTAACTTAGGATTAAAAAACCAATCGATCGCACAGCCAAAAAAGTAGCGAGAGCGCTAGCGACCGCGACACTCAAATACACAGCAAATCACTTATCCCATCACCAACTAACCCTGTAAAAAATGATATCCATGTTTTTTATTGTGTGTTTGAGTGTCGCAGTCGCTAGCGCTCGTGCTTCCATCGCTGGCACACAGAGGATTAAGTGTGAGATTTAAAAGGAAGTACATTTCCTGAAATTGCACTAGACCTGCGCTGCCCCACTCTTTGATCAAAAAGGCCCCCAAAACCCCTATGCAAAACATTCTCAATTGTTCTTGACGCAGGAGATGTAGCGCCTTCTAAAAAAGGGAAAAACGTTGGACTTTTTGCTCTTTCGATAGGCTTTGGCTTATTATTGATCATTTTAAAATACCTCTGGTTGGATGTTTAAGTAGGTTAAGTCTATACTGTGAATATTATGAACACCTTAAGGGCCCAGTGTATTTTTCATAATATATTGTGTAACTTCAGCCCTCGCTTAACCTAACCCTATCTCATGCAATGCGTTAATCCATTAATTCAATGTGGATACATCCAATAGACCCGCATCTTCACTTCCATTGGGTATAACCCCAGAACTAGGATAAAATTAAAACAAAACACGGAGGTTTTCTGCCATGATCCACATGATTAATGAAATAACGAGTGGTGTTGATAAAAATACCATTCACTGGTTTCTTGCCTTCTCACAGGAACTCCTAATCTCAGCGGTGGGTGGCTTTGTTGGCGGCGCACTTGCCTATGGCTGGTATATTGAACGTAAAGAAACAAGAAAAAATGAAGCCGCAAAAAAATCAGCTTGCACAAAAGCGTTGCTCACAACACAAATGGTATTGCTATTTCAAATTCAAGAATTAAAAGACTTGCAAAAAATTTGCCAATGCATATTGGATTTTGAATTTGGCGCAGCAAAACTGGGTGAATTATTAAAGGGAGCAGACACACTTGCCGTTACACAAATGCTCGACCACATTGGAAAAGGCGGGAAAAGCCACGAAATTTTTCGCGCAACACAATTTATTATTCAAAAGCCATCCAGTAACCACATCATTAATTTACCACACGATATTTTTGATATTCGTGAACTAAACTTAGAGAGCGATATTACCTCCCAGCCAGAATTAAATCATTATTTTAGACAACTGACCGATTGCAATCGGGGATACGTCAAAATTATTTCTTTGTTAGAACGTCACAATGAAACAAGAGACATGGTATTTAATCAGCTCGTTTCAACGCCAGAAATCATCGCTATCCGACATACAGTCGATACCGATAAATTAAAATTTCTTTGCACAATTGTTGCAATGACAAAAATATCGATTGATCTACTGGAAAAAACAACCCCTGTCTTAAAAGAAATGCGAGATGCCTTTGAGAAAACAGGACGCTATATTAATGCGATCGGTTTATCAGAATCTATTCATCCAAACTAGTATTTAAATTTTTCCAAGCTTCATAACCACCCACTAAGCTAATAACGGTTGCAAATCCCTTTGTCACTAAATACTGGGCAACAGACTGACTACTAATACCATGATAACAACAAACTAGAATGGGAGTTTCTTTTGATATAATTTCACAGAAATTTTCTATTTTTTGCATAGTCATATGTTCTGCGCCTGGAATATGGCCTATTTTATAACTGCCTTCATCTCGAATATCTAATACAATAGCTTGTGTAGACTGTAAGAATATTTTAGCCCTATCCGGAGTATATTGTTGAAACGACATTATTTAACTCTCTTTATTTAAAAACGTTCATATTTACACATTCTAAGAAAGGGTCTTAATGAAAAACCCACCTACATCTAAAAAATATCACTATGTCTATATACTTGAATGCATCAACGATCACTATTATACAGGCTATACAACAGACATCGAACGGCGCTATCAAGAGCATCAAAAAGGTAGCAGAAAATGTCGCTATACCCAAAGCTTTCCACCCAAAAAATTGGCAGCGCTTTGGTGCTTTGATAATAAATCTGCAGCACTGAAAGAGGAGGCGCGAATTAAAAATCTACCGCGAAAGGAGAAAATGAAGTTAATAATTAAAATGGACTAAGTGTCTATTTGAATGGGGCACAAAATAAATCATGCCCCACTGGAAAGCAGCTCAAAGGCTGCTTAGATGAGTGTAACGTCTTCCGCTTGGAATCCTTTATCGCCTTTTACAACAGCGAATTCTACACGATCACCTTCACGTAATGTTCTGCGACCTGTTGAGTTGATCGCTCTGTAATGAACGAACACATCATCACCACCGCCATCACGTGTAATGAAACCAAAACCTTTTTGATCGTTAAACCATTTAACGATACCTGTTTCTTTTGCCATATTAATACACCTTTGTTATTACTTAATATACTCCCCCAACCTAGAGCCTAAAACAGCACCCATAAATTGAAGTGTATACCGGAGGGATTTTATCATACTTTTTTTTCCGACAGAAATTAGAAATCACCTTACACCATCAATAAGTCACTGATTCACTAAAATTAATTCTTTAAAAATCACTATTTCCTCTGTTTCTGGTCATTAAAGCAAATCCCGACTTCGCTGACGCTCTCTTTGAAAAAGGGTTTGCTGCATAAATTCCCCCGACGCTGCGCGTCAACCCCCTTTTTCAAAGGGTGCCATTCCGCTCATTTTCAAAATACATTCAATAGACTTCTTTCCAAACCTTGAGTAACGAGGTGAGTTCGCAGAAAAAATTTTCGAAAAACCGAAGCATACACGTCAGTATGTGAGGATTTTGAGAAAATTTTTTCGATGAAATCATCCGTTAATCGAGGCTTGGAAAGAAGTCTAATAGATCGTTATATCAGCTGTGGGCGTTATATCAGCTGTGGGCGTTATGCCCTCCTGCACATTCCGAACAGGCGCAGGCTGAAAAAATGAACCCAAATAGGCTGCAGCACTATAAGTGCTTTCAGAAACAGATCTAACAGCATCAGAAATCCGTTCACCCAATGTTTTCACTTCAGGATCTGCATGAAAAACTGGCACACCAGAAATCCTAGCAAATTGATGAAAAAT
The DNA here is from genome assembly GCA_030680235.1 of Coxiellaceae bacterium. Classification (GTDB taxonomy): domain Bacteria; phylum Pseudomonadota; class Gammaproteobacteria; order Coxiellales; family Coxiellaceae; genus 2-02-FULL-42-43. Next base: position 58,859 of record JAUXWQ010000012.1, read on the forward strand.
ATTTATGCGATAGCTTTTGTCCAAAACGGAACAATGATCAATAAAAACAAAATCATCCGCGTATTTTTCTTCAAGCGACCTATAAAAATTTTCTGAATTATCTTGTGACTGGGATTTTTGATTCACAATTAAACCCAATGGCGGACAATCTTCAGTATAGGCTTGTTTAATTTCATATAAACATACTTCAATCGCACGCAAAGACTTTTCAAAATCGAGATTATCGACAACGATAACAATACAATTTTTTTTCTGCCTTAAAACCTCAGCTCTCAGAAAAGAAAATCGATTATCTCCACTAGGATCAAAAAATGTCCCTTTTACGGTAGATTTTGAGTCTTCGCAAAAATACAGATCTAAACCCGCTGTTAACGCAGGTGCAGCCACGTCATCAAGACCCTTTAAATTACGCAAAAGGGATGTCTTTCCAGCACCTGTGGGCCCCAACACCGCCACAGAAAATCTTTTTATAGGCGGTGTTCTCATGCAAGCCTCCTTAATTCTCGTATAAAAACAGGGATCGCAGTTATGTGAGTACTTTGATGTAACTATTTAGCAACTCTACATACAAATCTACCACAACCGCTCAGTTTTTAGGGGTTTTTTTGAATTCTTACCGTCATGCTTTGTGCAGCAACTTTTTCACCTGGCACAATGGTCACGCTATAAGAGGGGCTATGCTGCACATTGCTTGCCTCACCCGTACCAGCAAGTACACTTAATGTTAATGTTGCAGAACCAACAGAATCATTTGATTTATTATCTAACATAAACTGACAATTCAATACTGATTGCGAGCCAAACGCCGCTGATACCATCCACCAAGGAATATTATTCACAGGCGCATCTGGCTTTAATTCATAAGGTAATGCGGTGCCATTACAAAGTACTTTAACGGGTGCATCAAGACCAATACTTTGTAAACTTAGTCCATCAGCCATTGCGCCCGTTGCCATTAGCGAAAGTGCCGCACCAAAACCCATTGCAAAAATTTTCTTTTTCATTACGTTAGTAACTCCCTTTAACATTAAGAACCCAAAAAATGGTAACGAAATTTCGTTTCTACTACAAGTCGTTGTATTATGAGTACAGCACAATCAACAAGGAGCGTTGTATGATTAAAAAAACAGTGTGGTTAACTGCTTGGATTTTTGGTTTTCAATTTGTGGCTTACGTCATCCATCAATTTTTTCATTTGCACTTAAGTCCTTGGTATCAAAATATTGCAAAATCTCCTTTACACCCCCCTGAAATTATTTTTCCTATCGTTTGGTCAACACTGTATGTAATGATTACGATCGCTGGCTGGTTGTTATGGCAAGAACGCCGTAAAAATACTGCAAAAACTGCTTTAAAATATTACGCGATACAAATAGCAATGACTTGGGCATGGGCGCCTATTATTTTTGCATTCCATTGGACAGGCGTAGGATTTTTTTGGACCCTCGGTATTTTTGTAGCAACCTTTATGACGATTATTACTGCAGCAGAACAATTTGAATTTGCCACTGCATTACTGGGGCCATCATTATTATGGCTATTATATGTTGCCTATTTGTGTGGCTATTTATGGTTGCAAAATTAAGAGAACGCTACTGCTCGGTATTCGCATCGCTTATAATTTAAGGAAAATGCATGCCTCATTATTTTCTTGCTATTGATCAAGGCACCACCAGCACACGCGCAATGATCTTTGATGAACGCGCAAATGCCTTAGGCTCACATCAAATTCCTTTCAAACAGCATTTTCCTGACAATGGCTGGGTTGAGCATATGCCAACAGATATCTGGGAAACCACGCTCACTTGCTGTAAAAATGTGTTACTGAAAACACAACTGACTGCTGAAAAAATCACAGCCATTGGCATTACCAATCAACGCGAAACCACGATAGTCTGGGACAAAAAAACAGGCGAAGCCATTTACCCCGCAATTGTTTGGCAAGATCGACGCACGGCAAAACACTGCGCGCAATTATCGCAAGATAATAAAATTGTCGATGCCATTTCTAATAAAACAGGATTACGCATTGATGCCTATTTTTCTGCCACTAAAATCGCCTGGATTTTAGATCACGTTGAAAATACCGGCATTAAAGCGAGAGATCGGGCGGAAAAAGGCGAATTAGCCTTTGGCACCATTGATACTTTTTTATTATGGAAATTCACGAATGGGAAAAGTTTTGCAACGGATGCCACCAATGCCTCACGCACCCTACTTTTTAATATTCATACACAAACGTGGGATGATGAATTACTCGCCATTTTCAACATTCCTAAAAATATCTTACCCACTGTTTTAGACTGCAACGCCCATTTTGGTGTCACAGAAAAATCGTTATTAGGCGCTGAAATTCCAATAACAGGCATTGCGGGTGATCAACAGGCAGCAAGCATTGGGCAAGCTTGTTTTAATGAAGGTATGATCAAAAGCACCTACGGTACTGGCTGCTTTGTCATGATAAATACAGGAAAAACAGTCGTAAAGTCTCATTATCAATTATTATCAACCATTGCCTATCGCATTAATCATAAAACAACCTATGCCTTAGAAGGCTCTATTTTTTCTGCAGGCGTTGGCATGCAATGGTTAACACAAAATTTAAAGTGCCTTGAAAATGCGAATGAATCCGAAAAATTAATTGCTGATATACCCGACACACACGGCGTTTATTTTGTGCCTGCTTTTACGGGATTAGGCGCCCCTTATTGGAACCCCGATGCACGCGCTGCTATTTTAGGCATCACACGTGAAACGCAAATCCCCCACATTGTCCGCGCTGCCTTAGAAGCCGTCGCGTATCAAACATGCGATTTAATTGAAGCCATCAAAGAAGATATTTCATTGCCACTTCAAGCCTTACGCGTTGATGGCGGCATGACACATAACGCCTGGCTATTACAATTTTTGGCAGATATGTTAGCCATGCCCGTTATGCGAAACAGTTGTGTTGAAACCTCGGCACTCGGTGTTGCACTACTCGCAGGTTTAGGGGCAGGTGTTTATAAAAATCTCTCTGATATTGAACAGATCGTACAGTCTGAAAAAATTATTTCGCCAAAAATGCATGAAAGTGATCGCAAAAAATATTACGATGGCTGGAAGAAAGCGGTAACAAGAGTACTCTAAAATGAAAAAAGCAGTTGTCTTATTATCTGGTGGATTAGATTCCACAACCTGTTTGGCCATTGCTAAACACGAAGGCTATGAATGCTATGCCTTGAGTTTTAATTACGGACAAAAACATACTAGTGAATTAGAAGCTGCTAAAAGAATTGCAAAACAATTTGGCGTTGTGCAGCATGAAATATTTTCATTTTCAACAGCAGCGCTGAGTCATTCTGCATTAACCGATCAATCAATTGATGTTCCGGATTACCAACCTTCGGATGAGATTCCTGTTACTTATGTTCCTGCGAGAAATACGGTATTTTTATCATTTGCATTAGGATGGACAGAAGTATTGGAGGCCGATGCCATTTTTATTGGTGTCAATGCGGTTGATTATTCAGGCTATCCAGATTGCAGGCCTGATTATATTGCTACCTTTCAAACACTTGCTAATTTAGCGACAAAATCAGGCATAAATGGCAAAAAAATCTCGATTGAAACGCCACTAATGTATCTTACCAAAACTGACATTATTAAACGGGGGCATGCACTGGGAGTCAATTATTCGCTAACAGTTTCCTGTTATCGCGCCAATGATAAAGGCGAAGCCTGTGGCGAATGCGATAGTTGCGCATTTCGCAAAAAAGGATTTGCGGATGCAGGGGTTGCTGATCAAACGAAATATAGTCCGTTGTAAAATCCTCCCGGTTCGCTACGCAATATTCTCAATGCACCGTCCGCAAATCAATGGATGATCCGAATGCTTACCCACATCTTCGCGGTGATGCCAACAACGCGCGCATTTTGTGTGTGTCGATACAACCACGTCGATTTGAATATCTGCTGGATTATGCGATTTTATAATTTCTAATTTCGATACAATAAATAAAAATTGCAACTCATTTTTCAGTTGCATTAAGACATCATAATTTTCGCCACCCACATGCAAAACAATTTCTGCATCCAACCCAGAACCAATTTTTCCATCCGCACGATAGGCCTCTAATGATTTATTGACATCATTACGAAGATTAATCACAAAATCCCAATCAATAGTCGATTGTTTCAATACAGGAAAATTTGTAAACCATTGCGATAAAAATACAAATGGCTCCCGTTTTCCAGGCATCAACTGCCACACTTCATCAGCCGTGAAAGTTGTGATTGGCGCCAACCAACGCACCATCGCCTCGCACAAATAATACAATGCGGTTTGTGCAGAACGACGCGGCAATCCATTTTTCGCACCTGTATATTGACGGTCCTTAATCACATCCAAATAAAATCCACCTAAATCCACAGAACAAAAATTATGAATTAGCTGGTAAATTGCGGGGAATTGATAATGATCGAACGCAGCAATAATATCTGTTTGTAATTGCTGTGTGCGCGAAATTAACCAGGTATCCAGTGCTAATAATTTTTCACCCGGCACACAATCTGTTTCGGGATTAAAATCAAATAAATTCGACAATAAAAAACGCATCGTATTGCGAATACGACGATAGGTATCGCTGCAACGCTTTAAAATTTCTTCAGAAACACTCATGTCATCTGTGTGATCAATCGACGTTGCCCACAAACGCAAAACATCCGCACCATAATTTTTCACAACATCCGCAGGAGACACCGTATTGCCGAGTGATTTCGACATTTTACGACCCTTAGCATCAACCACATAACCATGTGTTACTACAGATTTATAAGGTGCCGCATCACGCACTGCAATGGCGGTTAATAAAGAAGATTGGAACCAACCCCGATGTTGATCTGATCCTTCTAAATATAAATCCGCAGGTACCGCTAATTCTTTTCTGGCTGCTAATACAGAAGTATGTGTCACACCCGATTCAAACCAAACATCTAATACATCAGTCACTTTTTCATAGTCGTCTGCATCAGCAATTAAAGTATGAATATCGCAATCATGCCATGCATCAATACTGTCTTTTTCAATTAATGTTGCGGCTTTTTCCATCACATTAAGAATATCTGGATGCAATTCACCTGTTTGCTTATGAATTAATAAGGTAATAGGAATACCCCATGCACGCTGACGCGAGATACACCAGTCAGGACGTGATTCCACCATATTGAAAAGCCGTTGTTCACCCCACGATGGAACCCATTTTACTTTTTTAATCTCTTCTAATGCTAGTGCGCGTAGATTATTTTGATCCATGCTGATAAACCATTGCGGTGTTGCACGAAAAATCAAGGGTGTTTTATGACGCCAACAATGCGGATAACTATGATTCAATTCTTTAAGATGAAGTAAATGCCCTGTTTCACGCAGTTTTTCAATTACGGGCTCATTGGCTTTGAACACATGCAGTCCCGCAAAAAAGGGAACATCATCGTTATAACAACTTTTGGAATTCACAGGATTGCGCATGGGCAATTGATATTTTTGCCCAACAACATAATCATCTTGGCCATGTGCAGGCGCTGTGTGTACGGCACCCGTTCCTGCTTCAGCAGTCACATGATCACCCAAAATAATCGGTACTTGGCGATCTAAAAAAGGATGTTGACACAAAATACCTTCTAAATTTTTCCCGAGTGTTTTACTCAGGATTTTATAATCGTGCGTTGCAAAACGGGTCATTACCGTGTCAACAAGGGATTCCGCTAGAATAAAGTATTTTTTTTGGTGATTAACCTGTGCTTCAACAAGCGCATAGTCTAATTCAGGATGAAGAGAAATGGCTTCGTTTGCAGGTAATGTCCAAGGCGTTGTGGTCCAAATAATAACTGTGACTATATCTGTATCTGTGCCTGTGACTCCAAAAAGCGTGAGACACTTTGTGGACTCTAGCACATCAAATCCAACATCAATCGCTGGCGATTTTTTATCTTGATATTCCACTTCCGCTTCAGCCAATGCAGAACCACACAGCGCACACCAGTGCACCGGTTTTTGTCCACGCAGCAAATGACCTTTTTCAACCATCTTAGCCAATGCACGCACGGCATTCGCTTCAAACTGCGGCTGCATCGTTAAATAAGGGTTATGCCAATCACCCAATACACCCAAACGCTCGAAGTCTGCTTTCTGCAGAGCAACTTGCGTCGTTGCATAATCGCGACACGCTTGTCGAAATTCTTTTGCCGTCAATTTATCACCGGCTTTTCCATGGGTTTTTTCAACGTTTAATTCAATCGGTAAGCCATGACAGTCCCATCCCGGCACATAAGGCGCATCAAAACCAGACAATGTTTTGGATTTAACAACGATATCTTTTAAAGTTTTATTGAGTGCAGTACCCATGTGAATATTGGCATTCGCGTATGGCGGGCCGTCATGCAAAATAAATTTGGGTTTGCCCTGCATGTTCGCACGAATCAATCCGTACAGATTGCTCTTTTGCCAATGCGCCAGCATTTCCGGCTCGCGCTTCGGTAAATCAGCTTTCATTGGAAAATCGGTTTTTGGAAGATTTAAAGTATTTTTATAGTCAGTCATTTTCGCACACGCTTACTTTAGATGGAAAAATCAATTGAACACTGATTTTCGCATCAAAGCAATTCGCTTAAGAAAAATCTTAATTACATACGCGGCTGTCGTGCAGAACTCGAAGGCCGTGCAGAACCAGAAGGTGGTTTCGGTGACTGAAACAATGGCAACTGACTACCTCTTGCCAATGGAGAACCGGGCTTTTTAGGAGAACGCACCTCCACAGCATCAAAACCTAACACTCTACCCTGCCTTAAAAGTAGCGCTGCTTGTTCTTTTAATTTTGCTTTTAACGCGGCATTTTCCCGCTCTAATGCTGCATTTTTTTGACTCAGTAATTCTGCTTTTTCATTAAATTGACGTATTATTGCTTTTCCAAGATCACGTTGATTCTCCAAAGCAGTTTTCAAAGTGTTAACGTTTGCTTGTAGGCCTATATTTTGCTCTTCTAAAATGTGTACACGACGGAGCGTCTGTATATCCATATGGACAGGTGTTTTACGACGTATTTTGACTGGCATCGACTCAAGAACATCATCTTGAAATGTAACTGCTAACCTTGGAAACATCCCTTTCTCTGGTGTTAAATTCTCTCTAGACATTTTTTATACCCCGCTAAACTCATAAGATAGCGAGACTGTACAAATATTTTACAGGTAATGCAATGATCGAAACGACCATTTAACGGATTTGCGTTATCAAACGAATTATTTAACAATGTATTAATGAAAATAAACGACAACTAGCTGGCAACACATGAGAAAAACACTTCGAAAAAACCGCACGCTCCTTATTTTTATTGCTATTTTATTGTCATTGCTCATTACCCGCACATTATTTTCGGATCATGCCACAGGTTTTCAAACGCATAACGCCGTCGCCGCCCCCTACACAAAAGAGGAACAAGAAGCCTTAGCGGCTGAACAAGAACAACAAGATGAGCGCGGTGAAAATGGTCCATTAACAGCAAAAATTTCGGCAGTTGAAGCACAGAATAACGTGTTGAATTTGCATAAGTAACTGTGTCTGTGGGTACCCCAGACACAGTTACGTCACTTCATCACCCTTAAATTTGGAGCGAGCCTAAAATACGCCTGAGCAATCACCACATCCTGCTGCATTTGTACAATCAATGCATCAATTGACTCAAATTTTAATTCGTCGCGAATTTTCTGCAAAAATTCTACTGATATTTTTTGACCATAAATCGTTTGATTAAAATTAAATAAAAATACTTCAAGCACAATGGCCTTACCGTTGAAGGTAGGACGATAACCAATACTCGCAACACCTGGTAAAGGCATCGTCGACAACCCATGTACGCGCACCACAAAAATACCCATTAACGGCACCTGCAATCGACGCAAATGAATATTGGCGGTTGGAAAACCCAAGGTGCGACCGATTTGATTGCCGTAAGCCACTCTCCCGGTTAATGAAAATGGTTTACCCATCAATTCAGAAACCATTTGAAAATCGCCACGCTTTAAAGCATCACGAATACGCGTACTGCTAATGCGCTCATGTTCAAATAGAGACTGCGTCAATGCTTCTACTTCAAAACCGTATTTTTTTCCAAGCAATCTTAATAAAGCAATATCGCCCCTTCTTTTCGCACCAAAACGAAAATCATCCCCCACAATAATTTTTTTTGCCTGCAATTGAGCTACTAAAATATTTTTTACAAAGTCTTCTGCCGATAAGTCAGCAAATGCGTGATTGAATCGCGCCGCATAATAATAATCAATATTATAAGCCTCTAAGGCTTTCCATTTTTCTTGAAAACGCATCAAACGCGCTGTTGGATTTTGCGGAGTAAATAATTCAGATGGATTGGGTTGAAAGGTTAATAATACGGAAGGCACATTTAATTGTGTTGCAGCTGTTAACAGAGCTTCAATTAATCGTTGATGCCCTTTATGCAAACCGTCAAAATTACCAATCGTCACAACAGACTTTTCAAGTGCTTGAGAAACATCACGAATTAATTGCATAAAAACTCATTAAAAATAAATTAACAGGGCGATCTAAAGTGCTTAAAACGAACACCCATCATTGCAAGCAAGACAATGTAAGCAGCCACACCACTACCAATAATTAATAACAAATGTGAAATACGTGTCACCGCAGGCCAGTTTAACCAGGGCGTTAAAGGCCCTGCTAAAAAATAAATAAGGATCGCCATAACACCATTTGCCAATACCAATTGAAAAATCGCTTTTTTCCAACGCGCTACTGCCGGACGATAAATGCCTCGCTTTGCCAATAAAATCCACAATAAACTTGCATTCACTGCAGATGATAACGATGTTGCCAACGCAAGGCCCGCATGCTTTAGGGGGAAAATAAGGATAAAATTAAAAATTAAATTCACAATCATTGAAATTGCTGCTACACGCACAGGTGTCCCAATATTTTGCCTAGAATAAAATGCTGAGGCCAATGTTTTAATTAACATAAAAGCCGGCAAACCCACTGCAAATGCGCTTAAACTTTTTGCCGTCATCATGACATCGAAACTATTGAATTTTCCATAATGGATTAAGGTAGACAAGATAGGACCAGCTAAAACAAATAAACCCACCGCACAAGGCACACCAATAAATAATGTGCAACGCAATGACCAATCGAGCGTTGCTGAAAATACCACCTCATCTTTTTGCGCATGATTTTTTGCCAGATACGGCATGATAACCGTTGCTAATGCAACGCCAATAATGCCTAAAGGAAAATAAATGAGTCGGTCAGAATAATACAACCAAGAAATACTCCCTTTTGGCAAAAAGGATGCAAACACATTATCAATCAACAAACCAATTTGCGCGACAGACACCCCAAATAGCGCAGGAATCATACGCTTCATCACTCGCAAAACACCTTCGTCTTTAAAAGATAATTTGAATCTCGGCGATAAATTAATGCGTTTTAAAAAAGGAATTTGGATGATTAACTGCAAAAACCCTCCTATTAATACACCAAAACCCAATACCATAATCGGATGTGCGGAGTGCGGCGCCCACAATAGTGCCACACCAATTAAAGCAATATTTAATAATATCGGCGTAAAAGCAGGCGCCGCAAAAATACCATAAGTATTTAAAATCGCACCTGCAAAAGCCGTTAGCACAATTAATAATAAATACGGAAACATAATACGCAATAGGGTTTTTGCCACATGAAACCGCATAGGATCATGATAAAAACCCGGCGCAAAAATCATAATAATGAGTGGCGATGCAATTTCTGCAATAATCACAACCATAGAGACTGCAAAGGCAAGCATGCCTGCAACATGATTCACAAAGTCTTGTGCTTCTTCATGCGTTTTCGCTGCTCGATGTTCCGCTAAAATAGGAACAAAGGCTTGAGAGAATGCACCCTCACCAAATAAGCGTCTTAAAAAGTTGGGTAATTTAAACGCAATAACGAATGCATCAAATAAACCACCTGCCCCAAAGATACTCGCTAAAATAATATCCCGCGTGAACCCTGCAATGCGTGAAAGCAGTGTGAATATTGCAACCGTTGAGGTAGATTTAACCAATTTTTGAGACATATCACGAGGGCCTATTTAAAACCAAGTCTGTTTTGTTGTTACATCATGAATGATCAAGAAAAATAAAAGCATAACAGTAACATTGAGCACATAGAAAAGTTTTTTATAAACAAATTTTTTTTCTGACAGATTTTTTAATTTGATAAGCACCAAACAAAACCAAATGACACTGGCGATAAAAAATAATACGTACGTATCAGTAATCCACGCTGTGCCTGGCGCTATATCTCGAATTTTTGTCATAAAGGCGCCTGTGATGATCACCCCGACGATAACAGGAAATAAAATGTAATCATGAATCAAACTCGCTTTAATGGTCTGATGCATGAAAGCTGGGTTTTTCTGACGAATACTACTGCTGATGGTCACAAAGGAAGCGACCAGCATCCCAAAAAAACTAACACCAAAAAGTACATGAATAAACATGATCAATGCAGACATTTCTTATACCTAACTATATTTAGCCCATTTCGCCATAACATCATTGACAACAATACCATAACGGGGCAAAATTTCGCCTCTTGAATTGAAGATTATCTGGAGAATTTCCTTGGCAAATACAGCATCCGCTAAAAAACGTGCAAAACAAGCCGTTGTGCGTCGCGACCGTAACGTTAGTCAAAAATCGACATTACGTACAGCTATTAAAAAAGCTTTGAAAGCTATTCAAGGTGGCAACAAAACTGAAGCACAAACAGCATGCAAAGATGTTTCTAAGTTGGCTGACAGCGCAGCTGGCAAAAGATTGATTCACGCGAACAAAGCTTCTCGTTTGAAAAGCCGCTTGAACACAAAATTAAAAGCAATTGCTTAATTGATTACGAACGCGATGCGAGCATGATGTGAACATGATGGGAACATGATGCGAGCATGAGCGTAGCGAGTGTTTGCAGAGACTCTTGATATACACCACACTCGCTACGCTCATGCTCGCATTAAGCTTTCGCAGTATAATCAAAACTATCTGTCGTTGGCCCTGATCGATTTCCTACAAACACTCGCTCGCTCATGCTCGCATCAAAGCACTTAAGCCACCGGAACGCTTGAATTTATTTTTAAGCGTATCCAACCGGCTTACACCAAAGTTCATCTGTTTCTGCTTTCTCAGCTTTCGTCACGTCGTCCGCCGATTGAAGCGTTTTGTAGACTCGTCCTTGGTCGATACCATTTTTTAAATAGCTGATCAAATGATCAAGACGAGACCCTTGCACGATTCCCTCGCGCAATGCCTTTTGCAGCGGTATTAATAATTGAACCTCAAATTCCTTAAGCACACGATCATGCACATCCGCATCTACACGCCCAACCACACCAAATACCAGCCAATATTGTCGACTAATACGCTCTTCTGCAAGTTTTGGGCCATTCTCAAGGGCGCCATGCTTCCAATCAGCACGACTTTCACGAAATGCACGGTAGAGACGGCCACCACACTCTGCAAAACGATAGTGTGTGTAGACATCAATAAGAATACCCACCAAAGCCTCAACAAACTTTTTTTGAGTCGGTGAAAATGAAAAATTACCTTCTGCTGGAATATCAATCCCCTTCAGCTCTCCAATAATCTGCTGAACTAACTGAATATCCGCTTCTTTTGGCATAATTCGAAACTTGTTACGAAAAAATGAAGCGATATTGTTTGGCATAGCACTGCACCCTCTCTAGACGTTACCTTAAAAGGAGTCTACAACATATAAAACTAAAAGTAATAGAGACTTTGAAAAACTTGTTGTTCTCAGGAATGACATAATAACAGGCGCTTCAAAGAAACAAAGCGCCTGAAGATACTACGCGATCCTTGACACATTCGATGAAGAAACCTCGTTAAGACCTAAGCCCGCTTGAGTCACAAAGTCATTGTGCGCTGTTTGTTTTAGAACCAAGCTCTTTCTATCTTGACTAAGAGAAAACATGTTGGCCCAGTAAAAACCATGCCAAGGACGCTGCATTTTAAATTTAATATCACCATCAGATAAGACACTAAGAATAGTTTGCTTAAACCCATCAAGCAAATACATTCCTCTCGAACCTTTTGGGATTACGTTAGTTTTACCCAACAACAAAGATGCAAAAAACTTATCAAAGACAAAACACAAGTTCTGAATAGCTATATTCTCGAGTTTGCTATCATACTCGTCTTTGGTTAATGCCATCTGACCAACGTACTTTTTGTAATGCCAGTTTTGCGCTTTACATTTATCTGTGAAACTAAAACTATTCTCGCCAAAAGCACAACGACGCAAACGATTATGCGCACCACCCTGATCAAAATCATAGGAGATGAACGCGTACTGCATGGTCGTAGCTAAATCACGTTCAAATAGAGTATCGTCGTCTTTCTGTTCAGGCGCGGTGATTTTCTGTGAGCTCTCAGAATTTTTTTTAATTTCTTTCAAAGCGTTATCAATACACCTCAATATAACTTTATCCATATCTGTGACATGATAGCGAAAATGATCTCTAACTTCTCCAGAAACTGTTTGAAAAAACCGCATATAAAAACCCTCGCACAATGTTCAATAACATTACGCATCCCGCACAATCTCAAGGTCTGTCAGTATTTAAACTCGTAAACAGTGCTTACGGAAAAATTTGGTAACAGGCTCAGCGATATCCAACAAAGCCCCATCATGGTTTACACCCAACACTACCCTGTGCAATTAACAAAAAGTATGCGCCTCAAAGATTAAAAAAACCTTAAAGGCTTTGTCACTATTCAGCTTTGTTTTAACCTACTTAATTTTTTGGCGTTTTTTGACTTAATTATTCATCCTAGATTCGGCAGTTGAAACCGTTGCGAGGGTGCTTAAGCGTTTGAAGATGCGTCGGATTTTTGAAAAATTATCTGAAAGCGTATTCACCCATACGGTGAAGATAATTTTTTAAAAATTCGATGCAGATTCAGACGGTTAAGCAGCCGCAGTAGATTTTAACTGTCGAATCTAGGTTTATATTAGCCGGATATTTTATACTGTTTCAGCGCTTGTGCGTCGATCCAATAACAGCTGCATTGTTTCCTGACAAAGCAATAGCGTCCCTTGTTTTTTAATCGCAGCTATCACAAAAAATTTTTCATCCCATTGAAGCGCCTTCACAATATTTTCTGCACGCGCATGCACCTCTTCTTCCAGCAATGCATCCATTTTATTGAAGACCAACCATCTTGGCTTGTCCAAGAGCGTTGCATCATATTTCTCAAGTTCACTTTCAATAATACGGATATTTTCAATAATAGCGCTCTCATCAGGCTCGCTGATATCAACCACATGCCACAGCACACTGGTACGACTCAAATGCTTTAAAAAGCGGTGACCCAAGCCAATACCTTCGCTTGCACCTTCAATTAATCCCGGGATATCAGAAACCACAAAACTTTGAAATTCACCTGCACGCACCACACCCAAATGGGGGCGCATGGTTGTAAAAGGATAATCAGCCACTTTCGGCGTTGCATTTGATACCGCACGAACCAAGGTAGATTTTCCGGCATTAGGAAGACCCAACAATCCGACATCGGCTAATACTTTTAATTCACATTTGATACGACGCTCTTCACCCGGCTTACCTTTTGAGGTCTGACGCGGCGCACGATTGGTGCTGCTCTTGAAGCGCGCATTGCCTAAGCCGTGCCAACCTCCTTTCGCAACGCATAAGCGGTCACCAGGCTTGGTTAAATCGCCAATAAACTCTTGTGTGTCTGCATCGTAAACCATGGTGCCGATGGGGACAGCAACAATCCTGTCTGCACCACTTTTTCCAGTTCTCAAGGCACCAGAGCCTGATTCGCCTGTTTTTGCGCGATATAAACGCTGATAACGCAGATCAATCAAGGTATTTAAAGAGTCGCTTGCCTCAAAAATAACGCTGCCACCATCGCCGCCATCGCCGCCATCGGGCCCACCAAAAGGAATAAATTTTTCACGACGAAAACTCATACAACCATGGCCGCCATCGCCAGCCTCCACTTCAATTATTACTTCGTCGATAAATTTCATAAAATAGTGTCAGTGTCAGTGTAGGTAAAAAAAAACGCGATTGCTTAAAAAAACAGCAATCGCGTCCCTAAAAACAGGTAAATATATCGGAAAAACTAGCCTTGTGCTTCCACAGAAACGGTTTTACGGTTATTTTTGCCTTTGATTGCAAAGCAAACTTTACCTTCGATCAATGCATACAAGGTATGATCACGACCCATACCAACGCCAGCACCAGGATGACAGTTCGTGCCACGTTGACGGATAATAATATTGCCTGGAATCACGTGCTCGTTACCAAATTTTTTAACACCTAAATACTTAGGGTTAGAGTCACGACCGTTGCGGGTACTACCGCCAGCTTTCTTATGTGCCATGCTTGAATCCTCTTAAAAATATCGCGAAAAAGAAAAAAATATCGCGGACTACGTCCGCGGCTCGCATCCGCGGTTCACCCCCGCAGCTTACATCAACAATTCGACCCTTAACCAACGATGCCAGTCACTTTAACCATCGTGAAATATTGACGATGACCTTGACGCTTCATGTGATGCTTACGACGACGGAATTTGATAATGCGGATTTTATCACCGCGACCGTGCTTAACCACTTCAGCCGACACTTTTGCGCCTGCAACCAAGGGCGTACCAAAACGTACGGATTCACCAGCACCTACCATCAAAACTTGATCAAAATCAACGGTTGAGCCAGCATCAACTTCTAATTTTTCGATGCAAAGTGTTTGACCTTCAGCAACTCGATATTGCTTTCCGCCTGTTACGATAATAGCGTGCATAAATAAACCCCTTCAAAAAGAGCGAGCATTGTAACAAAATCGGCAAGGCTCGCAAGCTTTTTTCACTCCTTGACAGTGATTCCCCACGAATGTCTGAAAAACCGCTAATTTTTAGATTTTAGGCGAGGTTGGATGGTAATTTGTTGAGAAAAGCGCAGTGGCCATGAAGTCCATGAGCATTTTCGAAACAAATTACCATTCAAGATCGCCAAAAGATGAAAATTTTTTGTTCACGGGGAATTGCTGACTCCTTGACACACAAACAGCTGACACCTAGCATACTCAGATGCAAATCACAGACCCCCTTATCGAAAATCCAACCTTTTCTGCTGATCTATTACAGAAGATCCGTGCGCTCGTCTCAAACGATATGGATGCCATTAGCGACTTTATATATCGCGAACTATCCTCAAATGTACCCTTAACGCGCGAAATTACAGATCATATTTTTAAAACCAAAGGCAAACAATTGCGACCTTTGCTGGCCATTTTATCGGCACATGCTTTTGCTGACAAAAATGCGCTTTCTGAAAAACATCATGCGCTTGCGGTTGTCATCGAATTTGTACACACAGCAACACTGTTGCATGATGATGTGGTGGATCACTCCACCTTGCGACGCGGCAAAAAAACCGCGAATGCCATTTGGGGGAACGCTGCCAGCGTGCTGGTCGGTGATTTTCTATATTCACGCGCTTTTCAAATATTGTCACGCAACCATGACCCACGCGTCATGCAAGTATTGTCTGAAACAACAAACGCTATTGCAGAAGGTGAAGTACAGCAGCTCATGAATCAACGTGATGCTTATTTATCGGAAGAAAATTATTTTCGCGTCATTACACAAAAAACAGCGCGTTTATTTTCTGCGGCGGCAGAAATGGGTGCGATATTAGAAAACGCGGGTGATGCTGCTGAAAAAGCAATGGCAACTTACGGATTACATTTAGGACTGGCCTTTCAAATCATTGATGATTTACTCGATTATGAAACCTCTTCTGATATTACTGGAAAAAATATTGGTGATGATTTGGCAGAAGGTAAAGCAACACTCCCCTTAATTTATGCAATGCAAAAAACCAGTGAAAAAAATGCAGCATTAATTCGCGATGCGATTAAAAATAGTGATGCAGCGCAATTACCCTTTATTTTAAAAATATTAAAAGAAACAGATGCCTTTTTTGCAACACGAGAAAAAGCGCGTGAACAACTATTGATTGCTGAGAAATCCTTAGCCTTAGCACCCGAATCTCAGTATCGTGACGCCCTAAAAGGATTGTTGGTGTTTGCGGTAGAAAGAAGCTGTTAATTGATGTAAAAGCTTGGATAAGCATCTTTTTGCAAGGAGCAACCCATGATTATTCTCGGCATCGACCCTGGCTCCATTCGAACCGGTTATGGCATTATCAAAAAAGAAAGCAATCATCTCACGCATATTGCCCACGGTACGATTGCTGCAAAGGGTGATGCACTTGCAACACGCTTACATTTTATCCATGAAAAATTGTCTGAAATAATCGCACAATTTCAACCCCATGAAGCAGCAATTGAAGAAGTGTTCGTGCAAATTAATGTACAATCCGCTTTGAAATTGGGCCAAGCGCGCGGCGTTGCCTTAATTGCTGCGGCAAAATATGCGATTCCCATCGCAGAATACAGTGCGCGCCTCATTAAAAAAACAGCGGTTGGCTTTGGCGCAGCATCAAAATCCCAAGTACAATTTATGATTCAAGCACAGTTGCAATTAACAACAGCACCACAAACAGATGCCGCAGATGCATTAGCAATTGCGATTTGTCATGCGTGTCACAGTAGGTCACCGGCTTAGGAACCTGGGTGCGAGCCGCGAGTATAGCGAGCGGATTTGCAGGATCCATTTTTGCGTGATATTTCCTCCAAAACACTCGCTTATGCTTGTGCTCGCATCAAGATTTGTAACGATTTAAATAGTGTGATACAAAACCTACCTCTGTCACAGTCACAGTCACAGTCACAGTCACAGTCACAGTCACCAAGGGTTCAACCATGTCAGACACGCAACATAAAATAAAATCCCATTTTCATCAGATCGAACAACAATGGGATCAAGAAATTATTCCACTATTGGAAGACTACATTCGCATTCCTGCAAAATCGCCTTTATTTGATAAAAACTGGCGGGAAAATGGTCATATTGCAAAAGCCATGAATCTCATTAAATCCTGGTGCGAAAAGCAACCCATTAAAAATATGACAGTGGATTTATTACAAATTGAAAATCGCACACCGGTTTTAGTAATGGATATTCCGGGAGATTGCGATAAAACTATTTTGCTTTATGGTCACATGGATAAACAACCTGAAATGGTGGGATGGCATGATGATTTAGGCCCATGGAAACCTGTTATTAAAGACGGGAAATTATATGGTCGTGGTGGTGCAGATGATGGATACGCTGCATTTTCAGCACTGTCTGCCATTGCTTACTTACAAAAATTAACTATTCCACACGCGCGCTGCGTTGTCTTAATTGAAGCGAGCGAAGAATCTGGCAGTTTTGACTTACCACCGTATTTACAATTAATTCAAAAACAAATGGGCAATCCTGATTTAATTATTTGTTTAGATTCTGAAAGCGGTAATTACGAACAATTATGGGGAACCACTTCTTTACGCGGATTAATCGGCGGAACACTGCATATTGATACCCTTAAAAATGGTATTCACTCGGGCATTCACAGCGGTGCAGTGCCTTCGGTATTTCATATTTTACGTTTATTATTGGATCGCATTGAAGACCCTCATAATGGCAAAATTCAATTAGAAGCATTGCATGTAGAAGTACCGCGCGATCGTCTCGCACAAATTGAAGCCGCTGCAAAAGCAATGGGCGGTGATTTAATAAATGGCATTCCATTTTTAGAAGGTGTGCAACCGATTTGTCATGACAATGTTGAATTGATTTTAAATCGCACGTGGCGTCCTGCTTTGTCAATCGTCGGCGCTGATGGCGTCCCCGCCATTGAAAATGCTGGCAATGTCACCTTGCCCTCTTTGTCCGTAAAATTATCAATGCGTATCCCACCGACTTGCGATGTGAAAAAAGCGAGCACCGCTTTAAAACACATGCTAGAAGTTGATCCGCCTTTTCAAGCGCATGTGCATTATGATGCAGAAGATCATGGCCCAGGCTGGCATTCTCCTGCCTTGGCAGATTGGCTCAGTTTTGCGAACGATCAAGCATCAGAATTATTCTATGGGAAAAAAGCAGCGTATCTAGGCATTGGCGCTTCCATTCCTTTTATGGGAATGCTGGGTGAAATGTTTCCACAAGCACAGTATTTAATTACGGGTGTTTTAGGACCACAATCGAATGCACATGGACCCAATGAATTTTTACATATTGATTATGTGAAGAAATTAACAGGGTGCGTAGCAAGCGTGATTGCAGAGCATTTTGTGAAGCGTGCATAAAGAACATACACACAACAGTACAGTTCGCCTGCGCCTCGAGCAGAATTGAATGTACTGTGTGGCCTTCAAAAAAAATGCGCGGGGATGCTTTACGATGAATACTTCACACCTCTTCGTAACGCACGATACGCTTTAAACATTAATTGATCTGGAAAAATAACAACAATTTTTTTCTGTTTCCGCCGCAACGCTTCGAAATGCAGAATTAATAAATAGCGCATCATCACACTCGAAGACAGTAATTTTGCAGGAACAATACCTTCTGCAGCACTTTCTAAAATCCACACATCCTCTTTTTTATATTCAATCGACACCCATCTCGATTGATCCTTTTCATGCAGCCCAAACAACAAAATCACGCCCAGCCCTATACAAAACAACCCTACTGAAAAGGTTAACCCCACCGACAAAACAGCCAATAGGAACACCACCGCACGATAAAAAAGAAGTATTTTTGAACGCTGTAAGCTAAAAATCATTCACAAAAAATAGGCTAATCTGCACAAAATCGCAATACCGTGTTTTTACGACAAGAACATACATGTTCCCAGCAAAAATATCGTGATATCATTCCGCAACCTCAAAGCCAGGGAGCTGACGCTTTATGTCCAGACACAAAATTACCTATTTGGATGGTACACGCCTATACCGCGCCATTGTTGCCGGTATTCGCCAAGTGATCTCAAAACAAGAATACTTAAATAATATTAATGTATTTCCCGTGCCTGATCGCGATACAGGCACCAATATGGCACTCACCTTAAATGCCATCTTAGAAAGCACCTATTCGCTACAGCGCGTCAGCATCCATGAACTACTAGCAAACGTTGCCGATGCCGCATTAAACGGTGCTCGTGGAAATTCAGGCGCTATTCTTGCGCAATTTTTTCAAGGTTTAAGCGTTGGCGCGCAAACCGTCGACAAACATATGACGACAAAAAATTTCGTCGCTGCCATTGCCACTGCCGTTAATTATGCCCATAAAGCCTTATCACAACCCAAAGAAGGCACCATTCTTACCATTTTGCGTGACTTTTCTGACGAAATTACACACCAACAATTAGCCAACAATGAAGTGGATTTTGTGGATCTATTGCATCACGGCATTGAGCGCGCACAAATATCACTCAAACATACGTCAGTACAATTAAAAGAACTAAAAAAAGCGGGCGTTGTTGATGCAGGAGCGCAAGGATTTGTTGAATTTCTCTGCGGCATCTATCAATTTGTTGATACAGGCTCTATTAAAAAATTACAGTTTGAACTTGCTGAAGTTACCATCATTGACATGCCCGATGACATTCCGCATGAAATTGATGAACGTTTTCGTTTTTGTACAGAATGCTTAATTAAACAAAGCAATAACAAACCAATCGACCATGATGAATTGCGTGCAAGACTCGATGAAATCGGCAATAGCTTGATTGTTGCAGGCTCTCCGATAAAAACAAAAATTCACGTACACACGAACGATCCCAGTCAAATTTTCTCTATTTGTCGCGAATATGGCGATACCAGTGGCGAAAAAGCAGACGACATGATCAAGCAGCAAAATTCCTATGCGAATCGTGAAAATCGTGTGGCGATATTAACGGATTCCAGCGCTGATTTACCCTCTGAAATTATTTCAAAATATAATATTCACGTCGTTCCAATTTTAATTAATTTTGGACAGCAAACGTATTTGGATAAAATTTCAATTACACCGCAAGAATTTCATCAAGCTTTAAAAAATAAATCTGTTCATCCCACTACATCCCAACCGAGCTTTGGTGATTTTCATCGACAATATCAATATCTCGCAACGCATTTTGATTCAATCATTGCGCTGCATATTCCACGTCCTTTAAGCGGCACACTTTCTGCTTCTGAAAAGGCTGCGGAAAAAGCCGGCGGAAAAACACAAATTACCGTGATGGATGCCGGAAATATCTCTGCGGGACAAGGATTAATTGTGCTTGCCGCTGCAGAAGCGGCAGCTGCTGGTCGCACAAAAGAAGAAATTATTGCCATCACAAAAAATGCGATTGAAAAAACGCATTTTTATGCGGCAATGACTGATCTTGATTCCTTGGTTCGAAGTGGTCGCTTACCGATTAAATTAAAAAAAATGTTGGATTTTTTCCATCTCACCCCCCTTGCAACCGTGACACCCGAAGGCAAGGTCAAACCCGCACGCTTATTGTTTGGCAGAAAAAATTTAGCACCAAAATTATTTCGCCTTGCAAAACAAAAAATGTTGCCTGAAAAAAAATATCGCCTTAGCGTTTTGCATAGCGAAAGAGAAAGCGAAGCGCTTGAATTGGCAACCATGCTAAAAAATCATTTTAACGATCAAATTGACCAGCTTTTCGTGCTGCCATGTTGCGCAAGTTTAGCGGTACATGCAGGAACAGGTGCGCTGGGGATTGCGATTCAAGAATGTCCTTCTGTTGGGTAATAAAATCCCCCGGTGCTGCGCACCGACCCCCTTTTTCAAGGGGGTATCAGCGGTTTACAAGACATTTCACCCCATTTTCAGACTTGTGTAGATACAAATAAGCCTACGTAGAAAATGTTAGCTTAACGTGCATGCATTTAACCAACATTTTTAATCGCACCCGCGCATTCCCTATTGGTTGCAAAACCCTAGTAATTCGCCCACAATTCAACCAAAATCAACCTCAAAGAATTCTTAACTATGTTACAGCTTAATCGCGTTACCCTCCGCCGCGGCACCAAGGTATTGCTTGAAGAAACCTCTGTACGTCTCGACATTGGCTTTAGAGCGGGTTTAATTGGCAAAAATGGCGCAGGTAAAACCTCCCTTTTAAAGTTAATCATGCGTGAGATACAAGAAGATCACGGCGAAGTATTGCTCCCCAATAGCTGGAAAATCGCGCATTTATCACAAGAGTTACCAGAAACCACAGACACCGCCTTTGCTTTTGTCCGAAATGGCGATGAAGGTTATGTCACGCTTCAAGATAAAATTGCGACCACAGAAGGCGAGGAACTTGCGCAACATTTAAGTGACATGGAATTGATCGATGGTTATCGTATCGATTCACGTGTTGCGATTGTTTTAAATGGCTTGGGATTTGCTGAACATGAGTTTGAAAAGCCCGTGAAATCATTTTCTGGTGGCTGGCAAATGCGTCTATTGTTGGCACGTGTTTTGATGTCACGCGCGGATTTATTATTACTCGATGAACCAACTAACCATTTGGATTTAGAAACCATTGCTTGGCTCACACAATGGGTGAAAACCTATCAAGGCACCTGCATTATTATTTCGCACGATCGTTATTTCTTAGATGAAGTCACGACACATACGGTCCAATTAGCCAATCAACAATTGCGATTGTATCAAGGTAATTACTCGTCGTTCGCACGACAATTCCAAGAAAATTTATTATTACAAGAAAAAGTAAATAGCAAAGTCTTAAAAAAGCGCGCGCATTTACAAAAATTTGTTGATCGCTTTCGTGCAAAAGCGTCAAAAGCAAAACAAGCTCAAAGCCGCATGAAAGCAATGGAAAAATTGCAAATGACGTCTGAATTTCAAGAAGATGAAAATAATGTCTCTTTTGATTTTTTTGAACCTAAAGCAACAGGCTATCCAACCATTAGCACACGATCTGATTTTGGCTATGACAATAAAGTAATTTTAAAAGATGTTAGCCTTGCCGTTGGTGAAGGTGATCGTATTGGTGTTATTGGGGTTAATGGCAGCGGTAAATCCACTTTATTAAAATCAATTGCGCAAAAATTAAAACCCGTACGCGGCGATATCACCTTTCACCCACAAACCAATATTGGTTATTTTTCGCAGCAACAAGTCGACATGCTAGATTTAAATGACACCCCTATGGAACATTTCAAACGACAATTTCCAGAAATGGGTGAAACACAAATTCGTGGATTTTTAGGACGTTTTGCGTTTAATCATGATCGCGTTTTTCAAAAAATCAATGTTTTTTCGGGGGGTGAAAAAGCCCGTCTTGCACTTGCTATTTTAATTTGGCAAAGACCCAATGTATTATTGCTCGATGAACCAACCAATCACTTAGATATGCATATTCGTGAATCATTAATTGTTGCGCTCGAAGCATTTAATGGCGCATTGATTTTAGTCTCGCATGATCGTTATTTTGTCGAATGTTGCGTGGATAGTTTGTGGCTAGTGAATCGCGGTACTGTAACGGTTTATGATGGCAATTTAGCAGATTATGAAGCATCGCAATTAGCAACACATCCTACAGGGTCAAACAAAAAGAAATCAGCAACACCAAAAGTATCAACACCCGAAGATAAAAAACAGCTTCAAAAAACAGAAAAAGAACTTATTCAGCTAGAGAAACAACTGCAAAAAATTGAAAAAGAATTGGCGGACCCAACCCTCTATGAAAATGCCCATGCTGAAAAACTAAAAAAGTTAATGCAAGAACAAGGTACGATTAAAAAGGAATTGGCTGATAAAGAACAAGCTTGGATTAAATTAAGCGATGGCTAAATAGTTACAAACGATCTTGATAAAAGAGAAAATAGTATGCCTGGAACCCCTGCGAAAAAAAAACAACTATTCAGTGCCTTCGTAGAAATTACTGGAAAAATAAGCGAAGCACTCGGCGTGGACGGGGTGAAAACTGCGACTGAATCGTTAAGCGCTTACACACAACTTGAATCATTAATGAAACAAATCAATCTTGATTCAACGCGCTCATTGCGTGAGAAAAAAAATGCTTTTTTGCAACAAGCCCCCGATCATATTTCAAAACTAACCACAACGGATTTAATTAAGCTGTACAATGTCTATAAAAACGATTTCAACCAAGAACAAAAATATGCTTTTATTTATACTGAAGACACCCAAAAGACAATTGGCTGGATCAAGCTTTCTATTTTTGGCACAAATACGCCAGTCGGAAATACAAACACCCATAAAAATTTTTTAGCGCTTCTAAAAAAACGTGCCCTTGCCAACATAGAAAGACATCACCAAGACGATGCTCAAAGAAGTTTCCATGATAATCGCGAAGAGTTAAACAATTTACGTGAGCTAATGAGTGATAATCGAGGTCGCATTCCAAATCCATTTTCTGATCTTGGGGGTGGACTAGAAGGAAAATTTAAATCATGGCATGGCTCATAGACACCGCCATTGATTTAAGAATAAATTGTGAACTTAGGTGCGAGCGCGAGTGTAACGCGTGAATTTGCAGAATCCCTCTTCACCTCGTATTTTCTGCAAAACACGCGTTACACTCGCGCGCGCATCAACGCACTGAACGCAGTCGCCGCACGGATGATCGCTTTCTAAAAATGGTTGAATAGCCAGAAAATAAACTAGGCTGATGCAATGAAGTCGCTGACTCAAACATCCCATGTCGCAATGAACCCACCATCTCTTGTAGCTTGTTCAATAAGTCGCACTCCTCTGCAGATGGATGAGGATTACCACTCACCGCAGACCACACAACGGAAAGCGTTTTTTCCAACTCATGAACCAACCTAACTTTTTGTTCTGTAAGCACAATTTCTGCTGCAGGGGAAGGACTCTCAATATCAAAGAGGCTTTCAAAAAATTCGATTATTACCGATAAATCCAGCTCCTTGGAAATCACGACGCCTCCAGACATGTTCATTTTTTGAACATATGAAAGCATAGTAGAAAAATTAGAATCTGCCAGAAAAATAACTTAAAAAAAGCGCTTTTTTGATCGCACTCGATTAATCACCGCTTTTTTACACAAAGAAAAATGCTGTGATCTGCGCAATAACAATCAAAACTAACATACAACTAAAAACCGCTTGAATACCAAAATGCTCAAACAAAAAAGCAGCTACTAAAGAGGCCAGCCCAAGCGACACATAAAAAACAGATTCCAACACCCCCCAAGCAAACCCTCTGTTTTTTTCAGTAATATATTTTTCATACAGCACATAAAAAGAAGGAATCTGCATCCCTGCACTGAATGACAAAATAAACTGTGCCACATAAAAATAATAAATCTGATGAATAAAAAAATAACCAATCACAACAAGCAAAGATAAAAAAATACCCATCATCAATAAGCATTTTTCAGAAATACTATTTTTATGATTCACTATTGGAATAACCACCGAAAAAAAAGCGGTGCCCCATGAAAAAATAGCAATTGAAATACCTGCACTACGTACAGTACCTCCTAACGAATGCGTATAGGCCGCCCAAATAGGGGTGAAAAAATTAGCCGCCATTTGCAACATAAAAATAATAACCAATCCAAAAAAACATTTCCGACTCATTATTTTTTCCTAAATAAATTTAATTGATGAATGAATAGCAACTTGAGAAGAATAAAAATCCTACAAAAATCAATCGGGATGATAATAGGAAATCCTTGCCCAGGCTCCCAAGAAAATTTTTTCTCTAAGCTATGGTGTGAATGCGAGGAATGACTATTATCAATATTCACACTAATCGGCACCCATGAAGCAATAACAATTGGTTTTCCGCAACCTGGATACGCCACCCCCAATTCCGAGCAATATGCAGATAAAATTGCATCATATAAATCATGGTATCCTGACGGTATCTCTGTAATATCACCCCAACATCGCAACATGCTATAAAGCGCATAACTTTGTGGGGACATACACAGGCCAACGGCATATACACGTCGAAAAATATTTCTAAATCGACTGAATTTATAACGAATAATCTCGCGCGCGCCAATTAAATTTAACACATGCTTTCCACGCACTTCACGATCTAAACAGCCTGCTTCAAGCACCAAAAAAGACAATTTCTTTTTTTTAAAAAAAATATGGCGATAACAGGAAATACCAAAGCCAACGATTTTTCTTCGATGCCGAATAATATAAATTGTACCCTGGTTTTTTTTTGCATCACCTAAGAATTGATCGATATCTTTGCTATCAACTTGCTTAAAATGACGCGTAGCAACTTCATAAAGGGTTTTCTGCCAAAATGCGATGCGTCGTGATGAGAGGTGTCTTTTGGTTAATCGTCTGATCCAAAGCATTATTTATTTCTGCTTTTAATATTATGGTCTATTACCATAGCATCAAGATATTGTTCAAATAAAGGTCTATAGCACTACCCAGTTGTTTTATACGGCGTTACAATTTCAAATGCCTTCCGCCACCTGTCTTTCCCCTCAGTTGGGCTCGTCTAACCCTAATTAGATAAGGCTATATTAGCGCCAACAATCAGCCACACTAGCCATTCCTGAAATCCCGCGTATATTTGTATTCGTTAAGGTTAATGTGCCACACCGCGAATCATGATCAGCCTGTTTATCTGTGGGAATGGCTTTCAATGTAAAATGATCAGCGTCACTATCTGTTATTTTAAATTGATACCACACATTTTCTATTAATGTATTTGCATTTAAATCAACAAGCCTAACACCCTTATAGCTATTATCATGATCACCCGCATACACTTCCATACGCGCCGCCAACTGCATCAAAATAACCTCCGCACGATTACGCTGTGCATGCATCGTTTCTGAAATATAACTGGGATAAGCAATACTGGCCAAAATTGCAGTAATCGCCAAGGCAATCAACAGTTCAAGTAAAGTGAAGCCAAAATAATGCTGCACAGTTCAAATCTCCTACAATGATCGTCAACCATTATGCTGAAAAGAACAAAATCGGCAATACCGTGTTTTTACTCACTTTTCGCAAAAAAAAATCACTTGCGATTTCAGAAAACTTGGGTATCATGGTTTTCTTTCCTGGGCGCTTGCTTTGGAAAGAAAATGCGTACAAAATTTGGGCCGTTAGCTCAGTCGGTAGAGCAGCGGACTTTTAATCCGTTGGTCCCGCGTTCGAATCGCGGACGGCCCATTTAAAAATCAATAAATTATCGATTTTTTACCTGACCTCAGATGTGACACTGCATCGTATTTGTGACATTTTCGTGACGTAAAAATCAGCCGGTCATAATTCGAGGCACAAGACTTGCTACGTAGTGCGCTCGGTTGCGCTTCTACGACAGGACTTTCACCTGCAAAATGTGTCCAGCTTTCTTGGCGCACAAGGGGTAAAGGGGTAAAGCCCGCGAACAACGCACATAGTCGCTTGTGTCGAGCTTATTGGCGAAGTTCGGACTGCCAGTGACGAAGAAGCGATCACGCGCAACGCTAGCGTCGTTCTCGCTAGAACTCCAGTAAAACTGGTTGGCAAAACCACCTGAAGATCCTCCAGATTTTAAATTAGCATACATCGCTTTTCGCATTTTATATCCGTGATGAAAATGAAAAAATTGTCGGTGGATGTAATGGTGCTATTTTGCATGATTGGCTGTATGTCGATCAATTATGGGTTTCTGAGGCATTGCGCAGACAAGGTTATGGCGCTCAATTAATGTTACCAGCAGAAAAATTGGCTGCGGATCACAAATCTCGTTTTATTGCCATCAACACCTATGCTTTTGAAGCGCCCGATTTTTACAAGAAATTGGGTTTTTATGTGGAATTCGAACGGCGTCATCCTGACAAAAATTCAATATTTTATTTTTTACGTAAAGATTTATAAGAGGTATGTATTATGGAAAAATGTAGAAGCAACCAAATAATAGAGCGCAAAAACAGCGACAATTGCATCGTATCTGAATTTCCAATCAATGATCACGACATTAATTTTGCAATTATCAAAGTGTCATCTCGATATCCAGATTCAGGATTTGCAACCAACACTATTTCTAAAGAAATTGTTTATGTGCAAGAAGGTCTTGGAAAAGTAATTGTTAACGATGTTGAGTATCATTTAAAAACAGGTGATGTCATTTTAATTTCACCCAATGAAAAATTCTATTGGGATGGTAATATGACATTACATATTTCATGCACCCCTGCATTTACACCAGAACAGCATATTCATTTGGAATAGAGGAAACAATATGCCCATTCTTAATTTTGAATTTACTGATTGGCAGATCCATTGTTGGCTGTGTGAATTTAGGTGAGAAAAATATTGCGGGATTTGTTTCGCAGTTTTTGTTGGTGGGATTTTCTGATGCCTGAGGTAATATTTGTCTCATTACAGTCGATTCTAATGCACCTAATGTTCTCAATGGTCAAAAACTACATTAAGCATTTTTAAAAAATTACCCTCACTTCGTTTTCGCGGCTCACATCCAAAACAATCTCTTTTCCAATCGGCAGCACACATCGTCGATCAATATGACCATAGGGGAATTCTTTAATAGTGGGCTCGATGGCGCAATTAATCCAATCGTATCACCATTATTTAAAGTTGGCGGTATAATATAATTCATTTTTTTAAACTCTCGTCTTCAAATCAAAAATAGCGCATATTTTAATGCATTGTGAAAAAATAAACTATTCAACCAAAAACCAAATTGACAAATTCCCTCACCTTTGGCTGAACGATCCTATTTTTTTGATAGTAGATGTATAGCGGGATTTCAGGTTGGGTTGCGTGCTTTAATACTTCAACCAATGTGCCATTTTCTAACTCTTTTTCAACCATGTAATGGTGTAACTGAACAATACCCAATCCTGTCATTGCTGCTTGTTTTATTAAATGCGCATCATTCATTTTTAATGTGCAATTCAGCGATATTTTTTGAGTCACGTCTTTTAAATTTACTACTGTGTTTTTACGTCCCATATGAGTAAACGTCTGGGGAAACACATCTACGCAAGGATAAAAAACTATTAGAAAATATTTCCTGTCATTAATTACGACTAAGGAGATATTTTTCATGGTGGGTATTTGTAAAGAGAATCATGCCTATTGGAAAGGCTTGATAG
>JAUXWQ010000032.1 GCA_030680235.1 Coxiellaceae bacterium
GAATAAAGAGGCCGAATATATGAATGCATCTCACTTTTATTTTGCTAAAAATTGAATTTATTGTTTGCATCCAGGGCGGGGTCCATATATGACTTAAGAAAACAATCGCTCGTTACACTCGCGGCTCACACCACACACTGCGCATGATGCGAGCCACGAATGTAGCGAGTGATTTATCAAATTTCTTAAGTCAATGGCTATGAGGCAGCAATTCCGCATGAACAAAAAATTTTCATCTTTTGGCAATCTTGAACAACAGGCTTGTTTTGCACTCCACAAAATCTGGCTTGCGCATCAGGCAGACACTCGCTACCATCAAGTTTTTATTTCACCAAAATGGATGCGTTTCATGCGTACACAAGCAGCTTCAGAAATCAATTCAGCGTTAATAGGCAGAACCGTCACTTTATGCGGCTGGGTACACCGTCGCCGCGATCACGGTGGACTCATTTTTATTGATTTACGCGATCGCAATAACATTGTGCAGATCGTCTGCGATCCCAACAATAAAAATACTTTTACCGCTGCTGAAAAGCTCCGTAATGAATTTGTAGTCCGTATTGAAGGTATTGTGCGTAATCGCCCTGCGGGCACGATCAACAAAGATATTCCGTCTGGCGAAGTAGAAATTGATGCTCAAGACATTGAAATTTTAAATACAGCGGAACCCTTGCCATTTAATGTTGACGGCTATCAAGAAGTAGGCGAAGAAGCGCGTTTGAAATTTCGCTATTTAGATTTACGTCGCAATGACGTCTACACACGCTTAAAAAAACGTGCGGAAATCGTGCGCTTCATCCGTCATTTCCTAGATAACGAAAATTTCACCGATATCGAAACACCTTTTTTAACCAAAACAACACCAGAAGGTGCGCGCGATTATTTAGTACCCAGCCGTAACTATCCTGGAAAATTTTATGCGCTCCCACAATCACCCCAAATTTTTAAACAGCTATTAATGATCTCAGGCTTTGATCGTTATTACCAAATCGTGAAATGTTTTCGCGATGAAGATTTACGTGCCGATCGTCAACCAGAATTCACACAACTCGACGTTGAGATGGCATTCGTGAATGAAAGTGACGTGCAAAATTTAATGGAAAAAATGGTGCGTGAATTATGGAAGTCTGCTGTCAATGCCGATTTACCTGCGTTTCCACGCATGAGCTTTCATGATGCAATGCGCGATTACGGTTCTGACAAACCCGATTTACGTAATCCCCTAAAATTAGTCGATATTAAAGACTTAATGAAAGACGTCGAATTCAAAGTATTTCATGCGCCAGCCAATGATGTTGATGGACGTGTGACGGTATTAAAATTGCCTAACCAAGAATTATCTCGTAAACAAATTGATGATTACACCCAATTTGTTGCGATATATGGCGCAAAAGGATTGGCTTATATCAAAGTCACCGCAGAAGGTTTGCAATCCCCTATTTTAAAATTTATTCCAGAAAATGTGGCGTCTGAAATTGTAAAACGTGTTGATGCCAAAGTCGGTGACATTTTATTTTTCGGTGCAGACAAAGCAAAAATCGTATCCGAAAGTTTGGGCGCACTACGTGACAAATTATGCCGCGATTTTAATTTATATACGCATCAGTGGGCACCATTATGGGTAACTGATTTCCCAATGTACCAATTAGATAAAGAAGGAAACTGGGAGCCTTTACATCATCCATTTACTGCACCAACAGAATCAAACATCGAAAAATTACGTGCAAATCCAGGCGCATCAAATTCACGCGCTTATGACATCGTCATGAATGGTTATGAAATTGGGGGTGGATCTATTCGTATTCACAAATATGATATGCAATTAACCTCTCTTGATATTTTAAATATTAAAGAAGCAGAAGCGCACGCGAAATTCGGCCACTTACTACAAGCCTTAAAGTTTGGTGCACCACCCCATGGCGGTATTGCTTTTGGTATTGATCGCTTATCAATGCTATTAACCGATACGCAAAATATTCGTGACGTCATCGCGTTTCCAAAAACACAAACAGCACATTGTCCGTTGACAAATGCACCGTCAGAAGCAGACTTTAAACAACTGCGGGAGCTGGGTGTTAAAACAGTTAAATAATGAATACGCAAAGGGACTTAAGGACCAAGTCTCTATGCAACGTGATATAGCAAACGCTCTCGATGCGCGCATGAGCGTCAGCGAGTGTATTTTTGCAAGGCTTGAGCGCATCGAGATTTCTTTCGAAACACTCGCTGACGCTCATGCGCGCACCAAGAAATGAGAGCGTTTGCTTGTACTACCTTGAATCGATATCGTGACAAACGCTTTTTCTTAAATCAATGGCTGTAGTCATATTAAGACTCTTTTAATAATAATCTCATATACTTTATTACCAAAACAGCTTATTTGAAGTAGCCCTAATGCGCCAAACTCCCAATACTACCAACGTTGAAAGTCTGTTCAATCAATTGCGGTCTTTCTACGCTCTTAGCAAAAATAGACGCACTAATAAAGACTATTATTATTTTAAGGCAAGCCAAAAAGAACTGCTTGATTTAACACAATTAGCCGCTGAATTAAATGCTATTAATGCTACCTTTGAAATACCGCATACCAATCCAAGCAAAACACAATCCTTGTTTGATTTTATAATGGATAAATGCACACTCAACGAATGGTCAAAGCCAGAAGCACACACTGCCTTTGAAGAAATCCTTACTATCTTTATTGCTAACAGCGTTGATCTTAGTGTAACAAGTATCTCCTCATGCTTATTACCTACCAACATCTCTCCAATCAGTAAACAAATTACTGCAAGCAGCTTTTTTCAAATCATGCTAAACAAGGCTGCACTTAAGAATACGTTTTACGATACCGTTATAATGATGAATGATATGCAACTGCGTCAACTTTGTTTTGAACTCTCAGAAATGCCCTATGATAAAATAGTACTTGCTGCTTCATCTTCTGAGTTCTATAAGAAACTCAGTGTTTTTATCACAGCACTTGCTGAAAAAAATGTATCGCTTGATATCACCGTCAAACAGAAATTGAAAACAATACTCTTACTGTTTGCTGAAGCAGCAGAAAATATTGTGCAAGAACCCTATCCACTTGAAAATACAAAAAAAATAATAGTTTTATTTCCATTCAATAAAGAACTAGTGAACCTCTATCAATCGATAACATCGTCAACAGTAATGCATGATTATTTTTCTGATGATACTTTATTTTTAAATTGCCTTAAAAAAAAGAATATTTCTTTATGGCTTAAAGATAACGCAGTACATATACCTTGGGATTTTTTATCTGAAATAATGCTGCAAACCTATTCACAAGAAAAGCTGATACAAACCTTTATTCAGTTGTCACAGATGGGCTTGACACACCACCTTATTAAATTGCAGGAACTGTCCGTTAAATCTAGTCAAGAATCATGGATCCTCTATGCCAATCGTTTAATCAGGATGAATCCTTTCCGTGTCGCTGATGTTAGCGAAATACAAACACCCGCATTACCGCCTATCCAAGTTACTCACACGCTTTCACAAGTGTTATCAGGATATCGCTATCATGCCTTACTTGGCAGAACACTCATTTTTACAAATGACAGCAATTATCTTGCCATTAAAGTACAAAAAAAAGAAGAATCTTTATTCGACTTAGAAAAAGAATATTCTGCAATGCAGTTATTTTCAAAACAATCCACAACAGTCACATTACAAAGCGATATTCCGTTAGCAAAAGGCATTTATTTATTACCAAAATCAGAAATTACGAAACTATTTCCTATAGGAAAAGATACTTCTTGCGAAGCTATCATGACATTGACATCACTCGGCCTTGAAGACACATTAAATCAAGCGACACATTGCTTAATTTATACTGTCAATAATTATGGTTATTTTACTTATTTGCATGATCACACCATTTCTTCAGATAACTTTGCCACTGCAAATCAAAAAATTGTCAGTGACTTGGTGGCGACCTTAAAAGAAGGTATTGTGTTTGATCGCTTAGCTGATATATTCCATACACAAAAAGATACAGAATCCAGAACTGATAGTGGTCGATATTTAGTACTGGTGGCATTACTACGAAGACATCATGCTATACACTTAACACATAGCTCTGGTCGCGTGGATCGCTGGCAAGAAGCAATTCGCTATGTAAACTTAAGAGCAAGCGGCTTAGCAGATTTAGGGGATTATTCTCCCAGCCAATTATTTTATCAAAAAAGCTGGTTTCAAGAAGTCAATCAAGCTTATACCTCGCCTGAAGATATATTGAGTAGCATTTTTTGTAGACACACATCTGCTGATCCAGATTTTAAAACACTGATCAATGCAAATATTATTGCAGAATATTTATTTATCCTCACGTTGGTATGTGGAAAAAGAGCTGTCAATAGTATTCAAACACAAACAACGCTATCAAGAAATGAAAAACAAAGTCTTTGGCTTGCTATGGCAAAACAAGTCGTCAATAATGCCTCTCTCATGATTCATCTACTGACACCGCTATCACAAAAAAATGCAAACCATTACCTACTTTCTTTTATTTCAATTGATCGACTGGCAAGACAAATGCAATATTGGATGACAGCTGATTACGTCATGGATTTTAATGAAGGGATAGAAACCTATCAGCAAAAATTATTTGAATTATATGATCCTGATGTAAAAATCACTTTTGATATCAGGGAAATAACTTCTTTTAAAAATCCAGTGCCGTATATTGAAGGTATAGGATTAAGCCTTGATGGTATAAACCAAGATCTTGGTGCCTTCAATGCACAAAATCCAATGAAAGAAGATAATAAAATTTATTATATGGTGCCAGCCTTAATCAGTTTATTAAATACACTTGCAACAAAATTTAGAAATGCATTTGAACAATTTGAAGCTTCACTGGCAATCAAAGATTTTAGAAATGCGTTAGCATTAATAACCGCATTAAAATCGTATACCTATCCTCATAGTGCATGGCAGAAAAAATGCACTGCATTTTGCTATGCAAGAGTACTTCACGCTGCACACCAAAATATACCGTTTTCAGATTCAATAAAAATAACGGAAAGCCAAAATCAATTGCGTTATACACCGTAATTTAATACACAATTAATTGAAAAACACGGTAGTGCAAATTTTTTTTTAGTTGCTATCATCTGTTCTCCCTTTAACTTTACGGAGAAATACAATGTTTAAAAAGATCGTAATGACTTGTGCTGCAACAGTGATTTTAGGAAGTAGTTTTTCTGCTGCTGTTTTCGCAAATGATACAAATAAAGTACCACCTATTCACTGGGGATCACATCCTTATGGCAATGCTGAAAACGCTTTTGCAAATGGGAAAAAATTCTGTGGCAATAAATATAGAGGTGAAAAAACTTGTATTCCTGTGATGAATAGCACAGAGGATACATTAACCATTAATGCGACAAGCTATGATAGTACCAATAGCCCTACTGGTAACATAGTGGCACTGATAGGCAAAGACAGTCTCCCTTCTACTATTTTTACTGTCCTAGACACAACGGCTGATGGAAGTACTTCGACAGTTTATTCAGGGCCCGCTAATAACAGAGAAGGTGTTATTTGTAGCAAGGATGCAAGCAGTAATGCTACCACTTGTACAGCCTGGAAATAACCTGTTGTAAAATATTGCTAAGGAGCTGTGCAAGAATAACGTGGCTTTTTTAGCGCACAGTGTGACGGTAGATTAAAACGTTCTGATTGAGAAAATGTGAAGGAATACTCGTAAGTATTTCAAGCATTTTCGAATGAAGAACGTTTTAAGATGCCGTTACAATGTGATGCTAAAAAGGGTAAGTTATTTTTGCACAGCTCCTAAGTGAATCACACAGTTTTAAGTCATTTAAAATTGTGTGATTCATCTGTAAGACATCGATTTACCCCCTCTTTTTTTCAGAATAATTGACTTCGGCGTTTTCGATTGTTTTAATCTGTCTATTCTAGTAAAACGAGGTAGTCATGGCAGGCCATTCCAAGTGGAGTAACATCCAACACCGCAAAGGCGCACAAGATGCAAAACGCGGAAAAGTATTTACCAAATTAATTCGTGAAATCACGACTGCGGCACGCATGGGCGGTGGCGACGAAGCAACTAATCCAAGATTACGTTTAGCAATTCAAAAAGCCTTAATTCAGAATATGACGCGCGATACTGTTAATCGTGCCATTAAACGCGGCGTTGGCGGCGAGGACGGCACAGACATGATGGAATGCATCTATGAAGGCTATGGTCCTGGCGGCGTTGCTGTGATGGTTGAGTGCTTAACTGACAACAAAAATCGCACTGCATCCGATGTACGGCACGCTTTTACTAAATATGGCAGCTTTGGCACATCTGGCTCTGTTGCCTTTTTATTTACGAAATTAGGCTGCATTCAATTTCCCGCTAACAGCAATGAAGAAAAAATATTTGAAGTGGCGCTTGAGGCTGGCGCGGATGACGTGATTATCAATGATGACAAAAGTATTGATGTCATGACGACACCTGATAACTTTGAAATTGTTAAAAATGCATTGATTTCAGCAAATCTAGAGCCTGAAAAAGCAGAAGTGACAATGATTGCCGCTACTGAGTGCAAATTAGAAGATGAAGAGTCCGCAAAACAAATGATTAAAATGTCTGATATGCTCGAAGATTTAGATGATGTACAAAATGTGTATTCGAATGCGGATATTTCAGAAGCGCTATTAAAAAAACTCTAACCGTAATACCCTATCCTCTATCCTTCATTCAACCTCGAGATTCAAAATGAATGCGCTTTCCTTATTCGGTTTATTTTCTGTTATCGTAATGCTGATATTTTATTCGCTCGAAGAAAAGCATCATATCTATATCCTAGGATTTTCATTATCTTGCATCCTAGGCTCAATTTACGGCTTTTTACAAGGCGCATGGCCATTTGGCCTCGTTGAAATCGTCTGGACAATTGTTGTATTTAGAAAATGGTGGACATACCAAGATTGGATCAAGAGAAGGCATGCCAAATAGTACACCCCTCAAAACACAAGCATTTACCATTGCCATTAAAAAATATAACCAAAACCCATGGTATAGTCGGCTAGAAATGGTCGCTTCCGTTATTATCATCCTGCTACAAATAATGACTACCGTTACATTATTTAAATCCTACACGACAACATCACTTTCAATTATTCTCATAACGCTACTAGTCACTTACATTGCAACAGATTTTATCAATGGCATGGTACATATGATCGTTGATAACAATGCAAATTATACATCCTGTGTTGGCCCCTTTATTGCCGCATTCCATTTACATCACTTAAAACTAAACTACCAAAGTAAACATGCCTTAAAAATCTATTTTTATGAGTCTGGACATAAACTCTGGTTGGTTTTTTATTTGCTTGTAGTTTTTATACTACAACAGACTTTGCACTTAACTTTTTGCTTGAATTTATGTCTGGTTGGAATAGGTTTTTTATCATCAATAGCAGAACTGTCCCACTTCTGGTGCCACAACGCCGCACAAACTAACGCCTTTATTCGCTGGTTACAAAGATGTGGCATACTGCTGTCGATGCAACACCATAAAATACATCACCAAAAAGACAATAGAAACTATGCCTTTCTCAATGGAGTGACAAATCCATTGCTGAACCTCATTGCAAGCTTATGTTGCAAAGGATACAAAAATCGTTCAGATAAGTATATTGCTGACTATAAAGACCCGAATCCGGTTTAAGAGCCTGTTTAAAATCTCCCTGCGGCGTAGCAATCGACCCCCTTGAAAAACATGGGTATCTACACAAGTCTGAAAATGGGATGAAATGGCGTATAAACCGCTGCCGCCCCCTTTGAAAACATATCGTTACCCATAACTTTTGGATGCAAAAAATGTTGAAGCCCCGTCCTGATCGATTAAAATAGGCCTTTTCTAAAGGGCTAGCTGTAATGATGGAAGGAAAAGGTAAGGAAGACTGGGTTGATAATGAATTAAAAACAGTCAATTTAGGCGATAAACGTTTAGATCGTCGGCTAGGCAATATATTGGAAGCGTTAGGAACTAAGCCAACCTTGAGTATTCCATCTGCTTGCAATGTTTGGTCGGAAACTAAGGCTGCATACTGTTTTTTTTGATCACGAAAAGGTTGTCCAGGAAAAAATTCTGAAGTCTCATTACGACGCAACGCTCGAGCGTATGCGGCAAGAAACTATAGTATTGCTACCTCAAGACACGACGGAATTAGATTTCACCAATGATTAAGAAAACAATCGCTCGTTACATGCGCGGCTCGCATCATACACTGCGCATGATGCGAGCCACGAGTGTAACGAGTGATTTATCAAATTTCTTAATCAATGGCTGTGATGTTACCGATCGGTCTACGTAAATACATCGTGCTGAAGCCGCACCTCCAAAAGTATGGGTAACAATATGCTTTGAAAAAGGGGGCCGACGCGCAGCATCGGGGGGATTTATTATAAAACAGCAGCCAAAAAAAACGCCGGTTAATCTAAGACTGACCGGCGTTTTTGCAAAAGATTAACTAATCGATTAATTAATTACGCTTTTGTTGGAGCTGGTGTTGCTGGTGTTGCAGCTTCAGCTTTTTTAACTGTTGCAGCTTTTTTATGCTTTTTGTGGTGCTTTTTAGCATGTTTAGCTGGTGTAGCTTTTGCATCAGCAGCAACAGCTGGTGTTGTTGTCGTTGTTGTTGTTGTAGCTGCGTCATCAGCAAATACGCTGCCAACGAACATGCTTGCAACCAAAACTACAAGCGCTTTCTTGATATTTTTCATTCCGAAGTACTCCGTAAAAATAATAATAGCTACCGTACAAAAAGTACAGAAGCCGGCCTATCTTGAGATGATTCCAAAGGTTACATTGATACTAATGGCAAGCCATCTACATCACACCACAACCCTAGAACAATCTTCGTCGACAATGGTAACAAACTACCAGAGGCAAATATATATGGGATCCACAATTCTGACAACAAAAATTTGCAAAAAAGCAAAAAAGGCAAGCCTGCATCTATAACGAAACAGTAAAGTCCAATAGGACCAACTAGTTACAGGGGGAAATCATGATTTTTATACCTTTTTCTCATGCCTCCGCCTCTAAAGGCCGATCACAAGTTTTAATGCGAATTTCACGCTGTGGGAATGCAATATCAATTTTATTTTCACGGAAAGCCGCATCAATCGCAAAATTCAAATCACTCACCACAAGGTTCTTTTTATTTACATCATAAATCACAGACCATAAATCAAAAATCAAACTACTTTCGCCAAAACGACTAAACAAAACAACTGGGGAATTCGGCACTTCTTGCACCACTTCCGTATGCTTTGATGCTACCTCAAGCAAGATTTTTTTCACCAAATGCACATCACTTCCATACGCAACACCCACTTGGCAAGACACACGTGAATAACGATCACGAAACATGTAATTAACAACCTGCTGCGTCATAAAATCTGCGTTTGGCACAATCACATCTTCCTTAGATAAAGTGGAAATTTGCGTAGAGCGAATACGAATTTTTCGCACAAAACCTTCTGTTTTTCCAATCACAATACGATCACCAGGCTTGATCGGTTTTTCTATCAATAAAATTAATCCCGACACAAAATTCGTCACAATATTTTGTAAGCCCAAACCAACACCAACAGACAATGCGCCGGCAATAATCGCGAGCCCCGTAAAGTCGACACCAGACACAAGCATTGCAAATAGAAAGGCAATGGCAAAAAAAACATAAATAGCAATCGTTGAAATAGCAATTTGTGTATGCTCTTCTCCCTTAAATTCCTGCTTATTTGAAAGCGTTGCTGCAAATAGACGACCCAGTAAAAATACAAAAGCAAAAACAACACAGGCCAATGCTAAGCGTAATGGGACAATCGTTAATCCAAAAAATTTAAATCCAGACACTAACCCATCAACAATCGCATCAACAAAAAGAGATGAAACACTCCAGCTATGCATCAATAAAACAGCATATAAACACAGCACACCAAAATGCGCCGCTAACTTAAGCAACACCAACTCATGCATCTGTTTATTTGCTTTGACACCTAACCATCGGTGCACATGTCGCGCAGCGTTATAATGCGTATTATCAATACGCTGATACAAAGCATCCACAACGCGCCATAATGCAATTGCAAGAACGGTATAACCCATCGTAAAAGAAAGCCCACGCACCACAAACATGGCAAGACGGTGATACCCTATCCACTCCAATACAACCAACGCACTCAATCCAAAAATAAAGGTTGTTGAAAAAAAAGCGAGGAAGCCATGATGAAAACGATTGGAATACGGCGAACGATACCACAAGAAAAAAACCCAGGCTGTTATACCACTCACTACTGACAAATAAATCGTTCGCGCTAATTCAATCAATTGCCAAGATAGTGCCTGTTCACGCAAAAG
Source organism: Coxiellaceae bacterium (assembly GCA_030680235.1). GTDB lineage: Bacteria > Pseudomonadota > Gammaproteobacteria > Coxiellales > Coxiellaceae > 2-02-FULL-42-43. Next base: position 10,416 of record JAUXWQ010000032.1, read on the forward strand.
CATTGCTGTGATATACCCAAAAAACAATACCCATACTAAAAATAATATGCGCCAATAAAATTGGCGACCCTGCTCTGACGGCAATGAAAATAATCCAAGGCTAGCTTCAGAAGGAAAAAATAAATACCGTGCCGTAGCCATCGACAGTAATAACAACAACGAGGCGTGACTCAATAATTCAAGTGTCGGCGTCGGCATTATGTCTTGATACACTGTATTTAAAAATATACTAAAAATACCAATCACTGCGGAAGGCACAACAAAATCTACCACCGCAACCAATAAACCTTGCCACAAGGAATGTGCCTGCTCAGAAACAACGATCGCACGCTTTAAAATACTACGAATATATAACCCTAAAAATGCAGCTAATAATGCAAAGACAAGTGCCGAATACCACTGGTTTTTTGTAATGGATTCTAACCCACTTAATTTCATCATCGTATCAACACGAATATTATCGATCGATTCACGCCAATGATTCTGTTCTAACTTCCAAATAGGTGTACTACGCTGCAAAATTTGATGCGCACCCAAGGTTTGCATTCTATCTTTATAATTCGACAAGGTTTCTTTTGAGCGATAGACCAGCAAACGGCATTCAGACAATTGCTGTGTGTAATATACTTGCTTTTCTTGCAAATATTTTAAATCTGCACGATGAAGCTGTGTTGCCGCATCCACTTGCGTTGACTTCAATAATTCACCAATGATTTTCAAATGAGATTCTGAAGTTGCAACACATTTTTTCGCCTCATTTTGTAAGACTTCAATTTTTTCGACATAAAAGACAATACTATTGTAATCATGACGCGTTGCTAATTTTTTTTGTAATGCCTCAAACGTTTGATTGGCCGACGCAACATTAAATGTACTTTTTTGCTCAGAGTGCGTCTCTGCAAATGCAAACACATTCAACGCAAGCACAATCACAATACCGATAACCGCAAATATATTTTTTTTCATATCATCCTTGCCGCCCAGAATCCTAGTCAGTACACTAGGGTCTGTTTACAATTGGCTCGTCCTACTGCAAAAAGCATTCTTTGGATAAAAAATGTTTATTTTATCACCCAATACCACAGAGTATTGGATTCAAAAATAAGCATTTTTTATCCAAAGAATGCTTTTTTCGCTACGGACGACCAAATGTAAACAGACCCTAACCTTTATTATCTTCCATCATAATAGAACTATTTTATGGCAACTACCCGCATTTCACGAAAAAATAACATTTCTAACGCAATTGACTTTGAAGCCTCTCTCAAACAGCTTAATTCACTCATTGAAAAAATGGAATCTGGGAATCTCAGCCTCAATGAATCGCTTTCTTGTTTTGAAGAGGGTGTCAACCTCATTAAACAATGCCAAGGCGCATTAACAGAGGCTGAACAAAAAATTGAATTAATCACAGAAAAAAAATCCCATGCGTGATTTACTGAAAACGTATTGCGCTCGCGTTGATAAAACACTTAACAATGCGATTTTTTCAGCAAAAAACAGCCCTGCCATCTTACGTGATGCTATGCACTATTCCACAAGCAATGGCGGAAAGCGGCTTCGCCCCCTACTCGTCTACGCTACTGGTCACTGCTTCAATTTATCCCCAGAAAAACTTGACCCTATCGCTGCTGCAGTTGAATGCATTCATGCTTATTCACTCATTCATGATGATTTACCCGCGATGGATGACGATAATTTAAGACGTGGTAAACCAACCTGCCACATTGTCTTTAGTGAAGCCATCGCTATTCTTGCAGGTGATGCGCTGCAAACGCTCGCTTTCCAGTTAGTAGCACAATCCGCTTTTAGCGCTGACAGTAAACTAAAAATGATTGAAGTACTGAGCCATCATGTGGGTGCCTCTGGAATGATAGGTGGACAAGCGCTGGATATGCTTGCTGAAAACAAAGCTACGTCCATTGACGAAATAGAACTGATCCATCAATTAAAAACAGGCGCATTGATTCGTGCCAGTGTTGCCCTCGGCGCAATAGCATCGCAGGCGAATGCAGAAACCTGTCTAAAATTAGATAATTTTGCAATACAACTAGGATTAGCCTTTCAACTTCAGGATGACCTACAAGATATTATTGGTGATCCAAAAGCATTAGGTAAGAATACAGGGCAAGACGCAAAGCACCATAAATCAACCTATGCATTAACAGAAGGCGTTGAGGCAACGAAAGCACGGATTCATAACTTAAAGCAATCAATGAATACTATTTTGCAGTCGATTGAAAAGCCGGAATTATTGGAAGCCTTGTGTGATAAATTGATTTGTATTTAAAATCCCCCCGCCGCTGCGCGTCGACCCCCTTTTTCAAAGGGCTTTGCTGTCATAAATTTGATTTATGCAACAAAGTCCTTTGAAAAAGGGGGTCGACGCGCAGCGGCGGGGGGATTTATGAATTACCCTCATCCGTCGTCTGCCACGGAATGCCATTCAAAGTCGCATTTGAACCAACACCCACTAAATCTAACAAATACAAATCACCTACCTGTTTCAAATATTTTTGCGCAATCGCATAACGAATAATAGCTGCCGCCTGCATTTCTATCGTAGGCGCCACAATAGGTGTTTTCTCACCCTGTTTTTTCGGTGTTTGTTTTTCCATGTCAGCTTCATTCACCAAAAATGCATTAACATAAGCCACCGGAAATTGCGCACGCACCTGATAATTCATGTCTTCCAAAAATAAGTCCCTATTAGGCATAGCAGAAGGCGGGATCACAAACCGTGGCCATGATAGCGCAGCATATAACTTCATATTACCCGCTGGCGTTTGCATTTCATGTGATAAAACAACGCGTGTCTGAGGTGTTACCAACGCAATATACGCATTCTCAAGATCAGTCCATTTTGTTGCAAGGGACTCAGCATGTGCGGGATCAAATGCCATAACCGATTCCATCGCTGCTGCAATCCCTCGAAAAGCCGCAAAATTCATATTCAATAAATTCAACTGTCCTTTGAGATTATTAAAACACTCTTCAGTAAAGCACAGTTGCTTGAGTTGCCATTCAACGACTTGTGAAAATATTTTACTATCGCCATAGTTATGATTTTGATAGGACAACCCAGTGCCATATAAAACCGGGATCTTGGAATCAGATTGCGTATTTTTAACGTCAAAAGCACCCAAATCTACATTCATTTGGCGCGCAAACACGGTATTACTTGAAGTTGCCACCTTAAGGTTTGTTAATCCAAATTCAGTGTTTGATGGTGCGTCTGTATATGTCCAATCTGGCACCGACAACATCAAACGGCTCACATCACGCGTTGCAACATCGTAGTAATCGTGTGCATCCGGCAAAGCAGGAAAGCTTGCATCATAGTGCAATAACACCTGACCGGATGGCGAAGTCAGCGACAGATCACGAACACTGACATGGGTATCATTGCCAATAACCTGGGTTAAAAATTGCTGAAATAGCGTGATCCACGCTGAGGGCGGCACAACCTGCCCCCCATCATCTGCCGCTTTGATCTGAACAATCTCAGATAACAACTTTGCCATTTTTTCAGTATCAATATGTAACCCAGTAACGTTGATCGCCTCCGCCCCAAAAGCAAGCGCTGTCTTCGTATCTGGCATTGCAATAGCCAATCTATTTTTGGTAGCCAAAAAACGCCACTGTAACTGCCAATGACGATCACTTAAATAATCCACCAGCAAAGTAGAGTTAAGATCATGCACACTCATAGAAAGACTATGATCGGGGGATTGATAGCGTAATCCAGACCCTTCCAAACCAAATACAAAATGATCGGCATTAAGATTGCTTTTCATGGTCAATTGCAGACGATCCGCATCCGCTACGCTCGGCATATCCGTGCCTTGGCTTGCAACCAGAGACAAAACTGCGCGCTCATTTGAAAAACCCACGTTGTTATAAAAAAAGAGGCGGTATTTTGGGAGTGCATCGAGTGTAATATTGTTGGCAACCATCATTGCCAACCCGAATATAGGCTTTGCATTCAATTCATAAATAGGGCCATGAACGATGGTCAAGGGAATTTTTTCAAGAAGCGTAAAAGTGCCATCTGACCCTTTTTGCTCAACTTTTAACAACGTGGTGGAATGAAACCAGCCACGGTCATAACGATCAAGACTCAAATGCAATCCAAAAACATTGCCTAAAGTCTGATTCTCTTGTACTAGAAACGCTTTCGCATAGCGCTCTGCAAAAATGCCAAGAAAAAAAGGGAGAATTGAATAGAGGAAGGCAACAATTGCTAAGATAACGGGCGCTCTTGCACGAATTCGCATGGTGCCTCCTGGCATGGGTGGTAAGTTCGTTTATTGTGACAAATTTTGACCATTGAAACAATGGAGGGTTTTGAATAGACTGTGGCGCATAAGGAGACAAGATGCCGGAAAAAATCTTAATTATCAAACATGGCGCGCTAGGCGATTGGATCACAGCAACAGGTGCCTATAAGCTGATTCGGGAACGCCATCCGACCGCCCATATTACCCTGCTCACACAATCTACGTTTGTTAATTTTGCCAAAGAAACAGGGTGGTTTAATGCGACTTGGATTGATAATCGGGACTCTTTTTTTTCTCTTAAAACTTGGCGAGTTATTTGGAAAATCAAAGGCGCTCAATTTAATATTGTTTATGATATTCAATGCAGCAGCAGAACTGAAATCTATCGCCGCTTATTACAAAGAAAGAAAATGGTTTGGCATGCGAGAACGGAAGACAGCGAAGAAAATTATCAAGGCTTACCAACACCGCATATTTTAGTGCGGATTGCCCGAAGAATAGCAGCAACGGGAATTTCTGAATTCCCAATGCCGGATATTGGGTGGTTAAAAGCGGATATTTCAAAATTTCATTTGCCGGAGAAATATGTGCTTGTAATTCCAGGATGTTCTAAAATACACGCTGCTGCAAGACGATGGACAGCAGAAGGTTATGCAGCTTTCATAGAAGCAATGTTTCAACAAGGGCTTATTTGTGTAATCATCGGAACAAAAGAAGATCAAGATATTATTGATCCAATTGCAGCACTTACAAAAAAATATGAGCCCATTAACTTAATCAATCAATGCTCATTAGCACAAGTGGCTGAGTTATCCAGAAATGCGCTAGCTGCCTTTGGAAGCGACACAGGCACAATGCACATTGCGGGTTTATGCTGCCCTTGCCTATCATTATTTTCAAACTTTGCTAATCCTGAAACTAATAAATCTGGCGGAAAGAAAGTTTACACAATCCAAGTTCCTGATTTAAAAAAATTAGATGCTAAAGTTGTAATAGGAAATTTTAATCAAATTTTGGGAAAAAAATGCGTATTTTAATTATTGCAAACACCTATATTGGTGATGTTACATTAAGTACAGGCGTTATTAATTATTTTTTAAAAAAATATCCAAATGCGAAATTTACTATAGCTGCGGGCCCAAGCACTACTTTTTTATTTGAAGATTTTCCAAATCTAGAAAAAATCATTCCCGTTAAAAAGAAAAGTTATTCTCGTCATTGGTTCGAGCTATGGAAAAAATGCTTCTCAACAAAATGGGATATTATTATCGATTTTAAACACTCACCGATTTGTTTATTTTTGCGCGCAAAAAAGAAAATTTGCAAGCAAAAAAAAATACGTACAGCAGAAACAAAAATCGAACAAAATTCTCGGTTCGCTGACATTAACTCAACTTGTAAACCATCTCTATGGTTTCACAAAGACCGCACCCTAAAGGCACGAACACTACTTAATAGCCACAATAAAAAAAAGCTAATTGCCTTAGCTCCAACAACAAACTGGCTCCCAAAAATGTGGCCCATTGAAAATTTTGTTGAGCTCGCAAAACAACTGCTCGCACAAAAAGAATTCTCTGATGCTGTATTTTTAATATTAGCTGCACCGCACGAACTACGTTTCTGTAAACCCTTATTTGATGCTATCCCACCCTCTCATCTTCTTGATCTAACTATTGATTTACCACTACTAACAAAAGTTGCTTGCATAAAACAATCAAACTTGTTTATTGGAAATGATTCTGGATTACTTCATATTGCTTCTGCTTGCGATATTCCTGTTATTGGACTGTTTGGGCCAACCACAACAACCGCTTATTATCCACAAGGTGAAAAAGCGATTGTAATTAAAGCCCCCTTGACGGAAAACGATATGCCGGCGGTGGATCAGACAGTGATGCGGCGAATCTCCATAAATGAAGTGCTCAAAAAAACTATATGTGGCGTAAATAAAAAATTAAAGGGCTAAAAAAAACATGCTAAATTTAAATAAAGTAACCCTGCTTTGTGTTGAAACTAGATTTCCAAAAATGGGAATTCAAGCTATCGAGCACTCAACAAGAAAAATAAAATTTGCTAAAAACATATTGATTACAAACCTAGAAATTCAATCTGACTACTCAAATAAAATTGAATTTGTAAAGGCTCCTATCATTAAAAACATTAATGATTATTCAGACTATTTACTTAGTGATATTTCAAATATTATTCAAGGATCACATGTCCTGATAGTTCAATGGGATGGATTTGTTTTAAACCCATGTTGCTGGGATCCTGTTTTTCTAGAATATGACTACATTGGAGCACCCTGGATTAGCAGAAAAAGCAAAGTTGTTGGAAATGGTGGATTTTGCTTAAGATCTGTAAAATTAATCAAAGCTCTTCAAAATGATGATATTATAAAAGGGCATCCAGAAGATCGGTATATCTGCATCGTAAACAAAGAAATACTTGAGAAAAAATATGGAATAAAATTTGCGCCTTCAGTGTTAGCTGAAAAATTTAGCATTGAAAGACAATCATGGAGCCGATCTTTCGGCTTTCATGGGTTCTTTAACTTTGCAAATATATTTAATGACCGCGAGATGGAAAAAATTATTAATGAAATTCCCCAAAACTATCTAGGCGGTCGAGACACCTATGATTTGATTAATGATCTAATTCATAAAAAAAAAATAAAAAATGCGCAAGCTCTCTTAGACAAATCCACACCCAGAACATCTCGAAAAGGTAAATTAAAAAGATCACACTTTAAATATTGGTTCATCCTGATCTTATTAAGTATTTTCTCAAAGAAATAGGATTTCATTATTTCTGAGAATCTATTACTATTTGATCATTCATAAAAAAAACAGTAAGATTCTCATCCTAAATCAGTTATCAAGAAAATATTGCAATCCATTTGTAATGGTGCAATTAACTTAGGCTGCATCAAAATGTTTGATAAAAAAATCCTTTCTTTGCTTGTCTATAGCAAAGGTGAAATCAATGGCGATGGCTTAATTAAATTACCATTTGTTCAAGCACTACGTGAAACTTTCCCCGATGCAAAAATAACCTGGTGTGTCGAAGAAAGAATTGGAACTGTATATAAAACATGGCTCAAGCCAATAATTTCTAGCTTACTTGATGAGATTATTACACTAAGAATTAATGCCCCGTTAAAATATTTTTTTCTGTGTCGTAACCCATTAGATCAAAAATTTGATCTGATAATCGACACCCAATCTAAATTATTAACTAGCCTTTTACTAAAACGAGCAAGTAAGGTTTTTATTTCATCTTCTGCAAACTTCTTGTTATCACAGCGCAAACCAAAATATTTCCCGGAAAAGCTAACGAGCCAGCTTGAAACCCTTTTATCTTTAGCAGCAAAAAAAAAGATTGTCTGCAATCCTATAAACTTAGTTGATCCTAAAAAAATACACCTGGTTGAACAACTTTTACCCAAAGGAATAACCTATATTGGTATTGCACCAGGAGGTGGTGGGCAAGAAAAACGATGGTCTCTAGAACGCTGCATAGCTCTTGCAGAAATGCAAAAATCTCAAGGCCGACAACCTGTTTTCATTCTAGGTCCACAAGAGCATGAGTATAAGTTACCATTACAAAATGCATGCCCTTATGCTTTATTTCCACAAGAAAATAACCTCATCACAAAAGAAGAAGCAAACAACCCCCTTTTTACTATTGCACTTGCAACGCGATTCACAGTATCAGTTGCAAGTAATTCAGGGCCTGGGAATATGCTTGCAGCAGCAGGAACGGCCCTTGTAAGCTTAGCAAAATCATTTCATCAAGCAAAAAAATTTGAACCTGCAACAAAACCGCTTGAGACTTTAATTGCTGAAGAATACAATTGCTCTAATATTAACGATATTCCCTTAGAAGTCATTTATAGCCGAATTGATAAACTTTTAAGTCTGAAAAACGATGCATAATACAGAGGTTCTCTAGGCTATAGTTATATACATTTAATAGCGGAAAAAATGCAAATCATTACCCTACAAGTACAAATACATCAACTTTACTCGCAATAAACGAATAATATTGGTAAAATTAAGCTCAAAATCTATAAAAAACAAAAAGTATTGCATCTCCACTTAAAATTCCTTTTGCATTACAAATTCATATTGTGCTTTAATCCAAGCGCACACATGGAGAAATTTCATATGGATTTCGTAGCAACGCCCCCAAGCACAACAGAAATAAACTCCAAAAAAAACGCCCTCGGTGCACTAAATCAAATAGCTCACTTAAAAACAAAAACCTGCTGGATCGTAAGTGATGGAAAAACTGGCACAGAAAACCAGTGTTTAGGTCTTGCTGAACGTCTTGAAATGAAACCTATTATTAAACGCATCAACCTAAAAGAACCCTGGAAATCTCTTGTACCTTGGTTTCGATTTGGCCTAAAACAATCATTTTCCAAAAAAAGTTCCCTAATTGAAGCGCCCTGGCCTGATCTTTTAATTGCAAGCGGCCGACAAAGTACATCTGCTGCACTTTATGTTAAAGCACAAAACCCAAAAACAGTCGTTGTGCAAATTCAAAGCCCTGGAATTTCATCTAAATATTTTGATTTATTAGTGGTGCCACGCCATGACAATATTGAACGATTTATCCACGGTTCCAATGTTATTAAAACAAAAGGGGCATTACATCGAATCACTCTTGAGTTCTTAGCACGAGAAGCGACTCGTTTTTCCTATCTTGTTGCGCACACAAGCAAACCCCGAATTGCGGTCTTAATAGGCGGACCAAACAGATTTTATAAACTCACCCCATCCATTGTTACCATATTTTGCGAACAGCTATTGCAAATGCAATATCGTGAAAATGTATCTCTGCTTGTAACCCCTTCTCGCCGCACAGGAGATGAAAATATAGCTGTGCTTCACCAACATTTAGGGAATAAAAAAGATATTATTTTGTGCGATCGTTTTGATGACCCTGAAAATCCAAATCCTTACTACGGTTTTTTAGGGTTATGTGATGCGATTATTGCAACTAGTGATAGCGTTTCCATGATCTCAGAGGCCTGCGCGACGCAAAAACCTGTGCATATATTCCACTTGCCGGGTGGCTGCCGTAAATTTAATACTTTTCATGAAGCCTTGAGATCAGATGGTATTACGCGTGATTTTGACGGGAAACTCGAGTATTGGAAATATGCACAATTTGATGATTTAGTAGAAGTAACTGTGAAAGTACATGAGTTATTGTACTCATAAACATACCTATCACTTGTCAATTTTAACAACTCAACACGCTTGTAATGATGCCTTGTAATCCGTTTTTTATCTTTTCAAGGGTATATTTTTCTTCATAAGTTTTGTAAGCATTTTCAGCTAATTCCTTTCTCAAGCTAGCATCAATCAAAACCAATTCTAATGCATTTGCGAGCTTTTCTGAATTTTGAACTGGCACAAGCAATGCATCAAATTGATCCGTTAAAATTTCTTTAGGCCCTTCACTTTCCGTACTGACAATCGTTTTATGACTTGCAAGTGCTTCAACCAATACAATACCAAAAGGCTCATGATAAGAGGGTAAACAAAAAATATCAACTTGTTGAAAAAACTCTGAAGGTGACAACCAACCTGGGAATTCAACAAATTCATTTAATTTTAATTCGTATGAAAGTGCTTTTAGAGAAGCCTCTTCTTCACCCGTCCCTGCAAGTATTGCTCTAAATACAAGTCCACGATCACGCAAAAGTGCAATCGATCTTAAAAAAGTATCAAAACCTTTTTTTGCAACAAACCTGCCAAGTGAACCCAAAGTAATTATGCCAGAGTTGATATTTTTTTCACCTTGAGGAACGGATACTGGGTGCCTCAAAATAAATATATTTTCACTTGAAATATCAGTGACATTCAAAATAGATTTTTTCAAATCCTCAGTCATTGCAATGACATACTTAAACTTCGAGAGTCTTTTAAAATTATAGTTCGCAACTACAGGTATAATAGGAAAACAATTTCTAGATGCTTTTACAAAACTCATTGCACGGCCTCCACGCACAAAAACAAGCGCCGGCTTTATTTTTTTTTCCAATAATAACTTCATTCTGAATTTAGAAAGCAAATCCCAAATGCCATGCTGTCTAAAATAAGTAATATGAATATTTTGCATAATTTTTAACTGAGGCAGTACAGCAGCAGAAGGATCTACAATTGCATAAACGTCATACCCTAAATCCGAGAGCACACCACAATAAGCAACAAAAGTGTTTTCCAAACCTCCACGACCCCTGCCTAACATGATATTAGCAACTTTCATCGTTGAAGCCCTGTTATAATATGCTTTATAAAAAAAAGATGTTCCATTATACTCCGACCATTCTCAAATAAAAAGAACGAGATTGTTATGACAGCATCGCACAGCACTGATTCATCTTTGACCGATTTTTTAAAAGAATCTTGGCTGTTTAAAATTACCTTTGTTTTGTTAATGCTCTTACCCATCGCAACCTATTCTGGTATTGGTATATGCGATCTTGTTTTATCTTCAGTCGCTTTTCTTTTTTGTTTTTATTCAGCCGTACAAAAAAACTTTGCCTGGCTAAAAGAAAAATGGTTTCAACTATTTTTAGCGCTGTGGATTCTCCTCATCATCAAAAGTTTTTTTACACTCACCCCTGCCATGTCTCTCAGTCAAAGCCTACCTTTTATTCGCTTTGCGCTGTTCGCCCTTGCACTACAATATTGGTTACTCACCAAATCCTATCAACACAAATTACTCGCGATTGCACTTAGCATCACACTTGCATTGATGTGTATCGATGGTTTTTTTGAACTATACACCGGGAAAGATTTTCTAGGGCATCACTATATTGGCGCAGCATCCGCTTTGCATGGTTTTGGAAGAGCGGTATCACTCAATGGCAAGCAAAATTTGGGCGCGATCACAATGATGTTGATGTTTCCAGCAATTGCCTACTTACTTAATAACCCCTCTAGAAAAACCATATGGAATTATTTAGCTTGGCTTTTAGTATTAATAGTTTGCACATTAGTACCGCTAACCGGCGAACGAAATGCCACCTTAGAAATGGCACTAGGCTTTACCCTTCTTTTTTTCTGGTGCCCTATCATTCGAAAAAAATTACTACTTTTACTAGTCACTCTTTTAGTTCTGATGTTTTCATTCGTGAGCGTCAATAATGCAATGCATGACAGACTCGTCACCTCATTAGCCAATGTTGCCGTCGATGTTTTACATCAAAAACAGGAAACAAAGCCAGAAGCTAAAATTTATGCTTTATTAATGGATACCGGCTGGAATTTTTTCAAAGAAAATCCAATAACAGGGATTGGTTTAAAACAATTTGCTGTCTATTGCAAACAAGCACCAGAAACGGTTGCCGTAACAAAGCAGATTGGAAACACCTGTATTACTAACGGGCAAAATGTCTATCTAGAATTTTTATCTGAAACCGGTATTATTGGCGCCAGTTTATTTTTATTAATGTTTGGACTATGGCTTAATTATTTTTGCACAGGATTTCAAGTAATCCGCTTAAATCCCATCATTATTGGCGCACTAATTGCTTGCTTACTGCGAATGTGGCCATTGGCAAGCACCTCAAGTTTCTTTTTTTCATGGGCAGGCATTTCCTTTTGGTGGATGGGTGGCTGGGTTTTGGCTTATCTTAAAATGCAAAAGAAATCCGAATGAAAAAGCTTAAAGTTTTACAATTATTGCCTGCTCTCAACGCTGGCGGCGTTGAGCGTGGAACTGTAGACCTTGCCCGATTTTTAAAAGCGCATGGTATCGGCAATGCAGTACTATCAACTGGTGGTCAATTAGAAGCCGAGCTAAAAAAAGCCAGCGTTGACCATATGTATTTCCCCTCAAAAAGCAAAAATCCACTGACCTTTTGCAATAGAGTAAAAAAATTAAAAGCCTTACTTCATACACAGCAACCAGCCTTGTTACACGCACGCTCCCGGATACCTGCATGGCTTACCTATTTCGCAAATAAATCTCTTCAATTGCCTCTTATTATTACCTGTCATGGATTGCATGACAGTGGGTTTTTAGGGCTAAAACGCTTCTATAATGCCGGGCTGGTAAAAGGTGATCGTATTATTGCAGTTAGCGAAACTGTTAAAGATTATTTAGTTAAAAATTTTCCTGATGCCCAAAGCAAAATAGTTGTTATTCCACGAGGAATCGACAGTGATTATTTTTCACCTATAAAAAAACATCAAACGCCAAAACTGCGCATCATATTACCTGGCCGAATTACAGCCTGGAAGGGCCACCTTTATTGTCTAAAAGCCTTTTCGAAAGTAATTCATGATTACAAAATTGGGGCAGAGTTAATTATTGTCGGAAAAACAAAAAGAAATTGCAATCTTACCCAACTCAAAAAATCAATTCAAAAATTGGATATTGAAAATCATGTTCAATTTTTAGGGAATTCCAACAAAATGCCTGAAATTTATGCGTCAGGCGACCTTGTCATCTCCAGCTCCATCGAACCTGAATCCTTCGGTCGCGTTGCCGTTGAAGCCATGGCGATGGAAAAGTTAGTGATTGCGACAAACATTGGTGGATCACGCGAAACCATTGTTCATGGGAAGACAGGCTGGCTAGTAAAGCCCAATGATGTTGATGCCATGGCAAAGGCAATACATCATGCACTTACCCTGTCCTCAGAAGAACGAATACTAATTGAAAAAAATGCCAGGGCACATGTACTTAAACATTTTACACTTGCACAGATGATGGAAAAAACGCTGGCCGTTTATACAAGCCTACTCCAAAATCCACTAAACAAATTCTGATCTCTGACAACGCCTCTTTCATAGCACAGCGGATTAAATCAATGGCAACAGCTCTTAGCGATAGTCCTTTCAACAAGCTCTAGCTTTTATTCACATAACCTGTGGATAACTCTGTGGGTATTTTGTCAAAAAACATCCCAACCCCCTGTAGAATCGAAAGTCCTATTAGTTTGTCTAGTTTTTATTCATCTTTTATTTCTGAAAAATCAATGGGTTATGAGAATAAAAATCTGTTTTAATTTTTACCACTGAAAATATTTTGACCGATTAACGATAAATTGGACCTGTGGGCAACCTTCTTTTAATATGTCTTCACTTAAAGATAAAAAGGATATTTCCGTGGATTACAAGGCAACTGATCTTATTCTGACCGCCAACAGTCGTCTTGCACTGCATTTGCAAACTACCTTCGACAAACAACAACAAGCACTTGGCAAAACAAGTTGGGAAACACAATCAGCTATCCCTCTCAACCGCTGGATTGAAGCTCTCTTTCATCAAAGCAATGACGAAGGCTTATTACTCCTCACCGATTTTCAAACGCAATGCGTATGGGAAGAAATTGTCACACAATCCAAAGAAACCCAGACACTGCTTCAACCCCGCGAAATGGCTCGCCTTGCGAAAGAAGCCTATGAACGACTTACCTTATGGCAAGTACCGCTAGAAACACTTTGTACTTTTAATGAGCAAGTCGAGGTTGCCTGTTTAATCACATGGATCACCCTGTTTGAAAAAAAACTGGCTCTCAATGAATGGATCATCACAGCCCAACTACCTGCACATTTACATGCTAAAAAAATAGCGCTTCCTCCAAAAATACATCTCATGGGCTTTGATGACTTAAGCCCCGCGCTCCAACAGTTACTATCGAGCGCTACCCTACACTATCAGGAACCCAAACACGCTATTAAAGCTGAAAAAATTATTTTGGCTGATACTGAAACCGAATTGCGCACCATGGCCTTATGGGCAAAAACACAATTAGAAAAAAATCCTCTGCTAAGCATCGGCTGCGTTATTCCAAACTTAAGCAACATCCGAAACAAAGTAGCGAACATTTTTACTGAAGTTTTTTGCATAGCCCATATTTTGCCAGGCCATGATGCATCATTACTGCCCTTTAATATTTCCGCAGGTGCCGCATTATCAGAACATCCAATGATACACACGGCATTAAGCGTATTAAAATGGCTAAAAAAAGCCATTGTGATTGATGATCTTGCCCCTTTATTGCAATCGAGCTATCTCTGGAATACAGAATTTGATAAAAACACGGGTGCAAAGATAGATGCCCTATTACGAAAAAAAAATAATTTGACCGTATCATTTAAATCAATAGTGGCTTTTATTCCACAATGGCAAGCGCTATTTGAAAAATACACGGACAAAAAATCTGAAAAATTATTACCCTCTGAATGGACACACGTTTTTATTAGCTTATTAAAACTGGCTCATTGGCCTGCATCACACACCCAATCAAGTCTTGAATTTCAACTATTAGAACGCTTTAAAAAATTACTCACTGAATTTTCTCTGCTTGATACTATTTTCCAATCCATCACTTTTTCAAAAGCGATATCCTTATTATCAAATTTATGTGGAGAGACTATTTTTCAAGCCAAAAGCCATCACGAACCCATTCAAATCATGGGCGCATTAGAAGCCAGTAGCATTAGTTTTGACGCCGCTTGGATCATGAGCATGGATGACGTGACTTGGCCCGCCGCAACAAAGCCTCACCCTTTAATTCCCTATAGCATTCAACAGCAATTTGACATGCCTCATGCCACTGCAAAACGAGAATTAACATTTTGCAAACACATAACGACACGCTTAGAAAAGTGCGCGAAAACAGTGATTTTTAGTGCACCTGCACAAGAAGGTGATCAACATCGATCCGCTTCAGCCTTAATTGCACACCTACCCATCATTGATTTTTTGGATAGTAATACGACCACTTCTTTTTCAGAAAAAATAAAGTGCGTTCAACCACTAGAAACGATCAATGATCAAAATGCTTCAGCACTCACAACAACAACTCACTTACGCGGTGGTAGCAAGATCTTAGAATTACAAGCACTCTGTCCTTTTCGCGCTTTTGCAACGATTCGTTTAAATGCACAACCACTTTATGCGCCTGCACTCGGTATTCCTGCACATATCAAAGGCACATTGGTGCATCAGCTACTATTTTATGTGTGGGCCCAATTAAAAGATCAACCCACTTTATTAAATACAAGCGATGAAGCACTTGAAAAATTAATTCAAGAGAGCATTGATCAGGCTTTCGATGATTTATCACTCTTAAAAAATAATTATTTTGTTGCCGTTGAAAGAAAAAGACTCCTTAACCTAATTCAAGAATGGCTGGCCTACGAAAAAACACGTCCTGCTTTTAAAGTGCTTGCATGTGAATCTGAAGCCAAAATTACCATCGGCAATTTACCCATCACCATTCGACAAGATCGCGTAGATGCGCTCAGTGATGGCACGCGATTATTAATTGATTATAAAACAAAAGAACAAACCACCTCGGGATGGTTTCAAGAACGTTTGCACAATGCACAGCTGCCTTTATATGCGGCATTTAATGAAGAAAAATATCAAGGCATTTGTTTTGCAGAAATTACCCCCAAAACAACGTCATTAAAAGGCGTTGCCCATGAAAAATATGCACACAAAGATCTTATTCCTATTCATCGTGCTAGAAATGCAAATGGCATTCAAGACTGGGATGAATTAATACATAGCTGGAAAAAATCACTTGAACAATTATCTAATGATTTTTGTAATGGTATTGCAACGGTTGATCCTATGAAGCCTACAGTATGCCAAACCTGTGAATTACAATCAGTTTGTAGATATAAAGCCATTGATTTAGAAAATGGGGTAGATCTCTTTACAGAATTAACGTAAGAAATCCCCCCAGCGTGAAGCGGCGGGGGGATTTATTGTAAATTAAGGAATAAGTATGTTACCCACCATTCAAGACGCGCACATTCGCAAACAAGCGCTCGACATTACACAATCCTTTATTGTGCAAGCACCTGCGGGTTCTGGAAAAACAGAATTATTAACACAACGTTATTTAAATTTACTCTCACATGCAAAAAAAGCGCCTGAAGAAATTATTGCCATTACCTTTACGCGCAAAGCCGCCGCTGAAATGCGCGTACGTATTATGCAAGCACTCAATTTTGCAACACAACTTGAACCCGATCAAAATGATTATCGCCACCAAACTTGGTCGCTTGCTAAAAAAGTATTAGAGAAAGATGCTGAACTCGATTGGGAAATTTTACAAAATCCAAATCGCCTACGTATTTTAACGATTGATGCGTTATCAGCATTACTCTGTCGACAAACACCTTTACAAACACAATTTGGCGGCAGTTTTGCGGTTTCTGACAATAGCAGCGCACTCTATCAATTAGCAGCACGTCGCGCCTTAACAGAAGTATTCACAGAAGCGCCTTACAATAAAGCACTAGAACAATTATTGCTGTATTTAGACAATCGTGTTGAACACCTCGAACAATTATTGTCAGAATTATTAGCAGAACGTGATCAATGGTTACCTACCATTTTATATTGCTATGCCAATCATCAGACGCTTCAAGAAATGCTCGAAAATGGCTTAAAACGCGTTATTTTAGAAAAGTTACAAATGGCAGCTGCTGCTATGCCAGAAAACATAAAACAATTATTAGTCTTATGTGCGCGTCACGCTGGTGATTATTTTAAAGAAAATGATCCACGCAATCCCTTGGCAGCCTGTGCTGATTTTACCTTTGAAGAAAAACCAGCTTTAGACAAATTTCCACAATGGTTTGGCTTAACAAATTTATTATTAACAAAAGAGGGGCAGCAACGAAAAATAGTCGATATTCGTAATGGATTTGGACCTAAAGATCCCAACAAATCATTAATGTCATCTATCTTAACTGAATTAACTTTTCATCCTGTATTTTATGAGAGTTTATGCGATATTTTAATTTGCCCACCTGAAAAATACACCAAACCACAATGGGAAACACTAACCTCACTCACACAGTTATTACCCGTTCTTGCTGCCCAACTACACGTTATTTTTCAAGAGAAAAAAGAAATCGATTTTACGGAATTGAATTTAAGTGCCTTAAAAGCCTTAGGTGATGAAGAATCACCTACTGACTTAGCACTTTATTTGGATTATCAAATTAATCATTTATTGATTGATGAATTTCAGGATACCTCTATTACACATTTACACTTACTTGAAAAAATGATTGCGGGGTGGCTGCCCGGTGATGGTCGCACTTTATTTTTAGTGGGTGACCCCATGCAATCCATTTATCGATTTCGCAATGCAGAGGTTGGTTTATTCTTGCGTGCACAGGCACAAGGTATTGGCCCCGTATCATTAACACCACTCACATTGACTATGAATTTTCGCTCACAAGGCAATTTGGTCACTTGGTTTAATGATACTTTTCAAACAGTATTTCCAGCCTTATCGGATATTGCTACCGGTCGCGTGCCCTATACAAAAGCCATTGCGGCACGACAAGCGCTCGACTTTTCAGCCACACTTTATCCCCTTATTTCCGAAGATGAAGCACAGGTCATTGTTGATCAAATCATGGCACTTAAAAAAAATTGCCCCCATGATTCCATGGCGATTTTAGTACGTGCACGCGCACAATTAACGCCGATTATTGCGCTACTGAATAAAAATAACCTGGCTTTTCAAGCAGTGGATATTGAGCCCTTATTTGCGCGACCTGACATTCAAGATTTATTAGCACTCACCCGTGCAGTCTTACATCGTGCAGATAGAATCGCCTGGATTGCTTTATTACGTGCACCTTTCATTGGATTATTGCTCACTGATTTAGAGCGCATTGCGCAACACTCAGAGAAAAATACGATTTGGGAATCCCTTATTGATTATGAAAACATTATTGATTTGTCAAATGATGCTAAAACTAGAATAAGTCAATTAAAGTATTTTTTAGAAAATGCTTTTGAAACACAATCAGAACATCGTCTATCATCTTGGATTGAAGGACTATGGCTTGCATTAAATGGTCAAGCTACTTCTCAAAATATTGATCATCCCCGCGCCTATTTTGATTTATTAGATAAATTAGAAAATACTGCACATACCCTTTCGATAAAAACACTGTCTGATCGATGCGAAAAACTATATGCCAATACAAAGTCGGCTGAAAAAAATACGATTCAATTAATGACAATTCATAAATCGAAAGGATTAGAGTTTGATCATGTCTTTTTACCCGGATTAGAACGACAAAGCCCCCATGATAAAAGTAAATTATTACGCTTTTGTGATAGACCCTCTTTATTTGGGGGTGACGATTTGTTAATTGCGCCTATCGCATCAGCTAAAGAAAAAAAAGATCCTATTTACGACTACTTAAAAGAAATTGAAAGTGAAAAACAAACGTATGAAATGTCTCGCCTGCTTTATGTAGCTGCAACACGCGCCAAAAAAAGCTTGCATTTATCGTTTACACTCGTCTGGAATGAAGAGAAATCATGCATTATTCCTCCCAAGAAAGGCTCTTTTTTAGAAAAATTATGGCCGATTTATGAAAAAAGTATTGCTGTAACCCCTAAAAATACAACAGGAATTGAAACAAGAGAAAAATGTACTGCTCCTTTTCAACGGCTTTCTATGATTGAGCCACATCCCAACAACAGTAAATTTAAACCCACTGTAAAAATTAATATAGATAGCGAAGATTTTCACGCGCGTATTATTGGTACCGTTGTGCATGAGGCCTTACAAGCACTCTCAAATAATAAAACGACTCCTGATACATTGCCCATCAAAAAATGGCGCGCACGGTTATTATCACTTGGTATTTTACCTTCCCATAGTGAAAGCGCAGTTTTATCTGTTGAAACAGCTATTAAAAATACTTTGTCAGATGAACGTGGACAATGGATTTTATCACAAACGAAGGAAGCGCACTCAGAATGGGCGCTAACAACAGTGTTAACAAATAAACTTGAAAAGAAAATTATTGACCGCTGTTTTATCGATGAAAATAATGTGCGATGGATTATTGATTACAAAACATCGCAACCTTTAATTGATGAAACACTGGAGGCTTTTTTAGAAAAAGAAAAAGCAACTTATCAAGAACAACTAGAAACCTATTCAGCATTATTTTCAGCGGATCACGTAATTAAATTGGGCTTGTATTTTCCGATGTGTAAGGGATGGATTGCATGGGATTATTTTACCTAAGGTCTTTTACAGCAATACAGTAATCCATTTTTTTAAAGTTTTGCTGTTTTCATTAGGGGCTGTCAAAGAATAGCTTTTCTTTTTAAACAGGCAAGATGGCGTGAGATTGCAACGTTTCAAAATTACGTCATATTGTATGTTTAAAAAGAAAAGTTATTTTTTGACAGCCCCTTACCTGCCATGATGCGAATTATCGCTCGTTACACTCGCGGCTCGCATCAGGCATCGCAACTTATTGCAACAAAACCTCAAAAAATCACAAAGTATAATTCACGCCAATCGTCCCAAGCAAAGTGCCATAAGATGCCGAATTTTGAACATCCGCAATATATAAGATGCCAGTACGAATACCTGTGCTGGGGATAATATTATAAAGAAAATCCATCCCTAGTGCCGGCTCAATTTTCGTACTATCATCTGCAGGATAATAACTGCTGCCATTAACCGCAGCACTAATCGCATATTGCGCAATCACCACGCCAATTTTAGCAGACACTTGAAATTGACTATCTGGGTTAAAAATAAAGGCAATATCCCCTAAACCCCCATTCATTTTTACTTGAGTTGAGAAATGATTACCTGCAATAGTGGTGCTCGTTGTTTTTTCTAAATATTGCAAATACGCAAATTGGAAATCGATATAACGCGACACCTCTTTACCAACACCTACTTCAAATGCGTTGTAGTTATCCGCAAACAATTGGTTTGGTTTGTAGGTAACTGAACCACCACCGGTAGTCAACGTTCTGGTATCTCCCGACCAAAAAGCATGTGCAAACATATAACCTGTGAAAAAATAAACAGCCTTACCATTACGTGCAAAAGGATTGTCGCTATCAGCTGGTTTTGTGATATTTTCTGGCGAATAATCTGCCAAGTCTTCCTTCGTATAATCAAAACCATTGGCAAAACTGTGGGATGCCGATGCCAATAATGCCACCGTGGAAACACATTGAATAAAACGACGCACAAAACTCTCCTTTGTAGTAAAATGTCCCTCGAGAGATTATACGCATTTCATTCAAAAATACGACAAGAGACGAATCCTTATGCCAATCGATATTTCACATAAATTGGTCATTGCCATTTCCTCTCGTGCGCTATTTGATTTAGATGAGAGCAATACCATTTACGAAACAGAAGGCGTTGAAAAATATGCTGCGTATCAAATTTTGCATGAAAATGAAATATTAAAACCTGGCGTTGCTTTTACACTGGTCAAAAAATTATTAGCGCTGAATGAAACCGGTGATTTTGTTGAAGTTATTTTATTATCACGCAATAGCGCCGATACAGGCTTGCGAATTTTTAATAGTATTGCCCACTATAACTTAAACATCACACGCGCCGCTTTCACGGGTGGCGAAAGCCCCTACAATTACGCCCAAGCTTTTCACTCACATTTATTTTTATCTGCGAATGCCGATGATGTTAAAAATGCCTTATGCGCTGGATGTGCAGCCGCAACCATTTTACCTTCCACCATTCAACAAACTGACGAACACGAATTACGGATTGCCTTTGATGGCGATGCTGTTTTATTTTCAAATGAATCAGAAAAAATTTATCAAAATGAAGGCATTGATGCTTTTACCAAACACGAAGTCGATGATGCTAAAGAACCCATGCTTGGCGGACCCTTTAAAGGTTTTTTAAAAGCGCTGCTGCATTTACAACAACAATTTCCTATAGATAACTGCCCCATTCGTACTGCGCTTGTCACTGCACGACAAGCCCCCACGCATGAACGCGTGATTCGCACCTTGCGCGCATGGGGTATTCGTATTGATGAAGCCTTATTTTTGGGTGGATTGTCTAAAGGTGAATTTTTAAAAGCCTTTCAAGCAGATATTTTTTTCGATGATCAACCGATACATTGCGATTCCGCAGCGAAGCATGTGACCACGGCGCATGTGCCAAATTAGCGTAAGTCTTGCAGAAGCACGCAGCGTAGCGAAGTAAGTGCTTCTGATGGAACGCACTAATGCAAGCGCACAATCTCCGCCAACGCCTCTGCTATCGCACGCGTCTCACCTTCATCATTCGCTTCTACCATCACACGAATACAAGACTCTGTGCCAGAAGGACGCAACAAAATACGACCATTATCACCCAATTGTTTTTGATACAGATCCGCTGCCTCAAACAAAGAGGTCATTGACGCAAACTCACTCACATCATTGACAGGCACATTAATCAAAATTTGTGGGCGTTTATGCATGACTTGCTTCAATTCATGTAAGGATTTTTTTTGATGCTGCATGATTTTTAACACTTGCAGTGCCGTTAATACACCATCACCTGTTTTTGCATACGCTAAATTCACAATATGCCCGGAGCCTTCACCGCCCAATACCCAATTTTTTTCAAGTAATTTTTCAAGCACATAACGATCACCGACCGCAACTCGAACAAACTCCATACCATGAGATTTTATGGCTTGTTCCAATCCTAAATTACTCATTAATGTACCAACAACCGCATCGTATTTTTTGGTTTCATCCATTGCCAGCATACATAAGATTTCATCACCATCGACGACTTCACCCAAATGATCTACCATCATCAAGCGATCGCCATCGCCATCGAAAGCAATGCCAAACTCTGCTTTTGATGCTAAAACATGTTCTTTTAAACTTTGTAAATGTGTTGCACCACATTTTTCATTAATATTAAATCCATCGGGATTGGCATGAATAACCGTCATTTTCGCATTCAATGCAGCGAATATTTTTTCAGCAATATGAAATGTTGCGCCATTTGCGCAATCCACAACACACTGAAAATTGGCCAAAGAAAGATCTTCAAATAAACGCACACAATGCTCGACATATTGATCTTCTGCATCGCTAATAGTAGTGACTGTACCCAGAACATCATGCTGAGCAATAGAAGTAATACTCTGCATTTTTTCTTCAATATTTTTTTCATGCTGATCAGAGAGCTTTAATCCATTTTTTGCGATAATTTTAACCCCATTATCTTGATAAGGATTATGAGAGGCACTAATGACAATACCAGCCGTTGCATCGAAAACTTTCGTAAAATGCGCAATCGCTGGCGTTGGCAATATACCCAACAACACAACATCAACACCGGCTGCTAATAATCCTGCCTGTAAAGAAGCCTCTAATAACTCGCCTGAAATACGCGTATCACGACCCATCAACACACAAGGCTTAACAACAGACTGTTCATGCAAGGTTAAACCAAAAGCATAACCAAGTTTCAACATCATATCTGGGTTAATAACTAATCCACCGACTTTTCCACGAATACCATCCGTACCAAACAACTTCCTATCAGACATAACGCTTTCAAATCCTGTATGTTCAAACTTACATTTCAGCCATCAATTAACCCGATCATAACAAAAACGAACAAGACATGAAAATCAATTCATGGTTAATGTAATTGTTGAATCTTCTTCGCTATGGACGGCTATAGGCAATAGCGGCGCTGATTCATGTAGCTCTGAGGATTTATACTGTGCAACCATGTAAAATAACATATGTATGCGAGACAAAGCAGCTACCAAATCAATTGGGAAGTCACACACCTTTGCGGTTGCAAGGCCGCTCAAAACGAAACTCACTACAACCAAAGCAAAGAAAAAGGCCGCCGCTATCTTATTAACCAAGGTGGTTTTTTCTCTTTCAAAATAAGTAATATCCAAAACACGACTGAAAGACTCACCAGCACCCCCTAATGAAGCCGCTGTTGATGCTGCAAAAAAAAGCGTTTTGGAGTCAAAGGCAATCGAGGCCGAAGCAGTAGCACCACTGACGAGTGAACAAGCAACGCCAGCAATACGACCTGCATTTTTCTTGATGCGAGAAACACACGGGCTTTCATCCGTATCAGCAACAGATTCCCAATTTAAGCCCGTAATACACAATAGACAGAATGAGCCTATTAAACTTGGCAAAGCAATAGACTGATCAAATTCATGCGCCGCACTCAAACTTGAAAAACATGTTTGTATAACAAGCAATGGAAGCACAGGGATAGCCATTTTAAGATTATTGCGTTTTGTAGGATTATCCCAATGATCCATAATACGACCCGCTACATTTAAAATACCTGCAACGGGCGTTATTGCACTGGCAATATCAAAATTTTGATGTGATCTTTGACTTTCATTTGCAGCAATTGATCTGAAATCAAATCCAAGCGCTGCACAAATAACAAAAAAAGCCACTATCCGGGGCGCATTATCCTGTAGTGATTTTTTATCAAACATGCATTCAACCTAATTTAAAAAGAATAAATTATACAAGGGGCTCCTTAAAATAAACCGGGGCTCTCAAAAAAGCGCAAAATTTGCAACAAATTATAAAAATGTATGTAATGTACTGTTACAGCTATTTATAAAGAGATTATCATTGCCTTAGCAGCAATTCCCCGTGAACAAAAAATTTTCATCTTTTGGCGATCTTGAATGGTAATTTGTTTCGAAAATGCTCATGGACTTCATGACCACTGCGCTTTTCTCAACAAATTACCATCCAACCTCGCCTAAAATCTAAAAATTA
>JAUXWQ010000033.1 GCA_030680235.1 Coxiellaceae bacterium
AAAAACCGCTAATTTTCAGATTTTAGGCGAGGTTGAACGGTAATTTTTTGAGAAAAGCGCAGTGTACACAAAGTCCATGAGCATTTTCGAAACAAATTACCGTTCAAGATCGCCAAAAGATGAAAATTTTTTGTTCACCGAATTGCTGAGGCTTTTTACTGCTTAACGACTATACTTGTGGTATGAGCGAGGGATTAAGCCAGCGAGGTCGCTATGCCTGAAGATGATATTCGCATAGGAAATACCATTTCTGAAAGAGATCAGCAAGCCCAGGAACAAATGGAAGCAACGAAGAAAGCTTTTACTACCGAAATGGGCAAGACAATAGCAAAAGCAAGTGTTGCGATAGAAAACAATGGCCTCGTTGCATTAGCTGGAGCACTGGATAGTAAACACACAGTAAGTGAAATGATCGATGAAGAAGTCCCCACCTGGGATCCTGGCTACTACCCCGGAAAAATGCAGCGCCACGAAAGTGCTGCAGATCGACCCTACATTGACAGCGACGCTGCAAAAGCCTTATTAGACAAAGCGATAGAAAAAAACAATGCTGATGCACTGGCAGTACTGCTGAGTGCGTTTTCACAGTCAGTTTATACGGGCTATGAGAAATTCCATATTGCAGACATCGATAAGCATGCTGAAGAAAAATTAACTGCCGGTTTTTCACCTACACTTGCGAAGCCTTTAGTTCAACATTTAGTAAATAGAAAAATTCAAGAAATAGCTGGAGACGACATTGCAACAAAAGCGAGTCGTATAGAAGATGCTGTCAAAGTGTTCCATCAACACAGGAGGAAATTAAAAGAATCTGATCAACAAGCCATTGAAGCCATCATTAATCCTCATCAAACAAAGGATGTTATTCAGTTCTATACGGAAAAATTCATAGCGCTACCCGATTCAAACGCTCGCGAACGCTTTAAAACAACACTAAACGAGAAATTAGTAGCACTAGAACCCGATGCAGTAACAAAAAATATCCCTGAAGAAACTTGTGCACTTTACCGGCAAATAACAGTACTTCAGGCACGAGCAAGTAAAACACTCCCAAAAGAAACTCAATTAAGCAATGGCCTAACTGCTCAAAAAGTCAGCCTCGTTTCAAACCCTGAAAACACAAGCCAGTTACAAGCCACAGTAACTGAAGCTGAACAAGCTATAAAAAACGCTGAGTTAACAAAAGTTGCCGCTGCTTTAAAAAAATATGGCCAAACAACCAGTGGCTTGATGGGAATTTTTCAATCTAAAGAATCAGGAACATTACAATCTACCCTAAAACAAATACTAAAATCAGCTGATTCCACTGATATCAAGCACGAAAAAATGCGCACCGCTATAACTGAAGCCTTCGACTCAGATAAATACAAAACCAAAAAATCTGCCTTCAAAGATGAACTCAATAAAGCAATTACTATAGAAGAACTAAAAAAAGCATTTCCTGGTAGAGAAAATGAAGTAACCCAAGCCCATGCCGTTCCATCACTTCGTTAGGCGAAAACCTACCAGCAACGCACCCTTCCCTTCAGTACTGCCATTGACTTTAACGCTCTCGTTTCTTGATGCGAGCAACATAAGCGTAGCGAGTGTCTACGGCATCGGGAGCACATCAGAAAGATTCTGCAAATCCGCTCGTTACACGCGCGGCTCGCATCCAAGCGCCGCTGCACCCAAAAAGTTATAGGTAACAATAGACTTCTTTATGCAATAAGCACAAAAACATTTCCATATCCTGCAAAAAGACGCTTAGCTAAAGACTTGAATCGCTTCGATACCCGCGTAGAATAAGACTATTTGCAGGTTGCCAAACAATGAAAGAAACATTAATTTCACTCATCAAACAAGCCGTTTCGTCCGTTACCACTGAATCGATTGATATCCAATTAACGCGAACGAAAGATGAAAGCCACGGCGACTTTGCAACCAATATCGCGATGATGCTCGCAAAAAAAATGGGGCAAAATCCACGCGAATTGGCACAAAAGATCATTGATGCGCTACCCAAATCACCGGTCATTATCAACGTTGAAATCGCAGGCCCTGGCTTTATCAATTTCTTCTTAAATGCCAATTCAGAACATGATTCAATTAAAAATGTCCTTTCACTAAAAGAAAAATATGGCGCATCGCAACAAGGCGCTCATAAAAAAATTCACATCGAATACGTCTCTGCCAATCCAACCGGCCCATTACATGTCGGTCATGGCCGTAGCGCTGCTTATGGCGCCTGCGTTTCAAATTTATTAATGACCACCGGTTATGACGTGCATCGCGAATACTATTTGAATGATGCTGGCCGTCAAATGCGTATTTTAGGCACCAGTATTTGGCTGCGCTATATTGAATTGCATGGCGAAAAAATCACACTGCCTTTAAATTTCTATCGCGGTACTTATGTCATTGATATCGCCAAAGTATTACAAAAAAATCATGGCGATAAATTCGTTTTACCCTTTGAAAAAATACTACCATCCATTGCAGACACTGTTGATACAAAAGATGACTTTATTGATCAACTCACCGTTAATTTATCCAAAGCTTTAGGTGCAGATAACTACGAAATTATTCGTCAATTGGGTGTTGATGATGTGACCGCTGATATTTGTGATGACCTAAAAGAATTTGGCGTAGTTTATGATGAATGGTTTCCTGAAAGCACCTTATATAAAAACGGGTTTTTAGAAAAAGGGATTGAAGCATTAAAGAAACACCATTTTACGTATGAAAAAGAAGGGGCGCTTTGGTTTCGTGCAACGGATTTAGGCGATGAAAAAGACCGGGTACTCGTACGCGCTAATGGCGTCCCCACTTATTTTGCCTCTGACGTTGCTTATCATACCTACAAATATGACCAAGGCTATGATTACATCATTGACATGTTTGGTGCTGATCATCATGGCTATCTACCGAGAATTAAAGCCTTTTTAAAAGGCATGGGGAAAGACACCGACAAATTAACCATCTTGCTCGTGCAATTTGCAATTCTTTATCGCGGTCAAGAGCGTGTTTCGATGTCAACACGGGCTGGTGAATTTGTCACGTTACGAGAATTACGTCATGAAGTAGGTAATGATGCTGCACGTTTTTTCTATGTAATGCGCAAAGCGGAACAACATTTAGATTTTGATATGGAATTGGCAAAATCAACATCCAACGAAAACCCTGTGTATTACATTCAATATGCACATGCCCGTATTTGCAGCGTATGGCGTCAATTAGCAGAGAAAAAACTCAGATTTGATGAAACAAGCGGATTATCGCATTTGGATTTATTAAATACTCCAGAAGAAAAAGCATTAATTACAGCAATTGCAAGTTATCCTGAATTAATTGCCGATGCTGCGAAAAGTTATGCCCCCCATAAAGTAGCGCATTACTTACAAACTTTTGCTGCGCATTTTCATGCGTATTACAATGCCCATAAATTTATTATTGAAGAGGCAGCCTTGCGCGATGCGCGACTTTGTTTAATTAAAGCCGCACAACAAGTCATTTTCAACGGACTTACTATTCTCGGAGTGTCAGCACCGGAGATGATGTAGCACCAGCAAGTCCCCATGAACAAAAAACTTTCATCTTTTGGCGATCTTGATTCAAAGCAATACAAACATGCGCTCATATTTCTTGATGTGAGCATGAGCGTAGCGAGTGTATTTTCGCAGGATATCTCGATACGCATCAAACACTACAAAAATACACTCGCTACGCTCATGCTCACATCAAGAAATATGAGCGTTTTTTATATCACGTTGCACAGAGGTCGTCTCAATGACTGTTGGGCTAAGCTGTTATAAAAAGTCGTGGTTTATCAGAGAATCGGCGGAACTACTGATGTAGCATTATTAGTATTCTCTGTTTTAACTGTAACAGAAGAGAAAAATAATGGCAGGTGCGGTTTTTGATTTTCATCTAAAATATGCGTCTTTCTTAAGGCCTTAAGCAAATAACCATTCTGCACTAACCCTTCTTCTTGAAATAATGCAAATACCTTTACGGCTTTCACCATATCATTTTCAGCTTCGTTGAGAATAACATTCATTTTCTCAATAAAAGCTTTTGTTTTTGAGGACACACAGGTGGTTGCAGCATCTAACTTTACTAATAAAGTGCGAGCACGTTCTTTAAACAATCTAAAAGACATACCCGACTTTCTTTTTAAGGTTTCATCAACACACTTAGCAGGATTGGTTTTTTCTTCAAACTGTTGAATTGCTTTTTTAGACAGTGCTACTGCAAGAAAAAAATGTGTTTCTTCTAGTTTAATTTCTTCTCCAGCCACAGTTTTATTAAGGGAGTCACAAATTCTACGACATTCCTCAATCATTTCATCAAGAGAGCGTGCTCTTGGTGCTTTATCTACTGCTGCCACATAAAAATGTATGATGCTCGCTAAAATTGCGCGTTTTAAATTAAAGTAATATTCTTTGTCAAAAAGATGAATCGGTGAGCTTTCTACCAAAGCAACTTTAGCATTAAAAGCTTTAAGTGATATTTTATCATCCTTTAGAATTTCAGACGCTCCTCGAATAAAAATCAATCCCACATAATACAAAACTAATGAATCCGAACACAACAATAAGGAAACCTTCTTCCAATTTGAAAGAAGTTGTTTTTTTTCTATTCCAATTTGAGCCGCATTTTTCATTGCATTAAAATCAACAGGTTGTGTCATCTGGCACCTCGCAAACCATAAATTATGACTGCATCATAAGCTATTTTTATTAACGCTTTGTTTCAGATACCTTAAAAAAATCTTAAATAAAGAAGCTTTAGACAATAAATACGCTTATAATTTCCTTTCTTATTAAAAAATGGTGGCGATATGATTCCCGTAATAACATTAGAAGATATCAAAAAAATCACTCGGAAAGTTGGCATGAAAGATTTTTTCCTGCAATTAATTTCTGCACTGAAAACTGAGTTTTCACACTGGGAAAAATTCCAAAAGTCCGCACGTCATGCTTCACATGCACATGATGGTGTCATTGAATTGATGCCCACCACCAATACTGACCTGTATTCATTTAAATATGTGAACGGTCACCCCAACAATCCAAAGCAAAATAAATTAAATGTGGTTGCGATTGGACTCCTTGCAGATGCACGCACCGGCTACCCATTAATGATTTCTGAAATGACTTTATTAACGGCATTTCGTACTGCCGCAACCTCAGCATTGGCAGCAAAATATTTAGCGCGAAAACAAGTTAAAAATATCGGGATTATTGGCACAGGGGCACAAGCAGAATTTCAAGTGCTCGCGCAACATGCCTTATTCAATGTGGATAGCGTCAAATATTTTGATATTGATCCACAGGCAATGGAAAAATTCGCATACAATTTAAAAAATGAATCTTTTACATTAATACCCTGTGAAAATGCGGAATCAGTTTTGGAAAATGTAGCTATTATTACCACTGCCACTGCTGCAAAAGCACAAACAAAAATTTTATTTAATGATTGGATTAAAGATGGTTTGCATATTAATGGTATTGGCGGCGATTGCCCTGGAAAAACAGAATTAGATAAAAATATTCTATCGCGCGCAAAAATTGTCGTAGAGTATTTTCCACAATCTAAGATTGAAGGAGAAATTCAACAATCTGATCAACCTGTTCATGCAGAATTATGGGAAATTATTACAGGTAAAAAATCAGGGCGCACTTCTGATTCTGAAATTACGCTATTTGACTCTGTTGGCTTTGCGATTGAAGATTTTGCCACATTAAAATTAATCTATCACTTAGCCAATAAAAACAATATTGGTGCATCAATGGATTTAATTCCAGATTTAAAAAATCCAAAAGATTTATATAGCCTATTGTAATTGCCTTGTTTTAAAAAATCCCCCCGCTTGCTGCGCAATCGACCCCCTTTTTCAAAGGGGGTTTCCCTTCGCTTATTTTCAAAATAGCTTCAGTAATGGATCGTTTTTTCATTTGATGACAAACTTGAACAACGCTGCCACCCCCGTTGAAAAAAGGGGTCGGTTGCGCAGCAGCTGGGGAGATTTATTAGACGAATTAGGATGATAATGTAAAACTTTCCTCAGACGAACTTACCAAGTTTTTTTTTAGATTTTTTTTATCATCATATAACTTTCTAAACAGTGATGAACGTGCTGACTCTAAGCGCACCTTCAGCACATCACAGATTGCGCTTTTTTTTCGTAGAAATTTATTTTCCAATCCTTGTTCTGCTAACAATAAAAAGCTTGACTGGTATTTCCTGCAAAAAAAATGATATTGCTCCAGATGAAACCCCGCATAGAAACCAAGCGCCAATTCATCCACTAAGTTTTTTTCTTGAGGGTTGCTTTGTACCAAAAATTCCGCATAAGCAACATCGCCAGAAATACCCACTTCACGCGCAAAAGCATATAACGAAGCCCCTTTTCGGCGGTATCGCTCAGCCTCATAACGATGCCCATTTAATGCAGCGATTTCTGCTTTATGGTTTAACACTTCTTGTTCTGCTTTCGATCGAAGATGGTAACGCGACAGCCCAAAAAACCCTGGGGGCTTTTCGTGCTTCTTAGGGGGCTGCGGTATTACCATGTTACGGTGCGGCAATGGCTCAATTACCGGTAAAAAATGCACGGTCTTTTTCTCAGGCATAGGGTTCTGTCCTCAGCGCTGAATTAAGAGGCTTATTTTTATATTAATTGGAAAGCGCAATCAAAGTCCACTCTTCCTGATGCTGCACATCAGTCAATGAAAAGTGATCAGAATAGCTTGCTACCACACGATCAACATCTTGCGATAAAACACCCGACAAAATAAGCTTCCCATTCGGTGCCAATAGGTCTATTAATGTGGGTGCCAAGGTAATTAATGTATTTGCTAAAATATTTGCAACAACAATATCGGCTTTCACATCTGACATATCATTTGTTTTTCGGGTATGTAATATGGCATGTGGAAATACATTATATTCTGCATTATTCAAGGTTGATTCTAATGCTTGTTGATCATGATCGGTTGCATAGACCAAGGCCGCGTCCTCTGCACAAGCTGCTAGTGCCAGAATGCCCGAACCACACCCATAATCGACAACCGTTTTATTTTTTAAATCATGCGTTGCAAGCCAAGTTAAACACAATTGCGTTGTCGGATGCGTGCCTGTTCCGAAAGCCAAGCCCGGCTCAATAAAAATGACTTTTTCATTTGGATGATTTTTCAAAAAGACTTCTTTTTCCCATTGCGGACAAACCCATAATGGCCCGAATGCTTGCGCATGAAATTGTTTTTGTGTTTCCTCAACCCAGTTTTTATTTTCCACTTCTTGAATTATAAATTTTGTCTCTACAAATTCTGAATTATTTTCTTTAATAGTAGTAACAATACGTTGCGCGAAAGAAGCTTCATCCAAAGCAAATAAGCCATGTACCGTTGTTTGCTGCCAATGCGGCTGATCTTCTGGCGACAATTGAAATAAGGGCTCATCTTTTGCATCAGTTAAGGTGACTGTTTCAGCATCTAAAGCAAAAAATAATTCAGACAATAAATCAATATGCTCTGGTGAAATGGTTGCTGAAATTTGAATAAGATTTGTCATAAATGCTCTCAAAACAAGGTATTATTGGATTAAGCAGATTTCGGATGCTAGCACGAGCTGCGCTCGCGCTTGCATTAAATCTGCAGTGAAATCAAAAATTAGTCAGCAATTCCCCGTGAACAAAAAATTTTCATCTTTTGGCGATCTTGAATGGTAATTTGTTTCGAAAATGCTCATGGACTTCATGACCACTGCGCTTTTCTCAACAAATTACCATCCAACCTCGCCTAAAATCTAAAAATTA
>JAUXWQ010000035.1 GCA_030680235.1 Coxiellaceae bacterium
CGTCGGCTGCAAATCGACCGCGCCGGCTCCTTTTTTGCCGATTTCTTGCCCCATGGAACAACCATGCGGCGGCGAAATCGGCAAAAAACGACCTCGGCGGGGTCGATTTTCGCTATCGACGACCAAAGTCCGACAGGCTCCTAGAAAAAATAAAATTGATGGGAGTCTATTGTTTTTCGCCGGTTCATAAAACATTCAAAAAATAGGGGTCAGACCCATTTACTTTAAGACCATGGGTTGGGACTTTTTGTTGTGATATACTTTGGTTATGTTTTTGCAAGTCAGGAAGAATGAAATGGCGACGATTACGTTTGATACATTGAAATTCGCCAATACCCTGAAAGAGGCTGGTGTTCCACCCGCACAAGCGGAAGCCGAGGCAATGGCGCTTTCTGAGGTGTTGGAAATTAATCTTAAGGATTTGGCCAGCAAAGAAGACTTAAGGCACGAGGTGGAGTTGCTTCGCCGCGATATGCATGACATGGAACAGCGCTTGGTCATTAAACTAGGCGGCCTGATGGCGTTTTCTATTGGCATTATTGCTGCTCTGGTTAAGCTGCTTTAAAAAACAAAGGGGTCAGAACATCCCGCTAGAATTTCCAAGGGGAATAGGGGGCGGGCCTTACATTTTCCTTCTTCCCTTCATCTTTAGGGTATCTCTAAAAATCCATATTTGCGAGCAGCCGCTTTGCGGCTTGCCTGCTTAACCCGTTTCGTCACAATAATACTTCGTTGCTCATAAAAAATATTTCCTTACCTATCCATCATATGCTGCGTCAATATTTTTTATTCGCGCCTGGTCTTGTTTAGAACTCTGGATTTTTAGAGGTGCCCTTAATCCTAAAAACCTCAGTTGACCGTTATCCGCGATGACTAACGATATGAATACATGAGACAATTCGAACAAATGCCGGCTCACCCAAATGGTGAGTCAAACTATGGTGTTTATAGCACGCCGCTTTTTAATTTTTGCTGCGTTACAGTTCGTTGTAATAACACGTTATTACGCCTCATTGTGCCTTGCCAAAAATAAAAATCAGTGCACTTTAAACTCCATTCAACTGAGGTTTTTAGGTTTATGGAAGAAGGAGCTGCAAGAGCAGGCATCGAGCCTATTTGAGACCAAGCGTGGTGTGAAGCCTATTGATCCGTCAGCGAGTTCGGAACGACTGTATTCCGAAATCGGTCGATTGAAGATGGAATTGGACTGGCT